>NZ_CP101456.1:2716726-3395908 GCF_024362485.1 Natronobeatus ordinarius | reverse complement strand
TCCGGTCCCTGACGGGGGCTCCGGCCGTTCCCATTCCCGGGACTCGAGGCCACCGTCGGTTTCCGGGGCCGTCGAATCGCCGCCGGCACGTGGGCCGGCCTCACAGTTCAGCCGTCTCGAGACGGTAGCCCTTCCCCTCGTACTCGTAGACGCCCGGGAACCACGAGAGGGGGCTGTGCCCGCGGTCGTCGTCTTCCAGTCGAACGCGGTCGGCTCCGTGTTCCAGCGCCAGCGCGAGCGTCGTCCGGAACCGCCCGTCCTGGAGCACCTGCTCGAGGATCATGCGCTCGGCCTCGTCGTCCGGATCGTCGACGCGGTCCAGTTCGTACGCCGTCGGCCGATCGGCCGACTCGAGTCGATCCGTCCGGGCGACGAGGACGTCGTCCTCCCACTCGACCGTCTCGACGGCGTCTGCGGGCTCGAGCGGGGGTGACGCCCCATCGAGCGCGAACGTCTCGCTCAGGGCGGTCTTCGAGTCGCGATCCGCGTCGCTGGACCAGCCGTCGATCCCGAACGCGTACGTGCCGGGCCCGAGGCCGGGCCACTCGATCGTCTCCGACGAGCTATCGATATCTCTGCCGGACGGGTCCGACCGGAGCGTGACCGTCCACGTCAGCGTTCCTCCGGGCCGGACCACGTGCAACGGCAGCGGGACGCGCCTCGGCCCGACGAAGACCCAGTCGTCGTCGACGCGTTTGTGGAGTCGCCAGCCGAACCAGTTCGTCCTGAACTCCCGGTGGGAGCGGTTGCGAAGGGTGAACGTGATCGTTCCGGGGGCCGCGACCGAAGTCGTCGAGGGCTCGAGGGTCACCCCGAGTCGCCGGTGATCGTTGCACGCGACCGCGGCCACGTCCTCGCCGTAGTCGGGACAGTCGACATCGAGGGCAGCCGGCCGGTCCGGCCCACCTGTAACGGCGGCAGCGATCCCGGCACCGACCGTACCGGTCACGACCGCCGCGAGCAATCTCCGGCGGGACAGCGACACCATCGTCTGGACGTGGCGACGAACGATCTCATAACTGTACTGCAAGGTGAAACGGCGACTGTAGTCACTCGACGACGACGACCGCCGACTCGGTCTCGAGCATCTCGCCCGCGCCCGAGTAGGTGCGCTCGAGGGAGACCTCGAACATGGCTTCCTCGAGTTCCTCGCCGGCGACCCGAAGCACGCCCGCGCCCTCGTCGAGTTCGTACTCGCCGTCGTCGATCGCCGCGTCGATCTCGCCGACTTTCGCGCCGTACTCGGGGCCGACCGTCGCGTACTCGAGGTCGATCGAGGCCACCTCGGTCGTGACCTCGGGCTGTTCCTCGAGCACCTCGAGTTCGCCGACGTGCATCACGTTCTGGATCGCCTCCTCGAAGCCTTCGACGGCGCCGAAGACGGCGACGGACTCGAGTTCGGCGTTCAGCGGCAGCTGGCGCTCGCTCTTGTATCGGCGCAGCGCGGAGATGACCTCCATCGCCGTCTCGCCGGCCTCGAGGTCGGCCTCGTAGCCGGCCACCGTGGGCCACTCGCGGGTGTGGATGCTGTCCAGCCCCTCGGCCTCGGTCGCGTAGACCGCCTGCCAGATCTCCTCGGTGACGTGGGGTAAGTACGGCGCCCACAGCTCGAGGAACGTCCGGTGAGCCGTCCGCAGCGCGTACTGGGTCGACGGACTCTCCTCGCGGGTCTTCGCGATCTCCAGGTAGTCGTCACAGAACGTGTTCCAGAAGAACGTCCGCAGTCGGTCCCGAGCCTTCGCGAACTCGTAGGCCTCGAAGTGTTCCGTGAGGTCGGAAATCGCGTCGTCGAGTTCCGCGAGCAGCCAGCGGTCGATCGCCTCGAGGTCGTCGGGCTCGTCGGGATCGGTCGGCGCGAGGTGATCGACCAGCTTCGAGGCGTTCCAGAGTTTGCGCAGCAGTTTCTCGCCGGCGACGATGTCCTTCTCGGAGAACGGGAAGTCGTCGCCGACGGCGGCGCTCGCGGCCCAGAAGCGCACGGCGTCGACGGGGTACTCGGCGAGCACCTCGCTCGGGTGGACGACGTTGCCCCGCGACTTGGACATCTTCTCTCGGTTCTCGTCGAGGACGTGGCCGTTGATCATCGTCGCGTCGAACGGCACCTCGCCGGTGTGCTCGTAGCACTTGATGACGGTGTGGAACAGCCAGAAGGAGATGATGTCGTGGCCCTGGGGACGCAGGTCGAACGGATAGAGTTCCGGATGGTCCATCGTGAACCCGTCGTCGGGATCCCAGTCCCAGCCGGCGTTGATGAGAGGGGTAAGCGAGGAGGTCGCCCAGGTGTCGAAGACGTCCTCTTCGGGGACGAACTCGTCGTTGCCACACTCGGGACAGGTGTCCACGGGCGGGTCGTCCGAGAGGGGGTCCACGGGGAGGTCTTCTTTCTCCGCGAGGATCTCGTGGTCACACTCACTACAGTACCAGACCGGGAACGGGATGCCCGAGTCGCGCTGACGCGAGATGAGCCAGTCCCACTCGAGTCCCTCGATCCAGTGTTGGTAGCGGGTGAACATCTTCTCGGGGTACCAGTCCATCTCGCGGCCGGCCTCGAGGTACTCGTCTTTGTGATCGAGGACCTCGACGTACCACTGTTTGGAGACGCGGAACTCGACGGGGGTGTCACAGCGTTCGTGGACCTGGACGACGTGGTTGATGTCTCGGCGGTCACGCAGGGAGCCTTCCTCGTCTAAGTCCTCGACGATGGCTTCGCGGGCCTCCTCGGTCGACAGTCCCTCGTAGTCGCCGGCGAGGTCGGTCATCGTCGCGGTCTCGTCGATCGCGACGCGGAGGGGCAGGTCGTGGGCCTGGTACCACTCGATGTCGTTCTGGTCACCGAAGGTACAGCACATCACGACGCCGGTTCCCTTCTCCATGTCGACGCGCTCGTCCTCGATGATCGGAACCTCGTGACCGAAGATCGGAATCCGGGCGGTCTCGCCGACGAGATCCTGGTTGTCCTCGTCGTCGGGGTGGACGAACACCGAGACACAGGCCGGCAGCAACTCCGGCCGGGTCGTCGAGATGACGAACTCCTCGCGCGGCGGCGTCTCCCCGACCACTTCGAACGCGATGTCGTTGAAGTGCGATCCCTTCTCTAAATCCTCCATCTCGACCTGCGAGATAGCCGTCTCACACTCCGGACACCAGATCGCCGGGGCTTTCTTGCGGTACTCGCGGCCCTTCTCGTAGAGGTCGATAAAGGACAGCTGGGAGATGCGCTGCACCCGGGGCTCGATCGTCTTGTACGTCGAGTTCCAGTCGATCGAGCAGCCAAGCGACTGCATCTTCTCCGTGAACTCCGCCTCGTACTCCTGACAGACTTCGCGGCAGCGTTGCTGGAACTCCCGGCGTTCGTAGTCCTGGTGACGAATGTCGAGTTCCTTCTCGGTCAGCCGTTCGCTGGCGATCCCGTTGTCGTCGTAGCCGAATGGAAAGAGGACGTCGCCGTTTGCCATCCGCTGGAAGCGCGCGGCGAAGTCCTGCAAGGTGTGACCGTAGAGGTGGCCCATGTGCAGACTGCCCGAGACCGTCGGCGGCGGCGTATCGATCGCGTAGGTCGTGTTCGGGTCCTGTCCCGGCTCGCCCTCGTAGGCGTAGACCGCCTCGTCGACCCACCGCCCTTGCCACTTGGGCTCGATTTCCTCGGGGTCGTAGCTGCCCTCGAGGCCGCTCTCTTCTTTTTGTTCTGCATCCGTGCTCATGCTTTCACCGCCTCCGGGAGGCGCGAGCGGTGCTCTCGTCTCGGTCGCGTCGGTGATCGATCGTCCATGATGATACCTGTCGTTGTTCGGTGAATACCGGTCGGACACAATACATCCGTCGAATCGGGGTGGGTAATGCGGGGCTAAGCGGCCCCTACGAAAACGGCGTCGCTCGGGCCGGCGAACTGACGGGCCGTCGTTGCCGAACTCATCACGTGACCCGTTGTGCGGCGCCGATGTTAGGTGTTTCGTCCGTCGGTTGAAATCCGCGTCGGACAGTGATCGCCGGCGTCGATGCGCGACCGGATCCAGTACCGGAACAAATATCCATCACCTAATAGCTAGACGAATTATGGATGGTCGACCAGCCGCACGAGGCGGAACAGCCGGGCTCCTCACCGCAAAACGAGGGCTACTGACCGACGTGAGCATCGCCGCGGTGTTCGTCCTGTGCGCTGTCGCGGTACTCGTCTCCGGTCATGCGTCGGTGGTGTTGCTGTCAGCGTTCACAGTCGCGTTCGTCGCCCACCTGGCGGGGCTGATTCCCTGGCTGGCGTACGAGGGACCCAGCACCGTGGTGCTCCTGTCGTTTTTCCTCGCGATCGGCTTCGTGATCGTCGCGCTGTGAGCGCACCGATTACCCCCGAATCCGTCAGCTGCCGTCTGGCCCGCCGAACGCGATCACGGCCCGCGATTCCGTCGGTCGCTCGAGTCTACCTCCGTGATACTCTGCGAGGCGCTCGAGGAACGTCTCGTCCGTCTCGTCGGTCGTCGCGAGCACGACCCGTTCGTACGCGGTCACGTCGTGACCGCGCTCGAGGGCGAGTGAGAACAGCTCTCTGGGGGTGACGGGATCGCCCGCGGCGAGCCGGGCGGCGATCCCTTCGTGGGTCGCCTCGACGCTCGTCTCGACGTCGAAGTCGACGTCGACGGCGACTTTCGCCTCGAGCTGGTCGGCGGCGTAGGCTCCCTCGGCGCTCCGGACGGCGGGGACGAGCACCTCCTCGAAGTCGACACCTTGCTCGCGCAGTCCGAGGTAGGCGAACGCGAGCATCGCCGTCAGCCCGCCGAGCAGTTCGTCGTCGCTCCCCGCCCGGTCGAACACCTGCCGGCGGTCTTTCTTCGCGAGCAGCTGCGTGAGCAGGTCGAAGTCGATGATCGCGTGTCTGGTTCGGTTGCGAATGCGCGCCTCCGCGTTTCGCTTCGACCCTTCGTGACTCATCTCCGTCTCGCCCAGCAGGTACGCCCGGTCGGCTTCGGTGAGAAAGCCCCGGTCGCGCTCGATGTCAGTGTTCATAATCCACTTTCGATTACGCATCACCAATATCCAACCGAAGGTATATGAATATACGGTCCTGAGCCGATCACAATGACGTCGCTGCGACTGGCCGTGCCGGTGTGTGACTCGTTTTCGCCGACCGAATCGCCGTCCGTCGCCTCTCCTGCTGGGAACGACCGGGGGTGGCGCTGATCCATGGCGCGAGGGCTCGCCGAACGGTACGCAGCGGCCATCACCGAGCACAGTCGCGTCGTGATCGCGCTCTTGCTCGTGCTCACGCTCGTCGTCGCCGCCGGGGCGGCCGTCGGCGAGTCAGAGGACGCAGGAATCGGGGAGTTCGAGACCGATTCCGAGGAGACCGCGGCGCTCGAGGAGATCGAGGCGACCTACGGCACCGACGACGCCGTCGTCGCCCAGCTCGTCGTCCGCGACGAGGGCGGGGACGTCCTCACCCGTGACTCGCTACTCGAGGGACTGTACCTCCAGCGAGACGTCCACGAAAACGAGACGCTGAACGCGACCCTCGACGAGGAGGGCTTCGTCGCCCTCGAGAACGTCGTCGCCACGGGCGCGGTGTTCGAGGACCGGGCCGCCGAACTCGAGGACCGCGGAGCCGAACTCGGCGAACGAGCTGAGGAACTGAACGAGACCGCCACCCGCCTCGAGACGGCCCTCGATGCGGTCGTCGAGCTCCAGACCGAGTACACGACGGCGAGCCTCGAGTACGAGGCCGGAGCGATCGACGAGTCGACTTACGACGAGCGGACGGC
Source organism: Natronobeatus ordinarius (assembly GCF_024362485.1). NCBI lineage: Archaea > Methanobacteriati > Methanobacteriota > Halobacteria > Halobacteriales > Natrialbaceae > Natronobeatus > Natronobeatus ordinarius. Next base: position 3,390,158 of record NZ_CP101456.1, on the reverse strand, counting down.
CGACCTCGACGCCCAGTACGACGACGTCCTCGAGGAGGCGAGTGACGAGCTCACCGACGAGCAGCGAACGGCGTTCGAGTCGACGGCGGAGACGCTCCGGGCAGTCCAGGACGAACTCGTGAGACTCGAGGCCGACGACGACGCCCCGGATCAACAGCGCCTCGAGGAGCTCAGCGAACAACGTGGAGAGCTCTACGAGCGAGGCACGGCGGGCGTCCTCGCCGCGGAGTTCGAACGCCTCGAGGACGACCGCGAGGAACTCGAGGCAGAGGGTGAGGCCCTCGAGGAGGCGGGGATGCCACCACTCGAAGCGCAGCTCGACGCCCTCGAGTCCCGCTCAGACGAGGAGGTCGAGTCGCTGCTCGCGGACGTTCTCGACCCCGGCGCCGACCAGGGCGGCGAGGACGCCTACGAGTTCCTCCCGACCGACTACGAACCGGGCTCGACGGAAGCCGAGTCGCGGATCGCCTTTCTCTTCCAGGTCGACGACAGTGGGCCCGAGGACGAGCCGCAGGCGGCCTACGACGCCCAGGTCGCGATCGACGCGCTCGTCGAGGAGCGATTCGACGACGCGTTCGTCTTCGGCCAGGGCGTCACCGACGCGGCCTCGGCGAGCGCCGTCGGCGACAGCTTCGCGATCATCACGCCCGTCGCGCTCGTGCTCGTGCTGTTCGTCCTCGGAGTCACCTACCGCGACCTCGTCGACGTACTGCTCGGCGTCGTCGGTATCTCCCTCGTGATGGCCTGGCTCGCGGGCATCCTGGGGTGGCTCGAGATCCCGAGCAGTCAGCTGCTGATCGCCGTCCCCTTCCTCCTGATCGGCCTGAGCATCGACTACTCCTTACACGTCGTGATGCGGTATCGGGAAGCGAGAGCGGGGACGCTCGAGGAGCGCCCCGACGCGACGGCGACCGAGGCAGATGCCGGCGACGGCGCGACCGACGGCGGCCTGCCCGGTCCGCGCGGCGGTATGGGCCTCGGGCTCGCGGGCGTCGTGCTCGCGCTCGCCGCCGCGACGTTCTCGACTGGGGTTGGCTTCCTCTCGAACGTCGTCAGTCCGTTGCCGGCGATCCAGGACTTCGCAATCTTGAGCGCCGGCGGCATCCTCGCGACGTTCGTCGTCTTCGGCGCGCTCGTGCCGGCGCTGAAAGTCGAGGTCGACGAGCTACTGGAAAGACGGTTCGACCGCGACCGGGCGAAAGAGCCCTTCGGGATGGGTGCCGGCGTCGTCAACCGCGCGCTGCTGGGCGTCGTCGGCCTCGTCCGGCGGGCGCCGCTCGCGGTCGTCGTCCTCGCGCTGTTGCTCGCCGTCGGCGGCGCCTACGGTGCGACCGGCATCGACACCGAGTTCAATCAGGCCGACTTCCTGCCCCAGGACGCCCCCGAGTGGGCCAAATCGCTGCCCGGCCCGTTCGCTCCCGACACCTACACGATCGCCGACGACGCCGCGTACCTCGGCGACAACTTCCTCGAGCGCGGCGAGGGGAGCCAGGCGCAGGTGCTGATCGGCGGGACGGATTCCGGGGACGTAACCGACCCCGCTACCCTCACGGCGATCGACGACGCGAGCGACGGCGTCGAGGGCGAAACGATCGCCGTCCGGCCCGGTGGCCAGCCCGCGATCGAGGGACCGCCGTCGGTGATTCGTGAGCTGACGAGCGAGCACGAAGCCGTCGCGGCGGCGCTCGAGGCCCGCGACACGACGGGTGACGGGCTCCCGAACGAGGACGTCGCTGGCTTCTACGACGTGCTGTTCGAGGCCGACGCCGATCGGGCGGGCGACGTGCTCTATCGGACGGACGGGGGCCAGTACGAGTCAGCCCGTCTGCTCGTGGACGTCCGCGGCGACGCCGCCGCCCAGGACGTCGCCGACGACACCCGCGACCTCGCCGCCGCGATCGAGGCCAGCGCCCCTACGACCGCGATCGCAGCCGGCGGCCCCGTCACGACCGCCGTCGTCCAGGACGCCTTACTCGAGACGCTCGTCCAGGCGTTCGCGGTGACGCTCGTGGTCATCCTCGCGTTCCTGACGATACTCTACTGGGTGCGCCACCGCTCGCTCACCCTCGGGGCGGTGACGCTCGTGCCTGTCGTGGCCGCGCTCGCCTGGCTGCTCGGGACGATGGCGGTCTTCGACGTGCCGTTCAACAGCGAGACGGCGGTGATCACGAGCCTGGCGATCGGACTGGGCGTCGACTACGCCATCCACGTGAGCGAGCGGTTCGTCGCCGAGCGGGAGAAGCGAGGGTCCTCGGGACCCCCGGAATCGCGAACGGGGAACGACGTGACCCGTGAGCGGAGCGAGACGCTCGACGAGGCGCTCGTCGCCACGGTGACGGGCACCGGCGGCGCGCTGCTCGGCAGCGCGGCGACGACGGCAGCCGGCTTCGGCGTCCTCGCGCTCGCGCTCGCCCCGCCGCTCCAGCGGTTCGGGCTGGTAACGGGGCTGAGCATCGTCTTCGCGTTCGTCGCCTGCGTCACCGTCCTCCCGTGCCTGCTCGTGGTGCGCGAACGGCTGCTCACCTCGTCGTGACTGGCTGAGCGGCGGCTCGATACCTCGATCGGATTCGAGTGTCAAGAGTCACCGGGCCGAAACGTCACGTTCCGCGACTTTCGTTTCGTCGTATACGGCTGCAAATCTTTTTGCGCCTCTCCAACGAGTGGACTGAGCAGACGCAGCCGTGTGGCGCGAGCACAACCGACACGGGGCGTCGACGACAACGGAGACGATCCAGATGGCAGCACACGACATCTCACTGACGGTGAACGGAACGGAGCATCGGCTGACGGTGGAGCCGCGAACGCTGTTGCTCACGGTACTTCGAGAGGAGCTCGGGTACACAGGGGCGAATTTCGGCTGTGACACGGGGCGGTGTGGCGCGTGCACCGTCCGGCTGGACGGGGAGGCGATCAAGTCCTGCCTGCGTTTTGCCGTCCAGGCCGACGGCGCTGAAGTGGAGACCGTGGAAGGACTCGCCCCCGAGGGCGAACTCACACCGCTCCAGGAGCAGTTTCGCGAGCACCACGGACTGCAGTGTGGCTACTGCACCCCGGGGATGGTGATGACCGCGGACACGTATCTCCGCGACGCCGAAGCGCCCACGCGGGAGGAGATCAGAGAAGCGATCGAGGGGAACCTCTGTCGGTGTACGGGCTATCACAACATCGTCGACGCGATCGAGGCCACGGCGGCCAAGCGTGGAGAAGAACGATGAGCGAGACCGATGCGAGTACGGAGGACCGACCGTCAGAGGGGATGGGCGCGGCCGTCTCCCGCGACGAGGACGTCCCGCTCCTGCGCGGCGAGGGGACCTACACCGCCGACGTCTCGCTGCCCGGGACGGCCTGGCTCGGGATCTGTCGCTCGGAGCACGCCCACGCCCGGCTCGTCGACGTCGATACGAGCGAGGCCGAGGCGATGGACGACGTACTCGCCGTCTTCACCGGCGCGGACGTCGAGGACAGCGGCGTCCCGAACACGATCCCGACCGCCTGGATGCTCCCCGGGCTCGTCACGCCCCAGTACAAGATCCTCGCCGTGGACAAGGTGCGCCACGAGGGCCGCGCCGTCGCCGCGGTCGTCGCCGAGAGCGTCCACGCCGCCCGCGACGCCGTCGACCGGATCGACGTCGAGTACGAACCGCTCGAGTTCGCCACCGACCCGGTCGAGGCAGTCGAGGCCGATCTCCCGCCGGTCCACGACGACGCGGCGGACAACGTCGCCTTCGACTTCGAACTGGGCGACGCCGACGCGGTCGACGAGGCGTTCGCCGACGCCGACCGGACGGCGAGCGTCGACCTGCGCCAGCCGCGGCTGATCCCGAACGCGATGGAGCCGCGGGCGGCGCTGGCCGACTGGAACGAGACGACCGGGGGGTTGCGCCTGTGGACGACGAGCCAGAACCCCCACCTCCACCGGATGCTCCTCTCGGCGGGAACGCTCGGGCTCCCCGAGAACCGGATCCAGGTGATCGCGCCGGAGGTCGGCGGCGGCTTCGGCAGCAAGATCTACCACTACCCCGACGAGGCGATCACGGCCTGGTGTTCGATGCAACTCGGCCGGCCGGTGAAGTGGCAGGCGAGCCGGGCGGAGGGCTACCTGACCGACTGCCACGGCCGGGACCACGTCACGAGCGCCGAAATCGCCCTCGACGACGACGGCACCATCAGGGGCGTTCGGGTCGAGACCCACGCGGGACTCGGCGCCCAGCTCTCGCAGTTCGCCACGGCGACCCCGTCGTACCTCTACGCCACGATCCTCTCGGGCGAGTACGCCATCCCGGCGATCCACTGCCGGGTGGTCGGCGCGTTCACCAACACGACGCCCGTCGACGCCTACCGGGGGGCCGGCCGCGCCGAGGGCATCTACGTGATCGAACGGCTCGTGGACGTCGCCGCCCGCGAACTCGAGCTCGACCCGGCCGAACTCCGTCGGCGCAACCAGATCCCGCCAGGCGAGTTCCCCTACGAGACAGCCGCCGCGGTCGTCTACGACAGTGGCGAGTACGAGCGCGCGATGGACGTCGCCCTCGAGCACGTCGGCTACGAGGAGTTGCGCGAGCGCCAGGCCGAACTCCGCGAGGAGGGTCGGTACCTGGGAATCGGTCTCGCGAACTTCGTCGAGTCGGCCGGGCTCTCGCCGTCGGGCGTCGCCGGAGAGTTAGGGGCGGCGGCGGGCGGCTGGGAGAGCTCGATCGTCCGCTTCGACTCGACGGGGACCGTGACGGTCCTCGTCGGGACGGCCGACCAGGGCCAGGGTCACCGGACGACCTACGCCCAGGTCGTCGCCGAGGAGCTCGGCGTTTCGCTCGAGGACGTCGAGGTGGTCGAGGGCGACACCGACCGCATCCCGCAGGGAATGGGAACGTACGGCAGCCGGAGCGCGTCGGTCGGCGGCGGCGCAATCGCCCGCGGTGCCCGCGAGGTGCGCGAGAAGGCGAGAGAGATCGCCGCCCACCAGCTCGAGGCGGAGGCCGACGACCTCGAGTTCGCCGACGGCGAGTTCCGGATCGCCGGCGCACCCGACCGCTCGATGCACGTCCAGGAGATCGCTGCGGAGGCGTACCTGGGCCATAATCTGCCCGAGGGGATGGATCCCGGACTCGAGGTGACGAACTTCTACGACCCCGAGAACTTCACGTTCCCCTTCGGCACCCACGTCGCGGTCGTCGAGGTCGACCCCGAGACGGGGGAGATCGAGATCGAGCGCTACGTCGCCGTCGACGACTGCGGGGAGATCATCAACCCGATGATCGTCGAGGGGCAGGTCCACGGCGGGATCGCCCAGGGCATCGGCGCGGCACTCTACGAGGGCGGTGCGTACGACGACGACGGCCACCTCCGGACCCGGCGGATGGACGAGTACGCCGTCCCCCACGCGACGATGCTGCCGGACTTCGAGACCGACACCACGGTGACGCCCAGCCCGCACAATCCGCTCGGCGTGAAGGGCGTCGGCGAGTCGGCCACCATCGCCGCGGCGCCGACGGTCGTCTCGGCCGTCGTGGACGCGCTCGAGCCGTTCGACGTCGACCACCTCGACATGCCGATCACGCCGGAGACGGTCTGGCGGGCCACGAGGGGTGGGGAGTGATGTACGCGAGCGACTTCGAGTACCACCGAGCCGAGAGTGTGAAGGAGGCGATCGAGCTGCTCACAGAACACGACGGCGCGCAGCTGGTCGCCGGCACGCACGGCCTGCTCCCGCGGATGAAGACCGGCGAGGAGCGACCGCGGGCGCTGGTCGACGTGGCCGGCCTCGATGGCCTCTCCGACGTCGACGAGCGGGACGACGCGCTCACGATCGGCGCGCTCGTCACCCACGCACGACTCGCCAAGTCGGAGCCGGTTCGCGAGCACGCGACGGCCCTCGCGGACGCAGCCGGCGAACTCGGCGACCCGCAGGTCAGAAACGGCGGGACGATCGGCGGCAACCTCGCCCACGGCGACGCCCGGTCGGATCCGCCGGCAGCCGTCCTCGCGCTCGGTGGCTCGCTCGAGCTCCGGGGACCCGACGGCGAGCGCCGGCTGGACGCGACGACGCTCTTCGAGGGCCACTTCGAGACGGCCGTCGGCGACGACGAGGTCGTCACCGCGCTCTCGATCCCGCCCCACGACGACGCGACGAGCGCGTACGTCAAGCGACGGAACCCGCTGTCGGGCTACGCGCTGGTGGGCGTCGCCGCGTGGGTGCGCCTCGAGGACGACGAAATCGCCGAGGCGCGGGTCGCCGCGACCGGCACGCCGCCACACCCCGTCCGGCTGACGGGTGTCGAGGACGAACTCGAGGACGCGACGGCCGACGAGGAGACGATCGCCGCGGCGGCCGCCCGTGCGACCGAGGGGCTCGTGGTCGACGAACTGCGTTCGGACGTCCAGGCGTCCGCCGAGTACCGCGCCCACCTGCTCTCGGTCGACACGGAACGGGCGCTCCGGCGGGTGTGCGGGCTCGAAGACGACGAGTGAGAAGTGCGGGCGTCAGTCGGTCTCGAGGACCAGCAGGTCGTCACCGGCCTGGATCTCCTGTTCGTTCTCGGCGATAATTTCGGTGATCGTTCCGTCTGACTCGGCCGTAACGTCGTGGAAGTTCTTCATCACGCCGACGAGGCCGACGACGTCGCCCTCGGAGACTCGGTCACCTTCTTCGACGTACGGCGGTTCCTCGGGATCGGGCCGACTGTAGAAGACGCCCGGCATCGGAGACTGAATGCGTTCCGTACTCATGGGATCAGGTACCATCCACGGCTACTCGTCCCACTTATTTAGATTTTGACTATCGGCCGTTCGTCGAGACCTCCGCAAATAGAGTCGTGGAAACCGTCCACTGAACGATTAGTCCATAATGAATGAAATTTTGATAGTTCGAAACGGAACCTATAGGGTTCCGACGGTCGGATGTGTGGGTAGTATGGGAGACGTCACCATCGAACACCAGGAGCTTCCGGAACCGCGGTACGAGTACGGCGGCGACGATTACGTCTTCGTCGAACTCGACGAGAAGATGAGCTTCGACGCCAACTTCAAGGCCCAGGCGATTTGCCAGGAGATTCAGGAGAACGACCTCGAGGGGCTGCTCGAGGTCGCTCCCGCGAACGCCTCCTACCTCATCCAGTTCGATCCCGCCGTGCTCCACCCGGACGAGTTGATCGAGGAACTGAAGCGACTCGAGTCAGCGATCGACGTCTCGGAGTATCGGTGGGAGGCGCGGGTGTTCGACTTCCCCGTCCTCTACGAGGACCCGTGGACCCACGAGACGCTCATGCAGTTCCGGGAGCGCCACCAGGACCCCGACGCGACGGACCTCGAGTACTCCGCCCGGATCAACGACTTCGACTCCGTCGAGGCGTTTATCGACCACCACGCCGGCGCGCCGCACATGGTGACGATGGTCGGCTTCGTTCCCGGGCTCCCCTTTTGTTTCCAGATGGTGCCCCGCGACGAACAGATCGAGGTGCCCAAATACGAACAGCCCCGGACCGACACTCCGAGCCGGGCGATCGGCTTCGGCGGCGCGTTCACCGCCATCTACCCCGTCCAGGGCGCGGGCGGCTACCAGCTCTACGGACGGACGCCGGTTGAGGTCCTCGACGTGGACCAGGAGCTGGCCGACTTCGAGGAGTCGATGGTGCTCCCGAACCCGGGAGACATCCTGAACTTCCGACAGATCGACCGCGAGGAGTACGACGCGATCCGGGAAGAGATCGAGGCGGGGACGTACCGCTACACCCGCGAGACGGTCGAGTTCGAGCCCGAGGAGTTCTTCGCCGACCCACACGGCTACAACGAGCGGCTCGTGGAGGTGGTCTCCTGATGTCCCTGCACGTTCGCGACGGCGGCCTCGTCACGACGGTCCAGGACACTGGCCGGCACGGCCACTACCACATCGGGATGCCGCCCTCGGGCGCGATGGACGACTTCGCCCACCGCGTGGCGAACGCTCTCGTCGGCAACGACGCCGAGGCGGCCACCCTCGAGATGACCTATCAGGGTGCAGCCCTCGAGTTCGAAGCGGACGCCGTCTTCGCCGTCACCGGCGCGGACATGGAGCCGACGCTCGAGGGCGAACCGGTGCCGACGTGGACGGCCGTCGAGGCCGAGGCGGGCGACGTCCTCGAGTTCGGCTTCGCGGGTGAAGGCGTGCGCGCGTACCTCGCGGTCGCCGGCGGGATCGACGTCGAGCCCGTGATGGGCAGCCGATCGACGTACACCCTCATCGGCATCGGCGGCTACGAGGGGCGCGCGCTCGAGGCGGGCGACGTCCTGACGATCGGCGAGGCCGAGGGCGACGCCGACGACCTGGTGGGGCAGTCGGTGGCCGACGACCACCTGCCCGACTACTCGCGCACGGACATCCGTGTCGTGATGGGCCTCTGTGACTACCGGCTCACCGACGAGGGCCGCGAGGCGTTCCTCACGGCCGACTGGAAGGTCTCCGACGAGGCCGACCGCGTCGGCTACCGGTTCGAAGGACCGGACATCACGGACATGTTCGAAGAGCGCGAGCAGCCGTTCGGGGCCGGGCCGGACGTCACCAACGTCGTCGACCTCGGCTACCCCGTCGGCTCCATCCAGATGGCCGGCCAGCCCATCGTCCTGATGCGCGACGCCGTCACCGGCGGCGGCTACGCGACCGTCGGGACGGTGATCAGCACCGACCGGGACGCCCTCGCCCAGTGTCGGACCTACGACACCGTCTCGCTCGTCCCCGTCGACGTCGAGGAGGCCCTCGAGGCCCGCCGCGAGCGCGACGAGCGACTCGCCGAGATCGACGCGTCGCTCTCGAGCTGAACCCCACGCTCGAGTCCGTGGCCCTCGCCACAGCTCGGTCCCCCCCGCTGGAGGCGGAGTGCCTTTGTGCTCGAGGCGCCGAAATCACCCATGTTCGATCGCGTCCTCGTGGCGAACCGCGGTGAGATCGCCGTCCGCGTCCTGCAGGCGGCGAGCGAGCTCGGGATGGAGACCGTCGCCGTCTACAGCGACGCAGACGAGACGGCCAAACACGTCCGGCGGGCGGACGAGGCGGTCCACGTCGGCCCCTCCGTCGCCGACAAGAGCTACCTGGATCGGGAGGCCTTACTCGAGGCTGCGGCGGAGGCGGACGTCGACGCGATCCACCCCGGCTACGGCTTCCTCGCCGAGAACGAGTCGTTTGCCCGGCGGGTCGAGGAGTCGCCGTTCGCCTGGGTCGGGCCGCCGTCGGAGCTGATGGCCGACTTCGGCGAGAAGACGAAGTCCCGGACGCTCATGGATCGGGCGGGCGTGCCGATCGTCCCCGGCACTCGCGACCCGATCGACGACCCGGCGCAAGTACGCGAGTTCGCCGCAGAACACGGCTATCCCGTCGCGATCAAGGCCGACGGCGGCGGCGGCGGTCGCGGGCTGCGCGTCGTCGAGGACGAGAACGAGATCGAGTCGGCGTTCGAGCAGGCCAGGCGGGAAGGTGAAGCGTACTTCGACAACCCGGCGGTGTACGTCGAGAAGTTCCTGGACGATCCCCGCCACATTGAGGTCCAGGTCATCGCCGACGAACACGGCAACGTCCGTCACCTCTACGAGCGCGACTGTTCCGTCCAGCGCCGCCAGCAGAAGCTCATCGAGGAGACACCCTCGCCCGTCCTCGACGACGAGACGCGCGAGGAGCTCTGCGAAGCGGCCACGCGAGGCGTCGCCGAGGCCGGCTACACCAACGCCGGCACCGTCGAATTCCTCTATGAGGGCGGCGACTTCTACTTCCTCGAGGTCAACGCCCGGATCCAGGTCGAGCACACGATCACCGAGGCCGTCACGGGAATCGATCTCGTGAAAGAGCAGTTCCGGGTGGCCGCAGGCGAGGAGATTTCCTTCGAGCAAGCGGAGGTAGAGCCCCGCGGGGCCGCCATCGAGTTTCGGATCAACGCCGAGGATCCCACCCGGGAGTTCGCCCCCACCCCGGGCGAACTCGAGACCTACCAGCCGCCGACGGGCAACGGCGTCCGCGTCGACGACGGCGTGAACGAGGGCGACCGGGTGAGCCCCTTCTACGACTCGCTCGTCGCGAAGTTCGTCGTCAGTGGCCGGGACCGCGAGGAAGCCCTCTCGCGGAGCCGCCGGGCGCTCGAAGAAACGGAGATCGAAGGGATCGCGACGACGATCCCGTTCCACCTCGCCGTCCTTGCAGACGAGACGTTCCGCCAGAACGAGCACACGACGAAGTACCTCGACCGGCAGTTCGACGGGCTCGAGGACGAGTGACGGGCTACACCAGCTCGTCGAGCCGAGCGAGCTCGACGCCTTCCTCCTCGAGTCGTTCGTGGGTTCGCTCGAGTAACTCGACGGCGTTCGGGCCGTCGCCGTGGATGCAAACAGACGAGGCGGGGACGTCGATCGTTGACCCGTCGACGGCCTCGACTTCTCCTCGGGTGGCGATCGAGACGACGCGGTCGGCGACGACGTCGGGGTCTTTCGGCGCCTTTTCTTTCTCGAGGACGAGCGTCCGGTCGGGATTGTACTCGAGGTCGACGTAGCCCTCGAAGACGGCATCGAGGTCGTCGTACTCCTGGGCGACCTCGTAGATGTTCATGTCGGTCGCGAGGTAGATCAGGTCGGAGTCGACCTCGAGGACGCCCTCCATCACCGCACGGCAGTGGTCCTCGCTCTCTGAGAGCATCGCGTACATCGCGCCGTGGGGTTTGACGTGTTGAACCGTCGCGCCGTGGCGGTTGGCGAACGCCGTGAGGGCGCCGAGCTGGTAGACGACGTAGTCACGAACCTCCTCGGGCGTGGCGTCCATCTTTCGCCGGCCGAATCCCATCTTGTCCGGGAGTCCGGGGTGGACGCCGATGCCGACGTCGTGTTCGACGGCGAGTTCGACGGTCTCGCGCATCACGTGCGGGTCACCCGCGTGGAAGCCGCCCGCGACGTTGGCGGAGGTGATGTACGGCATCACCTCGTCGTCCCGGCCCATCGTCCAGTTGCCGAAGCTCTCTCCCATGTCGCAGTTGATGTCGATCGCTACCATACGAGAACGTGGGACGGAGGTGCGCTTATAGCTTGTTTCGGCGGTCCGAAACGTCCCGAACTGGCTTTCGGCCGATCTCTCGAACCGTGTCTCAGATTGGCGCCGGCCGTCAGTTCTCGAGGTGCGTCGGTTCCGTATCGGAGTGTGCCCGTACCCAGAGTTCGCCGATCCGGGAGAGTCGCGTCCGGTAGGACTTCCCGTGTTCCTCGCGTTCGACGTAGCCCTTCCCGCCGGGGCCGAGCTGGTCGACGTTGTAGATGACCTTCGAGCGGAAGCTATCGGTGTACTCTTCGCCCAGTTCGCGGGCGAGCGACTCCGCGAGTTCGGAGACCGAGGCGAACTCGCCGTCCTCGCCGAGTTTGTACAGGATGAGCTCCTCGAAGGGTTTGACGTTCGAGAACGAGGCGACGGGGAACTCGACGAGGTGGCCGCCGTTTATTTCCTTCGCGCCGATCGTCGTCCCCCGTTCGTCGAACTCCGCGAGCAGGTCGCGGGCGCTCTCGAGTCGCTCCCGGACGCGATCACGACCGAGTTCCACCGTGTCACCACCCCCTTCGAGGGCGTCCTCGAGCAGCCGGACGCCCTCGCGGAGCTCCTCGGCGAGTTCGGTCTCGAGGTACTTTTCGGGGGCGGTGTAGTACGTGTGGATCTTCTCGCGGTCGTCCTGGCGTTCGACCATCAGCGAGTGGGCGGCGTTGGCGAAGGCGAAGCTGACCGTCCGGGGCATCGCCGCGATGTTCACCCACACGTCGTTTCCGCGGTCGAGTTCGGCGGTGATCAGGTCGTAGGCGCCCTCGAAGGCGGCGTCGTAGTCGTAGACGTCCTCGAGAACGAACCGCTCGGTCTCCGCGCCGAGTAAGTTCTGAAAGTCCGTCTCGAGCTTGCGAGAGAGGCGTCGGGAGTACTCGACGTTGGCCTCGCTGCCGACCGCACCCTCGAGAAGAATCACGCGGTCGACGTCGATCTGATCGCGCACCAGGGGCGCGATCAGCCGGTCGTAATCGAAGCCGACCGGAACGATGTGCGTCTGCATATGCGGTACAGGGCGTTCGGCGGGTATAAAACCCATCAGACTCGACACGACGCCGTACGGATCATTGTATCGTGTTACCGGTGATCGCTGCCTCGTTCGAGCGATCACTGGTAACAAATAACATAGGTAGTATGCTGCTCGCTCTCACTGCTGACGGGTTCCTGGCGACCGACCCTGCACACTGCCAACACATGTAGGATACAGAATTAATGCCAGTTGGCTGGTACGGACGAACCCGGAGCGGACCGAAACCACCACCTACCGCTCGCTCCGGACATACACACATTGTGTAGTAATCGTTATCCGTGTTTGTAGTCGTGGCCGCGTTACGATTCTCAGTCCTCGTCCTCCCCGCCCGGAACCACGGTTGCCACGAACTCGAGGACCGCCTCCCGGTCCCGTTCGGGGTCGACCTCGAGGGCGGCGCCGAACCTGGGTGGATCCTCGAGCGGGAGTGTGCCGCCGGCGACGCCGTAGCTTTCGGCGGTGGGCCAGACGGCGACGTGCGTCTCGGCGTCGATCGTTCGCGTTTCGTCCTCGCCGGCCGGCTCGAGTCGGACGGCGCTCTCGAGAACGGACCGTCGTCCGACCGTCCCGTCTGCGCGTTCGAACGGACTCGATTCGCGTTCGTCGCCGGCGATCACTCCCTCGGCTTCGACGCTGTCGACGACCTTGCGGCGCACCTGGGAGGCCGCCATCCCGAGCACCGCTTTCGGGGCGATGCCCATCGCGGGAAGCGGCGGCGTCAGCCGCAACTCGATCGCGAACAGCGACCGGACGGAGCGCTCACCGGCGGTGACCGACCCGCTGAGAGCGTCGGCGGTCGGACCGTGTTCGTACAGCGTCGTCTCGGCGACGCTCGAGACGAGCGCGAACCGGCTGCGTCGCCTGCGAGTACCGACGGGCCGCCACGTCTCGCGGAAGGCCGGCGGGAGGGGCGTCGGCATCGCGCTCGAGTACGTGGCGGGAGTCCTTCGAACTGGCGGTCGGGGTCGTCTCAGTCTGCGCGCAAGCCCTCGAAGTAGATCGCCTGCTCTTCGGTCGCAGCGGGGGAGGTCAGCGCGGAGACGGCGACGGTCAAGACGAGCCCGAGTCCCATGCCGACCATGCCGGCCGTCCAGCCGGCGTAGGTGCCGGGGACGAGCGGGACGAACAGACTCGAGAGGTAGAACAGCTGGCTGCCGACGATGCCGGCGGTGATGCCCGTACGCGTGGTCTTTCGCCAGTAGAGGGCGACCATCACGGGCAGGGCGAGCTGGGCGAAGCCGGAGAAGGCCGCCTCACCGATTTCGAACAGGGTGGCGGGGGTGTAGAGGCTCGCGACGAACGTCGAGAGGGCGAAGCCGACGACGACCACGCGGGCGATCAGGTCCTCGCGTCGCGCGGAGAGCCCGCGATCGATGAACGGCCGGTAGAGGTCGCGGGTGACGTACGACGAGCCCGACAGCAGCATCGAGTCCGAGGAGGACATCATCGCGGCCATCGCGCCGGCGATGACCAGCGCTGCGAACCAGACGGGCGTGTACTCGGCGAGGATCACCGGGAGGATGTTGCCGCTGTCGCCCATCTCGAGGCCGACCCCGCGCGCCCACGCGCCGAGGATGAACGCGGGGACGAACAGGAGGACACAGAGGATCGGCCAGAGGGCGAACGAGCGCTTGAAGACGGTCTTCGAGCCCGCGGCGAAAAAGCGCTGGTTGACCTGGGGAAACATCGCGACGCCGAAGCCGATTACGATCGCCGTCGAGAGCATCCACTGGGGCGTGTAGAAGTCGCTGCCGAGCCCGAGGAACTCTTCGCCGACGTCGGAGGCGGCGAGCGCACCCGTCGCCGCGCCCGGCCCGCCGAGCGCGATCACGACCCAGGCGAAGGCGACCCAGGTCGTCGCGAGCATGAACGCCCCCTGAAGGGTGTCGGTCCAGGCGATGCCACGCATTCCGGCGACGACGACGTAGCCGATCATGAAGAGCGTGATCAGCCCGGCACCCGCGGCGTAGGGAACGGCGCCGTCAGTCAGCGCCTCCAGGGCGGTCCCCGCACCGACCTGCTGGAGCATGACGTACGGGAAGAGCCAGAGCAGGCCGATGACGGCGACGAGGCCACGGAGCCGGTTGGAACCGAAGCGGTCGCCGAGCATCTCGCCGAGGGTGACGTAGCCGTGCTGGCGGCCGAGCAGCCACTGTTTGTAGCCGATGACGTACCAGAGGATGGCGAAGATGATGCCGTCCATCAGCCCCATCACGAGGATGTACTCGGGGCCGGCCTCGTAGGCGACGTTGGGGCCGGCGAAGAAGGTGAACGCCGACAGCAGGGTCGCGAACGTCGTAAAGAGGAGGACGACCGTCCCGAACGTCCGACTCGCGAGATAGAAGTCCTCGGCGGTGCGCTCGGTCAGCCGGTAGGCGACGAGTCCGATCGCCAGCGCGATCAGCAGGTAGCCAACGATGATCCCGAGCTGAATCCCGAGGCTCATCTCGACCCCTCCGTAACTTCGGGTTCGATGCCGATTCCCCACGCGCGGTTCGCGAAGAGCCAGAAGACGAGGGCTGTCAGTACCATCCAGCCGACGTGCCACCACAGCCACAGCGGGAAGCCAGTGACGACCGTCGCGTCACCCCAGAGGAACCACGGGATCGCGAGCGTACAGAGGACGACGGCGACGATCGTCCAGCCGGCCAGTTCGACATAACGCATACGAGTCACTGATCTGCCGTAGTGTATAACTTCTTCTATCCGGTTCTAACCATCGAAGAGTTTTCTTCATCAGAACTCGTTATCGTCAGCTACGGTTTGCCCGTATTATCGAACTGTCCGAAGGTAAAATGCGAATTTGACCTATGGAAAGGGGTTATAGTCGTTGACGAATACGTGTGAGCAGAGACCGATATGGCCCGCCTGTTTCCCCTCCGATCGGAGACGCCATCGCAGGAGGGACAGCCTCGGGTCGTCGACCTGGCTGACGAGGACGCCGACGCGGTGTTCGGTGCGCTCTCGTCGACGACGGCCCGGGAGATTTACACGACGCTACACGACGAGCCCGGGACGCCCAGTGACGTCGCCGAGGCGATCGACTCTTCCATCCAGAACGTCCGGTATCACCTCGAGAAACTCGAGGACGCGGGCCTCGTGGAGGTCGTCGACACCTGGTACTCTTCGCGGGGCAACGAGATGAGCGTCTACGCGACGGCGAACGGGCCGCTGATCGTCACGAGCGATCAGTCGAAAGCCGCGCAGTTGAAGGAGGCTATCTCGCGCTTTATCGGCGGAATCGTGGCGCTGGCGGGCGGGAGTCTGCTGGTCCAGCACGCCGCGGGGCAGTTCTTCGCACCCGAAGTGCAGGAAGCGGAGGTGCCGCCGGACGGCACCGTGCCGGCCGCCGCCGACGCGTCGGCGGACGACGAGGACGATCACCTCGCCGCTGACGACGACGCGTCGGATGACGAGGTTGCCGAGGCGCCGGAGGAAGCCGACGCCGACGCGCCGGAAGAAGACGCCGGCGACGCCGGCGACGCCGGCATCTTCGACGCCGACGAAGACGAGGTCGACGAGGACGAATCGGCGGACGACGCTGCTGAGGAGTCCCCCGCGGCTGAGGAAGCTCCCGACGAGCCCGACGTGGACCAGGAGGCCGGCGAACCGACGAGCTACGAGGTGGACGTCGACGATCTCCCCACCGGCGAGCGAGACGACGCGACGGTCACCGGTTCAGACCCCGGCGAGAACGTCACGATCGTCACCGACACCTCGGCCGACGCCCTCGAGGTCGCGTCGACGCTTCCGCCGGGACTGCTGTTTTTCCTCGGTGGACTGGTCGTCCTCACCGCTGTCACGCTCTACTGGTACTGGTCCACCCCTCGCCTCGCCTAGACCCGACGATTGGCCTCGAGCGCTCGGCCGTGTCAACAACTATTTGCCACCGACCGACCAATTTTAACGTAGACGGTCTATGAACGCGTTTCGCGCGTCGCCGCGTCCCACGCTGGGACGGATCTCCCATGGAAGACACGTCGAAATATCTCATCCACGCGAACGTCATCGCCGACGGGGTGGTCGAACGGAGTGACGTCGTCGGAGCCATCTTCGGGCAAACCGAAGGGCTGCTGGGCGACGAACTCGACCTCCGCGATCTGCGCCAGTCGCAGAAAGTCGGCCGCATCGACGTCAGTATCTCGAGCACGCACGGCCAGTCACACGGCCACCTGACGATCGCCACGAGCCTCGACAAGGTCGAGACCGCGACGCTCGCAGCCTCCCTCGAGACGATCACGCGGGTCGGCCCGTGTCGAGCCGAACTCGAGGTCGCCGAGATCGAGGACGTCCGCGCGGCCAAGCGAAAGGAAGTCGTCGAGCGGGCCAAAGAGCTGCTCGAGACGGCCTTCGACGACTCCGTGATGAGCTCCGAGGAGATCCTCGCGGAGGTTCGCGAGCACGTCCGCGTCGAGGACATCACCGAGTACGAGGGACTGCCCGCGGGCCCCCGGGTGACCGACAGCGACGCCATCATCGTCGTCGAGGGTCGCGCCGACGTCCTCACCCTGCTCAAATACGGCATCAAAAACGCCATCGCAGTCGAAGGGACGAACGTCCCCGACGCCGTCGCCGAGCTGACGAACCACCGCACCGTCACCGCCTTCCTCGACGGCGATCGGGGTGGCGACCTCATCCTCGAGGAACTCTCGCAGGTCGGCGACGTCGACTACGTCGCGTTCGCTCCCGCGGGCACCTCCGTCGAGGACCTCGACCATCACCAGCTGTTCGCCTCGCTCCGGAACAAGGTCCCCTACGACGCCGTCTCCGGGCTGAACGTTCCCCGGGAGGCGATCGCAGCTACGGACGGGAGTACGACCCCCGCCCCCGTGCCGCCAGCGAGCGACGACGACCCGGACGGCTCTGAGACGCCAGCGGCCGATACAGCGCAACCGGCCGACGCAGCGCAACCGGCCGACGAGTCATCCGCAGACGACGCCGAGCCGACGGCGCCAGTGGCGGACGCCGAGGAGGACGACGACTCGGCGGCCGAGCCCGCGACCATCTACGACCACGCGACGGCGATCGTCCGCGAAAACACCGACCGGGTTCGGTTCCTCGACGCCGACGGATCGGTCCTCGAGGAGACCGACGCCGGGGAGATCGAGTCCGCGCTCGAGGAACTCGAGCCGGCTCCCTCGACGGTCGTCCTCGACGCCATTTTGAGCCAGCAGCTGCTCGATCTGGCGGCCGATCGGGGCGTCGACCGGATCGTCGCCCGCTCGCTCGGCCAGTTCACCAAACAGCCGACGAGCGTGCAGGTCCACGCGATCGACGAGATTGCCGAGCGAGCGCCCGAGGGCGAGTAATCCGTCACCGCGGACTGGATCGGTTGGTTCGGGACCGGTCGCTGGACCCGTCGTCGTCACCGCCGCGCCCGTCGTCCCGTCCGCCGGTTCGATCGCCGGGATCGTCGAGCTCGTCGTAGACGTCGACGTGGTGGACTGCGCTCGGCGAGAGGAGTCGATCTCCCTCGAGCTCGAGCCAGCCGTTCAGGTGGACGATGAGCGGCCCTTCGTAGAGCACGTCGTCCGGATCGGGGCCGTCGTAGACGACGGCGTCGCGGTAGGCCCGGGCGAAGAGTGTCCAGTCGTCGGGGAGGATCGATCGGCCGGAGACGGGTGGCGGGAACATCGTACGAACGCGTTCCTCGCCCTCCGTTATAAGTTTCGTGTCACGTTCCTCGCTCGACAGCGGATTCGCAGTCGACGACCGCGAACGGCCGGCGCCGTCACCCGAGCACGGCGAACGAGAGCACGAGCAGCGCACAGACGAGCGCGCCCGACAGGGTCGCGAGGAAGTTGACGCCCTGGTTGCCGAGCACCGATCCCTCGAGCGTCGCCCCGAGGAGGCTGTCGACGGTCATGCCGACGAAGCCGGCGGCGACAATGATCAGGGCGCCGACAGCGTCGACCTCGGGGAAGAAGCCGAAGGCGATGGCGGCGACGACGATCGCGCCGGCGATGCCGGCAACCTCGCCCTGCCAGGTGACGCCGCCGTCGGTGCCCGGCTCGACGGGCTCGAAGGTGGTGATCAGCCGGGGCGTGTCGAAGACGCCACCGATCTCGCTCGAGAGCGTGTCGCTCATGGCGGTCGCGACGGAGCCGGCGAAGGCGAACAGGAAGAGCTCGGCGTCGACGGCCAACAGGTCGGCCGTGCTCGCGGCGTAGCCGAGGACGGCCGCGAGGGCGACGGCGGCGTTGCCGAGGACGTTCGCGCTGCCGCGTGCGCCGTCGTTGTCCTCGGCGACGCCGCGGGCCCGTTTCTCCTCGTAGCGGAACTTCGTCGAGAGGCTGCCGATGGCGAAAAACGAGAGGAGAACGGCGAACCAGTCGTAGCCGCCGAAGACGATGGTCAGGAGGACGAGCAGGACGCCCGTGAGCATCCCCGCGACCGAGGCGGCGCCGAGCGCGTAGGAGACGCCGCCGACGACGATCGTGATGGACAGGGCGACGGCCATTTCGAGCGAGCCGACGGCTGGCTCGAGTTCGGCGAGCAGCCACAGCAACAGTCCAACCGAGAGCATGACGATGGGGGCGTCGTAGAGGATCAGCACGGTCCGCAGGAGGGCGGCGAGCAGTGCACCGCTGATCGCGAGAAACGCGAGGATGGGGAGCGCTGTGTGGGCCAATTCGCCGGCCAGTGTGAGCGAGACGAGCTGGCCGGCGATCGCTGCGGCAGCGCCGGTGACGCAGAACGCAGCGACCAGGACCGTCGAGTCGTCGGTTCGCAACCGGACGAGCTGTTCGGCGAGGTTGCCGTAGCCGACGAGCAGGACGGTGCCGACGAAGATGGCCACCGACATCGAGGACATGACGGCGAGCGCGCCGAGGAGGGCTGCCGCGAGAACGAACGTGATCAGCCCGTAGAGTCGCTGATCCTCGTAGTCTCCGGGATACGCCAGCAGGTCGAACAGCGGTCCGTCGGTGACGGCGAACGCTGCCAGCAAGACGACGGCGGCGACGGGGGCCGCCACCTCGGGTCCGAGCAGCGGAACGACGAGCGAGAGCGTACAGAGCGCCGCAAACGCACCTGCTCGCCGGACTGCCGATGTCACGATACGGGTTCCTTTCTGCGGGGGTCACTTTAACCCTTCCAACGGCTGGTTCACGTTCATGCCGGTCGATCGGGTCGACTCACCAGCTTCGAACCCGAAACGATTAGGCCAGCCGCTGTGAAACGGTGGGTCAGTGGGCCTGTACGAACGGTACCTCGCGCTTCGGATTCGCCGCCACGAGGGCGACCCGCCCGACCACGTCGCACTCGTCATCACCGAGCGGGACCTCTTAGAGCAAGGCGCCTACGAGACGCTCATCGACTGCTTCGAGTGGGCGTTCGAGTACGCCACGCGCGTGACTGTCTACGTGAGCGTCCTCGACGCCGCCGCGGTGCCGACGCTCCGCCGGCAACTCGAGGAGCTCGACGCCCCCCGAGAGGTCGCCGTTCGCGGGCCGGAAGACCGCGATCCGGCGGACGCCCCGATCCAGATCGGGATCGGCCTCGGCGGCAAACACGAGTTTACGAGCGCCGTCCGGACCCTCGCGGAGGGCGTCGCAGCTGGCGACCTCGCGTCCGAGGAGATCGACGACGCGGAACTCGAGCGCCACCTGATCTTCCCCGACGAGCCCGACCTCGTGATCAAGACCGGAGCCGAACGCCTCTCCGATTTCATGATCTGGCAGTCGGTGTACTCCGAGCTGTACTTCACCGACGTCAACTGGCGGGACTTTCGGAAACGAGACTTCCTGCGAGCCGTCCTCGAGTTCTGTAACCGCTCGCGTCGGTTCGGGCAGTGACGCCACGGTGTCGCGGCGTGACCGGCGGGCGAATGTCTTTGTCGGCTGTGATCGAACGACGGATATGGGAACGATCGTCGCCGTCGAGACCGACGCCGGCGTCGTGATCGCCGGCGACCGGCGCGTCACCCACGGCGGGATCGTCACCGGCGACTCCGCGACGCGCGTCTTCGACCTCGACGGGATCGGGGCCGCCGCCGTCGGCGAGGCGGGCGCCGTCGACGCGTTCCGGCGCCGACTCGAGGCCGAACTCGAGGCGGCCGAGTTCGAGCGTCGCCGCGAACTCACCGTCGAGGTGCTCGGGCGGATCGCGGCGCGGGTCGCCGAAGCCGCGGACGTCGAGGCCGTGGTCGCGACTCGCGACGACGAGGGCATCGCACGGATCCGTCAGGTAGGTGCCGACGGGAGCGTGCTGTCGAACCCGGTCGCCGCCCTCGGAAGCGGCGCGGAACCGGCTCTCGGCGTGCTCGAGGAAGCCGACCGGAATCGCGACCTCGAGTCGACGGAAGCACTGGTTCGCGACGTCCTCGAAGCCGTCGCCGAGCGCGACCCGGACACCGGCGAGAAAATCGACTCGTGGTCGCTGGCGAGCGACGAACCGACAGACTGAGTCGTCGGGTCGGATGCGATGAAAAAGGGCGCTCGAGGGCCAGCTACCGCTCCTCGACGTGACGGATCTCGCAGGCGATCCCACGAGTGCTCTCGACCATCTCGCGGCCGAACATCTCCGCGCGGCCGACGCCGAACGCTTTCGGGCCCTCGACGACGACCTCGTCGCCGACGCGGATTTCCTCGTCGGCGTCGACGACCCCCGGCGCGAGGACGCTGCCGTGGGGGACGAAGCCGTCGATCTCGACGCGCTTGGTTGGGGCGTCGCTCTCGACCCATCGCTTGGCGCCCTCGAGCGTAAACGAGAGCGTGCCGTAGCGGGCGACCATCGTCGCGAGCTGGGTGTCCGCACGATCACGGACCTGGATCTTCGGATAGCGGCTGGTCGTCTGGATGTCCTCGAAGAGCGCGTCGCCCGCGCCGTCGCCGAGCAGGTAGTCAGCGATGGCGCGAACGGTGTTGTGTTCGCGCTCGCGCTTGGAGTACTTCAGCTCACCCGAGAGCTCGGTGGCGAGGTTCGAGAGCGAGGCGTCGTCGGTGGGGTGGCCGCCCTCGGGAACGGTGTAGGTGACCTCGAGCTCGAGTTCGTCCGCGACGCGGGAGACGATGTCGCGGTAGCCCTCGTCGGGGACGTGGGCGATGATCTTCGGGTAGGCGTTGCGCTCGAGGTACCGGCCCAGCACGTCGCTCACGAACCGCTTCTCGTCTTCGGACCATCGGCCCGTGACGACGGTGTCGTAGTGCTGGGCGGGGTAGGTGGTCTCGAGTTCCTGTGGGACGACGCCGATCGGACTCGTCATCGAGACGAGGTGGGCGCGCCACTGGATCGCGTCGTGGAACTGCTTGTGGCTCTGGGAGTCGCTGTAGGGTTTGCGTGCCGAACAGGGGACGAGCACGAGCGGGTTCGAAAAGCGGTTGCGGTAGCGCGTGGTCACCCGGTCGGCGTAACGCTGAATTTCGACCCGGCGGATGGTGTCTTCGGTCGCCGCCGAAATCTCGGCCTCGCGCAAGATTGGGGTGCGTTCCTCTAAGTAGCCCCACTGGTTGTCGAGCTCGCGCATCGCGGCGGTGAGCCACTGGTCGTGGCGGGCCTGCCCCTCGACGTAGTCCCGGAGACGGCCGTCGCGGATTCGCTGGCGGACGATCGAGAGCTCGGCCTCGAGGGCGGCGACGTTGTGCTCGACGCAGTCCTCGCGGGTGAACGCCTCGGGATCGGTCTCGTCGGCGAGACAGCCCGGCAGCTCCGCTAAGTCCTCGAGGAAGTACTCGCTTTCCGTGGTGAGGTACTTCCCCTGGGTGCCCTTGACGATCGCTCGCGAGGCGTCGAAGCAGTCGACGCCGGCGTAGGCCAGCAGCGCGACGTTGCGCGGGGTGGCGACGCCGGAGAAGTAGAGCGCGGTGTCTTCAGGGATCGCTTCTCGCACCCGGACGACGGCCTCGACCAGCGCCGCGCCGTGGCCGACGATCGACTGGCCGTCCGAGACGACGTAGGCGTCGGTGCCGTGATCGTCGGCGTGCTCGCTCGAGACGACGGCGACGCTCGGATACTCGACGTCGGGGTAGTCGACGGCGAACGCCGCCTGGACCTCGGAGGCGGTGCCGCCGGGAAAGCCCCGGTGGGGAAGCACCGTCAGCTGGGCGTCGTCGCCTGCGGGGAGCTCGCGGTCGGCCGCCCAGAGCGACCCGGCGTCCTCGACGATCTCGTCGACGAGCGCTGGCGTCTGCACCGGCTCCGCGAGGCGGAGCTCGCCCAGTCGCGCGGCCGAGTCGCGCGCGTGGACTTCGAAGTAGTCGGTCATACCCGACGTGAGGCCGGGGCGTGAAAGAGGCTGTCGATAGCGACCGAGGTGCCACCGGAAACGACCGACGAGCGTCAGCGAGCGCGCGCTTCGAACGTCGCCGTCGCGGAGGTGTGGCCGCGGTTGTACGAGAGGACGGTAAAGCGGATCACGTCCCCCACTGCGAGCTCGTCGGGGGCGTCCTCGACGAAGACGACGAAGCCCTCGACCTTGCAGACGGCGTGGCGTTCGCCGGTGTGATGGCGAGAGAAGTCGACGACGCCAGCCTCGCGGACCTCGCCCAGTTCGACCGGCGGCTCGCGTTGCTGGGCTTCGCGGTGGCGTTCCCAGGACTCGTACTTGCTCGTCGACTGCCCCCGCCGTCCCCGGATGCGGCGGACGACCCACGACGCGACGACGATCAGCATGACGAGCCCGATGACGAGCGAGCCGGTCGCGATCATTACGGGGGATGATCACGCGTCGACCTTCGCTGTTCCGATTCGAGCGGCTCGTCGGTCGAACTATCGGCCACCCGGGATCGACGCCAGTTCCGGCCTCGACGTCGAGACGGTCCGGTCGAACGTCCCGGCCCTGACGAGCAAGTAGCAGACGATGACGACGGCACCGACGGTCATCGGGACGAACTCGAGTCCCCACACCCAGACCTGAATCGCGCCGTCGACCGCCCACAGCCCGTAGAAGACGAGTCCACCGACCAGTCCGACGAACTGCCGGTGCCACAACGCGGCGGCGAGAACGAAACAGCACGCGCTCACGACGAGCGCGGGGAGCGCCGCGGCGTCGGCCGGCGTCGACAACGGCGTGGCGTAGGAGATCGCTCGCGAGACGTGTCGAACGCCGACGACGGCCGCGAGGACGGCGACCAGAGCGACGCCGGCCGGTGGTTTCTCGAAACGCATTCGTCCCCGTATTCCGTCTCGGCTATCATAACTGTTCGGCCGGATCACGAACTCGGTCGAGTACCTAAATATATATATATTGAGAACATTCTCCGCAGTATGACTGTCCGCTCTCGGCGGTCCGTTCTCTTGGCCGCCGCCGGTGTCGCACTCGGGTTCATCGCCTTCGGCAGACGGCTCCGCTGGCCGGGGTTCTACGGCGGGGAACTCGAGGCCGCACCAGTTTCGGACGAGCGGGTCCCGACGGAGCGGCCCGTTCCCGCCGACGACGAGCGGATCGACGACGTCGACCCGGTCCAGGAGGCGATACGGCGGGCGGGTGTCGGGAGCGGACTGGTGACCGTCTCCCGAAGCGAGTATCGAGCGGTCGCGTCCGTCCTCGAGACGCTACCGTACGCCGAACCCGACGACGAGCGCAGGCCGGCTGGCCGACCTGGCGTCTACGTCGCCGACGACGAGTACACGTACCGGCTCGTGCTCGCGCCGTACTGTGGGCGGCTAATCGACGCACGAAGCGGGGAGTTCTCGGGGAACCGGAGTCCCTGCATCGAGCGGTGATTCCGGTCACCGATCCGCGGTCAGGTCGATCGTCTCGAGGCCGTCGGGCAGGGCCGCGAGCACCCCCTCGGGCCAGCCGCGATGCCCCAGCGTGAACTCGCTGTCTGGATTCTCCTCGACGAGGCGGGCGATGCCCTCGACGGCAGCCTCGAGCGCCGCCCGGTCCGTTCGCTCGGGTACCTCCGCCGTGAGCGGGTAGCTCTTCGAGAGCGCCCGCGGGAACGGACCGAAGGGGGGCACGACGTTCCAGGATTCGTCGTACTCGCCGCTACTCGAGGGCTCACCTTCGGTCAGAAAGACCGAGTCGGGCACCGAGAGGCGCTCGAGGCGTGCGTGGTGACGCAGGACTTCGGGCCGGCGGGCGCTCTCGTGAGAGGTGTAGAAGAACGCCCCTTTCGAGACGGGGTCGCTGTGCTCGAGAAGGTCTGCGTGGTCGAGCAGCGCGCGGTAGCCGTCGAGCATCGTCGGGTGGGCGCGGGCGCGGTGTTCGACGAGCTCGAGTAAGTTCCCGGCGCGAATGGCCTGCTTGATCCGACGGATCTCCTCGAAGGTGACGTGGAGGTTGTGGGCGGCCAGTTCCTCCTCGCGCTTGTCGTCGGGCAGAGCGCGGAGTTCGTCGGGGGTGTACTTCGTACAGACGGGACAGGAGCAGGGAAGGTACTCGAGGTCGGCAAGGTGACGAGTCCCGCGGACGGTGAGGTAGCGGTCGTCGCGGGCGTAGAGCGCGTAGGCGGCGGAGTCAAAGAGGTCACAGCCCATCGCGACCGCGAGCGCGAACATCATGGGATGGCCGGCGCCGAAGAGGTGGACGGGTGCGTCGGCGCCGAGGCCACGTTTGGCGGCGGCGATGACGTCGACCATGTCCGCGTAGCGGTAATCGTTCATCAGCGGCACGACCGCGCCGACCGGGAAGACGTCGAGACTCGTCCCGTCGGCGTGGCGGGCGGCCTCCTCGCGCAGGTCGGGGTAGGTCGAGCCCTGGACCGGGGCGTTCACTAACATGTCGCCCGTGTCGACCGTCTCGGCGAGCTCGAGTCGGTCTTTCGTCGTCTCGAGTTCCTCTGTGGCCCGCTTGCGGGAGACGTCCGGCGGGGTGGGAATGTCGACGGGGGTGCCGATGTCGGAGCCGATGTCGCGCTGGAATTCGAGAATTTCCTCGGTGGTGACCGTGATCTCGCCGTACTCGGAGAGCTGGAACGAGCCCGAGTCGGTCATGATCGCGCCCGGGAAGTCGAGCAGCTCGTGGAGCCCCTCCTCGAGCGCTCGTTCGCGGAGACTGTCCGTGCTGTGGATAATGTAGGAGTTGGTAATGAGCAGTTCAGCCCCGAACTCGTCGGCGAGTCGACGGGGGGAGATGGTCACTAAATTCGGATTAATCACGGGAAGGAGCGCCGGCGTCTCGACGGTCAGGTCGGCTCGAGGAATCTGCAACTCCCCGATTCGCCCGCCGGCGTCGAGTTCCCGGAGTTCGAAACGATCGCGCATGGCTGGCACTTGGTGAGCCTGGCGGTAAACGTTCCCGTTCGCTTCGGTGAGAGATGAGTCGGTGGCGGGTGCAAGCCAAAGGAGAATCCCCGTCGAGAATCGCCAGCTACGGTCTCGTTCGACTACTGTCACCGAGAGAGACAGGTGAAACCCTCATTAGAGACCGTTGTAGCGAACAAAACAGTGGTTGTTCCCGAAATAACGCTGTAACAGTCTGGTCGTTTTAGCCGTCGATTTCACGTAGGCGTGATCGCATGGTTTCACGACCGCAGCAGATCAGTGCCGTGTTTGTCGCCCTGCTGATCGCGCTCTCGGGTCCCGCACTCGCTGGCGCGGCAGTAGCCGACGATGGTAGTAGTAGCGGAGACACGAGCGCAACACTCGAGAACGTCCAGGTGGGGATGCTCGAGCTCGATAGCATCACGATCGAAGATGCGACGATCGACGAGCTGAACGTCGAGAATCTCGACGTTGACGAAGAAGAGATAGAAGATCTCGACGATGATGAGGAGGAGAACGACGTCGCTGACGACGAGGAGATGAACGACGAGGAGAACGATGTCGCTGACGACGAGGCAATGGACGATGAGGAGAACGACGTCGCTGACGACGAGGAGATGAACGACGAGGAGATGAACGACGAGGAGAACGACGTCAATGACGAGGAAGAAGTAACGCTCTCGAACGTCGAAATCGAGACACTCGAACTTCCTAACGTAACGATCGAAGACCTCGAACTCGACGAAGACGAGGTTGACGAGGTCGACGACGAGGAGAACGACGTCGCTGACGACGAAGCGATGGACGATGAGGAGAACGACGTCGCTGACGACGAGGAGAACGACGTCAATGATGAGGTCGACATCATCGACGAGGATGCTGACGAACTCGAGATCCAGGAGCTGACGATCGAGGAGATGAACGTCGAGACGATGACGATCAACCAGCTGACCGTCGAAGATGACGATGGTGTCCTGGACACCATCACCGGCTTCTTCGAGGGCATCTTCGACGACGATGAAGAGAACGACGTCGATGAGGAAAACGACGTCGCTGACGACGAAGAGAACGACGTCGCTGACGACGAGGAGATGAACGACGAGGAGATGAACGACGAGGAGAACGACGTCGCTGACGACGAGGAGATGGACGATGAGGAGAACGACGTCGTTGACGACGAAGAGAACGACGTCGAAACCCAGGAAATCGACCAGCTGACCATCGAGCAGTTCGACGTCGACGAGGTCACCTTCGACTCGATGACCATCGAGTCACTCGAGGAGGCTGAGGACGACGAAGAGAACGACGTCGCTGACGACGAGGAAATGGACGATGAGGAGATGAACGACGAAGAGAACGACGTCGCTGACGACGAGGAAATGGACGATGAGGAGATGAACGACGAAGAGAACGACGTCGCTGACGACGAGGAAATGGACGATGAGGAGATGAACGACGAAGAGAACGACGTCGCTGACGAGGAAGTCATCTCGATGGCATCGGCATCCGTGATGACGGCTGGTGACGTGACGGCCGAGTCCATGACCGTCGACGATCCCGAAGCGATCGAGGAAGAAATTGACGACGACGAGGTCGATGACGAAGAGGCCGACGACGAAGCGGTTGATGAAGACGACGAACTGAACGACGAGACGAACGACGACACGGCCGCCTCGCTCGGGCTGCTGGCCTGATCGGCCGGCAACCCGTTCCACGCCGAGTGATCGACTCGCGAATCGTCCGATTTTTACGCCGCGCCGTCGTCGAACAGTCGGTAGTACGCGACGCCGAGGACGGTTCGACCGTCTCGAATCTCACCCCGACCGATCGCGGCCACGAGCTCCTCGAGCGTCGTCTCCGTTACGCGGATGCTCTCGTTGTGATCGAGTTGCTGGTCGCCCGCCGGACGGCAGCCTCGAGCGACGAAAATGTGCAAGACGGCGTCGGCGATCCCGTTGGCCGGTTCGACCGTCACCAGCGGCTCGAGGGAGTCGGCCTCGTGGCCGGTCTCCTCGCGCAGTTCGCGCCGGGCCGCGGCCTCGAGGCTCTCGTCGTCGGGTTCGACGCCACCGACGGGGAGTCCGCGGCTCACCCGGGAGACGGCCTGTCGCCACTCCTCGATGACGACGAGGTCGCCGTCGGCGGTGAACGGGACGATTGCGACACTCGGTTCGTCGGAGAGGTAATCGAAGTCGGTTACCGTTTCATCAGGAAGTCGAACGGTCTCGTTAATGACGTCGAATCCCGGACAGGAGTAGGCTACCTGCCGGTCGAGCGTCCCCCACGAGAGCGGATCGGTCGGCATAGTGATGGTTACGCGGATACAACGCAAAAGTTCCACGCTCTCCAGTCGAGTTGGGTAACCGGTGCGCGATCGGCCGGTGTGGGTGACGGAACCATACGCTGAACGTTCTCTCCTGGAGTCGTGACGTACCCGCTCTATAACAAAGCCACAGATCGGTGAACGTCGGTATTCAGAGGGTGATCCATGGACCAGCTAACCGGCTTTCAACGCGACCTGTTGTACGTCATCGCGGGAATGGACCGACCGTCCGGCCAGGAGATTCTCGACCACATCAACACCTACATCGACCAGCCGGTCACCCATGGCCGGCTGTATCCGAATCTCGACGCGCTCGTCGAGCAGGAACTCGTCGAGAAGGGACAGATCGACCGCCGGACGAACTACTACGCGCTGACGCCGAAAGGGCGGCGCGAACTCGAGAAACGTCAGGAGTGGGTACAACGACACGTCGACGTCTGACCGACGGTCCGGGTGGCCGCCGACTCGCGCCATCGCGTCCAGCTCGTGGTGTCGACGCGGGTTGTGACGGACCAGGGGTCGTCGACGCTCGACGCTCGAGCGCCCGGCGGACGCCACGGCAGCCGACCTGCCGCCAGCGGACGACGAGGCCGTCCGCACGCTCGACCGGGAAGCGCTCGAGCGGCGAAAGACCATCGGCAAGTGGTAACTCACCGGATCGGCAGCACGGATCGAGCGGCTCTGGCCGAACCTCGTCGAGGACGCGGCCGAGGGGCGTATCTGGGCGGCGAAGGCGATGACTGCGACGGGGTTCGAGGAAGTACCCTACGACGAGTACATGATCGTGGTCTACACGCCGAACTACTTCGAGACGCACGACGTCGACCGCGTTCGCGAGTTTCTCCGGGAGGAGTACGACGTGACCCACGAACTGTACTACAAACCCGATCTCTACACGGCGAACGGGATCGTGGCGGAGACCGCTGCCGAGGTCGGGCTCTCGGTCCCCGCCAGGTATGTTGGATAACCGATAGCAGTGCTCGTCGAGACGGTTTCCACCCGGGCACAGCCAGTCCGGCCAGCCACGACCCCGTTGCGGAGGCTAGCCGCCGACGTTCGTGAGCCAGTATGCACTGACTTCTAACGAGCATTCGTCTTGAGTACTATTCACAGTAATACTCAGCAGCATCGTTTTTCGTCCAGATTCGACTCTTTCAAGTCGGCTACGAGGAGAAAGCAAAGTTTGCGAGGAGCACTTATTGATCGATTTGGTAATACCAGAGACCGAGCCGTGACTCCTCTCGTCTCTAATAATGTTATGCATAATCTTGTCTCTAATATTACTACTAGGTTTAACTAAAGACCAATGAGTGCTCGTATTACTCGGTATTGATCGTTCTCACGGCGCAATCTGGAACTGGACGCACAAACTCTCGGAGGCCCAAAGCGACCTGCCGACGTCCACGAGAACAAAGTTCTCGTACGGCCCATCAGAACGCCTTGCGTTCTGAGGACGGCGGAGCCGTTGCGGGTCGCGGTTGACGAGAGACAGATCGAGGTCGACGGCGAGAAACTAGGAGACGAGGTTCGGGTGTTTCAGGAGTTCGACAAACTTCCCTCAGGACGTGTCCTCCGCTCTAACAGCGTGCTGAGCACGTACCCGATCGAAGGCCCCCACAAGAATCCGATTCCGAGGACGACCATCGACTCGTAACCGAACGTCGAGAGCACGGCCGCGAGCAGCGCGAGGATGACCATCCCAAGGCCGAACAGAACTACCTTCAGGGAGGGAATATCTGATCGGCGATAGAGGAAGACGAGCGTCGATAGCGTCCCGAGTAAGATCCCCCCTGCAGCGAGCGCGATATCTGTGGTGCTGACTGGTCGTACCGCTATCGTCAACCCCAACCCAACTGTGAACACGATCGCAATAGTTGTGCTTTGGATGATTTGTTGCAGGTTCGGATGCTCGGGTCCGTTCATAGTTTGCCTCGGTCAGCTTACATTCGTTGTATTGAGCTGTTGCTACTCTACTGTTGGGTTGTCGCTACTGTGGATCGATATACAACCCAGCAAGGATAACTCCGCCCGGTCCTGCTGCGAAAGAGGCTGGATAGAACGTAATCTTCACTCCACAGCCTTGGTTGTTTTCCGTGAGGAGGTACGCTCCGACCACCAACAGCGCAGCGAACAATGCGACCAACGCAGAGGCTTTCACACCAACGATGCTACCCGCGGCTATCCCGGCCAAAGTACCGGCAGTAATTCCAGTGGCGCCCATCCTGTTGCGAATTCTCCGCGTGAGCGTATCGTCCATCCAAAGTATTTCCCTCACGCCGCCCTTCCATGTGATTTCGGTCTCGAAGTCGTTCTGCCCACACATCGTGGAGGTGTCCGACTCGTCAACGGTGTCCGAATCTTCCTCAAGGGCGTCCATCGTTTCGTCAGTTGGCTCAATGTACGCTTCGCCATCTTCCTCGTATATTTCTACCTCACCGTTGTCTGCAGCCTGGTTGAACGCTTGGACGGCCTGTTGAATCGCTGCTTCGTTAACTTCGACGTATTCCCCGTTGCCGATCGACCGTCGGTCCGCATCGGGCGATTCAGAGAGCGTCGACACTGAATCCGTGCCGGTGTAATTGAGCTGTCCATCCTCGACGACGAGATCCACTTCGTCCGACTCCCCCTCGTCCTCACCTGCTGTGCCAGTCCCACTCAAGACTGCACCGCCGGCGATCGCGAGGGTCGAACCAATGATACTTCGTCGAGTGATTGATCGTCCCTTACTACATTGTTTGGGGTTGTTAGGTCCAAGTATAGTTTTAGCATATAGTGGTAGACATAAATAAATTTCTATCGGTAAGGGGATTTGACAACAACCAAAAGGGCTTTGCGAGAGTTATTAGTAGGGGACAGGCCTTCATAGGAATCTAGTTAACCGAATCGGCTGATTTCGGCTGTCTGAAAGACAGCAGTAGCGTCCAGAGAGAGCCCTATTCTGGAACGCGCACAAACAGATTCGGGATCATCTGGCTCCCAGACCACCAAGTAGAACGCCGAACTCCTGGTGTCGAGTTCGCAGTATCGCCCAACGATGTACGCAACAGCTTCGGCCTCGACTTCGCGTTTCGACCGCTTGGTATCGTCGTCGACATCGTCGGGTTCGTACTCGAAGAACTGATCGACGAACCGCTCCAGATCGGGGTTCCGGAATTCGTTGTCGAGCATCCCGACGGGGAGGCTGAGGTTCTGATATTGCTCCTCTTGATATCCACAGTCCTCGCGAAAGCCTGGAAGAAAGCCGAGACCCAACGTATCGGCCACGAACGGAGCTCGATGAAGGAACGTCACGTGATCTGCCTGTCTGGCGACAGCGATTTCGCTAGCCGTGCTGGTGTTTGCACTCAGACCATCCGTCTATCAGCGGTCAAGGCAGAGTACCACGGGTCACCTGACCCGTGGGTGAATGCCGACAAATCACTACACTTACAACGATTCACGTCAATTTATTGACGATGCAAGATGCAGGACTGACCCAGACGCTTTCTTTTGGATTAACCATCCAAACGGGTAGTCCTGACAACTTGTACGAAGGGTGTCTCGAAGCCCGACGAGTTCGCAACGAAGTCAACCGCCTCGACCGTGAGGGATGGGACTGGGACGACATCCACGACACCGTAGTGGATAACGCCAACCTCGTGAAAAACACGACTCAACTCCTCGTCCAGAAAGCACTGGGTGAGATAGAGACGTACCACGACCACAAAGACAACGAGTGGGGCCGACCGTTTCCCTACATTGACGAGACGTATCCAATGCGGATGAATCACAACGAAGGATACGCCCTCACTGTAGATGATTCGGGAGATGTTCGCTTCAGAGTCAGTTACAAACCGTACAACCACGTCAAAGGCGTACTTCGCGGTAGTCCCAACCACCTCGAACGAGTCAAGAACGCTCTTAACTCTGACTCGTGGAGAGTGGGCGTAGCTGAACTCGTGTATAAACACGACGAATGGCGATTACACGTCACAGTCACCCACAAGACACGCACCGTAGCGTCTCCAGACTACGCAGAGACAGTAGTTGGTGTGGACATTAACGAGGACTGCGTGGCACTCACCGCGCTGAATAGAGCTACTGGTGACGTACTCGATTCAGTCGTCATCGAGTACCCCGACATCAAACGAGTTCGCCACGAGTTTTTCACCAAACGGAAGCGGATGCAGAAAGTCGGACAATCCGCGTTCGAGAACGTGGTCCAAACCGAAGAACAAGACTTCGTTCACGACCAACTCCATAAAGTATCGCGCGACGTAACACGATGGGTTTCACAATTCAACGAACCGGTAATCGTCTTTGAAGACCTCAAAGACATGCGAGACTCAATCGATTACGGCACGCGAATGAACCGGCGCTTGCACTCCTTGCCGTTCGCCGCACTCCGAGATATGGTGACGTACAAAGCCGCTTGGGGTGGAATCCCCTCAGACGATGTTGACCCGGCGTACACGAGTCAACGCTGTCCGCGAACGGAATGCTTGCACACCGAGCGAGCGAATCGGCGTTGGAAGCGGTTCAAATGTATGGAGTGCGACTTCCAAGACCACGCTGACCGGAAAGCAGCGGTTTGTGTGGCGCAAGAATGGTTCCACGAGCAGAATGAGAATGTGCCGTCTCTCGAAACCCTTCCAAGTGTTCGGAAGGTGAGACGGACGGCATCGGGCCTGTGTGAAGAGGCCGACTCTCACGGAGCAGTTTTCGCTTCGGGTGTTTACCGACACGGAAAGTCGGCGCGAGACTCGCAGAGTCAAGCGCGAGAGGAATTAAAGACCGTTGCCCCGACTACAGGGTAGACACGGACGCCACGGGTCACCCGACCCGTGGTACTTCACAGCAAAGCGAAGAATCGCATGACAGCGGCGGCTTATCTGGACAGATTTTCGAAAGGAATGAGGAGGGTTCAGCTGTGCACACAGAACCCTCCTCACGTCATATTAAACGTCGTCTCACAAACCTCCTTCCCTCTGAAGCGCTAGAAGACCACGCCGATGCTGTCGGCGTGGTCAAGCGCGAGGGGAAGCTTCAGATACCACTGCTTGTCTGGTCGTTTGCGTTCGGCTTCGCCGTGAGTGATCAGCGAAACAGCTGACCCCCTCGATCGGTGGCGATTCGATACTCGAGCGAAACACGGCTGAACGAGCCCTGAAATGGGAGCAAAACATATGCAGCCCACTCTTTCGCCAGTACTGGCCGTTCCGCTGCGAGCAGTGTGTCCCTCGTTTCAGTTGTTGCTCTAGTTTCAACTGCCGGGTACGAGTCGCTGCGTTCGCGATCCACATCGATAATTCGGCCGCTGTAGCCCATCCCTACTCGCCACAGTGGCTGACCCGTCGTTGAGCATCGCTCGAAGGTATGACTACAGTCTGGTCTGTAGCCATATATATCAAAGTGCTAATATTTGTCCGGCGCTATCGACCGTTCGTATGACATCCGACGGGCCGGTGCGAATCCTACTCGCACGTCACGGACAGACCGAACACAACAGACTGGGGATCGCACAGGGGCAAACCGACGTTCCACTCGAGCAGCAGGGACTCACACAGGCACGGGCACTCCGGAATCGACTCACAGACGAGCGGATCGACGCGATCTACTCGAGCGATCTCGCGCGGGCGTACCGGACGGCGACGACCGTTGCTGACGGTCACGAGCTGGCGGTGACTCCCGTCTCGGCGTTCAGAGAACGAAGCTTCGGCGCGTTCGAAGGCGAGCCGAAGCACGCGCTTCGGGAGGCCGCTGTGGCCGCCGGAGAACGCTACAGCGAGTGGCGACCGCCGGAGGGAGAAACCGCGGCCGACGTCGCCGGTCGCGCGTTCCCTGCGCTCGAGGCGATCGTTCGCGACGCGTCGGGTGAGACGATTCTCGTCGTCGCCCACGGGGGCGTGAACCGGGCGCTCGTCTGCTCGATTCTCGCCGGCGACTGTACGAACGCCTCGGTGCTGAGCCAGGAGAACACCTGTCTGAACGAGCTTCGCTACGACGGCGGGTGGTCGATCCGGCGACTCAACGACGTCGCCCACCTCGAGCGCATCGAATCACTCGAGTGACCGGGGCACCCGGCGGTTACCGGGTGAGCCGGTTGACCGCGGCGCCGTCGGTGTCGGCCGACTCCGACTCCGGAGCCACCGACGGCTCGTCCGGTTGCGTCGGTGGTTCTTCGCCGCGGTAGATCCGTGCTTTCGCCGCCGCGTCGAGCGCCTCGGGCGGGCCGTCGAACACCAGCCGCCCGTCTGAGAGGCCGACGATCCGGTCGGCGTACTCGAGGGCGAGGTCGACCTCGTGGATGTTGATGAGCACCGGGACGTCGTACTGCCTCGAGATCTGTGAGAGCAATGCCATCACGGCGTGGGACGTCTCGGGGTCGAGGCTACTGGTCGGTTCGTCGACCAGCAGGATCTTCGGTCGCTGCAAGATTGCCCGTGCGATACCGACGCGCTGGCGCTGCCCGCCGCTCAGCGCGTCGGCGCGTTTGTTCTCGTAGCCGGCCAGCCCGACGTGCTCGAGCGTTTCGTAGGCGTGTTCGATGTCTTCGGACGGGAATCGGCGACGGAACGCCCGCCAGTCGCTGACGTAGCCGAGCCGGCCCGAGAGCACGTTCTCCATTACGGTGAGCCGTTCGACGAGCGCGTACTCCTGGAAGACCATGCCGACGTCGCGTCGGGCCTTCCGCAGCTCCGTCCCCGACAGTCCCGTCAGTTCGGTCCCGTCGAGCCACACCTCTCCGCCCGTCGGTTCGGTGAGGCGGTTGATACACCGGATGAACGTGCTCTTTCCCGCGCCGCTCGAGCCGATCATCGCGGTGACGTCGCGTCCCTGTAGTTCGAGCGACACGCCGTCGAGGGCTCTGTCGCCGGTCGGATACACCTTTTCGAGGTCGATTACGTTCAACATAGTTGTTCAGTGTGGTTACATCGCCCGCTTTCTGAGGACCGCCGAGAGCAGTTCGCTCGCGACGACGACGCCGAGGATGGCGAGCAGGACCGTGAGCGCCGCGCTCCAGCGAAACGAGTTGACGGCGCTCATCAGTTCGACGCCGATTCCGCCCCCGCCGACGAAGCCGATCACCGTCGAGGCGCGGACGTTGATGTCCCACCGGTAGGTGGTGATGCCGACGAAGCCGGGTTTCACCTGTGGCACGATGCCGTAGACGATCGCGGCAACGGTGCCCCCGCCGGTCGCGACGATCGCCTCGACCTGGCTCATGTCGATCTCCTCGATCTCTTCGGCGAGGAGCTTCCCGATGAAGCCGACCGATCGCACGCCGAGGGCGATCACCCCTGCGATCGCGCCCGGGCCCAGCAGTACGACCAGTACGAGCACCCAGACGATGACGTTGACCGAGCGCGTGGTCGCGATGATGAACTTCCCGAGGGCGAGAAACAGCCGATTCGGGGTCGTGTTCTCCGCTGCGATGTACGCTACCGGCAGCGAGAGGACGACGGCGAGCATCGTCCCGAGAATCGAGACGTGGATCGACTGGAGCAGCGGCCCGACGATCTCGACGGACGTCCCGGCGTCCGGGGGGTACATCCGCGTGAAGAGGTCCATCATCTCCGCCCCCGCCGTTCCGACGTAGGTGAAGTTCATCTCGAGGCCGCGCCAGGAGACAGCGACGATCGCGAGGACCAGCAGCGCCGTGGCGAGGCGAACGAGGCGCTCGCGCGCGTCGAACCGGCGCCACGTCGTCGGCTCCTCGAGCCGTTCGAGTTCGGTCGTGAGCCCCCGGTTCGACCCTTCCTGGACGCGCTTTCTGACGACGGCGCTCACCAGCTCCCCGAGCAGGACGAGCGCGACGATCACGAGGATGATCGCGAGGCTGAAGTCGTAGTCGTAGCGCTGGAACGAGTTGAGCAGCGTGAGTCCGATGCCGCCCGCGCCGACGATGCCGACGATGGTGCTCGAGCGGAGGTTGACGTCCCAGCGGTAGATCGTCAGGGCGATCATGCGCGGGATCACCTGCGGGAGCACCCCGTAGAGCAGGACGAGCGGCTTGCTGGCGCCCGTCGCCTGAACGGCCTGGACCTGCGTGTGATCGATGTCCTCGAGGTCCTCGGCGAGGAGTTTCGCGTAGAAGCCGATGGTGGCGAACGAGAGCGTGATGACGCCCGCGAGCGGGCCGAAGCCGACGGCCTTCACGACGACGATCGCGACGATGAGGCTGTGAAAGGCGCGCGAGACCGAGACGATCGCCCGGCCGACGTAGTAGACCGGCCGCGGCGCCAGGTTCTCGGCGGCCATCAGTGCGATCGGGATGCTGATCAGCACGCCGACCGCCGTCGCCACGACCGCCATCGCGAGCGTCTCGATCGTGTCGGTGACGATGATCTCGCGTTTGTCGGGGCCGAAGTCCGGGGGGTACATGCTCGAGACGAGATTCACGGTGTTCTCGAGACCGGCGAACATTCGCGCCGGACTGAACCGGATCTCCCAGAGACTCCAGAGGAGAAACAGCGCGACGATTCCGTAGACGAGCCACGTCCTGGTTCGGCTGCCGAACGCCGTCGGCGGCTCCCAGGTTCGTGGCGTCGTCCGCCGCTCGGTGCCGCCGTCTGTCCGTGCGGACGGCGGCTCTGTGGGTGGAACAGACATGAAGAGTGAAGTGAGCCGGTCGGCGAGCCTACAGGTCACCGACGTCGTACTCGATCCCGTTCGCCTCGTGAATCTGGAGGACGACGTCGTGGTGGGTCGCGTAATCGAACTCGAGGAAGCCGGTGCTTCCCATCTCTTCTTCGATGAGCGTTCCGCTGTAGTCGTAGTCGAAGTGTGCGCGTTTGATCCCCTCGACGAGGTCGGGGTGGAGGTTGTGGTGGTAGGAGGTCGGGTTGGACATGAACGGCTGGCTCGCCCAGACGACCTTGAGCTCGTCCGGATCGAACGCGCCGGCTCGCACCGATCGGCCGTAGGAACTGCTCGCGATCGGCG
The DNA here is from genome assembly GCF_024362485.1 of Natronobeatus ordinarius. Lineage (NCBI taxonomy): Archaea > Methanobacteriati > Methanobacteriota > Halobacteria > Halobacteriales > Natrialbaceae > Natronobeatus > Natronobeatus ordinarius. The sequence continues at coordinate 3,353,705 of NZ_CP101456.1, read as the reverse complement.
CCGCGTCGTAGTCGCCCATCTCGACGCCGCGGGCGCTGTTCTCGTGGCTTCCGGAGAACTCCATCTCGTAGTCCTCGCCGGGCACGATCCCCTCGTTCGAGAAGAGCGCCATCGGGGCGAGGTGGCCGGAGTTCGAGGTGTCGTGTGCGTGGGCGACCGTCTTCCCCTCGAGATCCGCCAGGCTGTCGATCTCGTCGTTGTCGGGTCGGGTCGCGACCCAGAGCCGGTAGCCGTAGAGGCCGTTCTCGTGGATCATCGCGAACGGCACGCCGCCGCCGATGTTGACCATGTACGGGGTCGTCCCGGCGGTGGTGCTCCCGACGTGGAGCCGGTCAGAGCGCATGGTCTCGACCTGGGCCGCGGCGCTGTCGAGCAGGACGAACTCGACGTCCCGGCCGGTCTCTTCTTCCATGTTCTCCATGAGCGGCTCCATCGCGTCGATGTAGATCGTCTCCGCGTCCTCGCCCTGCCCGTAGCCGAACTGGATCACGTCGGGGTCGAGCCAGTCGTCCTCGTCGTCGGAGCGCTCCAGGGGAGCGTTCCCGTACCGCGGCTCGTCACGGGGCTCCATCTGCTCGAGCGCGTCCGGGCTGCCGAAGTCGAACTCGTGGTCGAAGAGCGTCGACGCCAGCTGCGGAAGCGTCCGCTCGAAATCGTTCGGATCGAACGCGTCGAAGCCGGTCGAGCCGTTGCCCCCGTCACCCGAGCTACCGCTTCCCGATCCCCCGTTCCCGCTCGAGTCGTCTTCGGTGCCGCTGAGACAGCCTGCCAGCCCGAGGCTGACGAGTGCTGCGCCGGTCGTCTGCAGTACGGTGCGCCGAGAGTGATGCGTTACCATCATCTGAGAAAGAGGACTTCAAGGTGAAGAAGGGTACTATTTCTGATATGTTCGAGTCCGTGTCGGTTTGGTGGTTACCGCCCTCCTCCGTTGGGCTATCGTCCTCACGGAACGCTATGGAGCGATCCGTAGCCCTGCCCCGTTCTCCGTGTTATGGCCCGCCGGCCCGCTCGCCGGTGGGCAGTGACCCCCGATAATATATAGGGCCTCACACCTGAATTCGCGTATGCGAGTCGCCATCCTGGGCTGTGGCTACGTCGGTCTCGAACTGGGCCGACAGCTGCTCGAGGCGGGCCACGAACCGATCGGCGTTCGCCGCTCACGGGCGGGCCTCGAGGCGATCGAGGCCAGCGGGTTCGAGGGCGTTCGCGCGGACGTCACCGAACCGTCGAGCCTCGAGGCGGTTCCTGGCGCCGACGCGGTCGTCTTCGCCGCGAGCAGCGGCGGCCGCGAGGCCGAGCGAGCCCGTGAGGTGTACGTCGACGGCCTCGAGACGGCCATCGAGGCGTTCGGAACGCGCGAGGAGCCGCCCGAGCGGCTGGTGTACACCTCTTCGACGGGCGTCTACGGCGACCACGGCGGCGACTGGGTCGACGAGGAGACGCCGCTCGAGCCGGCCACGGAAAAAGCCGAGGTGCTGGCTGAAGCCGAGCGCGTCGCCCTCGAGGCGCCGCCCGAGTACGGCTTCGAAGGGACTGTCGCCCGGTTCGCGGGGCTGTACGGCCCCGACCGGTACCGCCTCGAGCGCTACCTCGAGGGACCGGTGACGGAGGGCTACCTGAACATGGTTCACCGCGACGACGCCGCCGGGTCGGTCAGCTACCTGCTCGAGGAGGACCTCGCGCGCGGCGCCGAGGTACTGGTGGTCGACGACGAGCCGGTCTCCCGGTGGACGTTCGCCGACTGGCTGGCTGATGAGTGCGGGGTCGAACGGCCGCCGAAGGTGACGCAGGAGGAACGGCTCGCAGCGGGAGGGCTGTCGGAGGCCGCTCGCCGCCGGCTGACGACGAGCAAGCGGTGTTCGAACGCGTTTCTTCGGGAACTCGGCTACGAGTTCGCGTATCCGACCTACCGTGACGGCTATCGCGAGGCGGTCGATGCGGCCCGCCGCGAACTGGACGAATCGGGTGCCGATGGGGTCGAATGAGGGAGAAAGTTCTTAGTTACTCACTTTGAGTGTGGACTATGAGCTATCGGGAGGTCCGTGTAGCCGCCAACGGGCCGGTGATCGACGACCCGCTGATCGTCGACGGGGCGATCGAGGCGGTTCAGGGGGCCGATCCGCTCGTCCTCTCGTTGCTGGTGCTCGGTGGGATCGCCGTCTTCCTCGGGCTGTGGTGGGCCGTTCGCTGGTTTCGCCGACCGCCAGGTGTGCGGTTGCAACGCGTCCTCGAGAAGTACGATGAGGTGACGATCCTGATGCATCCGAACCCCGACCCGGACGCGATGGCGACGGCGATGGGCGTCGCCCACATCGCGAGCGAGATCGGAACCGACGCGACGCTCCAGTACGCCGGCGAGATCCGCCACCAGGAAAACCGGGCGTTCCGGACGGTGCTCGAACTCGAGGCCGAGTCGATCGAGACGACGGAGGAGCTCGCCGCCGACACGGTCGTCCTCGTCGATCACAACACGCCGCGCGGATTCACGGGCGCGCAGTCGATCGAGCCGGTCGTCGTCGTCGACCACCATCCCGGAAACGGCCAGGGAACGGCGTTCACGGACGTGCGAACCGACTACGGCGCGGCGTCGACGATCGTCGTCGAGTACCTCGAGAAACTCGGGGTGACGATGGAGGAGGAGCCCTCGGGCGAGGGACTGACGATCCCGGACGAGCTGGCGACAGGGCTGCTCTACGGCATTCTCTCCGATACGAATCACTTGACCAAGGGCTGTTCGGCGGCAGACTTCGAGGCTGCAGCGTTCCTCTTTCCGGGAATCGACGAGGATCTGCTCGACCGGATCGCGAACCCGCAGGTCTCCGACGACGTCCTCCAGATCAAAGCCGACGCGATCCAGCACAAGCGCATCGAGGGCTCGTTCGCGATCTGTGACGTCGGGGAGATCAGCAACGTCGACGCGATTCCACAGGCCGCCGACGAACTGATGCACTTAGAGGGGGTGACTGCCGTGGTCGTCTACGGCGAGAACGACGGGACGCTTCACCTCTCCGGCCGATCACGAGACGACCGAGTCCACATGGGTGAAACGCTCAGCCACGCCGTCAGTGACATCCCGATGGCGAACGCGGGCGGCCACGCGCGGATGGGCGGCGGACAGCTCTCGATCGACCACATGCGCGGGATCGGTCCCTCGGAGGGAATTAGCAAAGAGCAGTTCGAGCAGCGGCTCTTCTCGGCGCTGGCCGGCGAGCGCTAGGCCGACTCTCTTTCGTGTGCGAACGCGAGGCGGTGGTGCGGGGACTTTCTCGACGGAAGCCGTGAACTGCGGTCCGTTCGACCGCTCGAGCCTGTTACGGTACACTCGAGCCTGCGGCGGTGCGTTCGGCACTGTCGCCGTCGCGTCGCTTTCCGGGATGAGTCGTCAGCGAGTGATCAACGGATCTCTTTCCACTCTTTCCCGGTGTCGGGACAGTACCGGATCGTCGTGATCGAGTCGGGATCGTTTTTCGTCTTCAGCGGCTTTCCACTTTCGACGCAGACGAGCCTGTCGTAGGTGTCTTTCTCGAGTTCGCCTTCGCGGAGCGCCTTTCGAACTGATTTCATGTGCTCGTCTACATCACTAGAGAGCAAAAAGGTCGGGGCTCCGTGAACGTCACTCGAGCCGATAGTAGTCGGCTCGATTCTCACGGTGGGACTGCCCGAGACAACCGGACGTCTCTCAGGTCGCGTCCACCTGCTACCGGAGCTCTTTCCACTCCATGCCGCAGTCCGGACAGATCCGAAGCGTCGTGATCTCGTCCGGATCGTTCTCCGTTTTCAGCGGCTTGTCACACTCCGCACAGCAGACTCGCTGGTAGGTGTCCTTGACGAGTTCGCCCTTCCGAAGTGCCTTCCGGACTGATTTCATGATCACGTCGTACGAAGCTAGAGGAGAAAAAGGTCTGGGTTCGTTGACTGTCAGCACAGCTGAACGACTGGTGATCGGTTCGATGCGTTAAAATCGATCCCTGCCAGAGCCAGTCCATGAACCAGACGGCGGCCAGGCGGACGACCGGTCGAACCGCCGTCTTCGGGTCGCTGTGTGTGATGGTCTTTCTCGTCAACCTTGGGCGGGTGATCTACGCGCCGTTGCTCGAGCCGTTCCGGACGACGTTCGACGCGAGCGCGGGTGCGGTCGGGTTGCTCGCCACCCTCGCCTGGATCGGCAGCGCGTCGCTGCGATTTCCGACTGGTTACCTCCTGACGAAGTTTCCGCGTCACTGGATCGTCCTCACGACGGGACTCGTCCTCGCGGGCTCGTCGGCGTTCGCCGCCACCGCACAGACGCTCGAGGCGCTCTACGTCGGCGCGTTTCTCATGGGCGTCGCCAGCGGAATGTACTACGTCTCGGCGAGTCCGCTCGTCAGCGAACTGTTCCCGATGCGAGTCGGGCGGGCGATCGGCATCCACGGCACCGCGAGCCAGGTCGCGGCGGTGGTCGCGCCGCTGATGGTGGGGGCGTACTTCCTCGTGGAGTGGCCGATTTCGGCCTGGCGCGTCGTCTTCCTCACGATCTCGGTCGCAGCGTTGCTCTCGTCGGCCGCGTTGTTCCTCTCCTCGCGGCGGGCGACGATGCCGACGGCGGGGCGGGGTGATCGACAGCTGCTCGAGGCATTGCGTCGCCAGTGGCCGCTGATCGCGACAGGGGTCCTCATCGTCGGCTTCACGGGCCTCGTCTGGAACGGCCTGTTCAACTTCTACGTCACCTACCTCGTCGAGACGAAGGGGTTCAGCGAGGGGCTCGCGCGGACGGTCCTGACGGTGCTGTTCGCCGCGGGCGTCCCGGCCTTTTTCGTCGCCGGCTGGCTCGCCGATCGCGTGGCGTTCGCACCCCTCCTGTTCTCGATCCTCGGCAGCTTCGTCGCCTGCCTGCTCGTCCTGACGTACGTCGAGTCACTCGCCGCCGTCGTCGTCGTCTCGCTGCTCATCGGCTACGTCATCCACAGCCTCTTTCCGACGGTCGACACCTACCTGCTCGCGTCGTTGCCCGACGAAAACCGCGCGAGCGCCTACACCTTCTTCAGCGGGACGATGATGCCGATCCAGGCGACCGGCAGCGCGATCGTCGGCGGTCTCGTCGACGTCGGCATCGGCTTCGACGCCGTCTTCCAGGCGTTCGCCGTCGGCCTCGTCGCCATCCTCCTCGTTCTCGTGGGGCTCTCGCGGCTCGGGCGGCTTCCGGCCGGCGTGAACGGCTGATCGCGTCGGCGTTCGACCGGCGGCTGCCGACGTCGCCCGCCGGCGGACCGGTTCGCCGGAGCCGTGGTCGTTTTACCCGTCCGGCCGAAGGACCGACTGATGGAGTACGTCCAGGAGCGGCTCACGACGCTCCACGACCTGTCCGACTCGACGCCGACCGCCGAGGATGCGTCGACGAGCGACGCCGCCGTCGTCGTCCCGATGACCGACCGCGAACACGGGAGCCTCGCGGCCGAGCGCGTCCTCACCGAACTCGAGCGGGCCGACCCCGCCGACGTCTTCGTCCCCGTCCGCGCCGCGCCCGGACGGATCGAGCCGTTTCGCGAGTGGCTCGAGTCCTTCTCGCTCTCCGCCAGCGTCCTCTGGTGTAACGCCCCCGGCGTCGAGGACCTCTTGGTCGAGGCGGGACTCGCGAACGGCTTCGGGAAGGGCCACGACGTCTGGCTCGCGTTCGGGCCGGCCGCTGACGCCTGCGATCAGATCGTCGTCCACGACGCCGACGCCCGCAGCTACGCGGCCGACCACGTTGCCCGCCTGCTCGCACCGCTCGAGCAGGGATTCGCGTTCTCGAAGGGGTACTACGCCCGCGTCGAGAACGGCCGCCTCTACGGCCGGCTCTTCCGGCTGTTCTACGCCCCCCTCCTCCGCACGCTGTCGGACGCCCACGACGAGGCGATCGTCGACTACCTCGCGTCGTTCCGGTACGCGCTGGCGGGGGAGTTCGCCGCCACGGCCGACCTCGTCCGAGAGCTTCGCCCGCCTCGCTCGTGGGGGCTCGAGGTCGCTACCCTGGGCGACGCCTTCGATCACGCCGGGTTTTCGGGAACCGCACAGGTCGATCTCGGCCGCCACGAACACGACCACCGCGCGGTCGCCGGAGAGACCGGCCTCGAGGGGATGAGCCGCGAGGTGGCTGGCGCCCTGCTACGGACGCTCGAGGAACGCGGCGTCGACCCCGACTACGGGACGCTTCCCGATCGCTACCGTGAGGCGGGGCGGCGGCTCGTCGACCAGTACCGGGCCGACGCGGCGTTCAACGGCCTCGCGTACGACGCCGCGGCCGAACGCGAGCAGGTCGACCGCTACGCCGCCTCGCTCGAGCCGCCGGGCCCCGACCGACGGCTCCCGCCGTGGACGGACGCGCCGTTTTCGCCCGAGGCGGTCGTGGCGGCGGCGACGCCCTGGGTCGACGGCTGACCGACCCGTTCGACGCTCGCCTTTCAGAACAGCCGGTTTCGCATCCGCCCGGGTGCGCCGTCGACGAAGGCGTCGTAATTCTCGCAGAAGACGTCGGCGGTCCGCCGGGCCAGCATCGGTGAGGAGCCGGCGTTGTGCGGCGTGACGATGACGTTCGAGAGCTCCCACAGCGTCGAGTCGGCCGGTAACGGCTCGGTCTCGAAGACGTCGAGAGCAGCGCCCCGGATGGCGCGCTGCTGGAGCGCCTCGACCAGCGCGTCCTCGTCGACGACCGGTCCGCGGGCCACGTTGATCAGAACGGCGTCGTCGTTCATCACGCCGAGTTCCTCGCGGCCGATCAGGCCCTCGGTCTCGTCGGTCAACGGGCAGGCGAGCAGGACGTACTTCGACTCGAGGAGTACGTCCGTGAGCCCGTCCGGTCCGTACACTCGATCGACCGCGTCGAGGTCGACGTCGGGGTCTCGCTTGGTGGCGACGACGTCCATCCCAACGGCGGCGGCGATCTCCGCGACCCGGGTGCCGATCGCCCCGAGGCCGACGATCCCGAGCGTTTTCCCGGCCAGCTCGCCGCCGGTGAACCGTTCCCAGACGCCCCGCTCCTTGCGCTCGAACGCCGTATCGAGGCGACGTTCGAACGCGAGCAGGTATCCCAGCACCTGCTCGGCGATCGGCTGAGCGTGGACGCCCGCCGCGTTCGTGAGCACGATCTCGCGCTCGCGGAGCTGCTCGAGCGGCAACTGGTCGACGCCGGCGCTCAGCGCCTGCACCCACCGCAGCGAGGTCGCCCGCTCGAGCGTCGACGGCTCGAGGTACGACGTCAGCGCGATATCGGCGTCCGGGAGGAGCTCGGCCGTCTCCGTCGCCGTCCGTGAAACGACGACATCGACGTCCGGGTTCGCCTCCACGATCGCTGCTCGAAGTTCGGCTGCGCTCATCCAGTGGGTTCCGTAGGCGGAGTGGTGGACCACGGCCCGTGGCGTCTCGTCCATGTACACGTTTCGCACGACGCTCGAGGGAGACTTAAACCAGGTTGGAGCACCTCGGCTCCAGCACCTGGCCACTCCTCGAGGAGCGCTTTCGCACGTCGGTAGATCGATGTCCCGAGCCAGTCCGAGTCTCCGCCATTCGCGCGAGACGAGTCCGTGCGTCCGGCCGCTCGAGCACGTCACGCTCGAGGCGCGCCCGGCGGTCAGTGGTCAGGGCGAATGCGGGATCGAGTTCGCGCTCCACCGCAACGCGGCTCGCTTCGCCGGAAGCGATCACCGACGATCGACACTGCTCGCCCGCCACCTCGAGATCGAAGCGCTCGGCGCACAAGACTAATCTGACCGCCCTGCGTTGTCAACCGCATGAACGCGACCGCCGACGAACTCGCCGGCGTGGTCGACCTCTTCGGCGGGTTGACCCGCGACGAACTCGAGCGCGCCCTCGAGGAGGTCGCCTTTCGGGCCGACGGTGGGTCGGTCGACGAGGACCTCGAGGAAACGATCGAGGGCGCGCTCGAGTCGTTCGCGCTCGTGTGTTACGAGTTGCCGACAGCCGAGGAGAGGGCGTTGCTGGTCGTCGGCCCGACGGCGTTCCCCACGGTGCCCGAGCACGCGACGGACCTCCCGCACATCCTCGACCTCGAGCCACGGCGACTCGACCGCGAGGCCCTCGGAGAACAGGCCCACGAGCGGTTCGTCCGGGCGGTCGACGACGCGCTCGCAGACGGCGACGACGACCGGCTGGCCGACCTCCTCGACGTCAGCTACGACCTCGAGGCGTGGGCCCCGATCGACTGTACGACCGATCGCGAGCGACTCGACGGAGGACTCGAGTGAGCCGATGACGCGGATGGACCTCGATCCGGTCGCCAGCCACGACCCCAACGAGATCGACGATCAGCGCTACGACGCGGCCGTCGTCGCGCCCGTCGTCGAGCGCGACGGCGAGCACCACCTGCTGTTCACCAAGCGAGCCGACCACCTCGGTGACCACCCGGGACAGATGAGCTTCCCCGGCGGCGGCACCGAGCCGACCGACGGGACGATCCTCGACACCGCCCTGCGGGAGGCCAACGAGGAGATCGGCCTCGAGCCAGCCGAGGCGGACGTGGTCGGCCAGCTCGACGACATCCGGACGGTGACCGAGTACGCTGTCACGCCCTTCGTCGCCCGGATTCCCGACCGGGCGTACGACCCCGACGAGCGCGAGGTGGCCGAGATCGCGCTGCTCCCGTTGTCGGGCCTCCTCGACCCGGAAAATTACGAGTACGAACGCCGAGACCACCCCTACTACGGAGACATCGTCGTCCACTACTTCCACGTCGACGGCTACACCGTCTGGGGGGCGACGGGCCGAATTCTGGTACAGTTGCTCGAGCTGACGACGGGTTTCGAGCCGCCGGTTCGCGTCGACGGCTCGCGGTACTGAGTGCTTTGTCAAGCCTGATCTGCAGGGTCGAATCCGTCGCCGAAGGGTGGTTCGACCCTGCAGTCGACGCTTGACGGAGTACTGAGTGGCTTCCCAAGCCTGAATTGATGAGCGAAACCAGCTGAACACAATCGGTTTCGCTCATCAGTCGACGGTTGGGAGGGTACTGAGCGACGTCGAATCGGTCTCGAGTGGAAAATCGGTCCGACCGCGGACGTGGCACGACGGAACGCTCGAGCGATCGGACCGCCCTTCTAGGGTCAGTTGGCACGGTTACCGGCTGGATGGTGAAGTGAAGCGCCACCTCACGAACTTCCAAATCGACAGCCGGGAACTCATTCACCTGGCATTGCTTCGACGTTCCACACACCACCGGAACGTGAGTCGGTGCGACGTCCCGGTCGACCCGGGACGCAAATGAAACGACGAGAACCGAGCACATGAATTTTTCTAACCTAATCTATATTTTAGGCCTGTCTAATTCGTGCCGTACTCGCGCCCACCGAACTGACCGGATCGAGGCGCGTCGTGGTGTGCGCGTCGACGTGAACTGCTCGAGTGACGACGAACGGGGGCTCCCGAAACCGACACGGTATTAAACACCATGAGGAGATTACTAGTCAAGACTGCTCGGTGACGCGTGCCGGGAATCAACCGTGAACCGTAGGGTCCGTTCGTCTCTCGTCCGACTCGTCGTCCGTCTCCGCGAGTATCTGCTGGGCTGTTTCCGCGTCGACACGCGGTCGCTCGCCGTGTTTCGAATCTTCCTTGGCGCGCTCGTCGTCGCCGACGTGTTCCTCCGGGCTCGGAACTTCTCGTTTTACTACACCGACGGCGGTCTCGTTCCCCAGGAACTCGCCCGGGAGTACACCGCCGAGTACGCCGTCTCGGTCTACTACCTCACGAGCGATTCGACGCTCATCGCCGCGCTCATGGGACTGCAGGTGCTGTTTGCGCTGGCGCTGATCGTCGGCTACCGGACTCGAGCGATGACGGTCGTCTCGTTTCTGTTCGTCGTCTCGCTCGATCACCACAACCCGTTCGTGCTCAGTTACGCCGATACCCTCTTTCGGCTGTTGTTCTTCTGGGCCATCTTCCTCCCGCTGGGCGAACGGTGGTCGGTCGACGCGGTTCACCGCGATCGGTCTCCACGTCGGTCCGTCGTCGGGGTTGCCACAGCCCTCGCGCTCGGCCAGATGGTGTTCATGTACGTCCTCAATGGGGTTCACAAGAGCGAATCCGCGCTGTGGAAAAGTGGGGAGGCCGCGCCGCTCGTGTTCGGTATCGACGAGATGACCTTCCTGCTCGGGGACGTCCTCCGGGAGTTCCCGACGCTTTTGACCTACGGCGGGATGCTCTGGTTCTACATGCTGTTGGGAGCGTGGCTGCTCATATTCCTCCGTGGTCGGCTCCGGGTTCCGCTCCTCGTGCTTTTCGTCGGCGGCCACCTCTCGTTTGCGCTGACGGTTCGGATCGGCGCGTTCGCCTACGTCGCGATTGCCGGCCTCGCGTTGTTCATTCCAACGGCGTTCTGGCGGGACGGCCGCCGTGTCTGTCAGCGCTTCGACGTCGATCCCGACGGGGTCGTTCCCCGGGATCGCCTGCGGGGGTTCGCCCGGCCGTTGCCGGCCGTCCAGTTCGTCCCCGACCGCTACGCAGCCGTGAAAGCCGGCGTCGCGAACGCGGCGCTCGCGCTCGTCGTCGCCGGACTCGCCGTGACCGTCGCGGTCTTCGTCCTGAACGCCGGAGCGGTCGTCGCCGACGGCGGCTACGACCAGCATCGACTCAACCACGAGGTGGCGGAGGCTCCCGGGGGCGAGTACGTCCACGTGGCCGCCGACAGCCTCGGTATCGTCCAGCCGGAGTGGAGCGTTTTCGCCCCGCACCCGCGTACGACCGACCGATACTACGTCTTCGGTGCGCGGACGACCGACGGGGAACGCCTCGACGTCTTCAACGACCGGGCGTTCACCTGGGAGCGACCCGGCAACGAGCTCCAGACCCAACACGACACCTACCGCGAGCGCTTTTTCATGAACAGCATCAGGCGGTCGGGGTCGAACGACGAGTTGCCCGCGAACCTCGGGGAACACATCTGTACCACCTACGAGGACGACGGCGTAGCGCTCTCACACATCAGTATGTTCGAGGTCACCGAGAGGATCACGATGGAGACGATCAACGAGCCGGACGAGCGTGAGCGCGAGACCGAACACTTCTACAGACACACCTGCGACACGTGAGCCCGTGGCCGGTTACGCGTCCTTGAAGCCGATCAACCGCAGCCCGATCAGCGAGACGAGGACGGTCGACCCCTCGTGGCCGATCACGGCGAGCGGGAGCGGGATGCCCGCCGTGAGGATCGCCGCGACCATGATCACGATCGCGCCGAACGCGATCGAGAAGTTCGTGTAGAGGGTCCGCTGGGTCTTGCGACCGAGCGCGAGCACGTACGGCAGCCGGCCGAGGTCGTCGGACATGAGCACGACGTCTGCGGTCTCGAGCGCCACGTCGGTGCCCGCCCCGCCCATCCCGACGCTGACGGTCGCCGTCGCGAGTGCGGGTGCGTCGTTGACGCCGTCGCCGACCATCGCCACCGCCTCGTGGCGCTCCTCGAGTCGCTTCACGTGGTCGACTTTCTGCTCGGGAAGCAACTCGGCGTACACCTCGTCGATGCCGAGCTCGTCGGCGATGGAACGGGCCACCCGCTCGTTGTCGCCCGTCAGCATGACGATCTGCTCGACGCCGAGTTCGCGCAGGCGGGAAATCGTCTCCGCGGCGTCCTCCCGAATCGTGTCGGTGAACGCGAGCCAGCCCAGTACCTCGAGTCCGTCCCTCGCCTCGCGGACGACGAGCACGCTCGTCTTCCCCGCCGTCTCGAGCGAGCGGACCGCCTCTCTCCCGTCCTCGAGCCCCTCGATCGACGCCTCGGCCAGTTCGGTGTCGACGTACCGGAGGTTGCCGATGTGGATCGTTCGTCCGTCGACCGTCGCGCGGACGCCTTTGCCGACGACGGCCTCGAAGCCACTCGAGTCGGGGAGCTCGAGCGACCGTTCGTCGGCCGCCTCGACGGTCGCCTCGGCCAGGTGGTGTTCCGACCGCGACTGGACCGCGGCCGCGAGCGCGAGCAGGCGATCCTCGGTGAGCGACTCGCCAGCCACGCTCGCGCCGGTTCGAACCACGGCGTCGGTCAGCCGGGTGTTGCCCTCGGTGAGCGTGCCGGTCTTGTCGAGGGCGACGGCGTCGACCGTCGCCGCGGTCTCGATGTGTTCGCCACCTTTGAAGAGGACGCCCTGACGGGCCCCGGCGGTGATCGCCGACAGCACCGCCGCCGGCGTCGAGATGATGACCGCACACGGCGACATCGCGACCATGAGCGTCATCGCGCGATAGAACGTGGGCTCGAACGGCTGCTCGAACACCAGCGGGAGCGTAATTGCGAGCCCCGTCACCGCGAACACCCCGAGCACGTACGGCTGCTCGAGGCGGTCGATCAGCCGCTGGGTCGGCGCCCGTTCGCGCTGGGCTTTCTCGACCAGCTCGACGAGTCGAGAGATTGCGGAGTCGTGAGCCTCGCGGGTCACCCGGACCTCGAGGCTGCCGGTTTCGTTGATCGTCCCGCCGTAGACCTCCTCGCCGGGTGCTTTCGGCACCGGGACGGACTCGCCGGTCAGCGAGGACTGATCGACCGTGCTCTCGCCGGACTGCACGACGCCGTCCAGTGGGAGCCGGTCACCGGGCCGGACGACGAACACGTCGCCGATCTCGACGTCCTCGACGGGAACGGTGACGGTCCCGTCGTCCCGGAGCAGTCGGGCGGACTCCGGGCGCATCTCGACGAGCGACTCGACCGCCCGCCGCGAGCGCCCGAGGGCGTACCCCTCGAGCACGTTCGAGAGCGAGAACAGAAACAGGAGCATCGCCCCCTCGAACGGCGCGCCGATCAGGAGCGCGCCAGTCGCCGCGAGGATCATCAGCAGGTCGATCTCCACCGCCGGCTCCCTGAGCGCCGCGATGGACTCCTTGAGGCCGTACCAGCCGCCGAAGGCGTACGCCACGGCGTAAAAGCCCCAGACGACCGTCGACGGCGCCTCGAGCCAGCCGGCGATCGGCCCGCCGACCATCCCGACGAACGTGAGCGCGACGAACGCCATCTGTCGACGCAGGAGCGACGAGTCTGCGCCGACGTCTGACCCCTCCCGGTCGGCGTCCCTGCGAGGCTCCGGCCGATCCGCTGGTGTCCCGAGCACTTCGTCGGCCTGCTCGGGACTCGAGGGCTGTTGCATGTGCGTACGTGTGTTCTCATCCGGAATAAGTATTGCCAATTAGAACAAATCTTTTAGGATGGCCTAAATAGTTCTTAGGCGTTCCGAAACGACGGCGCCGGTCGTTCTCAGACGCGTCGGACGAGTTGCCCGCGAACGGCGCGCTGGCCGTCGAGACAGCACCGATAGAGTGCAGTGGCCGTCGCCAACACCGGATAGGAGACCGAGAGGTCGCTGTACAGGAACCCGACGAGTTCGTGACCGGACAGTCGACCCGTCCGTCGGTGCAGTTCCTCTTGACGGTCCTGCCAGAGCCGGCGACACCGATCACGGTGCGTTTCCAACGTCTCGTGTCGCTCTGAGAGCTCGTCGAATCCCAGCTCCAGCAGCGAGGTCCGGTCCATCGACGAAATCATCTTCGCGACCCGCTCGAGTTCGGTCGCCGCCGCCTCGAGTGACTCGCGCTCCCGGGCCAGTGCACGGTCCACGGTCTCGAGTTCCCCGCGTCGCCGTCGCGTCGCCGAGTGTATCGCCCGCTTTACAGGAGCAGTGAATCGGCCGTCAGTCGACGGGGCGAGTACGGCAGCAATCTCGTCACCGAGCTCCGCGCGGATCGTCGCCAGCAGCGGCTCGGAGCCGTCGACGTCCTCGATGCTGTAGGGGCGAACCGTGTCGGCAAAGAGCGTCCGGACCTGGTGACAGCGGTCCTCGCGCTCGGACCGTCGATGAGGGATCGTCGACACGCCACCGTCGGTCGCGTGCGCTCTCGCGGTCGGCTCCCGGACGGGCTCGAGGTCCTCGATGCCGTCTTCGAACCGCGCTATCGCGGCCAGTTTGCCCTCGACGTGGTCCTGTTCGGCTTCGACGCACTCGATAGCCGCCGGGAGCCACGACTCCACGGTCACGGTCGACCCTCCCGGGGACGACACGTCTCGCGTCGTCGGTACGGTCCCGTTTCGCTGCGTTCGGACTGCCGTCGGCGCGTCGTCGTCGGCAATCGGTCGGAACGGTCGTGAGTGGTCATTGTGGTGTTCGTGCGTGTGTCGTAGGTGGTGAGACGGCTCGAGCGCTACCAGAGCGGCTTGCCGATCACGGACCAGAGGTAGACGACGATCGCGACGATGATGATCATCGCCCCGGTCGCGACGTTCCAGTAGTACGAGAGGAAGATGCCGCCGAAGATGGCGACCTGGCCGAGCAGTACCGACAGGACGAGTCCGCGGTTGAAACTCGTGGTGAGTTGCATGGCCGCGGCGACGGGGATGACGAGCATCCCGGCGACGAGGATCGCGCCGAGGATCTGCATCGCCGCGACGACGACCAGCGCCGTCAGCACGATCAACAGCGTATCGTAGAACCAGACGTTGACCCGGGCGAGCCGTGCGGCCTCGCGGTCGAAGGTGATGAGCAGGAGCTGTTTGTGCGTGAGCGCGACGGTCCCGAGGACGAGCATCGTCAGCGCGACCATGAGCTGGACGTTCTCGAAGGGGACGAACAAAATGTCCCCGAACAGGTAGCTCTCGACGGTCGCGCTGAACACCACGCCGTAGGAGATCACGGCGATCCCGACGGCGAACCCGCCGGTGAGCATGATCGCGATCGGGACGTCGGCGTAGCCGTCGGTCTTGACAGCGATGTACTGCATTCCCAGCGCGGCGACGGCCGCGGCGACGAGGGCGAACAGGAGCGGATAGTCGAACCGCGGCACGGCCGCGCCGACGAACAGCCCGATCGCGACGCCGCCGAAGGCCGTGTGTGCGAGCGCCTCGCCGATCAGCGCCATCTGCCGGTTGACGAGGTAGGTGCCGACGATCGGCGCGGTGATCCCGATGAGGACGCCAGCGGTGAACCCCCGCTGGAGGAACCCACTACAGATCAACCACGTGTCGGTCGCCGAACACGCCGTCCCCCAGAACCGCTCGAACAGGGGTGGGAACACCCAGACGATGAAGCCAGCGAACGCGAGCAAGCCGAGCGGGATGCCGAGGGCGAGCGCGGAGAGCTGTCGTCTCGAGGTGTTCGTTCCGACGGCCATCTCAGTCCCCACCGGCGCTCGCCGCGGTTCCGACCGCTCGAGTCGCGCTGAACACCCGATCCAAGGTGTCGCCCTCGAGGAACCGTTCGGTCGCGCTGTGTTCGTACAGCTCCCCGTCGAGACAGGCGATCGTGTCGGCGTGCTCGGTGATGCGGCCGAGGTCGTGCTCGATGAGGACGATCGTGATGCCGTCGTCGTTGAGCTCCTCGAGCAACTCGTAGAACGCCTCGACCGAGTGGGCGTCGACGCCGACGGTCGGCTCGTCCAGTGCCAGCAGGTCGGCCTCGGAGGCGAGCGCCCGGGCGATGTAGGCCCGCTGTCGCTGGCCACCCGATAAGCGGTTGATCCGCCGGTCGGCGAGGTCGGCGACCCCGACTTCCTCGAGTGCGTCGTCGACGATCTCGCGGTCCTCGTCGGTCAGTCGCCGAATCCCGGCGTGAGGGTACCGGCCCATCGTCACGACCTCCCGGACGGTGACCGGCATCATCGTCTCGGCCTCGGTCGACTGCTGTGAGACGTACCCGAGCCGGGTCCCCTCCGAGAACGCCGTCGACGGCGTCCCGAACAGTTCGACGCGGCCGGTATCGGGTGTCTGCAGGCCGAGCATGATCTTGAGCAGCGTCGTCTTGCCCGAGCCGTTCGGCCCGATCAGTCCCATGAACTCCCCTTCTTCGACCGCCAGCGAGACGTCTCTCAACACCGGCTGCTCGTCGTAGGCGAAGTGGACGTTTTCGACAGTGATTGCGTGAGTCATACGAGTATTGGTTTGGTTAGAATGGTGTATTTGCCCCACTATCCAAATGTTTCGATTAGGCTAATTCTATTCCGCTCTGAGCGCCGTCTCGAGCGTGGGCAGGTTAATCTCCCGGAAGTGGTCGACGTACCCCCAGTCCGCTTCCATCTCGACGGTCGGGTCGACCTCCGGACTGCCGTCGATCTGGGTTTCGATCGGCGAGAGTGGCAGGATCTCCGCGTCAACTTCGTCCGCGAGCGACTCCGCGAGCGGTGCGGGTTCGCCGACGTCGTAGAGGACGTGTTCGATGCCGATCTCCTCGATGAGCTCCTCGATCGCCTCGACGTCACCCGGCGACGCCGCGTCGTCGGGCGAGGTGCCGACCGGCGAGTGGACGTTGATGCCGTAGCGACGGTTCCACCACTGGAAGGAGTCGTGGGTGGCGACGACGACGTCCTCGAGTTCCGCCCGGTCGACGACCTCGTGGATGTCGTCGTTGAGTGCCTCGAGTTCCTCGTTGAACGCCGCGGCGTTTGCCTCGTAATCGTCGGCGTTGTCGGGGTCGATCTCGGCGAGGCCGTCGGCAATGTTTTCGACGCCGTGCTGGCACTCGACGGGGTCCATCCACCAGTGCTCGTCGTTGTCCTCCGCCGGACTGTCGAAGAAGTCGATCCCCTCTGAGGCCTCGATTACGACGACGTCGTCGCGTTCTTCGAGCTGGTCGGCGGCGTCGTCCTGCCAGGACGCGAAGTCCCGCAGGTAGACGAAGCCGTCGCCTTCGTCGATCTCCTGGACGATCCCGGGTCTGGGCGTCCAGTCGTGGCCGTGTTCGCCGACCGGAACCAGATCGATCGCCTCCATGTGTTCGCCTGCGGTCTGTCGGACGAAATCCCAGACGGCGGGCATCGATGCGAAGACGGTGAACTCCGCGTCTCCGTCGGTGGCGTCGCCGGTTCCGTCTCCCTCGTCGTCCTGTGGGTCGTCCCCGAAACAGCCAGCGAGCCCAACGGTGAGTGCGCCCGCAGTGACCGCAGTGAAGTTCCGCCGCGAGACGAGACGTGAGCCGTTTCCGTTAGATGGGTCGGATCTCATCAGTTCCTCGTTCACGAGCACCCTACTTGAGTTTGTTGGACCTAATTTATAGTTTAGCCTAATCTAAATCCTGTCCGTCTCCTGCTGTAGCGTCGCTCGAGCGCCGATCCGTCGTGCGAGCTGCGTGGGCAGGGAGACGGGACGATCGGAGTCGGTGGGGACGACGTCGACGATCCCGACCGGCGTCACCGCCTCGAGGGACAGTTCCACCCCTAGCTCGATTCCGTTCTCGAACAGGTGTTCACGGACGTCGCGGTCGCGGTGCGGAACCCGGTCGACGACGACGCTCTCGCCGACGTCGTACTCGGTCAGCGGGGTGTACGAGCGGTCGTCCGGAACGGTCAACGCCGCGTCGGGGATCGGATCGCCGTGGGGGTCCGTCGCTGGCCCGCCGAGAAACACCTCGAGTCGCCGGGCCAACTCGTCGCTGAGGTGGTGCTCGAGTCGGTCGGCTTCCCGGTGAACGTCGGTCCAGGGAACCTCGAGACACTCCACCAGGAACGTCTCCAGCAGGCGGTGTTTCCTGACGAGGTTCAGCACGACTGCCTCACCCGCTTCGGTCAACTCGACGCCCTTGTAGGGGGTGGACGCCACGAGTCCACGCTCGTCGAGCGTTTCGACCATACTCGTCACCGACGGCGAGGTCACCCCGACGGCGTCGGCGATCTCCACGGTTCGGACCGGTCGCGAATACTGCTCCTCGAGCCGATAAATCGCTTTCAGGTAGTCCTCCGCGACTGGACTGAGGGCCATCTGGTTACTAGCTGACCCAACGGACGTAATAAATTTGCCGAGATGAATCTCTACATTAGCCCACTCTAAATTAGGCATTGGGTGACGGCGGGGGCCACTGTTGACCGAAGCCAGGCGCCCACGCTGGCCCGGTCGTCGTCCGCTCGCACCACTCGCCCTGAACGTCACCTTTTTCCCTGCGCCTCGCTCAGGTGCGTAGTACATGGTCGCACAGACGATGGATCGAGTTCCGCGTCGATTCTAGATGCTTCTTCGTTGCGCGAGGTGATCGACGATGCTGACCAGCACCTGCGCCCTCTCCCGGGCCGGACTGGACGCCATCGCCGTCAAACCCGCTGAGTGTGACGTCTCGAGTGCCGCTACCGTCCCGGTCGATACGATCGCGATCGACTACGAGGGACGCGAACACCTCCCCGACGCCCGGACGTTACGACGGCTCGCCGCCGAGTCGACGGTCCTGGTGACGACGCCCGTCCGCGCCGACGGCTTCGACCCCCTGGGCGACGACTCGTTGCTCGAGGCCCTCCCCGAGGGCGTCGGCCGGGTCCTCGTGGCCGGCCACCCCGCCTACCTCACCGAGGAAGAGCGGCGGCGGTCGGTCGCCCCACGGCTCGGGGCCGCCCTCGAGACCGACCCCGACGCGTGGGTCGGCACCGAGAGCGTCGAGCGAATCGCGATGGCGACGGGCGCCACGCAGTACGATCTCCTCTCGCGGCGAACCGCCCGAGAGCTTCGGGCGCTCCGGGCGGCCGGCTTCGACGGCGACGTCGCCGTCTACGCACCGACCGTCCTCACCGACGAGGAGGACGCCGTCCTCGACGCCGTGGGCGCGTACGTCTCCCGTCGCCGACCCGTCGCGAAGGCGCTTCCCGACGACGCGTCGACGGACGCGAGCGCGACGGGCCGCGCCCGGGAGGTCCTCCTCGCCGCCGCGAGCGACTACGCACTCGTCGGCACCGAACGCGAGGTCCGCGAGCAGGTCGAGGCGCTCAGGGACGCCGGCGCGACGACCGTCGTCGGCTACCCCGCACGGGGACTCGAGGCCGTCCTCGAGTGATCGCGACCGGACCTCGAGCCCGTCAGCCGTCGACACCATCCTCGCGCCGTCCGGCGTTCCGAATCAGCCACAGGTAAGTGCCCCCCGCTCGCACGTGCCCCCATGACGTTGCTCGCAGAACACACCACGACGACGGCCGCGGCGACCCTCGAGTCGGCCGAGGTCGCCGTCCTGCCGGTCGGCAGCACCGAACAGCACGGACCCGCCCTCCCGCTGGGGATGGACCACATGGCCGCCGAGGCGTTCGCCCACACCGCGGCCGACCGCGACGACGTGGTCGTCCTCCCGACGATCCCTGTCGGAGTGAGCGTCCACCACCGGCAGTTCGACGGCACCCTCTACGTCGGTGCAGAGACGTTCGAGCGCTTCGTCGCGGAGACGATCTCGAGTCTGGCCGAACACGACCTTCGAAAAGTCGTGGTCGTCAACGGCCACGGCGGCAACTCGGGCGCCCTGGGTCGGGTCGCCCGATCGCTCCGGGACGAACGGATCGCCTTCGCCCCGTACTGGAACTGGTGGGAGACCGTCGGCGACCGTTCTGACGAGCTATTCGACGAGGAAGGCGGCCACGCCGACGCCGCCGAGACGAGCCTCCTCTGGCACGTGCGCGAGGACCTCGTTCGCCCCGACGAACTCGAGGCCGCCGAGGCGGGCGCGAGCGCGGGCTGGGGCGAGTCGGTCCACGGCGCGTCGGTCGGCTTCGACACGATCGACTTCACGGAGAGCGGCGCGGTCGGAAAACCCACCGACGCCGAACCCGAGAAGGGCGAGCAGCTGTTCGCGGCCGCCCGCGACGAACTCCACGCCCTGCTCGACTGGCTCGCCGCCCGTCCGCTCGCCGACTGCTGGCCACACGATCACACATGATGGACGAATCCGAGCCCGAACTCGCCGTCGGCGCCGACGCCTTCCACCAGCCCGGTGCCGGCCTCGAGGTCGCCGTCGTCGGCGCGGGGGCCGTCGGCGCGACGGCGGCCTACGACCTCGCCCGGCAGGGCGCCGACGTGACGCTCTACGATCGGGGCCCCGTCGCGAGCGCCTCGAGCGGTCGGGCCGCGGGCGTCTGTTACGACGCCTACGCCGACCGGCTCGACGCCGAGCTCGCCGGCGACGCGATCGAACGCTTCCGCGCGCTGTCGGGCGACGACACGTTCCCGTTCGTCGAGTGTCCCTACGTCTGGCTCGCCCGCGAGGGCGACGACGAGCGCGCCGACGCGGTCCGCGAGGCCGTCTCGCGGATGCAGGACAACGGCGTGGTCGCCCTCGAGATGGACGCCGACGACCTCGGCGAGCGGTTTCCAGCCCTTCGGACCGACGACGTCGCGGTCGCGGGCATTGCTGGTGCGGCCGGCTACACCGACCCCGCCCGGTACACGGCGTGTCTCGCCGCCGCGGCGACGGGCGCCGGGGCGACCCTCGAGACGCACACGCCGGTCGCGGTGCGGACCGATCCGCCGCGGGTCGTCGTCGAGGGTAGCACGGACGAACGCGAGGTCGACGCCGTGCTCGTCGCCGCGGGCGCACACTCGAAACAGCTGTGTGCGGCCGCAGGCGTCCCGATCTCGATGAAACCCTACCGGGTACAGGCGCTCGTCGCCGCAGCCGCGTATCCGGAGCCGATGTGCTGGGACGCGAGCGCCGACTTCTACGTCCGACCCCACCCCGAGGGACTGCTCGCGGGCAACGGGACCGAAGAACGCGAGGTCGACCCCGACGAGTACGAACGCGAGGCGAACCCCGACTTCGCCGACGGGCTCGCCGCCCGCGTCGAACACCGGCTTCCAGGGCTCGATCTCGAGGTCGCTTCGGCGTGGGCTGGCCTCTGTACGGCGACGCCGGACGGGAACCCGTTAGTCGGCGAACTCGCTGAGGGGCTCTACGTCGCGACCGGCTTCCAGGGCCACGGCTTCATGCGCGCGCCGGCGATCGGCGACCGGATCGCTGCGCAGGTGCTCGGCGGAGACGGAATCGACACCTTCGACCCGACGCGGTTTTCCGGCGACGAGGCGTTCGAAATTCGAGAAGGAATGCGCCTCGACGAGCGGCTGTGAATTATACTGCTGGTTGGAACTGGTTACCGGTGATCGCCGTCCCGGTGGGGCGATCACCGGGAAGAGACTCCAACCATCGGTATCAGTCTTCGATCTCGATCGCGTCCGCTTCGGCCCCGGGACCGGACTCTTCTTTCGGAATCTCGACGTGCAAGGTTCCGTGCTCGGTCAACCGTGCCGTCCCGGCGTCCGGATCGACGATCGCGTCGTCCGGTAACTCGGCTTCGCCGTCGAGGGCCATCCCACGGCCCGGAAACCGCATTTCGAATCCGTCGTGATACGTTCGGAACCGATCGATCCGAATCCGCACCGAGCCGTCGAGGTATCTCACCTGGACGTCTTCTTTCTCCGCCCCCGGCGCGTCGAAGACGACGAGATACGACTCGTCGTCCTCGAGGAGGTCGACCGAGAGAGATCGAATCTCCTGCACCTGGCTGCTCGCGCGGCCGATCCCCCGGTAGAGCGTGTTTCCGAGCGCCGAGCCGAGGTCGCTGAACGTCACTGGCGCTCACCTCCAGTGGCCGATTGGGAGGGCGTAACGTGTCGCGGGATACGTAGCGTCATACTCTCAGGGCACTCTATGTGGCTCCCATTCATATTGGTTTTGGTCACGATAAAATAAACGTCAGACGATTTCCGGGTGTGGTCGCCGACTCGCAAGCACCGCCGTGGACCCCAGTCTGCTACAGTTCGACCGGTTCGAGGCAGTCGGCTCCGCCACAGTACGGACACGTGAAGTCGGCGACGGTCGTCTCCTCGGGCATGTCGTACGTGTAGTGCAGCTCGAACATATCGAGCGTGCAGTCGTCGTCGGTGCAGACGATCTCGAGCGTCGCGGGCATAGCCATCTCTACTGACGGCACGCTCATGAACGCACGGGTCGGCGATGGTTCGGCTGGTTGCCCAGAACGAGTGTGGGAGATCACCTCGGTATCAGATAGTGGCCGACCGGCACCGGAGGCAACCAGCCCGTATCACTGCTCGCGTCGGCGGACGCTCACCGACCGGTCGCCCCGAACCCCTGACGGACGTTGGCGTTCCTGTGACCGCGACCACGGCCGTTGTCCCCCGCATTACCCCGGCCCGAACGACCGTCGTCTTCGGTCTCGGCTTCGAGGTCCGCGGCGTCGAACAGGTCGAATCCGTCGGTGAAGACGTCGGTCTCGAGGATCCCCGGATCGTCGTTCAGATTCGCCGCTGGGTCGACGATTCGATCGTGGTTGAACCGGAGATCGGAGTTCAGCCCCTGAGCGAGTTCGTTCAGGTTCGCTACGTCCTCGGTCGTCGCCTCGGCGCTACCCATGAGGATCACCGCACCGCCGTCGTTGCGGAACTGCCGGAGGGCAATGACCTCGCCGATGCCGAGTTCACGCTCGGGTGCCGTGATGATCACCGCCCGCGGCGGTTCGTCCTCGGCCGCGAGGGTGTCCTCGAGGTCGTTGACCTGCCGGAGGCGGGTGCCGAGTCCCTCGAGGTATCGCAGGAAGTACTGACAGCGCTCGAGGGAGATCGAGCCGGGTGCGTTGAACTGCCCCTGGCCGCCGGCGATGAACACGTCGCCTTCGGTCGTCGACAGAGAGTCGATGAGATTCGCGAGGAACGGGAAGTTGCCGTAGTCCGTCGTGTCGACGAACCCCGCTGCTTTCTCGTACCGTTCGTGGATCATGAGCCCGCCGACGAGCGCGAGGTTCTTCCGATCGTCCACGGCGACCAGGGGAGCGTCGTCGTACGCCACGGCCCCCTCTTCGCGTACCTGCTCGGCCGTCTCCCCCGCGTAGACGGGGACGCGGTCGGCCCCGAGACGTCCGCCGCGGCGACCTCGACGGCTGTGGATGCTTCGGGCCTCGGGAACGAACAGTTTCTCGACGGGCTCGTTGCGAATTTTCTCGAGGGCGTCGAAGTCGGCTGCACTCCAGACGCCGGTGCCCGCTTCGAGGGCGGCTTCCTCGAGTTCGGCCCACTCGTCGTGTTTGGAGAAACCCGAGGAGTAGATGCGAGCGTACCCCTTTTCGATGGTTTCACGGTTGTAGTTCACCGCAAAGTCCGCCCCAGGATCGGCGTCGAAGTCGTCGGGATCGTAGTGCATGTACATCAGCAGGCGGCCGTAGTTGCCGCGCTTGGGCTCGACGGGGTCGAACGTCATCTTGACCCGCCGCCCTTCGACGTTCGGCTCGCCGGCGTCGGCTCCGGGGGCCATGACGTCGAGTGAGAAGTCAGTCGCCTTCGATCCCCAGGTGTCGAGGTGATCGAGGTCCTCGATCCCGAACCACTCCTCGGGATCGTTCGTCGCTGGCGCTGTCTCGGCCGTGTCGATACCGATGTGGCGGATCACGTCCCGGTAGTCGTACTCGCTGTCGAACTCGACCTCGAAGGTGTCTCCGTCGAACACTCGAACGACCCGACCGTAATACGCACCGCCCTGTTCGAACGGGATGGCGATAGACTGCTCGCGTTCGTCGAAGTACGCGAAGTCGTCGTTGAAATTCCCCGTCGTGATGTTGAAGTTTTCCTCGTCGTTCACCTGATCTGCGTTGAACCGGAACGCCAGCTCGAGGGCGTCGGCGATTTCGTTCAGGTTCTCCGTTTCGTCGAAGCCGACGGCCTCGTTCCCCTGGCCGCCGAAGTCCGACTGGTCGAAGATGAACAGCGCGCCGCCGTCGTCGACGAACGCCGCGAGGGCGTTCAACTCCGCGTTCGAGAACGACTGCTCGGGTGTCATCACGACCAGTCCATCGCCGTCGCTGAGCGTCGGACCGTCGACCTCCCCAAAGTACTCGAAGCCCTCGTTGAAGTTTCCGGTCGTCGGCACGTACTCCACCCCCGCATTGTTCTCGGCGTCTTCGACCTGGTCGGCGTTGAACCGGAACGGGACGTCGAGGGCCTCGGCGATGGCGTTCAGGTTGTCGGTCTCCTCGTTGGCGAACTCGGACTCGTCGAAGAGGAAGACGGCGCCGCCGTCGGCGACGAACTCCTCGAGCGCGGTGCGTTCGGCGTCGCTGAACGCTTGTGCGGGCGAGGCGGTCACGAAGACGGCCGCGTTCTCGAGGGTGTCGCCATCCCCGAAGAAGTCGAAATCGGTGTTGAACGCGCTCGTACGGGGGACGAACGGGGCGAAACCGCTGTGTTCGTCGTCGACCACCTGATCGGCGTTGAACCGGAACGCCAGCTCGAGGGCGGCGGCGATCTCGTTCAGTTCCTCTGTCCCGTCACCCTCGAAGTTCGCCTCGTCGTGCAGGAAAAGGGCCCCGCCGTCGTCGACGAACGCCGCGAGGGCTGTCAGTTCGTCCCCCGAGAACGACTCGGCGGGCGTGGTGACCATCAGGAGGTCGGCGTCTGCGAGGTCGTCCTCGAGGTCCGTGGTCGCCTCGACGTCGAAGCCGCGGCTGGTCGCCAGGGACTCGAGCTGGCTGTAGTCCTCGAGGGCGAGTTCCTGGCCGTGGCCCTCGTCGTACAGGACACTCCCGGTTCCGCCGAGTCGGTCGGCCCAGGCGTTCACGAGGAACGCCCGATTGTCGTCGACGTCACTCGCGTCCGGTGCGAGTTCGGCCCCGATCCCCACGGCGCCGCCGTCGACGGCCACCAGCGGGATGTCGACGTCGTCCGGGTAGGGAACGAAGTCGCCGCTTCCGGCTCCACCCGCCCCGACCACGGCCTCGAGGGTAACCTCGTCGTCGCCGGTGAGCGTGATCGTCGCCGTGAAGTCCTCGCTGTCGGGGTTCGTGAGCCCCTCGATGGTGACGGTGGATTCGCCGACGATGTTCGTTGTCATGGCGCCGCTCAGATCGAGCGTCGCACTTGAGCCGTCGTACGCACCCTGGTTGACGCTGATTTCCTCCGTGTCCACCCCGTCGGCGAGTTCACGGGTCAACACGACGGTCACGTCGTCGTTCGTGAGGCCGTCGAACGCTGCGCTCTCTGGGTACTCGAGCACGAGTTCGTCGATCTCTCCCTCGAAGTCGACGTCCGCACCGGCGAGCGTCCAGACGTGTTCGGCAGTCGCCCCCGCCTCCACGGAATCGACCGCCAGCGTGACTTCGTCGTCACCTCCTGACTCGCCGGCCCCGCCGGAGTCGCCCGCGTCTTCGTTCGTCGCCGTCGACTCGGCGTGAACGGCCACCAGCGACTCGTCGGTCAGCGGGGTATACTCTGCGGTGAGCAGACTCGCCGTCGAGAAGAACTCGAGTTCCTCCAGCGAGTCGGACCCCTCCAGCTCGCTGACGGCCTGGAAGTCGTAGCCGTCGTCCTCGACGGCAGCCGCGAAGTCGCTGATGGCGTCGGCGTCCCAGAACGTGTCGTGGGCTTCGTCCCAGAGCAGGGTGCCCTCGCCGTCGGTGACGTCCGCGAGCACCTCGAGGACGAACGCCTCGTTGGCCTCGGTAAAGTTGTCGAAGTTGCTGTCGGCGATGAAGCCGACGCCACCGAACCCGACGACCTGGCCCGCCTTGGCGATCAGCGGGATGTCCTCGTCGTCCCCGTAGAGATAGGCGTCGTCGTCCTCCCGATCGACGTTGGTTGCGGTTGACTCGGCCCACACCACGACGTATTCGGGGTTCGTAAGCGCCGTGCCGTCGACGTCGACGAGGCTGGCCGTCGAATCGACGGTCAGCGTCGTGATCTCGGTCTCGAGCAGCGACTCCGTCGCCTCGAGGGTGTAGCCCGCATCGGCGCAGTACTGGCGGAAGGACTCGTAGTTCTCGAGGGCGAGCCCCCCGAACTGGCCGTGGCCCTCGTCCCAGAGAATCGTCCCCTCGCCGCCGAGTTTCTCATCGAAGAGGTTGACGAGGAACTGTTCGTTGCCGAAGCGAAAGCCACCGTGATTGTCACTGACGAAGTCGACGGAGCCGAAGCCGACCACCCGGCCGTCCTCGGAGACGAGTGGGATGTCCGCATCCTCGTAGACGACCGTTTCAGGTCCGTCGGCAGTCGTTTCGAAGTTCTCGGCGGTGGGCTCGGCCCACACCACCACGTGGTCGTCGGCCGTCAGCTCGCGTTCGCCGTCGGCGGCGATCTGACTCGCACTCGAGTAGAATCCCAGCTGAGCGAGCTGGCCGTCTACGACCGGAACGCCCGTCTCGCCGCTGTCGAAGTCGTCCGCGTGAGTGGCCGATGAGCCAACCGCGAGGCCGCCCATGGTTGCACCCAGGGCGGTCAAGAAGGATCGTCGCCTCAAGCCACTATTACCATTGGAGTCGAATATCCCCATGGAAGTCAACTATCATTTTCTGATAAAAGTGTTACTACTACCTACTACTGGTGGCTCTTCTGCAGAAGCTTTGCGAGGGAAGATCGCTACTGCAGGACCTTCCGCATTTTCGTTCGGCGCGGTGTGCGCCTCACTGCAATGCGAGGGGAGGGAATCGAACCCACGAACTCCTACGAGAGCGGATCTTGAGTCCGCCGCCGTTGGCCGCTTGGCTACCCTCGCACGCAGCCGAGGCTACGCAACTGTGACGGTTAAATCGTCCGATTTTTCGCCCGCCGACCGGCGTCGGCTCCGGGACGGCCGTCTCACCGTCGGAGCTGCGTCGGGGTGTCCTCTCGGCTTCGTGACGGGCTGTCGTCGAAGTACGAGTTCGGGTGCGTCGTCCCGCAGTTCAGGCAGCTGTATTCTCCCGACAGTTGCTGGTAGAGCCGTTCACCACATCCCTCGCATCGGCCGTACGGATGACGCATCCCGCGGAAGTGAGCGGTGGCTACGAATAACCCACTTCGTTCACCCGGATTCAAGCAGGAAGCCCACGGCTTTAGCCGTGGGAGGAATGCGACACTGGGGGCGGTTTCGCAACGTTTTTGCGGACTGTCACCGTACCACAGGCTGGTCGACAACACGTCCTTCCGCCGGGAAGCTCGCCCGACAAAGGCACTCGTCGTGGACGGCACAGAATCGGCGAGAAAACCGCTTCGTGGGGCGGGTGTCCGTCCTCTCCGGGGGCGGACGCGAGGTCCAGTGTGGACCCACTGTACCGGACGGCCAAAGAGCCTTAAGCGGTTCGTCGACCTCCGCACGGAAGTGCGAGACACGGCGTCCGTCCGGGTTGGGCACCGGTCAGCGTGCCCCCGAGAAATCGGAACAAGCGATCGGGACGTGGATGGCGAACGTAGCTCCACACTCGTACCGTCGCGCTTCGGCGCGACGGTCAGAGCCGGAGTCCACGACCAATCAAAGTGGTGTGCGGTGGTCCCGCGCAGTGCCGGACCACTATACAACCCGCCTCCGACGTTCATTGAAGCGTGGGCCGAAACCCCACCCCGCGGCGCGGTGCCGTTGCGGTGCGGGGGGAAGCCCACGACTTCAGTCGTGGGCAGCTGACGACGTGCACGCGTTATTTCCGTCCGGGGGTCGGTGAGCACCAGTGTTGCCGTTCGAGCGCCAAAGAGTGGTAGTCCTCGAGCACCTACCTGCGTGCATGGACGAGCACACCCACGACCCGACCGTCGAGCCGCCCGCCGGAAATCCCACGGGCTGGCTCGAGTCGGCCGGCCGGTGGGAACACGGGACGCTCCGGCGGGCGACGATCCACGGCGTCCGGCTCTACAACTCGGGGGCGTTCCACGAGTCACACGACTGTTTCGAGGCCGAGTGGTACAACTACGGCCGGGGAACCCTCGAGAGCACGTTCTGCCACGGGATGGTCCAGACGGCGGCGGGCGCGTACAAACACTTCGACTTCGAGAACGACGACGGGATGCGCTCGCTCTTTCGAACCGCGTTGCAGTACTTTCACGGCGTTCCTCGCGATTACTACGGCGTCGACGTCCTCGCCGTTCGGACGACGCTCACGAACGCCCGCAGGGACCCCTCGGTTCTCGAGGGGTGGCAGATTCCCCTCGACGGCGAGTGTCCGACGGCCCGCGACGTCGATTACGCGTACGCCGACTCGCGGTAGTTATAGTGCTCGTTTCAACGGTTGCTAGAGCCGTCAGGCGGCTCGACGACGACGTCGCCGTGACTCGAGACGGTCACGCAACACCGTACGTACGAGAACGTCACCTCGACGGACTGCTCGTGGGACGACGTGACGAGTCTGGTGAGTGCCTCGGCGTCGACGGCCCCGTACAGCGGCGGCATCTCGGTGAGTTCGCGGTCGGTGGCGCTTGCCACCGCGCTGACGATCGTGACGACGACGGCGTCGGCGTCGACGTCCTCGTCGAAGGTGGCGTGGTACGTTCCCGTGGCGGGATCGTAGCTCCCGCCGTCGCCGAACGGCTGGATGGGTGTGGAATCGGATCGAGTCGTCTCAGTACACATAGCATGCCTTACGGTACTCCCCCGCCTAAGGGGGAACGCTGACTAGTCAGCGCGCGTCCGCACCGGACTTCTCGAACAAGTGTGTGAAGACCGTTTGCTGAGCCTTCCGCAGGTGGTGGTTGAACGTCTGTCGCGTCACGCCGAAGCGGGCCGCCAGCTCGTCGCCGGTGCTGGTTCGCGGCGTGTCGAAGTAACCCCCGAAGTAGGCGGCGTCGAGGGCGGCCAGCTGCCGGTCGGTGAGCGCGTCGACGACGATGTCGTACAGCAGGTGTGGCGAGTAGACGAGCTCCTCGGAGACCAGTTCGACCTCGGGGTGAAACCGTCTGATGCCGTCGGCCGCCAGCCGGGGATCGACGTCGCCTGGCAGCTCCCCCAGGAACCGGACCTCGTCCTGGGTGATGATGACGGAGCGAGCCCGACCGCCGAGGGACGGAAAGACCTCGGAGACTGTCGCCAGCGGCGCGTGGGCCTCGACGCGGCAGTACTCGCCGGTCGTGCTCAACAGCCGCGCCTCCTGGTAGTGGGGAACCTCCTCGACGGCTGCGACGAAGTCGCTCGCCGGGAGATCCTCCGTTCCCATGTACTGGATGGTCCCGCCATCGGGCAGCGAGACGACGGAGTCGACCTCGATTCGCGTATCGCTGCCGTCGAGTCGAAGGGACGGCGGCACCGCGGACTGGTCGGTCCGGAACTCGAGGAGCCGCACCTGATCGCTCGTCAACCGTTCCTCGCGGCGTTTGAGCGCCGTCACGTCCTCGAAGGAGACGACGACGTACTCGGGCTCACCCGCCGCGTCGAACACGGGCGAGGAGTTGCTCGAGAGCCACCGCTCTGCGCCGTCCGGCCGCTCGATCCAGTGTTCGAACCCGAACACTGGATCGCCCGTCTCGAAGACGCGGGTGACGGGGTTCTCCTCGACGGGAATAGGCGTTCCGTCGTCGTAATAGATCTTCCACTCGGAGGGACCACACGCTCGACTCGTGAGCGCCTCGCTCGTGTAACCGAGCGTCTCCGCCGCGCGCTCGTTCCCGAAGGCGATGGCACCGGTCGAATCGACGACGACCGTACTGACCGGGCTCACGTCGAAGATGCGCTGGGCGAGCTCGCCGGGCGGGGTTGACGGGCCCGGGTCCTCGAGCGAGTCGGCGGCCGCCCGTTCTGACTCGGAATCTGACGGCGACGGATCCGTCATCGCCACACCCTGCCGACGAGGTGTCGACGGGCTCTCCGGTGGGGGTCGACCCGCTCGTCGCTACCGTTGTGTTCGAACCGCTCGAGCGCCGGCTGTGGCGTGACTGCCCGACGACCGCAGTAGCTGGTCGTTCTCACGGAGTGGTGGCTCATACGGTCCCCAGGCCTCGAGCAGATAAATGTGTTCTACTGGTCACAGTCCCGAACCCGATGCGTCGAGAACCGGCCGTTTCGGTCTCGACGCGCGTTCGACGGCTCAGGTCGGATCGGACGACGCCGGAAAGATGCGCTCCGGGAGATACGCCGAGACGACCCAGTTCGGGGCGTTGACCACCTCGGAGAGCTTCAGGTCGACGGCCACCGAACACAGGATGTACGCCTGCTCGCGCGTGAGCCCGCGTTCCTCGTGAAGATGGTCGATCATCCCCCGGACCGCCTGTTTCGCCGCCGCGTACAGGTCGTCGTCGATCCCCGTGATTCCGACCATCGGCTCGTCCCGCCCGGTCGGCGTGAACGGGCCGTCGGTCCGAAACTGTGGGGACTCGAGCGTCCGATCCGAACGCAGATCGAACCGGCACGTGACCGACATCGGCGCCTCGAGTCCCGTCACGCAGACCTCACCGTCGCCCTGGGCGGCGTGGCAATCCCCGATGCTGAACAGGGCGTCGTCGACGGCGACGGGGAGCGACACCGTCGAGCCCGCCGTCAGGTGCTTGACGTCGAGGTTGCCGCCGACAGCTCGAGGTGGGTTCGTGTCGTGGTCGCCGTCCGCGGCCGGCGCGACGCCGACGATGCCGGGGAACGGGTCGAGGGGGACCTCGATCCCGTCGACGAAATGGCCGACGTCGCCCTCGAGTTCCCAGACGTGCAGCGCCGGCTCCGGGAACGCCTCGGGCAACAACCCGAGTCCGAACTCCCCGGGGAGGACCAGCGTGTAGCCCCAGCCCTGGTGCTCGAGCTCGAGCAGTTCGACCTCGAGTACGTCGCCCGGACGGGCTCCCTCGACGGCGACCGGCCCGGTCAACGGGTGGACGGGCTCGATGTCGAGCCCGGCGACGTCCGCGGCCGTCGAGTCCGGGCCTATCTGGCCGTCCGTGGCGTCCCGGCACGAGAAGCGAACCACGTCGCCGGGCTCGATCGTGCAGGCTGGCTCGAGGGCGTTGTTCCAGACGCTGTGGACGGCGCCGTCGTCGGCGTCGATCCGGTGATCGTGACCGCTCGACATTCGACCAGCGTACACTGCCTCGAAGTATAAAGGGGGCGTCCCGCTCACGTCGAGTTCGAGGGCGAAAGCCCACGATGGTCGTCGTGGGTGCCGACCCGAAAGTATACGCGGGGCGTCCGTCAACGGGACCGTGATGACGGCTCGAGATCGAACTGCTGTCCGAGCAGTGCCTGTGCTCCTTGCGCTGGCGGGGGTTGCAGCGGGCGCGTATCTTCCCTGGGTCCGTCCCAACCCGGATCGTGTCGGTGAAACCGACGCGATACCGGACATTTTACTGCCGAAAATGAACGCGGGAATAGAGGAATACAGCATCCTGTTGCTGCTCCCTGCCGTGGCAGTCCTCGTCCTACTCGTTCGCGGACGCGACGACCGTCTGCAGTCGCTCGGGATCCTGTGCAGCGGAATCGTCGCTCTCTCACTTCCACTCTATTACCTGTCCACGACCTCGTTGGCCGGGTTCGGTTCGACGTTCGTCCCGACCTACGGCTGGTACCTGTCGGTCGCAGGGGGAGTGCTCCTCACGATACTGGGACTGATCCGTCTCTCGTAGAGCGCATACCCGCGCCTGGACCGGCTTCGTCACGACCGTTCGTCAGCGTCGCGCCGGGGCCGCGAACGCGTGCCCTCGAGTCTCCATCCGGAGACCGGTACGCCGATACCGCGGGCAGACGTCTCACCGATCATAGACATGCGTTACCGACTGACGAGCGTCGACACGGTTCTGGACGAGGAATCCTGGCTGTTCACCGCCCGCGACGGTCGTGGTGAAGACGTCGAAGTCGTGCTCGTCCCTTGCGATGGCGAGCGCGACGACGTCCTCGTCGAGGCCTGGCGCAACCGCTGTACGCACGAGGCCCAGCGGCTCTACCGCGAGGGCGTCGGCGCAGTCGTTCGCGACGGTGGGATCGTCTGTCCCAAACACGGGTCGATCTTCGACAGCTGTTCGGGCCACTGCGAGAACGGCCCGGCGGCAGGATCGACGCTCCCGTCGGTCGAGATCACTATCGAGGACAGACAGGTGTATCTGACCGACGACGAACTGACGTATCTCCACGAGGGTCCTAGCGACGACGAAGACGACGAGGACGGGCCGAGTTCGACGTCACATCTCCGGTTTTGAGCACTCCCACGGACGTCCGCCACGCGACTAGCCGACCAGTGTCGCCACACCCTTCGTCTGCCGGTAGTCCGAGGCGAGGATCCCCTCGAGCGTCGTGACGATCGCCTCGCGGTCGTCGGAGCCCCACCCGGTCGGCTCCCGGATGGGGACGACGAGGAAGCCCCGACCGCGGATCTCCCGGGCGTGGAGGGTCGCCATGTCGAGCTCGAGGCGGCCCCGCTGGGTCGTGTACTCGGTCAGGACGTGGTCGGTCGCCCGCTCGCCGACCGGCAGGAGGATGTGGGCGTTGATCGCCCGGAGCTCGGCGTCGAAGTAGCGCTCGAGCTCGTCGTACTCCTCGGCGGTCGGGTCGCGCCCGTCCGGGAGCGTGCACATGTGGAGGTAGCTGGCAAAGAGGTTCTCGTAGACGGGTCGAGCCCGGGGACCGGAGGCGAACTCGAGGTCGGCGGCGAGGTCCTGGATGGCCTCGCCCGACTCGGTCTCGGTGAACGGCACCCCCGTCGTCGCGCCGCCGTGGACGCCGGGATGGTCGCCGATCAGGTGAAAGTCGGCGTTGGCGTCGCCGTAGCCGAAGACCGCTGGACGGGTTCCGGGATCGTTGCACTCGAACGGCGGGCGCATCCCGAACGGGTTGCTCGTCCTGTCGGTGACGTTCTTCACGCGACCGGATAGGCGACTCGAGCCCATAACGACCACGATACCGGCCACTCCGCCGTCAGCGGCTCCGCTCGTCACTCCTCGCTCGAGGGAGCGGTCGGCGAGCCGGCCCGCAACAGCGTCACCGACACCCGGTGAACCGCGTCGAAGTCCTTGAGCCGGTAGACGAGCTTCCTGATCCGAGCGGCGTCGCCGTGACAGAAGACTGTCTCGAGACACCACTCGCCGTGGTGGACGTGGCTCGTCGTGTCGATCTCGGCCTGGAACTCGTGCTGGAGGTCGTGTAACGCCTCGATGATCTCGTCGTGCTCGTAGTCGAAGACGACCGCCGCCGCGACGGGACCGCTGGCCTGCTCGAGGCGGTGGTGGGACTCGACGTACTCCTGGATCGCTTCTCTGAGCGCCCGCGAGCGCGACTCGAGCCCTTCGGCCTGCCACGTCCGGTCGAACTCGGCGAGCGTCTCTTCTGGGACATTGAGACTCGTTCGCATGAACGGGCGTTAGGTCGGGACCGTCAAAGGCTCCGCGCTCCGGTCGCCGCCGTCGCGAGCTACGGTGTCGCCGACCGGTTCGAGCCGGGGTTTCTGAGGTGCCGTGACAACGGCCGGTTCGTTCGGACCGCCAACTCCTGCCGGAACTAAATACTCGGGTGGAATCCGTCGCGTATGGTCGCGCGTATTCTCGTTCCGTACGACGGAAGCGATCCAGCCGAGGCCGCGTTGCGATTCGCGCTCGAGACGTTTCCGGAGGCGTCGGTCGAGGTCTTCCACGTGGTCGAACCGTTCGCCGAGCACACCGACGCGGGGGTCGAAGATTACCGGGGCAGGTGGCGCGACAGAGCGCACGAAACGGCGACGCGGGCGTTCGAAACCGCACGGGACGTCGCGGACGAGTACGATCGATCCGTCGAAACGGAGTGGCGGTACGGACGGCCGGGTCACGAGATCGTCGCCTACCTCGAGGACGGCGAGTTCGACCACGTCGTCATGGGAAGCCACGGCCGGAGCGGCATCGAGCGGCTCGTGCTCGGGAGCGTCGCGGAGATCACAGTGCGGCGATCGCCAGTCCCAGTGACGGTTATCCCCGCCCGGTGACCGGTGCCGGGTTCGGCGATCGTCCGACGCGCCCGACGCTCGATGCGGGGTGGACCGACCGTCGATCGTCCGACCGGCAACGAACTGTCCCTACGCTGACTCCGAGAGGCTCGCGTACCGTTCCTCGAATCGCGAGCGACAGACCGGACAGCAGAAGTGGTACCGTCGGCCGTCGAGCTCGAGTGAGTGACCGCCGCCGGTGACGGTGCTGCCACACTCGTCGCACTCGAGGGCGAGGTCGGCGTCGCCGACGTGGGGCGACCAGACGCGGTCTTCGAGCAGGTGGACGCGAAGCGACTCCACCCTCGAGAGGTCGATCGCGTTCGCGAGCATCGAGCGGACCCGTTCGGGCCGGACGGTCGCGACGGCGAACAGGCGGGCGTCCGCGGTCGTGAGCACGTGTTCGACGGCGTCGACGGCGGCGAGCCCCTCGGCGATCCGGTCGCCAGCGGCCGGCTCGAGCTCGAGTTCGACGAGCACCTCGGCGCCCTCGGTGAACGTCGAGCGGTCGAGGTCGACGGTGAACCGCCGGACGACGCCGATCTCGCGAAGTCGATCGATCCGGTCGGAGACGGTCGGCGCGGAGCGGTCGACGCGTTCGGCGATGTCGCTGTAGGGCCGCCGGGCGTCCTCGACGAGCAGCCGGAGGATCTCGAGGTCGGTTTCGTCCAGCGTGGTCATGGCTCGACTCTCGTCCGGCGGCCGTTTACGGTTTTCGTCGCCAGGGACCGATGAGCCGGCCGACGAGGCCACGCGACCGGCCGTTTCGTAGCAGCTATCATGCCCGGCGCACGTACGCTCGAGTCATGAGCGGAGGCAACGCGTCGACACCGGGGCTAGCAGAGCGGCTCGCCGACCTCTCGACGCCGGTCGTCGCGGGGTTCCTGTTCGCCTTCTTCGTCGTCATCTTCGTGGTCGGTGAGGTCGTGATCGCGATGGCGTTCGGCGCCCGGCAGGCGTCACTCGAGACAGCCGTCCTTCACGGGGCGGCGTTCGGTCTCCTGTTCGCGATCGTCGCCGCGCTCGCCCGTGGCGGGTCGGGTGGCTCCTGAACCGTC
This sequence comes from Natronobeatus ordinarius, assembly GCF_024362485.1. NCBI lineage: Archaea > Methanobacteriati > Methanobacteriota > Halobacteria > Halobacteriales > Natrialbaceae > Natronobeatus > Natronobeatus ordinarius. The sequence goes on along the minus strand of NZ_CP101456.1, from coordinate 3,319,314 downwards.
GTCGAGACCGTGATCGACGGGGTGGTCGGTTCCGCTAGCGACCCATGTCGTGGAACTCGGGGTTCGGACGCATGTCCGCGAGGTGGGCCATCCGGTTCGAGAGGTTGAAAAAGGACGCGACGGCGCCAATATCCCAGATCGCTCGCCGGCTGAAGCCGTGTTCCTCGAGTCGCTCGAGGTCGGCTTCCTCGACGCGTTCGGGTTCCTCGGTGAGTTTCACGGCGAGGTCGAGCATCGCCCGCTCGCGCTCGTCGAGGTCGGCACAGCGGTAGTTCGAGATCAGCTGGTCGGCGAGGTACGGGTCGTCGCCGTAGATCCGGACGAGTGCGCCGTGGGCGACGTTGCAGTAGTAGCAGTCGTTCGCCGCGGAGACGGCGACGACGATCATCTCGACCTCCCGGCGGCTCAACTCGGTGTCCTCGACGAGTGCGTCGTAGTACTCGAAAAAGGCCCGGAACTGCGAGGGGCGGTAGCCGTAGGCGAGGAAGACGTTCGGCGTGAAGCCGGCGCGGTCGGTCTCGTCCTCGATTCGTTCCTGGAGATCCTCGGGGAGGTCGTCGACGTCCGGGACTGGAAATCGGGTCATTGCTTCGTCGTCGGGCATGGGTACGACGTCACAGCCAGGGCACATAACGTTCCCGTACCCGGTGACGCCGCCTCGTCCGAGTCGACGCTGCTCGAGCAGCCAGCATCGTGGATTTCTTCTCGAAAACGACGGTGGATTTATATTTCGCTGCCCCCTCTCGGCGACCGTATGTATCGGACCGGCCACGTCGGCGCGGCGTTGCTCCTCTATACGCCACTCGGTGTCGCCGTTTCGCTCGCGGGATACGAACCCGTCGCGGTGCTCGGCGCGGTCGTGGCCGTCTCGCTCTCGACGATCCCCGACCTCGACCACCAGCTCCCGATGATCGACCACCGGGGACCGACGCACACGGTCGCGTTCGCGTTCGTCGTCGGCATCGCCCTCGCGGGGGTAGCGGCGATGGTGGTCGGCACCTCCTCGCCGGCCGTCGACGTCGGCGTTGTGACGTTCGCGTTCGTCGTCGGCACGCTCTCGATCGGCTCACACCTGCTCGCGGACGCGATCACGCCGATGGGGATCCGTCCGTTCTGGCCGGTGTCGGCGCGCCACTACACGCTGAACCTCACGCGCGCAGCGAATCCGGCCGCGAACTACCTCCTGTTGGCGCTCGGGGCCGGTACAGCGCTGGCCGGCATCGGCGTCGTCTCCGTGCTGGGCTGACCGAACCGGCGTCAGCTCACGCTCGCGTTACCGGACCAGCTCGAGGACCGTCAGCGTCTCGAACGGGAACGACTCGTCGGCGAGGGCGACGGCGCTAAAGCCCTCCTCGCCGGCGGTCTCGACCACTTCTTCGACGCCGGTGAGGCTGCTGACCAGCAACAGGACGACGCCGTCGGGCGCGAGCACGCGACCGACCGTCTCGAGGAACGGATCGATCACCTCGCGGCCGGACTCGCCCCCCGAAAGGGCGCGCTCCATCCAGTCGTCCCACTCGGCGTCGGCGTCGGTCGGCAGGTACGGCGGGTTGAAGACGACCGCGTCGAAGGAGCCATCGACGAACGGCGACACCAGGTCCGCACGCACGACCTCGACGCCGGCGTCGGCCCCGCGTTCGCGTGCCTGCCCGCAGGCGTGGGGGTTCACGTCCGAGGCGACCACGCGAGCACCCGTCTCCGTGGCGAGTCGGTCGGCGACGTAGCCCGACCCGGTGCCGACCTCGAGGACGAGGGCGTCCTCCTCGAGTCGGTCGCAGGCGGCGTCGGCGAGCAGCGCCGAGTCTTCGGCGGGCTGATAGACGTCGGTCTCGAGTCCGCGTCGGTTCGCGAGGTCCATCTACGTCCGCTCCATCGGTTGCGACGACGGTTCCCCGTTTCGATCCTCGGCGTCGGCCGTCGACTCCGCCCCGTCGGGCCCCCAGCGGTCGTCGCCTCCCCTCGCGCCGTCGGCCGAAAGCTGGACGTCGGTTCCAGACCGTCCCGAGAGCTCGCGCTGTGGATACGGGATCTTGACCCCGTGTTCGTCGAAGGCGTCTTTGATCGCGCCGATCGCGGTCGTCCGCGCTCTCGTGCACGTGCTGGCGGTCGGCTCGTCGACCCAGAACCGAACCCCGAGTAGGATCGCCGAGTCGTCGAAGGACTTCGTGACGACGCCCGGTTCGGGCACCGCCTGGGCCTCCGGGACGTCGTCGATCGCCTCGAGTGCCAGCTCCCGCGCGCGCTCGACGTCAGCCTCGTAGTCGATGCCGACCTCGATCTCGATCCGCAGTCGGCCGTGTTTCGACCGGTTCGTCACCAGACTCGAGCCGACGACGTCGTTGGGGACCACGACGTACTCGCCGTCGAACGTCTGGATGCGGGTGTTGACGATCGAGATGTCGGTGACGATCCCCTCGCGGTCGTCGATCTCGACCCAGTGGCCGACCTCGAACGGGCGAGAGAACATCAGGACGAAGCCGGCGATCATCGAGCCGAGCGTCTGGCGGGCGGCCATCCCCAGGACGATCCCTAAAAATCCGGCCCCGACGAGCAGCCCGCCGAGGTCGTCCGTCCAGACGCTGAGGATGACGACGAGTGCGGTCGTCCAGAGGACGGCCTGGGAGAGGCGGTGGGCGACTTCGTGCTGGTGTCGGGTCACCGCCGAGGAGGACTCGAACAACTCCCGGAGGAGCCGCCGGACGAACCGGACGACGATGTACGTGCTCACGAGGATGACGAACGAGACGATCACCCTGGCGACGAACTCCTCCCCGAGATCCTGGCGTTCGTACAGCTCTCGGATTGCGCCGGTCTGTCCCCAGACGCCCAGGATGGTGGCCATCGAGAGCACGAACGCCGCGACGAGGACGACCGTCGTCACGACGTCCGCGTGAAGCGGCTTGAGCCGCTCGTTGAGGTGGCGGTGAAACGCCTGTGAGGAGAGGAGGACGGCGAGGGCGACCCCGGCCGTCACGACGGTCACGACCAGTCGCTGGTTCGTCGTGGTGAACTGCTCTGATAGCCAGTCGAGGGCGGTGAGGGGCTCGAGCATCGTCTGTGAGGTGTGTCTACTGGAGGTCGTTTCGCTGGAACGCCGTGTATTCGTCGATTCGTGCCGCCGTTTCAGTTCGGCCCGGTCGCGATCGCACCGAGCCGATCGGTGCGCACTCGAGTACGATCCGGGCCGACGCCGGGTCTAGTCGTCCCTTTACACGTCGCCGCTTCACGTTCTCGCCCTCCTCGCGAGCGTGTCCGTCACGGCTGAGACGGTTCGCGGCGGTACGGAACGAGCGGGGTCACGACGTCAGGTCACGAGCCGGCTCACGACGTCACGAGGGCACTCGCAGCGTCAGGTCGCGAGCCGGCTCACCGCGTCAGGTCGCGAGCCGGCTCACCGCGTCAGGTCGCGAGCCGGCTCACCGCGTCAGGTCACGACTCGTCGTCCAGCCCGACGGCGGCGGCAAGCGTAGCGAGTTCGGCGAACTCCCGCGGCGTCACCGCTCCGGCACGCTTCTTCAGGAGGTCCTCGTCGGCCGCCTCGACGACCGCATCCGGATCGTCGAGGCCGGAGATGTGTGCCGTGTTTCGGATCGCGTTCCGCATCGTCTTGCGACGCTGGGTGAACAGCGCCTTGACGAACCGGAGGAAGAACGCCTCGTCGTCGACCTCGTAGTCGGGTTCCCGCGGGATCGTCCGAATCACCGCGCTCTCGACCGCCGGCGGCGGCGAAAACGCCTCCTTCGGGACGGGCTCGACCAGCTCGACGTCGGCGTAGTGCTGGGTCGACACCGACAGCCGACCGTACTCCGGGGTGCCCGGCTCGGCGACCATCCGCTCGGCGAACTCCTTCTGGAACATCAACACGAGCGGGCGCTTTCGTGGGAGCAACCGGAAGGTAATCTCGCTCGAGACGCCGTAGGGGAGATTCGAGACCGACGCGGTGAACGCGGGGAGGTCGACCTCGAGGGCGTCGCCCGCGACGACCTCGAGTCGGCCCACGTCGATCTCGTCGGCGAACTCCGTTTCGAGAAAGGCCGCGAGATCGCGGTCGCGTTCGATCGCCGTCACCCGGTCGGCGACCGCGAGCAGCCGGTCGGTCAACGCCCCCGTTCCGGGACCGATCTCGAGGACGTGACTCGTGTCGGCGGCTCCCTCCTCGAGGTAGGTCGGGAGCCGATCGAGCACGCGGTCGTCGACGAGAAAGTGCTGGTCGCGGTCGGGGTTCCCCCGGACGCCCGCCCGGGCGAGCAGTCCGTCTGGATCTCTCATGTGGCGCGAGTAGGCGACCGGCTCGGGTAAACGCACCGTCTCGCACCCGACCAACGGTCGGGTTCGTCCCCGCGAGTGGGCAGCCCACGCCTCCTCCGGCTACGCCTCCTCGCGACGGCCGACGAAGAGTTTGTACTTGACGTCCTCGTCGCGCAGCTCCTCGAGAATTCGATCGACGACGATTTCGTTGGGGTCGTGGAGTCCGGAAACGCGCTCTTCGAGCTCCTCGAAGCTCTCGAAGGGGCCTCGTTTCCGCTGATCGAGGATGGAATTGCGCAACTTCTCGCCAATCCCCGGCAGCAGGTTGAGCTGGTGGAGCCGCAGCGTGATCGGCTGGGCCTCGTTGTAGAAGTCGACGAACCGCGCTTCTTCCTCCTCGACGAGATCTTCGACGACGTACTCGAGTTCGGACTGGGCACCAGAAGAGAGGTCACCGTACTCGACGGTCCGACACGCCGAGACGACGTCCCGGTCTTCGGGCGGATCGACGACGACGCGGGTGCCGATCGTGAGCCGGGTGTCCTCGTCGAAGGCGACCTCGTACAGCGTGAAGTCGTCGACGGCCATCGCGTAGCCGGCCGGCGACTTCTCGTACTGGGGCCGTCCATCGTCCGACAGTCCGTGGGCGAGGTAGTCTAACACGACTGCACGGCGAACGGTCGTCCCGTCGGTCTCGGATTCACTCATTGATTCTGGGTACGTCGACCCCGTACTTAAAGAGTCGGCCACCTTCTCAGTGGACCCTGCAGCTGCCACCGGCTGGTGTCGAGGCGGATCAGACGTACCGAACGATGACGTTGAGGATCTCGTCCAGTTCGTCACCGGACAGCGAGTACCGCTCTTGGGCGTAGAGCGCGCGCAACTCGCCCCGGTCCTGTGGGAGGAGGTTGACGATCTTGTAGGCGGTCGCCTCGTCCACCTTCTCGAGCTCCTGGAGTTCGTCGACGAGCTCCTGGGCCTCCTCGACGTCGAGGAGGGCAAAGCGGTTGACGTGCTCGATCGCTCGTGCGAGTTCGTAGCGCAACTCGCGCTCCTCGTCGAGCGCGCGCTCGGTCTCGATGTCGTCGAGCAGTTCCTTCGTCTCCGAGATCGTCAGGAACTCCTCGTCGACGATCTCTTTGAAGATCGTCATTCCTGAGCGCGCATGTGGGCCGCGGTCACGATCAGCGTCTTCTCCTTGCCGCCGTCGGTGATTCGGACCTTGTACGCGTTGCCCTGCGTGCCGACGACCTCACCCGTCTGACCGTCGAATCGCGGGTGGAACCGTCCCTTCGGGACGCTCGGGTCGATCTTCAGGTGGACCTTCTGGCCCTCGTCGTACTCCTGAATCGCCCGCTGTGGCGGCGACGTCCCGCGTTCTCGAGGCTTGTTCGCGAGTTTCTTCCGGGTTCCCTGGCGTGGCCCTTTAGAGTTCGGCATAGTCGTACGACGCCCTTGTTCGGTGACGGTTATAAAACGCACGTTCCGCGACGGCTGGTGAAGATGGATGCAGATCGATTCGTCCGTTTCGCAATACCCGTGTCCCGGCGACCGTACTCGTCCTCGATATAGTCGTGCGGTACTGGCTTCTGACAACGGCGAACGGTTACGGACGCTGATCGCCGGTGGGCGGCTGAGCGACCTCCGACGCAATTGACTCCTGATTGACTGCTCACCGCTCGAGAAGGCAAACCTCACCTCCCTCCACCACGTCGCCCCAGCCATGGACGACGACCAGTACCGGATCGAGACCCGGTCGATCCACGCCGGCCAGGAACCAGACCCGGAGACGGGCGCGCTGATGACGCCCATCTACGCGAACTCCACGTACGAACAGGATGCCCCCGGCGACCACCGTGGCTACGAGTATTCTCGCACTGGGAACCCCACCCGAACCGACTTAGAGGAGAACCTCGCGAGCCTCGAGGGGGCCGAGTACGGCCGCTGTTTCGCCAGCGGGATGGGGTCGATCAACACCGTGCTCAACCTGCTCGAGTCCGGCGACCACGTCGTCACCGGCAACGACGTCTACGGCGGCACCCACCGCATCTTCACGCAGGTGTACGAGGAGTACGACCTCGAGTTTACCTTCGTCGACATGACCGACCTCGAGGCGATCGAGGGGGCGTTCCAGGCAAACACCGAGTTGCTCTGGCTCGAGACGCCCACCAACCCGCTCATGTCGATCGTGGACATCGAGGGGGCCGCGGAGATCGCCCACGAACACGACGCGATCTGTGCCATCGACAACACGTTCGCGACGCCGTACCTCCAGCGACCGCTCGAGCTCGGCGCGGACGTCGTGAGCCACTCGCTGACGAAGTACCTCGGTGGCCACTCCGACGTCGTCGGCGGCGCGCTCCTGACGAACGATCCCGAACTCGACGAGCGCTTCGGGTTCTACCAGAACGCCGTCGGCGCGACGCCGGGCCCCTTCGACTGCTTCCTCGTCCTCCGGGGAACGAAGACCCTCCCCGTCCGGATGGATCGCCACTGCGAGAACGCCGGCGCCATCGCCGCGTGGCTCGAGGACCACCCGCGCGTCTCCAAGGTCTACTATCCCGGCCTCGAGAGTCACCCAGGCCACGAGATCGCTGCCCGACAGATGGACGACTTCGGCGGCATGCTGAGCTTCGAACTCGACGCGAGTCTCGAGGAGGCGAGCGAGGTCGTCTCCACTACTGATATCTTCACCCTCGCCGAGAGCTTAGGCGGCGTCGAGAGCCTGATCGAACAGCCCGCACCGATGACCCACGCCGCGATCCCCCGCGAGGAGCGACTCGAGGCTGGCCTCACCGACGGCCTGATCCGCGTCAGCGTCGGCATCGAGCACGTCGACGACCTGATCGGCGACCTCGAGGCCGCGATCGACGCCGCCCTCGCCTGATCGCGACCCGTCTCACACCGGCCGTCGATTCTCGAGGGCGTGGGCCATCCAGTAGGCGAGCGCGTAGCCGACGATCGCAAAGCAGACCGCCAGGACCGCGTTCCCGACGAGCAGTCGGAGGACGACCTCCGCACCCGCGTCCCAGCCCAGTTCGACGGGGACGTCGTCCGGGAGCGGGCCGAGCAGCTGGATCCCGACGAGGAGGCTCAGGACGTAGACGCCACCTTTCACGACCGGATTCAGGACCACGACGGCCGCGAACAGCGCGAGCCTGTTGGCCCAGTCGAACCGGTAGCCGATCCACGCGAGCACGGGAATGCCGATGCCGAAGCTCGGAAGCGTGGTCACTACTACCCCGATCGCGAAGCTCACTGCGATGAGCCGCGGCGGGTGGTCCTCGGTGAACGCCAGCCTGAGTGCGTACCGAGTCCGGGCGAGATAGTTCGTGAGTCGGCCGATACCCCTCGAGAGTAGCTACCTGTACGAGAGGTTACCGATTCACACCCTGCTCACCTGGCCGAGAGCGTACTGAACCACGAAGGCCGGCAAAATCACTCCTGATCCGCGACGGTGGGCGACCTCCGAAACTCGCTTTCTCGGCGAAGGAGCTTGCGGTCCTCGTACTGTCGACGGTGAGTTCGAAACTCGAGGCGCGTTTGCCCTCGCGCTGAACCCCCGGACGGGGGCTTCGGATCGGGTCCTGAAGGCAGTGCGGAGAGTCCAGCAATGTGTGGCAGGTCGGGTAGACCGGACAGCTCTCCGCACCCAATTATTATCGGCAACAGTATTCGATTCTACTGGTTCAACTCTCAAAAGCTGGCCGTCGTTCAGCCCCCAACGTCGACAGTTTCTGAGCGGTGACCCTCGGCCAGTCCGCGTCGCTCACGGAGTGAGTCGCACAAGAATTATGGACTCGCCGGGATTTGAACCCGGAGGAAGACGGTCGCTCGCTTCGCTCTCGCTGCGACTTCCAGGGGTTCAAATCCGGGCTTCGACGACAATTCGCGCGGCTCACGGAGTTGTGAGCCGCGCAATAATTATGGACTCGCCGGGATTTGAACCCGGGGCCTCTCCCATGCCAAGGGAGTGATCTACCGCTGATCTACGAGCCCTCCTTCGCATTCAACAGTTCCCGGTGGGAATAGATAAACCCCTCGAATCGGCCTCGAGAGCGTGTCGTCCGTTACCGCGGCTACCGCGACGCGTATCGTCCGGTCGGCGGAACGCGGCCATACAGACGGATTTCGATACCGGGGTACCGGCGCGATCACAGCCGGTTCGCGGTTGCACCGGTACCGACTCATAACCGTCGTTGTCAGGCCTCGCCGATCACCTCGGGTTTCCCATCGGGTTGCTGGCGGTCTTCTTCGACGTACTCGTCGCTCTCTGCTTTCTCGACAAGTTCGCTGAACCGGTTCGAGCGCTCCTCGATCCACGCCATGGTCTCGCTGTCGGGGGTGTACCCGCGCTGTTCGATGAGGAAGGTCGTGATCACGACCGTCTTCACCCACGGCTTGAGGAGTCCGGTGTGGACGACTGCGACGAGCCCGGCGATGAACAGCCACGAGAAAATCTCGAGCGACGTCGGCAGCACGTCGATGACGGCCGCCACTGGTGCGAGCAGCGTCAGGAGAACGAACGCCAGCGCGTACATCCCGAAGACGATGACGATCGTCGATCCGAGGACCGGTTTCCACGTCTTCCCGTAGAGGACGACGCCGTCGCGTGCGGACCGCCAGGGGTTCGGATGCCGGTCGACGAACAGGTACGCGAGGATCGCGTTGTCGAGGTATCCCACCGCCAGCACGATCGACTTCTGGAGGAGTTTGAGCAGCGTTTGCAGCTGACCGGGGAGTGGGACCGGCAGCAGGTTCTGAACTCGCGCGACGGCACTCGTGAGCTGCTTGAGCACGGCGTCGATCACCATGTCGAGCCCCCACAGCGCGCTGGCGGATTTGAAGTACGTTTTCACCTGCGACGTCCCGTAGCTGAGCTGGTTCTCCGGAACCTCACCTTCCTCGACGATGTGAGCGATGACGGCGATGTGACCGGCTTTGACCAGGTACAGGACGTACCGCTGGACCAGCCGCCACACGAAGGCGAAACTGGCCAGGCCGATGAGCATCACGGCGCCGGCGACGAGCAGGCTCCATCCCCCGTCGCCCCAGAAGAACCTGATCGCGAGCCACGCGACGAGGCCGAGGTAGACGACGCCGACGATCGCGAAGACGACTCCGATGGCGAACTGCAGGAGGACGAACGGCAGGGTCTTCCTGAAGACGCTGGTTGCTTCTCTGAAGTGGAACCTCATCGACCGGGACTCCCTCCCAATGTGATTTAAACTCGAGGACCGACCGGGCGATGACGCAACGCTTTTAGCCGTGACGACGAACTCACTCGTGGGAAGCGCACGGCCGCAAATCCGACTGTGCCACCGATTGTGTGGCTTGGGATTGCGGAAGTGCACCCGGCAAGTGCCGGACTCACGCGAAGCGGTCAGTGCGATTCCTATCCTCGAACAATGGCACGAATGCATACCCGCCGTCGCGGAACGTCCGGTTCGGACAAACCCGCGGCAGACGAACCCCCGGAGTGGAGCGATGTCGACCCGGAGAAGGTCGAAGAACGAGTCGTCGAGCTGGCCGAGCAGGGCTACGACCCCAGTCAGATCGGCATGAAGCTGCGTGACGAGGGCGTCACCGGCACCCCCGTCCCGGACGTCAAGCTGGCGACCGGGAAGAAGGTCACCGAGATCCTCGAGGAGAACGACGCCGAGCCCGAACTCCCCGAGGACCTTCGAAACCTGATGGAGCGCGCCGTGCGCCTGCGCGAGCACGTCCAGGAGAACGGCCAGGACTTCCAGAACAAGCGCGCGCTGCAGAACACCGAGTCGAAGGTGCGTCGGCTGGTCGAATACTACCGCGGGGACGAACTCGAGCCCGACTTCACCTACTCCTACGACGTCGCGAAGAAGATCCTCGAGGAGTAAGCGGAGATGTCCACGATGGGTCGAACCGACGCGTCGCTCGCCCCTGCCCTCGAGAGTGCCGGCTTCGTCCGGCTCGTCACGAGGGGAGACGGCGACGGACTCGCCGCGGCGGGCGTCCTCGCCAGAGCACTCTCTACGCGAGGGACGCCGTTCCAGGTGACCGTCGGTCGGACGGTCGCCGAGCGAACCGGGCGCGTTTCGGACGTCGACGAGCGTGACGACGCGACGGTCGCGGTCGCCGTCGGTGCCGTCGATGCCGACGCGGATCGGCTCGACTCGAGCGAGCGACCGGCGACGCTGGCCGCGTGCGACCTCGTCCGCGAACTCGGGGAGAGCCCCGACCCCGTCCTCGCGCTCGCGGGGGCGTTCGCCGCGGGCGTCCAGCCCGGCGCGGGCGAAACCGAGCTGTTGCTCGAGGCCGCCCGCGACCGCGGACTGCTCGAGCGACGACCCGGCGTCGCCGTCCCGACCGACGACCTCGCCGACGGGCTCGCTCACTCGACGCTGTGTCGGGGCCCGTGGTCCGGCGACCGCGACGCCGTCGAGGACGCACTCGAGGGTGTCGACCTGTCCGATGAGCCGGTCGAGGACGCTCACCGGCGCGTCGGCTCGCTCGTCGCGCTCGACGTCGTCGGTCACGAGAACGCGAGCGAGCGAGCGGCCGAGGCGATCGGTCGTTTCCTGCACCCGCACGCGGCCCCCGACGGACCGTTCGCCACGGTCGGCGGCTACGCCGACGTGCTCGAGGCGACTGCGCGTGCCGAACCCGGCACGGGCGTCGCGCTCGCGATCGGCCACGGCGTCGAAACGGCGGCGCTTTCGGCCTGGCGAGCACACGCCAGACGGGCACACACAGCGCTCGATACGGCGTCGACGGGCCGGTACGACGGGCTGTTCGTCGTCGGCGTCGACGGCGCAGTCGAGACGGCTGCTCGGCTGGCGGCGACGTATCGTTCGCCGGAGCCGTGCACTCTCGCGATTGGCGAGGGTGAGGCGGGGCTGTTCGCGCTCGAGGATCGGCCCCTCGGCGGGGCGCTCGAGGCGGTGGCCCGGGAGCTCGACGGCGAGTACGACGTCGGTCGCCGGCGCGGCCTGCTGCGGTACGACCCTGACGTGGACGACGCGACGATCATCGCGGCCGTGAGGGAGACCCTATGAGCAGGAGACGGGCGACGATCAGGACGGAACACGACGAGCCCGACCTCGTGGCGCGGGCGATCCAGCCCGACAACACCGACGAGATGGCCACCGAGGTCGAAGGCGACGCCGTCGTCACGCGGATCGAACGCGGGACGACCGGTGGCCTCCACGCGACGGTCGACGACTACGTGGTCAACCTCGACGTCGCGAACACAGTGGTACAGTGCGAACCGCGGATGGACGCCCGAGAAGACGCGTCCGAGAACACAGACACCAACCATGAGTGAACGATCAGTTTCACGTGCGAAACAGGAAAAGCGGTGGTACACCGTCCTCGCCCCGGAGCAGTTCGACCGGGCCGAACTCGGTGAGACTCCCGCTGACGAACCGGAACAGGTACTCGACCGAACGATCGAGACGACGCTCGGCGAGCTCACGAACAACGCGAGCGAGAACAACACGAAGCTCACCTTCAAGGTGACCGACGTCGGCAGCGACGCCGCCTACACGGAGTTCAAGGCACACTCGCTGACCCGCGACTACCTGCGCTCGCTGGTCCGACGCGGGGCCTCGAAGGTCGAGGCGTACGTTACCGTCGTCACGACCGACGACTACCGCGTGCAGGTCCAGCCCGTCGCGTTCACGACGAAAAAGGCCGACGCGAGCCAGGAGAAGGCCATCCGCGAGACGATGGTCGAGATGGTCGAGTCGGCCGCCGAAGACCGGACGCTCGAGGAACTCGTCGACAGCATCGTCGAGGGTCGACTCTCCTCGGCGATCTACGGCGAGGCGAAGACGATCTACCCGCTGCGCCGCGTCGAGATCCAGAAGACGACCCTCGAGGCGAGTCCCGAAGAGCTCGCCGAAGAGGAGGCGACCGCCGTCAGCGTCAGCGAGGAAGACGTCGCCGTCGAGGACTGAACGCGAACCCGACGACTTTTATGACGACCGTGGCACGCCCGAGGAGGCGGTGGCTCGGTCGCTGCAGCGCGCCGTACGACGGGGCTTGCAACTTCTTGTCCTGTAAGCACTCAGAATTGTCCCGCGATCACTCGGTGACGACGACGGTGCCGACCATCCCACCCGCCTCGTGGGGAATGCAGACGTAGCCGTAGGTTCCGGGGACCTCGAAGGTGTGTTCGTACGTCTCGCGGGTGTCAAAGCCGCCTCCGGTATCGTCCGCCCACCCCTGTCGGGCGGCTTCCTCGTTGTCGAAGCCACCGCTGGCGAAATACTCGGCGTCGTCGGGGATGGCCTTTTCGTAGGCGGTGACGGTGTGTATCGATCCACTGGTATTCTTCCAGACGACCGTCTCGCCGACGGTGGCCTCGTACTCTCGTGGGAGAAACTCGTTTCGGGTCATCCCGATGTCGTAGTCGTCGTCCTCCCCCGGGGCGATGCCGATTCGCCCCAGCGTGGTACACCCCGCGAGTCCGGCGAGCCCGCCGCTTCCGAGGGCGGCGAGGTAGGCGCGCCGTTTCATGCTCGACGCTTGGGAGAGACGCGATATAACGGCCCCGGTTCGGTCCTCGAACGGGCGATCGGAACGCACTCGAGCGCCCGATGACGAAACGAAAACACGTAAGACTCCCGCCCGCAGACTCCGCGAGTATGCTGCCTCGGTTCGTCGGACGACTCGGCGTCGCCGACGCGGTGACGATCGCCAACGCCGCACTCGGCTTCGTCGCGGTCGTCGCCACGTTCGTCGACGTTCGGCTCGCCGCCCGACTCGTCCTGCTCGCGGCGATCGCCGACGGGCTCGACGGCATCCTCGCGCGGCGGTACGGCGGCACCCCCGCCGGCCCCTACCTCGACTCGCTGGCCGACGTCTCTTCGTTCGCGATCGCCCCTGCCGTCCTCGCGTTCGTCGTCGTGACAGAAGGGTTCGGCGTCGGCTTCGAGACGTTGACCCTCGAGTTGCTCCTCACGGGCGTCGTCTGCGCGCTGTTCGTCGCGATGGCCGTCGCCAGGCTCGGGATGTACACGGCCTACGACACGGCCGCGAACTACACCGAGGGCGTCCAGACGACGCTCGCCGCCACGATCATCGGCGCGGCGATCCTCGCCGGCGTCGCGGATCCGTTGCTCGTGCTCGCGATCACGGCGGCGTTCAGCTACCTGATGGTCTCGCGCATCCGCTATCCCGACCTGCTCGCCCGCGACGCGCTCATCATGGGCGTCGTCCACGCTCTTGCGATCTTGATCCCCGACTTCGCGGGTCGGACGTTCCCGTACGCGCTCCTGACGCTCGGGCTCGCCTACATGCTCCTCGCCCCATGGCTGTACTGGGCGGGCAGTAGTGGTTCGACCGAGGCGGTCGCTGACTGATCGGGTATGGAAACGCTTAGGGGATTCCTGGGCACAGGTTCCGGTATGAACACGGTCACGAGTCCCACGGCGGCGACCCGCCGGGTGAGGCTATGAGCGACGAGGAGGCGGCCGACGAGGTCGACCCCGAGGCGGTCGCCGAGTCGGTCCGGGATCGGCTCGAGTCGATCCGCGCGGATCTCGAGCCCGTTCGTGACGACATAGCGCCCGTCAGAGAGGCGCTCGACCCCGTCCAGGACCTGCTCGAGGCAGCCGAGACCGAAGCCGACCTCGACGCAGTCGAGACCGAACTCGAGCCGGTCGAAGCCGACCTGGAGGCGGTTCGTGAGGACTTCGACCCGATCGAGGCCGACCTCGAGGCGGCCCGCGAAGACCTCGAGACCATCGCGCCCGAGGACGAGGACGAAGACGAAGACGAAGAGAGCGAGGCCCCCGAGCCGTACACCACACTCGAGGCCGAGGTCGACGACGTCGAAGCCGAGGTCGAAGCAGTCGAAGACGAAATCGACGAGCTCGAGGGTGACGTCGACGACGTCGAGTCCGGCGTCGAAGAGCAGCGCGGCCCTTACGCCGAAGACGTCGTCGACGAGGTCGACGGGGCGAAAGGCGACATCGAGACCACCCGCTGGACCGAAGAGGGTCGCGCCGAACTCCGTGACGTCGTCGAGGACGCCCTCGAGGAGATCAACGCGGCGCTCGGGACCTCGCTCACGCTGGCCGACGACGAGGACCTGCTCGACCGGTTGGTCGCGACGCTCGAGGACGTCGAGACCGAGATCGAAGCCGCCGACCTCGATCCCGACGAGGACGCCGAGACGATCGCGTCGCTGCTCGAGACGACCGACGAGCTCCAGGACGGCGTCGACGACGCGACCGCGTGGGACGACCTCACCGTGCGCGAACAGCTCAGGCGGGAGGGCTTCTACGACGTCCTCGACCACGTCAAGGACTTCCCGCCGGAGTGGCACGCGCTGAAGGTCCACGAGAAGCGCGGAAACGTCGAGATGATCTTGCTCGCGCTCGACTCGCTCGATTCGGGCTACATGGAAGAACACTGCCTCGAGGCGCTCGCGCGGATGGGGCCCGAGGAGGCGATCGACCCGATGCTCCAGCGGGCCCAACGGCGCGACGAGCAGGCGATCGCGATCCTCGGGAAGATCGGCGTCGAGGACGACCGGGTCGTGAACAAACTCCTCGACTACGTCGACTCGAGCCCGCCGCTCCAGAAGGCCAGCTTCCGGGCACTCGGCGAGATCGGTGCCGAGGACGCAGTCCAGCCCATCGCGAACCAGTTCGTGGCCGACGACCCTGACATCCGCAGCCGGGCCGCCCGCGCCCTCGGCCTGATCGGCGACACGCGGGCAATCGACCCCCTCGCAGAACGACTCGAGGACGAGGACGAGGACGTCGTCCGCGCCAGCGCCGCCTGGGCGCTCAACCAAGTCGGGACAGCGGAGGCGCTCGAAGCGCTCACCGAGTACGCAGACGACCGGTCGTACCTCGTCCAGGCCGAGGCCGAGAAGGCAGTCTAACGTTCTCCACGTCGCTCGGCCCGCGATCGGTTACAGCCGACCCGATTTCGATCACGTACCCGGGACGCCCGCGGCGTCGAACGTCGTAATCCCCGCGAGGGCGAGGAGTGACAACACCACGACCACGGCGATCCACGCGACGAGCGTGATGCCGACCGCGTCGATCCAGCCGCCGGGATACCGCCGCTTGATGATCGCCAGATACGCGAGCAGAACGATCGCTGGGCCGAGAAGCGGAATCCACCCGAAGAAGAGGCCGACGACGCTCCAGACGATCGCCCCGATCAACGCGGTGACCACCGCGTACGTGTAGTCGCTCACGCCGACGATGACGCTGGCACCGAGATGGATCCCCAGCGCGCCGATCAGCAGGCTGACGACGAACACCACGAGACTGTTGATCATCGCTTACAGTCACGGCTTCGAGAAGGAGTAGTTGTCGACGGGGTCGCTCGAGACCGACCCGTTACGCGCCGGTCGAAGTGTACTGATCGTTGCCAGGCAGGGTTCACGTACGGACCGGGTCGATGGCCTCGTCCAGCCGTTTATATACGATCGGGCGGCCAGAGCCCGCAATGCGTCTCGGGCTGGTCGCCGTGCTCCTCTGTGCGCTCCTCACGGGTGGAGCCGTCGCTGGATCGGCTCCTGGCGTTCCATCGGCCGATGGAGCGACCGTCACCGGCGAAACGGACGCGGTTCCTCCGGGAGCGACTGTTGTCGCCAACCGCTGTCCCGGCGGCCCGACCGACTCGAGTCGCACGACGCTGGCCGAACTCGAGCGGGGTGAGGATCCGGCGTTCGTCGAAGTGCACCCGAACCCGACGACCCACGGCAACGTCGGCGAGTTCTTCGTCCTCGTCTTCCCCGAGGAAACGCGCCTCGCAAACTGGACCGTGACCGACGGCCACACGACCGCCTCGCTCCCCAACGAGACCGTCTCTGGCCGGGTCGCGTTCAGCATGGACCCCGACGAGACGCGTTCGATGACAGCCGATCGCGTGCTCGAACTCGAGGGCTACCTCCGGCTGGCGGCCGACGGCGACGAGCTCGAGCTGCACGACGACGACCGCGTCGTCGATTCTATCTCGTACGGTCGGGCCTCGACCGGCGAGCGGTGGTACCGAACCGGGGACGGAGGCGTCTGGTGGCCGAAGGGGGCGACCTGTCTGCCGTCGACGACCGTCGAGGGCGAGGAGGTGACGGTATTCGTGCTGCCAGACTCGCCCGAGGTGCCGCTCCAGACGCTCGCTGAAGCCGAGGATCGAATTCTGCTCGCGGGCTACACCTACACCTCCGAGGCGGTGACCGAGGAACTTCGCGCGGCCGCCGAGCGCGGCGTCGAGGTCGCGGTCGTCCTCGAGTCCGGGCCCGTCGGTGGGATGCCCGAGGAGACCAGCGCCGTCCTCGACGAACTCGACGAAGCCGGCGCGACGGTCCGCGTCCTCGGTGGCGGCGACTCTCGCTACCGCTTTCACCATCCCAAGTACGCCGTCGTCGACGACCGGGCGATGGTGCTCACCGAGAACTGGAAGCCCTCGGGCGTCGGCGGCACCGCGAGTCGCGGCTGGGGCGTCGTCGTCGACGATCCCGAGGTGTCGAACGTGCTCGCGGACGTGTTCGAAGCGGACTTCGAGGGGTGGGACACGGTTTCGTGGGAGCGACACCGCGAGGAGGCGACGTTCATCGCAGACGACGACGGTAGACGGGACGGCAGCTTCGAGACGACGTTCGATCCCGAACCCGTCTCCGTCGACGCCGTCGAGGTGCTCCTCGCGCCCGACAACGCCGAAGAACGAACGCTCGAGCTACTCGGTTCGGCCGAGGAGTCGATCCGAATCAAGCAGGTCCGGATCGGCGACGCCGATTTCCCACTGCTCGAGGAGAGCCTCGAGGCCGCCAGACGCGGCGTCGAGGTCACGATCCTCCTCGACGCGACGTGGTACGTCGAGGACGAGAACCGCGAGCTCGCCAACCACCTCGAACGGACGGCCGAGGAGGAAGGGCTCCCACTCGAGGTCCGCCTCGTCGAACCCGACGGCCGATTCGAGAAGATCCACGCGAAGGGCGTGGTGATCGACGAGGCAGTCGTGATCGTCGGGAGTCCCAACTGGAACGACGTGGCGTTCCGCGAGAATCGCGAGGTCGCGCTCGTCCTTCACGGCGAGGAGGCGGGCTCGTATTACGCCGCCGTCTTCGACGCCGACTGGGAGGAACGCTCGTGGCCGTTGCCGGTCGACCTCGTCGGCGTCGTCGCGCTGGGGCTCGTCGCCGCGGGGCTCGTCGGTCGAAGGTACGTTCGACTCGAAGCACCAGCGGAGGAAATTCGGCCCGAGGAGCTGTCAGCTGGGTCACGGACGGGTGTGAACGGTGGATCGGGCCCTCGAGTGGGTGACTCTCGGCCGGCCGATGCTCGAGCAGCCGAATCTCGAGATGATGCCGGGGAAGGGGTGGATCGATCGGGGGTCTCTCGAGCGGACTCGACGTCGAACGACGGTGCACCGCCCGCAGACGGCGAACCGTGCACGGATAAAATCGACACAGGGACAGGTGAACGGCTACGTGACCGGTGACGCAACGACGACCTACCAGCACATGCAACTCGATCAACAGTCACCAGAGCGCGATCGGACGACCGTGACCGACTCGAGCCGTCTCGCCCCGACGGCGTTCGACGTGCGAGTCGTCGCGCTCGTCGTCGTCCTCGCTGCCATTGCCGCCTCGGTGAACGTTCCCTACGGTGGCCTCGAGTTCGCTGCGGTCGCGTTCGTCCTCCTCGGCGCCGGTGGCATCGGCGCACACGTTCTCGGCGAGCGTCGGCTCCGGCGGCTCACCGACGACCTCGTCGGTCGCTGGATCGACGCCGGCGGTCAGGTCGAAGACGTCACGCGTTCGACGAGCGGTCGCCGAACGGAGTGGACCGTCCACACACCGGAAGGGCCGATCACCGTCGGCGGGCTGGCGTTTGCCCCGATTTCGAACGTCTCACTCGAGCACCGCGGCGTCGGCGACACCGTCTCGGTGGCCGACGCGACGCGCGATCTGGACCGGCTCGCGGAGGAGTGGTACCTGGAAGTCTTCACACGGTAGGCGAATCCGTCCGTCGGACTCTTTCGAACCGATTTTCCCTGCTGGTCCTCGCTCGAGCAGCGCCTTTTGGCTCCCAAAATCGAAGTCGTGCGTCGAACGGAATCGGTTCAGACGGATTGCTGTGCCGAGTTACCGGCACAACCGCCGCACGGTTGCGCTTGCGACGAAACTGACGTACAGCGGCCCGTATCATACGGATCGTTATCCCGTGTTACCGGTGATCGCTGCCCCGTTCGAGCGATCACCGGTACCGAATTACAACAGACCGTATCAGTCGTCGATCGGCGGCGCGCTCGAGAGCGCCTCGTCGATGTCGGCGGCGGCCATCTTCTCGACGAGGGCGTCGATGACCGCCTCGCGCTTGCCCTTCACGAACTTGATCGAGCCGACGACGAGGTGGCCGCCGCCGGAGACGCCCGCGCCGGGGATCTCGGCCTCGAGTTCCGACACCATGTTCGGGATGTCGAGTCGGACGCCGTCGCTTCGCAGGACGGCGAAGTCGGGACCGTAGCCGACCGTGATGACGGGATCGCCGGCCTCCTCGATCTTGCGGTCGTGGATCTCGCCCGTCGTCTTTCCGGGGGCGGGATACGTGAAGCGGTGGGCATAGTTCTCGACGTCGATCCGGTAGAGATGGACGTCGTTTTCGAGGACTTCGTGTTCGACGTGGGTCATCGCGGCGTCGAGCTGGTCGTCGACTTCTTCACGGGCCCGCTCGGCGAAAAAGGAGACGAGTTCGCGGTGGCGCTCTTCGTCGGCGTCGACCTCGAGGAGGTCCTTGATGAGTCGGTCGCCGGAGTTGTAGCGCAGCCAGAAGGCGGCGTAGTCGAGCGCTTCGCTGACGTCTTTGAGTCGGGCCTCGTCGTAGCCCTCTGCAGCGGCGAGCTCGAGGTAGTCGCTCATGGCGTCGGCTTTCGAGCGGTCGGCGAGGCCGGCGACGGCGGGGATGTGGCGGAGTTCCTCGGTGAGGTCGGGGTAGATCATCCGGGCGAGTTCAACGCAGAGCATCCCCGTCGTGATGCGGTAGTCCTCGTCGTGGAGGTAGGGGTTGACGTGGGCGTTCAGCAAATCCTCGACCGCCTCGGGGTCGGGGTGGTGGTGATCGATCGCGACGATCGGGATGTCGTAGTGGGCCAGCGTTTCGTAGGCCGGGACGTCCTCGGCCGTCGAGCCGTTGTCGAGCATGAGCAAGAGCGGGAGCTGCTGGCCGTGTTTCTCCCGGTCCTCGAGTGCGTAGTTGAGGTCGCGCGTGGCGTCTTCCATCTCGTAGAACGGCGCCTTCGCGGGGAGTCGCTTGACCAGATGTCGGGAGGCCTCCTCGTCCTCGTGGACCTCGGCGATGAATCGCTCGAGGGCGAGCTGGACGGGGACGGCGGCGCACATGCCGTCGCCGTCGGCGTGGTGACGGACGCGGATCGGCCGCCCTTCGAGGACGGTTCGCCGGAGGAGACGGGCGACGGCCTCGAGGTCGGGGCGGAGCTTCTCGAACGCCGGCCAGTCGATCAACGGATCGACGTCGTGGGGCTCGGCGCGCGCCTCGAGTGCCGACTCGAGGCGTTCGCGTGCCTCCTCGGCGATCTCGCCGTCGAGCGTCGAGAGGCCGTCGACCTCGATCTGGACGGCTCCCTCGCGTCGCTCGGGGACGCCGGTGACGCGGACGAGGTCGCCGACCTCGACGGACGGATAGGCCCGGACGCCCGCCTCCTCAAATGCGGCACAGGGGACGACGCCGTGTTCGTCGGCGACGTGGAAGATCGTCGGGCCGCCGGTCTGTTTGACCTGGACGACCTCGCCCTCGAGGTGGATCTGCTCGCCGACGCTGGCCTCCAGCCGGTCGGTACCGGTCAGCGCGTAGTCGTGGGGAACCACTTCGACGTCGTACTCCTCGTCGACGTCGACGGGTTCGAACGCGACGTCGCCGTTCTCGCGGACGTTCTCGAGTGAAACGACGAGTTCCTGTCCGACGCGGAACGTCCCCTCGAGGACGGATTCGTGGACGAGACCCGAGATCGAATCAGAGAGGTCCACGAAGACGCCGTACTCGACGATTCCGTTGATCTCCGCGAGGTAGGGAGTGTTTTCTTCCAGGTCCGCTACCGTACAGTCGGCAGCGAGATCGTAGACGACGGACGGTCCGTCATCGACGGCCCGGCCAGCAGAATCACGTGTCATCGTTGGCTGACGTTTGTGACGGTCGCGTATAACCCTTGCCAAGACGTACGAACGAGCGCCCGTTGGGCCGCCTGTGGCTGCTGCAGTCGGGGCGAGAGCACCTGGATCGAGAGTCGCGTTCGGTCAGCCGTACAGACGCTGATGATCGACCAGCATACAGCGGTCCCGAACGACGGTCATCCCGTCTCGTTCGGCGCGCTCGAGCGCCTCGTCGTCGACGATGCCGAGTTGCGTCCAGATCACGCGCACGTCGGCTCGCTCGAGTGCCTCGTCGACGATTCCTGCGACCTCGTCGCTCGGTCGAAACACGCAGACGACGTCGATCTCCACGTCGACCGCGCTGAGTGTATCGTACGCCCGTCGCCCGAAGACCTCCGCCGCGTTCGGATTGACTGGGATCACCTCGTATCCACGCGATCGGAGGTAGTCTGGAACGTCGTGGGCTGCCTTCCCCGGCGTTCGCGAGCAGCCGACGACGGCGACGGTCTCGAACCCGAGAATCTCTCGGAGCGCTGCGTCGTTCTCGACTGGCATACTCGTGCTATCGAAGCCAGACGGTAAAACGTCTCGTGAGAGAAGCGGCATCGCTCGAGTGGCAACGGTGAACAGGTGTGAGGATTCACGAGACCGACCGATCAGGCCAGGCCAGCGGTCCGAATCTCCGGCCCCGACCCCTCTTCTTGTCTGACCTCTATGACGCCATCGAACAACTGTTTGAGCGTGTTCATCGTCTGGTCTTCGTGTGCCGTCGAGTCGATGACGTAGACGCCTAACGCGTTCGCGCTCTGGATCCGTCCGGTGAAGACGTGGAGAAACCGAAACACCGTCTGGAGGTTCGAGTACATGAGCAGCGTCGACACGGAGTGAAGCAGGATCCGGTTCTGGGAGAGTCCGCGTACCTCGTAGAACTCCTGGAGGAACTCAGAGAGCTTGATCCCGATGCCGGTCATATCGACCGGCGAGGAGGCGTATTTGATCCGCGGATCGTCCTCGGCCGTCCCGAGTCCACGCTGTTTCGTCACGCAGTCGACGACCCCGACGTTGGCGTCATCGAGACTGCTCGTCTCCCCGACACTGGATTCGAACCTCGAGAGAACCCGCTCGGCGCTGTCTTTCGTCGTGACGACGATCGACCCCTCTCCCTGTTCGACACCGCTTGCGAGGATGTCGGACGCGAGTTGCCGTTTGCCGGTCAGCGGTGGGCCTGTGATGAGGACGTTCGTCCCGGGGTCGATTTCGGTGTCCGAGTGGACAGTTGCGAGGTCGTACATGGGTGATGCTCACATCCATCGAAAGCCGCGAGACGACGGATCCGGTATCGCCTTCTCCCCCGGCGTATGCTCCGAAAATATCGAACACAGCTTATATTCCTTTTGATTACACGCCTACTGTTCAGAAACCATTACTCTCCTCCGTTGGTTATAGCACTCGTTGAAACGATTTACCCCCGGTCACAGCCGAGCGGGCAGCCTCGGCCTCGTTGGCGAGGCTGCCCGCCAACGGTCGTGCCCGGGGGTGCAATGACTTTCAACGGTTACTATAGTGCCGATACAGAGGCGGCTCGATGCGTGGTCTCTGCTGGGTCACGCGTGGTGCTGGTGGACGCCACGAGTGGGGGCGTCACGTTCAGAATCGCTGGTGAACGCGGACGTGGAGTCGATCGGTCACAGCACCACCGCCGGCGCGTCGACCGCTGCACGGCCGACGATGAACGCGAACGCCGCGAGGAACGTTCCGAACTTGAGGTGTTTCTGTCCTGCACTCGGGTCGTCGAAGCTCCGCCACATCGCGTACAGCATGAGGAGGACGGCCGGAACGACGGCGAGCAGGTAGACGACGTCGAACTGTCCGAGCAGGAACGGCAGTGGACTCGCGAGCACGCCGACGAGCAACACCCCGGCGCCGACGAACAGCGCCCGACGTTCACCGATGGCAATCGGAAGCGTGTTCAGCCCTTCCTCGCGGTCGCCCTCGAGGTCCTCGACGTCTTTCACCACCTCGCGGGCGAACGTCGCCAGCGCGGCGAGTGCGAACAGGACGACCGTGGCTTCGATCCCGCCGACTGCTGCCCCGCCGAACAGGAACGTACTGCCGCCGAGGTAGGCCACGAGGGCGTTCCCGACCCCCGGCAGCCCTTTGAAGTACTCGGTGTAGGTGATCAGCGCGAGCAGGTTCACCGCCGCGATACCGATCGCCAGCCACGGCAGCGTCAACGCCAGCCCAACGGCGGCCAGAAACAGGACCACGCTGAAGACGAGCGCCCCGCGCGGACTGACGGCGCCGCGAGGAATCGCCCGGTCGGGCCGGTTGATCCGGTCGATGTCGCGGTCGAAGTAGTCGTTGACCGCGTTTCCAGCACCGACGGCGAACACGGTCGCGCCCACAGCGGCGCCCGTCTCGAGCGGTGACGTCGTCACACCGCCCGCGACGTACGCCCCGATAAACGTCAGTACACCGGCCACGATCGCGTTTCCCGGCCGCGTCAACTCGAGCAACCCGCGTATCGTCTCCCCCGGTGCCATTGCACGGAGGTGTAAAGCGCCGGGCTATAAACGGTCCGATACGCGCCCGGTCACCGCCACTGCTCGAGATCGCAGAGCCCGTCACGCTCGATGGAGATCCACCGGGTCAACCGATCGTCCCCGCTCGCGTCGACCGGAACGAGCGTCCACCACCCGTCGTCGGTGAGCCACTCGAGCGATTCGTCTGGGGGCGACTCCACATCGTCCTGATCGACTGGCACGTCGTTCACGGTCATGGCTCGATCTACCGTTCACACCGATACCAAAAGACCCCCGATCACGATTTTCACGAAACGAGAACGGTCTCCTTCGATCGACGTCGGACACTCCCTCGTCGCAACCGGCCCGTCCTCGCCTACTTGTATAGTTACATTGTCATAACTATCTTGGTCACGTGCCGTCTGTGGAACGTCATGGTCACGATTCTCAGCGAGGCCGACGTCACACAGCTGCTGACCGTCGAGTCACTCCT
This sequence comes from Natronobeatus ordinarius, assembly GCF_024362485.1. NCBI lineage: Archaea > Methanobacteriati > Methanobacteriota > Halobacteria > Halobacteriales > Natrialbaceae > Natronobeatus > Natronobeatus ordinarius. The sequence goes on along the minus strand of NZ_CP101456.1, from coordinate 3,295,937 downwards.
CTCGCCGGTGGAGGACGCACTGATCAAACAGGGCGCCGGCGAGGTCGAGCGGCCCGACCGCCCACACTTCCCGATCGGCGCCGGACTCGAGTCAGCCGACCCGCTCGGGATGGGGCTCACGATGCCCGCCTACATTCACGGCGAACCGTACGCCGTGACGAAACTCGTTAGCGTCCACGAGGGAAACGAGGCGCGTGGGCTCCCGACCGTCCAGGCCCAGATCGCGTTGACGGACGCCCGAACCGGCCGTCCAGTGGCCTACATGGCCGGCACCACGATCACGAACGCCCGAACCGGCTGCATCGGCGGCCTGGCCGCAAACTACCTGGCGTCCGATCCGATCCGGCTGGCCGTCATCGGTGCGGGCGCACAGGCACGCTGGCAGACCCGCGCGATCGCCGCGACGAGCACGCTCGAGGCCGTCCGCATCTACTCGCCGAGCGACTCGAAACACGACTGTGCGAGCGACCTCCGCGAGGAAGGACTCCCGGTGACGGCCGCCGAGACGGCAGCCGACGCGGTCGAGGGTGCGACGGTCGTCGTGACGGCAACGACGAGCACCGAGCCGGTGTTCCCCGCCGCGGCGCTGACCGACGCCGAACTCGTCGTCGCCGTCGGTGCGTTCGACGAATCGATGCAAGAGCTCGAGCCCGCCGTCGTCGACGGCGCCACGGCGCTGTTCGCAGACGTCCCCGAGGAGGCGGCGGCCACGGGAGATATTTTGCCGACGGCGTACTCCGCCTCGGACCTGCACCCACTCTCTGACGTCTTCACCGGTTCCACCTCGCGCCCGGCAGCCGACGGCTTCGTCCTCGTCGAGAGCGTCGGAAGCGCCGTCCTGGACCTGGCCGCGGCGACGACGGTGTACCAGCTGGCCGAAGCCGAGGGAGTCGGGACCACCGTCTCGCTTTGACATCCTCCCCGCGCTTTAGCGCGGGGATTCCTCTCGTGGGAGTCTCAGTCGTTTGAGCCCCCGAGAGCGATATTCCCGCTCGTAGCGGTACTTTGGTTTGTGTATTCCTCGTTGGCTGTTGTCTCCGCGATGGAGGGCGGGTTGTGGTGTTCCCGCCAGTCGTGATTGTTCCACTTGAGGTACACGGGCCGTGCCATCGGCCCGACTTCTGTCTGCTGTCTCAGGAACGATTCCGACGCCACGAGATCGGCGTGTCCTTCGAACCCACACGGACACGCCAGCGAATCCTCGTGGCGAATCGTCTCTTCGCGCTCGCCACACTCCGGGCACTCCTGACTCGTCCACGCCTCGGACTCCTCCTCAACCGCGATGCCGTTCTCTTCACAGACGTTTTCGAGGCGGGTGATGAACCGGAGGTACGCCCAGAAGTTGTGCGTCTTCGCGTTCACGCGCGCCGACCAGTGCGTCGAGAGAACGCCTTTGATGTCACCAACGTACACCTTCGAGACGCCCTCGTCGTAGAGTCGTTCCACGAGGTCGCGGATGAGTGCATCTTGGGCGTGGTCGCGTCGGTTCGTGCGCTTGCGATACAGGCGGTCGATGCGCTTGCTGGATTTGCGCTGGTCTTTGAGGAGCGACTGGTAGTGCGCGATCTGCTCGGTGGTTTCGCGGAACCGCTCGAACAATTCGCGTCCGTCGTACAGGAGTTGTGAGCCGGTCGTCGTCGTGCAAGCGACGAGGTTGTTCGCACCAACGTCCAGAGCGGCTTCGTGGGAAGCCAGTGGTGAGTCCAGTCGAGAATCGTCGATGGTGACTGGTTGGAAAGCCCTGAACGTGTCTGCGAGTTCGTCGTACACGAGTTCGAGTCGGCCCTGCACGCCGTGCCACTTCGGGTCGCCCGCGACTTCGACGCGAAGGCGTTGGTTCCGACTCAACCCAAGCTCATCTTTGAGTTCGGACCCAATCGGGACTTCGAGTCGGGAACGTTCCCCGTACTCGATGGTGTACTGATCGTTGCGAACGTAGGTTCGGAGGGCTCGCCCGTCCTCTTCGTTGCCCCAGTACCCCGGTGGAGACGGTTTCTCGTCGAGTTCCCCGGCGTGATACTTCTCGTTGCTGGAGAAGAACGACCGCCACGCTTCGGAGTTCTTGCGGATGATTTGCTGGGCGACACTACTGCTGAGGACGCCTTTGTATTTGCCTTCGAGTGTACCCGTGTCGGCGTCCCAGACGCTTTCGTCGTTGTTGGAGAGGAAGTTTTGGCGGCGAGCGTAGTTGGTCTCATTCCAGAGACTCGCAGAAGCGTCCAACCAGCGCTTGAACACCTCGCGCTCTTTCGCAGAGCGAGGGCGAACGTCGAACTGGTTGGTTCGCTTCATCAATCCACCCTACAAAATGTTTATTTGTAAAGGTATGGATTAGCGTAGGAGACTCGGCCTTGCTATCGAATATGGATCGTTCCAGAGTTGTCGGATTCATCCCCGCCGTGAACGACGGGGCTTTCTCCTTGCTTCTCCGTAACACTCGAGCGACCGTCTCCGAACCCGAACCCGCCGACCAGCAAACCCGACTCGAGGCCGGCCGACGGAACCGTGGCGAGTGTACGCCGGTGTCACGATCTTCGACCAAAACCAACGAGTTTAAACGACCCCTCACCAGAGTAACTACCACAGGGCGCTTAGCTCAGTCTGGACAGAGTGCTTGGCTTCGGACCAAGTTGTCGCGGGTTCAAATCCTGCAGCGCCCATCCTTCTTTCGCATGATGTGGATCCAACACCCGGCAGCGACCCGTATTTAACAGATCGCCAGTGGTTGGGATAGAGTTCGTGCGTATTTCTCAGGGGGTCCGATCTGTCGTGCGAATCCCTCGAGAGTCAACTCCAACGCGTGAGTCCTTAGCTCTTCAGGAGGCCGGTTTCTAATCAGGTATCTCTAAGTATCAGATAGCTGTTGATCGTAGCTCATTGAGCCAAATCTTACAGTCAATGTCCGACGGTGGCTCGTGTAATGAGAGCTATACAACACTCACGGTAATTGTGGCAAACGAATTAGTGGATTGTCTGCGTGTGAACAAATGCCATGGACCGACGGCACTATCTCATGGCCGCAGGGGGAGTTGTATCAGCGACATTTAGTGGGGTGGTAACGGCTGAGGAACACGATGAGGACAACACTCCGTACGAGACCGAGTTGCAGTTCGGCGACCACCAACTGGTAGTCGATCACGGCGGCGTTTCGCCGACGGCCTACGCTGTCGTCGAAGTCGAAAACGTGGGTACGGTGGCGAGTGGCGAAGTATCCGTTACTGCAGGGTGGTTAGACGAAGCTGAGAGCCGCGTCGGCGATGACAGAGCCAGGCTTCCATCATTGAGACCGGACGAAACGTGGCTTGCCCACGTCCGGTCCCGGAGCGGTCCAGAGGAGATTGAAGATTTTGAGGTCACGGGCGAGTACGAGACTGGACATCCACGTTCACCACACGGGGTCGGTGTAGCCGAGAGTGACTACCGGGTAGAGGACGAGCAGCTCATCGGACGGATCAAGAACACTCGGGATGAGGATCTTGAACGACTGGAGGCACAGGGCAAGATCTACGATGCGGACGGCACCGTCCTCGGTGGAGGCACCGATTCGGAACGGGATCTTCCAGCAGGAAGAGACTGGACGTTCGAGATCTGGCTCCCGCGATTACCCGAAGTGGTCGAAGATACCCCAAACTACGAGGTTCCGGAGCCCACTGACCACGACGTGCTCTTGGATTCGCGTACGCACCGGATAGCAGACTCGAGTTGACAGTTTTGGGTCAGACAGTCAGTGTATTTCCGTTTATCCGCAACCATGAGCGTCGGTCATCATAGTCTGGGATCAGCGAACCGACGACATTCCAGAAGGAATCAGAACGCTCGTCGTGAATGGAGTGTCCCAGCTCGTGAACGAGGACATAGTCCTGAATCCGAACAGGAGCGAGGATAAGCCGCCAGTTCAGTCGAACGATCCCGTTCTCGTACTCTCCCCATCGGCGATCGATCTCCCCGACCTCAATCGGGACATCTTCGAGGCCTAGCTTCGACTCGTAACGTGGGCTCCGTTCCGGGGTTTCCTCCTCGGCACGAATCTACGGCGGCTTCCTCGCGGTCGCCGCAGTTGGGCTCGGGGTGATGTGGCTGTTCGAAATCGTCCCCGCGATGCTGGCTAACGAACTGCCGCCGGCAATCGTTCAGCTGGGTCCGGAAGCAGCCCACACGTACGTGATCGACCTGGGACTGCTCGTCCCAAGCCTCGCCATCGCTGCCGTCTGGATTCTGCAACGGCGACCGTGGGGGTACGTGTTCACGGGCGTCTTGCTCGTGTTCGCGGCACTCATCGCTCCCACACTAACGGCGATCACGGCGGTTGACCTCGCAGAAGGGATCGAGATTTCACTCCCAGTCTTGATCGGTACCATCGTCCCGCCACTGATCGGGCTCGTCTTCGCTGGGACCTACCTGCTACGTGTTCCTGCCAGGTCGGACTGATCGATTCGAACGATGCAATCCAACTTATGACGCACTCTTAAGATAGCCGACGCAAAGGTGGAGATATGGATTCTCGGACGACTCCTGACCGGAAAACGAGTGAGTCCGGCATACGAACTCGAAAAGTAGGGCTCTTTCTCGCGCTCGCGTTCGGTATCGCCTGGACCGGTGCCATCGTCCTCTACCTCGTTGGGATCGAACTCGGGACGCTCGCCGGACTCGTATTCGTAGTCGTGGTGGTCATGTGGGCACCGGCGTTCGCGGCGATCGGAACCCAACTCCGATACGGTGAGTCTATTCGGGAGGGATGTGGACTCGCTCTGGGTCGGCTTCGATGGGTTGGACTCGCGTGGGTAACGCCGGTTGCCCTCGTTGCTGGTACGATCGGTATCGGAACCGCCCTCCCGGGCGTGTCGTTTACGACCGATTACGCGGTGTTCCTACTCGAGTTGGGGCTGAGTCAGGATGAAGCCGCTGAAGCGATCGCGCAACTGGAAGGGATGCCAGTCCCACCTGCTGTTCTCTTCGTCGTTTCGGGTCTCGTCGCGGGACTAACGATCAACGCCCTCGCTGCGCTCGGCGAGGAACTCGGGTGGCGCGGGGTACTACTCACGGAACTCGCTCCGCTCGGATTCTGGAAACTCTCGATCTTCACTGGTGCAGTCTGGGGCATTTGGCACGCGCCGATTATCCTTCAGGGCCACAACTTTCCCGATGCGCCACTCGTGGGTGTGTTCGTAATGACCGCTGCAACGATTGCGATGGCACCGATCTACACGTACCTGACCGTCCGCGCTCGATCCGTACTCGCTGCAACCGTCCTTCACGGATCGTTCAACGGACTGGGAGCACTGTCGCTGGTCTACCTCACGGGAGCCAGAAATCTCGTGACCGCGCCCGTCGGCGTCGCCGGAATCGGTGCCGCAGTGCTTGTCACCGCGCTCTGTGTCGTCCACGACAGACTCATTGCAGACGAACAGATTACGACTGGAGGTGCGCTGTCCCCGTGGACGTGAGAGACGAAACGGTGTCTGGATCTCACTCACGAGATTCTGAGATCGATTGCTGGATGTGGCTCCGCAATGCGTCAGTTGCGAGTGTTTTCGAGCGGTCAGCTGGCTCGTTTCGATCCACTGAGTACTCAGGCGATTCGTCGGTCGTGCGCTCAAATCTAGGCGGGAGTTTCATATTCGGTGTATAACTCGTCATGGGCAACCGTAAGTAGATGAGTCAATTCTACGGCTCCAAATCAATTCGTTTCATTGCTTCGACATTGACGCTGGGTGAGCAACGATGAGACAAGCAAGACACGGGACGACCAGCACGCGCCACTTCAGAAAAACATCCAGTTTTTGACCGGGAAGATGGCTCGTCCAGGTGTTGATCAGTCAGTGATTCCAGAAACGAGGACAGGGTTTCGTTGAACGCCGTCGGATTATCGTGGTTCGCAATGTGTCCCGCATCTGGCACCGCCGCGTATACGCTGTTGGGGAGTCGGTCGTTCCACTCCTTTGCTTTCTTCCGGAGCGGGAAGTACTCGTGTTCTCCGACCACGACCAATTGCGGGAGCTCGGTCATCTCGGGGATTCCCTCGTCAAGGTCTTTGAGATACTCCCGTTCGAGAGAGACCATGTTCTCCTTCCCAGTACGTGCAGTTGCCCGTCTCGCGTACTCTTGGGCGTCGGGCGTGTGAGCAAACAATCGACCGCACGCGTCGTACAGCAGTTGTTCGGGTATGGCCTTCAGAATCGTCGGGTGCCACCGCATCAGTTTGATCATGCGCTCGGAGAACCCCTCGTGCAGTGGAAAGCCTCCGACGTGAACCAGGACTCGCACGCGGTCTGGGTGATGGTACGCAATGTATTGGCTCAACAGGCTTCCCATCGACTGGCCGACCAGGACGGCCTGGTCGATACCTTCTTCGTCCAGTACATCGAGCAATTTGCGAGCCGAGACGTCGAATCGGACAGGGACACTCGACCCGGCGGAGTCGCCACATCCAGGGACGTCCCACGTGAGAACCCGATACGACTCCGACAGCGTCGCGGTCTGCTCCCGCCACGTCTCGCGGTCGAGGGCGAAGCCGTGCGTGAACACCACCGCTGTCGCGTCTTCGGGGCCGCTCACCTCGTAATAGACGCCACCAGATTCACGTTCGGCCGCGGAATCGGCGCTCGCTCTCGAGCGCAAACGCCGAAGAACGAGCGCGAGTGCTCCAGCACCGATTGTGGGGGCAACGAGCCCGCCCCACTGCATGGATAGGTCTCGTTTGCCTTCGGGATACGGAGGTGTCTCTGAATCGTAATACGGAGCCAGCTGGTCGATGGCGTCCGTTTCCACGTCCGTCTCGTCCAGTATCGAACGCAACCCGTCGAACAGATATCGCATTTCGTCTCGGCCATCACGGGCGTGCCCTTCCACCGAGATCTTCGCGTACTCCTTTCGCATGAGCCACCCGATGGCCCAGACGCAGATCGGCTCTGGGACGTACTCGAAGGCCCTGACGACTGGCGGACTGGGTGCATACCCTGCGTTACGTAATCCCCGCAACGCCTCCTTCGTCGCACGGACCGACAGCACCAGCAGGTCTCTGGTTTCGCCCAGCCGTTTCATACTGGTATCTGCGGCATACAGCGCGGGGACGAGGCCAGACATGAGCAACGTGACGTGGTACGTCAACAACTCGTCCATGTCCGTCCGGATCTCGACGTCGTACCCTCGCATGTCCTCGAGCACGGCGGCTACCTGTCGAGTTCTGGGTTGAATCGTTCCATCAACCTCTCCGACCGGGATTGTGTATTTGTTGTCCTCGTCGATCGGGAGCACGCGCATGACGTGGCCGTCTCGTTTCCCGCCAGGGTACGGAAAGCCCAGCATCACACGCTCTTTGCCGAGCGCCTGAACCATCTCGTCAGACCCGTTGACGTTGTTCCCCATGAAGAGAAACGTCGGGACGTGCTCGTTTTCCGCCAACGTATCAAGGATCTGTACCGCTTGATGCTCTCCCATGACGACCAGAACGAGGTCGTAGTACTCGTCGGGCTCCAGGGAGTCCACTACATCGACGTGAGCGACTTCCTCCTCGTCAGTGTCGTCTTCCTGAATAACGATTCCGTGTTCTCTTAGATCCGCCAGCCGTTGCCCCCTAGCGAGCAGAAAGACGTCGTGTCCCGCCTCGTGGAGTCGTGCTGCTTTCAGACTCCCTAGCGGCCCTGCACCGAATACCAGAATCTTCATTTCGATCGACCCCAACCGTCGCAGTTCCGTCGATCGTCGTAGGCTATGTGGGATTTTCGTTGGCGAACTCGACGAGCTTGGAGTTCGGTTGTGGAGCCCATGGTACAAGTAGCGTATCCCGTTTGAAATATAGCAAGAATTAGAAATAATTACTCACTTCTGGTATAGAGAGCTGGCCAAGCGCTGTATCAATCGCCGTTGTGAGATCGTCGAGTGACTCAAAGAAGCGGTTGCTGAGAGCAGCTTGGAGTTGTCTCCAGCACTCCTCGACAGGATTGAGCTCTGGCGAGTACGCCGGTAACGTGACGAAGGCGAGGTCGTCACGGGCCGCCAGGTCCGTGACCGCCGACGCCTGAAAATACGACGCTCCATCCAACACGACGAGCAGTTTATCTTCGAACTCTTAGCATAATGCGAGAATGAAATGTTTTGCGTGTTCGGCCGTGACGTACTCTTCGAATCGAGCAAAAAAGCGATCACCGTTCTCGGTGATCGCGCCCAACAGACACGTCCAGTCGCGTTGGCCAGTCAATTCGACGGACGGCCGCGTGCCGCGGGGAAACCACGCGGCACGCGGCTCGACTTGCACGGATTTCTTGGTTTGATCGATACAAACTACTGTGGCGTCCATCTCCCGCCGCTTTTTTTAAACTCTTCGCGGAACGTTTCTTGCTCGTTAGCATCGGATTCGGCGGCTGTACGGCGTGGTTTTTGATAGCTCAATCCCGCTTCTTTGAGCAACCGCCGACAACTCGGGATTGAGTACTCGACATCGTAGGTTTCGTCAAGATACTGCTGGACGAGCGCCGGTGTCCACGCCGGCGCGTTGAGCCCAACTTCCTCGGGAGATCCGTGGACAGTTGCTTCGAACTGCTCTTGCTCTTTTTACGAGAGCTTTCGTTTTCTCCCAGACCGATGAGCATCAGTGACGGCCTGCTCAAGCGGCTCATCAGTATCGAGTCGCTTGAGCCAGCTATAGATCGTCCGTCGCTGCACGCCGTACCACTCGGCTAGTTCAGTTTGTGTGACGCCGTTTTTGTACGCGATTGCGGCTAAGAGCCGTTGTATCGGCTTCTTTCCGTCCACGTTGTCGAGAGCATCTTGCAACTCTTCGACTGAGATTTCGTCGAGGTGATCCACTGTCTGTTGCAACAGCCTACGAGCAAATAATTCTAACGGTTACTATAGGAGCAGGTCGGCTCTCCAGGCACGGGAGGCGAGTACCAAGTGAGGAGTTGGTCTCTCGATCAGACGTTCTGGCGGGGCAGTTCGGCCAGTGCTCGTCGCTGGTTGAGACGTTTCAGATGCACAATTGTAACCGTGATCGGTCGAATCAGCCGTTGGATAGACGGTATCTGCCGAGGGAATGCTGAACTAGGCGGTGTCTCTCGCCCGATGTTTTACGGTTGCAGACCTGGTTTAGCTATACAGCAGGCAGTTATAGCCGTGAAAACAGGTATTACAGTTCAAAAGTTGTGAATCCTGATGTGGAAATACCTCACATACGCCACAGCAATTGCACTTACAATCCACGGTGTCATTCACTTTCTCGGGATTGGAGTCTACTTCGAGCTAATCGAGATGGCTGACCTCCCGTACAAAACCACCTTGCTCGGCGGTGCCGTTGACGTAGGCGATGCCGGGATACGGGTCTTTGCCGTGTTGACCGCCATGGCCGGCGTTGGGTTCGTCGCTTCGGCTGTCGCGCTGGTAACTGGCTGGCGCTACTGGCGAGCAATGCTGCTCGCAGTTACCGTGTTTTCACTGATCCTCACCACGCTCGATTGGACTGTCGCCTCCGCGGGCGCTCTGGCGAATCTGGCGATTCTGGCTGGCCTTCTCGTGATGCCACGGTTGTGAACAACTGTTTCGAACGGGAGCGAGTGATAACCCAGGCACGTCAGTTGATCCTGTACTCTAGCGGTTTGTTGCAATCTACATCCCAAAGCTGGATGAGAATCGTAGTATTTCTTCCCACAACTGGGGGTTTATTGATTTACTCGTCGATTCTGTAACTGTGCCAACCATTGCGCTAACGATACTGGCGAGGACACGCGCCAAGATCGGTAGCTGCGGACGTGCATGCGCGTCTCCTTGCGCGGGAGTGGCCGGAGCTGCCACTGTAACAGGCCGCAGTCTCGGGGGGTGGCTTCTCACGGTGGCCACTCGAGTAAGAGAAGATGTCGTCGCACTGGCCACGGGCAACGTGAGAGTCGTTCCGGAGAAACATCCATGAAAGCGGATTTCCAAGCGTTTACTCGCTCACACCAGGTTGCGCTCTTTTTCGTCCTCACTATCGCGGTCTCGTGGACGATTTACGGTGTCGAATTCGTCGTTGGTCCCCCACCGATCGCGCTCGGTGTGTTCGGTCCGGTACTCGCTGCGGCATTCCTTACGTGGGTCACCGGCGGAAACCTTCGTCAGTGGGTCGGACAGCTATTCATCTGGCGGGTCAACGGCCGCTGGTACCTGTTCGTACTGGTTGGATTTCCTATTATCTTCATCGGCGGATCGACGGCCATATACGTCGCTCTGACCGGCGACACCATTGCTCCAGGAGTCCTCCCGGAGCGAGTTTGGATCGCTCTTTTCTTCCTTGCATTTCAGATCTTGACTGCGGGCCTCGGGGAAGAACTCGGCTGGCGTGGATTTGCCCTCCCCCGGCTTCAAGACCAGTACAACGCGTTGACAGCCAGCCTCGTCATCGGCTTTTTCTGGGCACTCTGGCACCTCCCGCTCTTCTTTCAGCCCGACTCGTATCAAGCGCAGATGGGACCGGTAATTTATCTGATAGAGGGGTTTACGCTCTCGGTACTGTTCACCTGGGTCTACAACAGTACCGGAGGGAGCGTGCTGATCGCGGCGCTGTTACACGGCGTCTTTAACACGACACTGGTGCTCTACCCGCACGAGGGGGAACTTGATATTGCCGAATTCCCGTACCTCATGGGTGTTTCGAGATCCGTCCTGATGCTGGTCATCGCAGTGCTCATCGTGGCCGTCTATGGCCGAAAGCTGACGACTCGAGAATCGATTCCCGACACGGAGCATGCAGGGGGTGTCCCGGCAAACCAGTCCAGTAGGTCCGAGGTGGAAACCGATGGACGTCAGTGACCGACTCGCTGCGATCGCACCGAATCCGACGAACCCCTACGTTTTCGTCATCATCTATCTCGGCTGGGCGTGGTTCTTCTGGGGACTCATCGTCCTGTCCGGGGAGAGCGTCTGGACGTTCCCGAACGTGCTGTTGTTCTACATCGGAGGAGTCAGCCCAACGCTGGGCGGCATCGCACTGACCCACCGGCTGGGAGGATGGTCGGGACTTCGAAATCTCTGGGACCGAACCGTCAACAGTCGTCGAATCAGTCCCAGATGGTACCTGATCTGCATTTTCCTCCAACCCGCGATCACGGTCGTTGCAGCCGGTCTCGTAGTACTCGCCGGTGCGTCGGAGCAGCCGTTGAATCCCTCGATAGCTCTGGAATCACTGGCGCTGTTCCTGACGTTCACGGTACTTGCAGGGGTGGTCGAAGAGATCGGATTGACCGGCTACTTCGTTCATCGATTGCTCGAGTTCCGGGGCGTCGTCGCGGTCGGCGTGATTACCGGAGCCGTGTGGGCGGCCTGGCACGTTCCCCTGTGGCTGATGGAGGGATACTTCGGCGCGGCCACGATCGATCCGGATCCGTTCTACTTCTTCGGTGGAACGGTGTTCGTGCAGATACTCTACGCGTGGATCTACGACAACACAGCCAAAAGCGTTCTCGCAGCGATCATCTTCCACACGATGGTGAACGCGACTGGAGAGATCCTTGGACCCGCAGACGTGGTACAACGATACATCTTCTACATCACGATCGTTCTCTGTTTGCTGATACTGATAGACGAGCGGTGGATCACTGTATCGGATATCCGGGATACGATCCGTCACAGGGGCTAGCCTCCCGTAACTCTCGAACGAGAGTGGGCACTGTATCGATGTCGTCAGCGGTCTGGTTCCAAATCGTATCTTAATGGACTATCCGGTTATTTCACAAGAAGGTGAAATATGAGGGGACCGAAAGAGGAGTATGGCCATCCTCGAGCGATCTCCCGCCGTACTTTCTCTATCGGACCCCCAGTCGACGAACTTGCAACTCACTGGAGGAGAGGGTGCGAATCTCACCAAACTCCTCTCGGCCGGGCTTCCCGTTCCGGACGGCTTCTGTGTGACGACGGCTGTCTACGACGAACTCGTCGACGACGAGGAGATCGTCGCGATGATCGACGACCTCGAGGCCACAGGTACAACCGATACTGAGACGTTGGGAGAGCGGGCGGCTGCTCTCCGGGACGCCGTTCGGGCCACAGAGCTCCCAACGGACGTCGAGTCGTCGATCGAGAGTCAGCTGGAACCGGACGTCTCGTACGTCGCCAGGTCGAGTGCGACGGCCGAGGACCTCCCGACGGCCTCCTTTGCGGGACAGCATAGCACGGTGCTCGAGGTGATTCCGCCCCGTCGGAGAGCATGAGGGCTCACAGAGGGGGGTACTCCGAAGCGCCGTCGTAGTCAGCTGCTGAACACTCCTCGATATCGCGCCCGTGCGGGCACTCTCTCGTCGGCACACGTGGTCGAGTGTACCGATAGCAGTCACCGCGAAGGGTGGTCGTGTGAGCTCGTCCTTCCAGTGTTGTCACGAGAGGCTCTCGGCCGTGCTCGTCGGTGACTGGCGGTCGTTGCTGCTCGATCCAATCGTCCAGTACCTTACAGACGTCTTCTGAGAGTGCGATGAATCGCTGGCCTGTCTCACCATTTTTACGCCACTGCAGATGGGAGGCTGTCTGGCCGAGAAATTCCGATTCGCCAATACGTATATGATCGTCCGCAAGAATGCAGAGACATGACTGATCTCTCAGATTTGCCGTCACTCACGGTCCTCTACGTGACGAGTGATACGGCACACGCACGGGAGATCACCCGGGAGCTACACGCGATTGCCGGATTCGACGTGCACACCGTCGCAACTGCTGCCGACGCACTCGAGTGCCTCGCTACGGGTGCCGACGTCGACTGTGTACTGAGCGACGCGGCGTTGCCAGACCGTGATGGAATCGCCCTCCTCGGGGCGGTTCGAGCGATCGACGGACACCTCCCGTTCGTTCTGTATCCCAGAGAGCGTTCTATCCCGCACCTGAGGCGGGTGCTGTCGGCGTCTGCGACGGCGTATCTGCAACGCGAGGCTGATCCGACACACGTCACCGAACTCGCGATACGGATCCAGAATCTCGTCAGGAGTCACCGGACTGAACGGCTGCTCAACGAACGGGTGAAAGAACTCGAGACGATTCATCGCCTGATGAAACTCCTGACTGGGGCCAACTGGCCCGACGAGGAGGTCCTGGCCGACGTAGTAGCCCTCATCTCGGATGCGTTCCAGTACCCCGAGCAGACGGCGGTCCGGCTCGTCGTCGGGGAGACGACCGTCTGCACCGATGGCTTCGAGGTGACCACCGACACGCTCAAAAGCGACGGTGAGACGGCTACCGGGATTGGGATCGAACTCGAGGTGGGCTACCTCGAGGAGCGACCTCCCGAAGACGAGGGCCCGTTTCTCACCGAAGAGCGCGAGTTGCTCGAGATGACGGTCCTGCTCTTGACCGGGTGTCTCGACCGGCGGTCGTACATCGACGGGTTGGCAGAGAGCGAGCGACAGTTCCATCGGCTGGCGGAAAACGTTCGCGAGATCGTCTGGATCTGCGGTCCCGAGAAGGAGGAACTGTACTACGTCAATCGCGCTTACGAGGCCGTCTGGGGGCGATCGATCGAGTCGCTGTATCAGCAGCCGTCGTCGTTTTTCACGGCGGTCCATCCGGAAGATCGAGCGCGAGTTGAACGTGCGATCGCCGATCAGGCTACTGGTGCCTACGACGAGGAGTATCGGATCGTCCGGCCGGACGGCGAGGTTCGGTGGGTGCACGACCGTGCCGTCCCAGTTCGAGACGACGATGGGAAGGTGTACCGGATCGTCGGTCTCACTGCGGACGTCACCGAGCGAAAGGAACGCGAACAGCAGCTTGCGATTTTCGACCGCGTGTTGCGTCACAATCTTCGCAACGAACTGAACGTGATTCTCGGCAACGCAGAACAGATCGTCGCCGAAGCTGATGGTCAGCTCGCCACCGCCGGCGATGCGATCGTCACAGCCAGTGAACGGCTGTTAGAGCTGGCCACCAAACAGCGGTTCGTCGCCAGGGTGATTGCGAAGCCTCGTGCTTCACAACCGCAAGACCTCGAGGAGGTGCTCGCCCGGGTCGTCACCGAGTTTCAAGAGCGCTATCCGGACTCGATGATCGAGCTGGACGTTGGGCCAACCGAGCCCGTGACGACGACGCCGCATCTGGAGGTCGCGGTCAGGGAGCTGGTCGACAATGCGCTCCGGCACAGCGACCGCGAGGAACCACTGGCCAGGGTCGAGGCGACTGCTGCTGCGGATGGGCTCGAGATCCGGGTGATAGACGACGGGCCTGGAATTCCGGTGGACGAACGCGAGTTCTTGACCACGGGTCAGGCGGAGAACGCGTTACTCCACGGGAGCGGGATGGGACTGTGGCTCGTCCACTGGATCGTGACCTACGCCGGTGGGCGGCTCTCGTTCGGCGAAAACGAGCCGCGCGGGAGCATCGTGACGATTTCACTGCCACAGAAGGAAGTCGAACGAACGCACGCAGCCTCTCGCGACGCCGGCTGATCGCTCACAGCCGAGCGACAGTAGTCGTGGCGCTCACCCGCACACGATTCCCGCGACGGGAGAATCAACGGGACCATTATAATCTATCGTGACATATATTTTTATGTGCAATGTTCGGTGGAATGATTCCTGCCTCGTTCATCGTACTCGGCGTGTTGATCGTGCTGGCGCTCCGGTACGAGTTCGAGCTACCACTGACGCTCACGGTCGTGCTGACCGTTCCTGCCCTGGCTCTCGGTGGGGTGGTGGCCTCTCTGCTCAGCGTGCTCTTTGCGGTTCCAGTGTGGTACGCCCTCGTCGTGATGGCCGTCGTCTGGCTGCTGTTGGCTGCCTGGTCGGAAGTGCGAACCCCCTCGCGCGCACCCTCGGTCTAACGAACCCGGGTGCCTCGACCCGGCCTGAAATCCCTCGCCGAGCAATTGTTGTGTTGACCGACCAACGTGCGACGGCGCCACAGCAGTCGCGGTCGATCGGCGGCAACTGACAAACGGCCCCTAGAACCGGAGGCTCCGAGGCGCCGGCCACGATCGTACCCAGCCGCCTCGACGATCCGGTCGTTGATCGCTCGTTCGAGAAGCTAACTGTGGGCTGGCGAGTTCACCGTCACCCCGGAAACTCGAAGTTGGCTGCCGGTGACGGAAGCGTTTTGTTGGCGACTCCTCGAAATAAAGTATGGAACTCGACGACACCGATCGGGAGATCCTCCGGATTCTCCAGGAGAACGCCCGGACGCCGTTCAGCGAGATCGCTCGACAGATCGAGATGTCGAGTGCGACCGCTCACGATCGCGTCCGTCGACTCGAGGAAGCCGGCGTGATCGAGGGCTACCACGCGTCGGTCGAGCCACGGGCGGTCGGCTACGGTATCTCGGCGTTCGTCGGCCTCCGCGTCGAGCAGGGTCGATCCGAGGACGCCCTCGAGCGACTCGGTGAACTCGACGGCGTCCAGGAGGTCCACATGACGACGGGCGAGTGGGACGTCATGATGCGCGTCTACGCCGAGGATGCCGACGCCCTGCGCGAACTCATGTTCGAGCACGTCGCTAACGTCGACGGCTTCTCTCGCTCACAGACGATGGTGATCCTGGGAACGAGCTACGAGAGTCGACAGCTCTCGATCTGAGAAGGGACGGCCGCAGAGAGTCGTCTG
Source organism: Natronobeatus ordinarius (assembly GCF_024362485.1). NCBI lineage: Archaea > Methanobacteriati > Methanobacteriota > Halobacteria > Halobacteriales > Natrialbaceae > Natronobeatus > Natronobeatus ordinarius. Next base: position 3,280,395 of record NZ_CP101456.1, on the reverse strand, counting down.
CTGGCGGTTACAGACGTCCGAAATCGGAAACGGTAAGCGGCCCCCCGCGCTGGGTATCGATTATGGACGAGTTCATCGACCGGGTCGGGCCGGTTCGGCTCTGGGTCGCGGTCGTCGTGCTCCTCGTGGCTGCGCTCTTCCTCGGCGTGTTGCTGGACCCACAGCGGGTGTACGTCGAGTTTATCTGGCAGTACTACTGGGGCCCCGTCGTCGCCGACGCCAACGGCTGGGGCTGCGTCGCCTGGGCCGACGGCGCGCAGGTCAACTGTGCGGACGCGCCGGCCGACGCCGGGCCGACCGCCTCGCCGGGCTACACGTTCGTCTCCTACGCCGGCTACATCCCCACGCTGTTGTTGCTCCTGGTGGGGATCTACTTCGTCATCCAGTGGCTCGACATCGACCGCTACCGCGCGGGCTTTTACGGACTGTTCCCGTTCATGCTGTTCGGCGGCGCGCTCCGAACCGTCGAGGACGCCAACGTCGCGGCGTTCCGGGAGACCGGCGAGATGGCGATCACCTTGCCGTGGTCTGCACTGCTGATCAGCCCATTCATCTACGTCACCGTCGCCCTGTTCACCCTGCTCGCGCTGGTCGTCGCCGTCTGGCTCGAGCGACGCGACTACGTCCCCGGCTACGAGTATCCGCTGGCTGGTATCGGGACGGTCGCGCTCCTGGCGACGATCGCGCTGCTTGCCTCGCTCTCGAGCGTCGGGAGCCTCGGCTTTTTCCCCCTGATCTCGGTCGCTACCCTCGGCGGGGCGACGGTCGTCACTGCGGTGACGTGGGTACTGCTCGAGCGCTTCTCTCCGAAGACCAACCGCGGCACCAGATATATGGGGATCGTGGTGATCTGGGCACACACCGTCGACGGGATCGCGAACCTCATCGGCCTCGACTACGCGACGGCCTTTGGCTGGCCGTACAACCTCTCGCCGAAACACCCGATCAACGCGGCGATCGTCGACACCTTCGGCACGGCGTGGCCGTTCGTCTTTCTCAAGATCGTCGCCGCCGTCGTCATCATCCGGCTCTTCGACGAGGAGTTCTTCGATGAGAGTCCGCGGTTCGCCATCCTGCTCATGATCACCGTCGTCGCCGTCGGCCTCGGCCCCGGCACCCGGGACATGCTCCGGGCGACGTTCGGCGTCTGATCGGTTCGCGACCACCGCCCGTTTTCACCGCGTTTCGAACGATCGGCCGGTAACGTCGATGTTAGCGGCCTCCTTTATCGCTGGCGCTCCTCGAGCGATACATGAACATGCTCGTCGACGGCGAGTGGCGAACCGACGCCTACGAGGCCACGACCGAGGAGGGGGCGTTCGAGCGCGGGGAGACGCCGTTCCGCGACTGGGTTCGAGACGCTCCGGACGCGCGATTTCGACCCGAGGCCGACCGGTACCACCTCTACGTCTCCGACGCCTGCCCGTGGGCGCACCGCACGCTGATCGTCCGGTCGCTGCTCGGCCTCGAGGACGCTATCTCGGTCTCGGTCGTCGACCCGTACCGCGGCGAGGGCGGCTGGCAGTTCACCCCGGAGAAGGACGGCTGTACGCGCGATCACGTTCACGACGCCGACTTCCTGCGCGAGCTGTACGTCCGCGCCGATCCCGATGCGACCTGCCGAGTGACTGTGCCCGTCCTCTGGGACAGGAACACGGACACGATCGTCAACAACGAGTCCCGCGAGATCATGCGGCTGTTCACCACGGCGTTCGAGGGGATCGCCACACGGGACGTCGACCTCTCCCCCGAGGACGACCGCGAGGAGATCGATCGGATCCTCGAGGAAATCTACGAACCGATCAACAACGGCGTCTACCGGGCTGGTTTCGCCACCGAACAGGAGCCCTACGACGAGGCGGTCGACGACCTCTTCGACGCCCTGGACCACTGGAACGAGGTGCTCGCCGATCGGCGCTACCTCGCGGGCGACCGCCTCACCGAGGCCGACGTAGCGATGTTCACCACCCTCGTCCGATTCGACACCGTCTACCACACCCACTTCATGTGTAACGTCCAGTACGTCAGGGAGTACGACCACCTCTGGCCGTACCTCCGCGACCTCTACCAGACGCCCGGCGTCGCCGAGACGATGCGCATGGACCACATCAAAGAACACTACTACACCACCCACCCGAGCGTCAACCCCCACCGGATCGTCGCCCGCGGCCCCGACCTCGCGTTCGACGCCCCCCACGACCGCGACGAACTTCCCGGAGAGCCGCCGCGTGCGCTGCTCGAGGCGGCGTGAGAGACGCTACGATTCGTCGCTCGAGTCGGTCAGCTTGAAGTAGAGCCAGAGCAGGACGATAAACGGCAACAGTGGCAACAGCACGATCGCGACGCCGATCGCGACGATGTAGCCGAGGATCGACATCTGGAGGTTCGGCCCGTACCCCGTCGGAGTGCTCACGGTTCTGGTCATACGTGACCCTCGGGTCCGTCCGATATTTTATCTTTCGACGCGGGCGAGGCGAAACCGGCCGATCACGGCGAGTCGAGTCCTGTTCGCCCGCCCCTCGCGTCGTCGAGCACCGCGCTCGAGTCGTCCTGTGGGCGGTAATCGAGAGCGAGGGTCGTTTCGGTCAGCGAGAGGAATCGGTCGGCGTTGCGCGAGATGCCGTGGGCGGTCACGATGGGACCGTCGAGCGTTGCCGTCGCTGCGGCGTGGATGACCCGCCGACAGTCCTCGGGGCTCAGCCACATCGCGCGGGCGAACCGTTCGCCGGCGCCGTCGCGTTCGTCACAGACCCATCGCAGGTCGTCGCGGGTGAGCAGCCAGCCGATGCGCAGGTTCACCACCTCGAGGCCGTGGCGCTTCGCGTAGTAGTAGCCCATCGCCTCGCCGAAGACCTTGGTGACGCCGTAGTAGGTGTCCGGCTTCGGCGGATCGTCGGGTCTGACGACGGCCGGCTGTCCCTCGGTCGTCTCCGGGCGGACCGGCGAGGTGACGTTGCCCATGTTGACCGCGTGGTTCGAACTCGCGAAGACGACCCGCTCGAGGTCGTTCCGGTGGGCGGCCTCGAACGCGTTGTAGACGCCCTCGATATTCGGTTCGGAGACGTCGTCCCACGCGGCGTCCGGCGAGGGGTTCGCCGCGAGGTGGATCAGGACGTCCTCGTCCGAGAGCGCGTCGACGAACTCCTCGCGGTTTCTGATGTCGAGGAGCGTCGTCTCGAGGTCGTCGTACTCGCTGCGCGAGAAGAGCGTCAGCTCGTGGTCGGGAAACGCCTCGATCGCCTCCCGTCCGACGTTTCCGGTCGCACCGGTGATCGCGATGTCGGGCATGGGAATCATCACACCGGGCGGGCGGAAATAGCTCCGGGGGGCGCCTGCCGGTGAACGCTTCCGACACTCCCTGCCGGCGACGGCCGCGGAAGGGGGCGGTTAACAAAGCCGCGAGTCGGCCCATCGATCACCGAATGGAGGTCCTCACGCTCACGGCGAACGCCGACGCGCCGTTTATGACTCAGCAGCTGGCCGCCCTCGAGCGACGCGGCGTCTCGTTCTCGACGCTTTCGGTCCCCGGAGAGATCGACGAGACGACCTCGCGCGACCCTGCCGACTACCTCCGCTTTTTCCCCCAGGTGCTCGGCGAGTCCCGCAACGGCTACGACCTGGTCCACGCCCACTACGGCACGACCGCCCCGATGGCGCTGGCCCAGCTTCGGCTCCCGGTGGTCCTCTCGCTGTGGGGCTCTGACCTCCACGGCCCCGTCTCACCCGTCAGCCGCGCCTGTGCCCGCGTTTGCGACGAGGTCGTCGTCATGTCGCCGGAGATGCGCGACGTCCTCGGCCGGGCGTGTACGGTGATTCCAGACGGGGTCGACCTCGAGCGGTTCGCGCCGACCTCGCAGTCGGCGGCGCGAGCGGCCGTCGGCTGGGCGGCCGACGAGTACCACGTTCTGTTTCCCTACTCGCCCGAACGCGAGCTGAAAAACTACCCGCGGGCGAGACGCGTGGTCGACGCCGTCGACGGGATGCTCGAGCGTCCCGTGCGCTTACAGACCGTCTACGGCGTCGACCACGACGCCGTCTCGGACTACATGAACGCCGCCGACGCGCTCTTGTTGACCTCACACAGCGAGGGATCGCCAAACTCCGTGAAGGAAGCGCTCGCGTGCAACCTCCCCGTCGTCGCCGTCGACGTCGGTGACGTGCGCGAACGCCTCGCCGGCGTCTCGCCCTCGCGGGTCGCCACGTCGAACCGGGAGCTGGTGACGGGGCTCGCCGAGGTGCTCGAGTCGGGCGAGCGATCGAACGGCCGGGAGGCTGTCCGGGAGGTGAGCCTCGACCGAACCACGGGTCGGCTGCTCGAGGTGTACGAACGGGTCGCCTGACCGCGGTATGGAGACCCTACGACGCTCTTTCGATCGACGGGAGTGCTCACTCGGCGAGGGACGGCCGACCTGGGGCGGCCACGTTAGGATCCGTCCTCGCGTTCGATCGCACTCGGCGGGCGACGTCGCCCATCGTCTCGACGGTCAGGTCGGTCTCGCGCCGCTGCCGGGCGACGTGTTCGAGGATCGCTCGCAGCCGCTCGTCGTCGCGCTCGTCGACGAGGTTGTTCGGGTGGAGCCAGACGTGGAAGACGCCCTCGTTCGCCGCGGCCTGGTCGATCCCACGGCGGGCCATCGCGACCATCGGGTCCTCCCAGACGGACTCGACGGCCGTCCGTAACGGTCCCTCGAAGCCGAACAGGAACGTCGAGGAGGGAACGTTCACCAGCCCGTGCTCGTCGACGGACGGTTCGACGAGCAGCGATCGGCCGCTGACGACCGTCTCGAGGACGCCACGGGGACCGTCCGGCGTCGGGGTGACCCCTCGATAGGCCGAAAAACCCGCCTCGGCGAGGACGTCGCGGTGACCGACGTCGTTCCGGGGGTAGACGAACGACTCGAGGTCGAGCTCCCACTCGGCGGCGAGTTCGTGACAGCGCTCGAGTTCGGCCCGGGCGAGCTCGTCTGTGGTATCGGGGTGGCCAAAGAGGACGTGTGAGAACGAGTGACTGCCGAGCTCGTGGTCGACGTCTGACTCGAGGATCGCCCGGACGAGATCGGGGCCAAAGCGGAGGTCTTCGCGGTCGCGCCACTCCGTCCGTTCGCGGTCGAACCAGCCGTCGGGAGCCGGGTGGTCGGCGTGTTCGCCGTCACACGACTCGAGCATGAGGTGGCCGACGACGGCCCACGTTGCGCGGACGTCGAACGCCTCGAGGAGCTCGAGACACGTCGTCCAGCCGCGGCGGCCGCTCTCGACGCGATCGGTCGGCGGCTCGGCGAAGTCGTGAAAGCCCCAGCCGAGTTCGGCGTCGAGCGAGATGACTACGCTACCCACGATACCCCCCACGCATCGCCGTTTGTCATGCCGCGACGTATTTCCAGTGCGGGTATTGTTATGGCCTCCTTTTGGCCCCTGGCGGACGGTCGAGCGGGCCGATCGCGTCAGCTCGAGCGGCCGGGTCGATCGGTCGGTCCGTGTCACTGTCTGCTGTCAGTGAGGATTGTTGGCGTGCACACGATCCATAACAAAGCGGGAATCGCTCCACTGCCTCGACAGCGGGCGTCGCCGACGCCTCGAACGTGACCTGTAATCATGAGCGGATCTATCCCCCAGTCCGGGCGAGCGTTCGTGCTCGGACTCGACGGCGTGCCGTGGAGTCGTATCGAGCGATGGAGCGACGCGGGCGAGTTGCCCAACTTCGCGCGGCTGCGCGAGGAGGGGGCGTCCGGACCGCTCGATAGCACCCGGCCGCCGACGACGCCGCTGGCCTGGCCCTCGATCGCCACCGGCGTCTGGCCCGACAAGCACGGGATCTACAGTTTCCAGAAGCTCTCCTCGTCGTACTCCCATCGAATGTACACCAGCCGGGACTGCAAACAGTCGCCCCTCTGGGAGCAGCTCTCGCCGTCGGTCGTCGGAAACGTACCGTTGACCTACCCACCGACGGAAATCGACGGCGAACTGGTCTCGGGAATGATGACTCCCTCGACGAGCGAGGACTTTACGCACCCGACGGAACTCGCCGACGAGATCGAGGCCGAGATTCCAGAGTACGAGATCAGCCTCGACTACCCGGAGTACGCCGGCCGGCTCGAGGAGTTCGAACTCGCCGTCGACGAGATGCTCGAGAACCGTCGCGCACTCATGCAGTTGCTGATGGAGCGAACCGACGACTGGCAGCTCTTTTTCTTCGTCTTCACCGAACCCGATCGCTTCCAGCACCTGCTCTGGGAGGACGGGCCGATGCTCACACACTACCGGAAACTCGACGAGATCGTGGGTGAAGTCATCGAGTACACGGAGGCACACGACGCGGATCTCTACGTCGTCTCCGACCACGGCTTCGGCCCGATCGATCGACTGGTCTACACCAATCACTTCCTCGAGCAGGAAGGCTACCTGGTCCGCCGGGATGACGAGGGGACCCGCGGGGCGCTGGCGAGCCTCGGCATCTCGCGGGACTCGATCGTGAACGCGTTGGACGCGGTGGGCGTCTCCGAGGAACTGCTCGTCTCGAAGCTCCCGCGGTCGGTGATCGACTCTGTCGCCTCCCAGATCCCGGGCGACCACGAGCTGTACGACGTCGACTACGAGCGCACGATCGCGTTCGTCCACGGTGCGGGCGGCCTCTACGTCAACGACAGCGACCGTTTCGAGAAGGGGGCCGTTCCGCCGGAGAAGGTCCCCGAAATCAAGGCCGAACTCGTCGACCTCCTCGAGTCCGTCACCGAACCCGGATCGAACGAACCGGCCCTCACGGTGTACGACGGCGACGACCTGTTTCCGACGGACGACGGCTCGCCCGACCTCGTGGTCAACGGCTGTGGCACCTACGAGACCCGAAGTGCCATCAGCGACGACCCGTTCGGCGACACCGGTACGTACCAGGCGAGCCACCGACCGGAAGGAGTCCTGCTCTGTCGTGGCCCCTCGATCAACCCCGGCGCCGAACTCCGGAGTGCCCGCGTCGTCGACGTCGCCCCCACGCTCTTACACGGCATCGGCGAGCCCGTTCCCGCGAACGCTGATGGACGCGTCCTCTTCGACGCCTTCCGAAGCGACTCGAGGCCGGCAACCTCGAAAGTCGAGCGCGTCGACGTCTCCCGCGCTGGCGAGGACGAAGCGGTCGACGACGATTTCTCCGACGTCGAGGATCGGCTGAAGGGGCTGGGCTACATGGAGTGATCGGTCACCGAATCCGTCGATAGCCCGTCTTCGCCGCGTTCCAGACGGGGTAGAACGTCGTGTAGACGCCGTTCGGGGCGTTTCGCGCCCCCGCCCGGAGGAGCCGGTGGTGGATCGGCGACTCGCCGGCCGCCACGAGTTCCTCGAGGTCGACGGCCTCGAGCCAGTCGAAGAACTCGGCCTCGAGTTCGGAACACGGCTCCGTCTCCCGGACGCGATCCCGGATGTCCGCCCACATGTACCGCTCGTCGTGGCCGAGGATCCACTCGCCGCGCTCGAACGAGCGGCGGACCTCGGGGTAGTCCTCGTCGCTGAACTGGTAGCCGTGGTCGTTCGGGTCGAGCCCGGAGAGGCGGAGGCCGATCGCCGTCCGGTAGCACTTCTCACAGCGGCTGCAGTTGCCGTCCATCCGGGCGTTACAGGTCTGGAGCGCCAGGTCGGGCGACTCGGTTTCGACGTAGTCGGCGATGAGGTCGAGCCGTTCCTGGCGCGTGAGGTCGTAGACGTCGTGGTGACAGCGCGTTCCCGTCCATCTGACGTAGTCGTCGATGTCGGGGCGCGAGCCCCACTCGAGGTCGACGCCCTTCCAGTGGGTGGCGGCGACGTACAGGTCGTCCATCCCGCGGGCGTGGGCCAGCGGCGCACAGAGACCGAGCAGTCCCAGCCCGTGGCCGACGGAGCTGTACCAGCCGCCGTCGACCAGGTGACCGAAGTGGGCGAGCACCATGGGGTGGTCGAGGGCGGAGAGCATGTTCGACTCCAGAAACGCCGTCTCGAGGCCGCGCTCGTCGGCAAATCCCGAGACGCGCGAGCGGAGATCGGCCCACTTCCCGTCGTCGCTCGCGTCGGGCGTGATCGTCCACCCGCGGACGCTGATCAGCGTCGGTTCTTCCTCGCGGCGGCGAACGTACGACGACGTCGAGTCGACCCCGCCGGTAAAGAGCAGGCCACTCTCGCCGCCACCCTCGGGCGCGACCTCGACGGTCCGGCAGGCCTTCAGCTGGCCGCCCTCGAGAAAGTGCGGGTACATCGAGAGCAGCGTCGCCTTCACGTCCTCGAGTGCGCGGGCGAACGTCGCGTCGACCTCCTCGACGTAGACGTCCGCCCCCTGCGTCCAGGCGAGGGGACAGATGTGGGCGAGGACGGGGATCGCGAGGACGCCCTCGGGGACGTCCTCGATCGGGACGTCGTAGCTCGTCCGGAACGGCTCACCGGTGAAGAACCGTCGCAGGTCGGGCGACGGGCGAATTTTACACTCGAGGGTGGTTCCGGTCGCGTCGATGCTGGTGACGTGGATCGATGGGGAAGCTGACATTCGTGATCGAAGGCGCGTCGGCTCGGCTGGCCGTCCGCGACCGACCACGGAATCGTATAAAAAAGGCGGTAATCGTTGACGAACTGACCGTCAGGGTAGGGACCACGAACGATCGTCGCCGAACCGAGTTCCGATCCGTAGCCCGTGACTACCGATCGATCCGTCCGGGCAGCTCCGGGAACGGCAGCCGCTGTCGGCGACCTCGCCCGTTGCTTTACACCCCGTTTCACTTCCTGCGGGCGACGTTCGCACCGACCGCGAGAGTAAAGTCGACTTGTGCTAGTCACACGAACGTGGCAGTCACGTTCGACCTCTTCGGAACGCTCGTGGACGTCGACCAGCCAGCTGATCCCGCCGTCGCCGTCGCGACCGAACTCGAGTCCCGCGGCGTCGCGGTCCCCGACGACTGGCCGGTCGCCTACCGCCAGGTACACGTCGACGCGCCCGCGGGAGCCGAGGTACCGCTTCCCGCCCACGTCGCCGCCGCGCTCTCGAGTCGCGACGTCGCGTTCGTCCACGGCGACGTCAGGCGGGCAGTGATCGCGGCGTTCGACCCCGAGGTTCGGACGAGGGCGGGCGCACTCGAGGCGCTCGAGGCCGCCCGCGAGCGCGGCCCCGTCGGCCTCTGCTCGAACTGTAGCGTCCCCGAACTCGTCGGCCGAACGCTCGTCCGGTCGGCCCTCGAGCGCGCCGACTTCGACGCGGTCGTGACGAGCGCGGGCTGTGGCTGGCGAAAGCCCGCCCCCGAGATTTTCGAAATTACGGCGGCCCACCTCGACGTCGAGCCGAACGACCTCGTCCACGTCGGCGACGACCCGCGAACCGACGGCGGCGTCGAAGGCGTGGGCGGAACGTTCGTCTCGCTCGAGGAGACGCCGCTGTCCGCGGTTCCGGACCGGCTGGTGGTGATCGATCGATGAGCCGACCGCGGGAGGCGATGCGGTGACGACCACGGCGCTCGCGGTCGTCGCCATCGCGTTCGGCCTCGACCGGCTGGTGGGCGAGCCGCCGAACCGGTTCCACCCGGTGGCGTGGTTCGGCTCGCTCGTCGGGGCCGCAGATCGGGAGTGGACCGAGAGCGAGCGCGGCCAGCGCCTGGTCGGCGTCGCCATCGCTGCCTCCCTTCCCCTGGTGGCCGCGGCGGTCGCCGGTCTCGTCGTCCTCGCCGCGGGCGCGGTCCACCCGTTCGCCGGCGCACTCGCCGCGGCGCTCGTCCTTTTCACCTCGATCAGTCTCCGAATGCTGCTCGAGACCACCCGAACGGTGGTCGAGGCGACCGAGGCCGCCCTCGAGACGGCACGCGAGGCGTTGCTCGCGCTCGCCGGTCGGGACGCGAGCGAGCTCTCGGCGGCCGAGGTTCGAAGCGCCGCCGTCGAGAGCGCGGGGGAGAACCTCGCCGACGGCCTGGTCGCGGCGCTACTCCCGTTCGCGATCCTCGCGCCGATCTCGCTGCCCGCCGCGGCGGCCGTCGCCGCGTGGGTGAAAGCCGTCAACACGCTCGACTCGATGCTCGGCTACCGCTCGAAGCCGATCGGGACCGCGAGCGCCCGGCTCGACGATATCGTCATGTGGCTCCCAGCCCGCATCGCCGCCCTCCTGATCGCCCTCGCCGCGGCCGACTCGCGGGCGCTCGAGCGCGCCCGGGAGTGGGCACGCGTCCCCGCCTCGCCGAACTCCGGCTGGCCGATGGCGACGCTCGCGTGCGCGCTCGGCGTTCGACTCGAGAAACGAGGGGCGTACGTCCTGAACGCGGGTGCCGAATTTCCGACGGTCGCCGACGGGGAGCGAGCGGTGGGCATCGTCGGGCGGGCGGGCTGGCTCGCCGTTGCGCTCGCGGCGGTCCTCGTCGCCGGCCAGGAGGTGGTTCCGTGAGCCCAACAGGGGATGGCCCCGTGAGCCGACCAGTGGCCGCGCTCCGGGGGGCGTTCGCCTTCCTCACGCGCCTGCCGACGCGGAGCCGGGATGGCGACTGGGAGGCGTTTCGGTCGTCGCCGTGGGCGTTCCCCGTCGTCGGTCTCGTCGCGGGGGCGCTCGCGGCGGTCTCTCTGCTCGCGATCGGGACGCTCCCTGCGCCGACGGTCGCGCTGGGCTACCTCCTCGCCGTCTACCTCGTGACGGGGATCCACCACCTCGACGGCGTGGCCGACCTCGGCGACGCGCTCGTCGTCCACGGCGACGCGGAGCGACGGCGGGAGGTACTGAAGGACACGACGACGGGCGTCGGCGCGCTGCTCGCCGTCTCGCTCGTCGTGGTCGGCCTGGCCCTCGGCGGCCTCGGGCTGGCGGGGCTGCCCGTCCTCGTCGCCGTCGGCGTCGCCGTCGCGGCCGAGGTCGGCGCGAAGCTCGGCATGGCCGTCCTGGCGTGTGTCGGCACCGCCGTCCACGAGGGCATGGGCTCGAGCGTCACGAGCGCGGTCGGCCCGTCGGCCGTCGTCCTCCCAGTTATCCTCACACTCCCTGCGGTCGCCCTCACCTGGCCGCACCCGGCCGCGGCGGCCGCCCTCGCCGGTGCGGTCCTCGGGGGAGCGCTCCCCTGGGCCTGGGCACGAGTCCATCTCGGCGGCGTCACCGGCGACGTCTTCGGGGCCGCGAACGAACTCGGGCGCCTCCTCGGCGTCCACATGGGGGTGATCGCGTGGACGTGCTGGTGATGTGTGGCGGTCAGGGTACCCGCCTCGAGGCCGATCGCGAAAAGCCCCTCGTCCGGATCGGCGGGACGCCGATGGTCGACCGGGTGCTCGAGGCGCTCCGTGCGAGCCGCGTCGGGACGATCTACGCGGCCGTCTCGCCGAACGCGCCGGAGACGCGCGAGCACCTCGTCGCCGGCCCACGGGTGACGACCGTCGAGACGCCCGGCGAGGGCTACGTGAACGACCTGCTGGTCGCGCTCGACGGTCCGCTCGAGCCGCCCGTCCTGACGGTGGCGGCCGACCTGCCGTTGCTCTCGGGAGCGGCCGTCGATCGCGTGCTCGAGCGCACGCGGGCGCAACGTGAAGCCGGATCTGAATCGGCGACGGTCTGCGTGCCCGTCGCGCTGAAACGACGCCTCGGGGCGAGCGTCGAAACCGCTTTCTCGCCTCACCTTACGCCGACGGGGGTCAACGTCGTCGGCGATTCTGTGACAGACATGACGTACGTGAGCTACGATCCACGACTGGCGATCAACGTGAACCGACGTGAAGACGCACGAATTGCGGAGGAACTATGCGAGTGATCCTCGCCGCCGGAACGACCGAAACGGCGCTGATCGATGGCCTCAGCGCTGCGGGGGCCGCCCCCGACCTGATGGCCCACACCCCCTCGGCTGACGCCGAGATCGTCGCCTACGGCGAGCCGACTGGCGCGCCCGTAACGCCCGTCAGCCCGACGGGCTGTCCGACGCCCGCGGCGATCACCTGTGCCGTCCGCGAGGTCGTCGGCTTCGACTTCGTGACCCTCGACGCCGGCCTCTCGAAGCCGACGGCCGCCCCCACGGTCGACCTCGGCGCCAGCGGCGGCGCGGACGTCCGCGAGGTGGAGGCGGTGGCCGACGCCGCGGCGATCTTCGACCGCGCCCACGGCTTCGGCGCGAGCCTCCCCGACGACGAGGTGCTGATCGGCGAGACCGTTCCCGGCGGGACGACCACCGCACTGGGCGTGCTCACTGCCCTCGGCGAGCCCCTCGGCGTCTCCTCGTCGCTCCCCGAGAATCCCCTCGAGCGAAAGCGCGCGGTCGTCGACGAGGCGCTCGCCGCGAGCGATCTCGAGCCGGGCGACTGCGCCGGCGAGCCGCTCGAGGCCGTCCGGCGAGTCGGGGACCCGGTCCAGGCTGTCGTGGCGGGCGTCGCCGCGGGCGCGCTCGAATCGGGGACGTCGGTGACGCTCGCCGGTGGGACCCAGCTGGTGACCGTCGGCGCGATGCTGCGCCACGCCGGGGTCGACGCCCCGCTCACGCTGGCGACCACCTCGTTCGTCGCGGACGATCCGTCGGCCGACCTCGAGACGGCGGCCGACCGGTTCGACCTCGAGGTCGTCGCCACCGACCCCGGCTTCGACGAGGGCGAGCACGTCGCGATGGAACGCTACTGCGCCGGCGAGGCGAAAGAGGGCGTCGCGATGGGTGGGGCGCTCTCGCTGGTTCCCGACGGGGCGATGAGGGCGGTTCGAGACCGACTCGAGGTCGTCTGCGACCGGCTTGGGATCGATCCCGACGGTGGGCTCGACGTCGGAACGGTGGAAGACGACCATGGAACCTGAGGCCATCCGCGCGGGTGGGCGGGTCCCTCACGGCGGCGAATCAGATCCGTCGGTGCTCGACTTCAGCGCCAATATCAATCCCCGGATACCGGACGGCGTCGAGGCGGTCTACGCCGACGCGCTCGAGGCTTCGCGACGCTACCCCGACGACGACTATCCGGACTACCGCGCGGCCGCCGCCGAGTACGTCGGCTGCGATGCGGCGGACGTGATCCCCACCCCCGGTGGACTCGCCGCGATCCGACTCGCGCTCGAGGCGACCCTCGAGCCCGGCGACGAGGTCCTGCTCCCGTATCCGAGCTTCGGCGAGTACGCCCGCGAGGTGCGGCTACAGGGAGCGACGCCGCGTTTTTTTAGACACGACGAGCTACTCGACACCGATCCAGCTCGCTACCGACTCGCGGTCGTCTGCACGCCCAACAACCCGACGGGCGAAGCGGCCGATCCAGATCGGCTCGTAGCGTTCGCCGACCGCTGTCTCGAGGCCGGGACGACGCTGCTCGTCGACGAGGCGTTCCTCGGGTTTACCGACCAGCCGTCGATGGCCGGCCGCGAGGGCGTCGTCGTCGCCCGCTCGCTCACGAAGCTGTTCGGCCTGCCCGGCCTGCGGGCGGGCTTCGCCGTCGCAACCGGCGACCTGGGGAGAGCGCTCGCGATCGCTCGTCCGGCCTGGAACCTCGGGACGCCCGCCGCACGCGTCGGCGCCTACTGCATGCGCCAGCCGGCGTTCGTCCGCGAGACGCGCGAGCGCGTCGCTCGAGAGCGCGCCCGACTGTCAGAGGCGCTCGAGGCCGACCCCTCGTTCGAGGTCTCCCCCTCGGACGCGCCGTACCTCCTGCTCGCGGTCGACGGCGACGTCGACGAGTTGCTCGAGCGCTCGCGGGCGGCGGGAATCGCCCTCCGGGACGCCCGGACCTTCCGCGGACTCGACTCACACGTTCGGATCGCTGTCAACGATCGCGAGGCGAACGACCGGCTGCTCGAGGTGCTGTGCGATGGGCGGTGACGGGTTCGCGGCGAGGCGCGTCGACGGCGTCCTCAGCGTTCGCCGGCCGGGAACCGAGTGGCTCTCGACGGGCTGGAACGGCGGCCGCTGGACGGCCGACTGCGCGTACAACGTCTCCGTCCCCGAGGGCTGGGAGTGTGCCGACCTCGACGCGTACGTTCCCGCCCGCCTCGAGCGCGCAGGCTTCGACGAGCCCGGGCCGACGCTCCTGACGGGGGTCGACCTCGAGCACGCTCGCGGGGCCCGCTGTGGCCCGGTGACGGTCTACGCGACGGCCGGCGTCTCGAACCCCGCGGCGCTCCCGATGGACCCGACAGGCGGCGAACTACCCGACGGGCGAACCGTAGAACAGAGCGACGCCGACGGACCTGTCGGGACCGTGAACCTCGTCGTCGGGACGAGTCGATCGCTCGAGGCTGGCGCGCTGGCGAACCTGATCGCCGTCACCGCGGAGGCGAAGGCGACGACCCTGCTCGAGACGACGGGCTTCCCCGGAACGACGACCGACGCGATCGTCGTCGGCCACGATCCCGACGGCCCTCGCGAGACGTACTCCGGCAGTGCGACGCCCGTCGGCGCGGCGACTCGAGCCTGCGTCCGGGAGGCCCTGCAGGCGGCACTGGATTCCCGGTACGATGAGACAGAGGCGACGATTCCCGACACCGTCGCGGACGCGGCCTACGGCGTCTCCACGGACGCCCGCGCCGAGGTGTTTCGGCCGCGACTCGACGGCGACGCTCGACGGTGACTGCCCGTTCCTCCGAAACGACTCCCCGACGCGTCCCGCACGCTGACCGACTCGCGACCGCGTTCGATTTCTCCCTGAATATCACCACACTTCGCCCATGCCGAACGATTCGAGTGTGGTAATCGCCACGAACGGAGGCCTTGGGTAACGACCACCGGCCACAATCATTTATACGTCCCTGGAAAAACGTTAGCCTGCTTCCGAATACGGAAGCGAGTATGTGGGCTGGTGGTAGGTGGTGATCCCCACATACTCTACACCTTTCGGTGCAGGCTGAGTTTGTTCTCGAGGCGTCTTCAACGTTGGCCTGACTGTCTCTCACACTGAAGCGACGGACGGACGGATTCGAGACCGTGGAAGCTGTCGAAGCACAACGTACTCGTCTCGAGCCCCCAAAGGCTCGACCGTGACCGACGACCAGTCCGGACGCCACGTCGTTGTCGGTGGCTTCCTCACGATCGTTGCCGTGGCCGGCCTCTCCGGGGCCGCGCTTGGCTACGCGCTTTCGGACCGAACGGGACTCGAGGAGGTGACGGTGCTGTCGATCACGTTCACCGTCACACCGACGTCACTCGCGCTGTACGGCGTCGTGGCCGTGGGGACGTTCCTCGCGACGCTTTTACTCGTCCTGACGGCCGTCTCGAGGTTCGACGACGGGACGATCTGAGTAGCGACCGGCTGAACGTCAGTTCCGGTGTGCCCGCGACGTCCCGTGGCCGAACTAGAAACGGGGTTCGATGGGTGTCGTCAGTCGTCCTGGACCTGCTGCTGGATGTCCTCGACGACGTCGGGGTTGCGAAGCGTCGAGGTGTTACCGAGTTCGTTCCCTGATGCAATGTCCTCGAGCAGGCGACGCATGATCTTGCCCGAGCGCGTCTTCGGTAGTTCGGGCGTGAAGATCACGTCCTCGGGTTTGGCGATCGGGCCGATGCCCTCGACCACGTTGTCGACGATGCGCTCGCGCATCGCGTCGGTCGGCTCCTGGCCGTCCTCGAGGATGACGTAGGCGTAGACGGCCTCGCCCTTGAGTTCGTGGTCGCCGCCGACGACGGCGGCCTCGGCGACGCCCGCGGTGGCGACGATGGCACTCTCGAGTTCCATCGTCCCCAGGCGGTGGCCGGAGACGTTGATCACGTCGTCGACCCGACCCAGCACGGTGATGTAGCCGTCCTCGTCGATCTTCGCGCCGTCCTCGGGGAAGTAGACCCACTCGTCGGCGTCGGGGTCGGAGTACTCCTGCCAGTACTCGGAGACGAACCGCTCGTCGTTCTGATAGAGGGTGCGAAGCATTCCGGGCCAGGGGTTGTTGACCGTGAGGTAGCCGGCGTGTCCGGCGTCGACTTCCTCGCCGGTGCCGTCGACGACGCGGACGTCGAGTCCGGGGAGTCCGGGACCGGCCGAGCCTGGTTTCATCTCGCCGATGCCGGGAAGGGTGGTGATCATGTGGCCGCCGGTTTCGGTCTGCCACCAGGTGTCGACGATCGGGCACTCCTCGCCACCGATGTGCTTGTAGTACCACTTCCAGGCGCGCGGATTGATCGGCTCGCCGACCGTTCCCAGCAGGCGCAGCGAGGAGAGGTCGTGGGCCTCGGGGTACTCTGCACCCCACTTCATGAACGCGCGGATCGCCGTCGGCGCCGTGTAGAAGGTGTCCACGCGGTACTTCTCGACGAGTTCCCAGAAACGGTCCTTCTCGGGATAGTCCGGGGTGCCCTCGTACATCAGCGTCGTTGTCCCGAGCGCGAGCGGCCCGTAGACGATGTAGGAGTGACCGGTGATCCAGCCGATGTCGGCCGAACACCAGTAAGTGTCCTCCGGCTTGATGTCGAGCACCGCCTGTCCCGTCCAGGCCGTGTAGGCGAGATAGCCCGCGGTGGTGTGTTTCACACCCTTGGGCTGGCCCGTGGTGCCGGAGGTGTACATCAGGAACAGCATGTCCTCGGCGTCCCGTGAGACGGGCTCGACCGACGCGCCCTCGTGTTCTGCGACCAGTTCGTCGTAGTCGTGGGCGTGTTTTCCGAGGAAGTGTTTCAACTCGTCGCCGAGCCGATCGACGACGACCGTCGTGACGTCGTGATCGACCTGTCTGAGTCCCTTGTCCGACTTCTCCTTGTGGTTCAGGGCGTCCCCGCGGCGGTAGTAGCCGTCACAGGTGATCAGGTACTCGCTGTCGGATGCGTTCATCCGGGTCGCGAGTGCTTCCGCGGAGAAGCCCGCGAACACCACCGAGTGAGGGGCACCGATGCGCGCACACGCGAGCATCGCGATCGGCAACTCGGGAATCATCGGCATGTACATCGTCACGACGTCGTCTTCCTCGACGCCGAGTTCCCGGAGTCCCGCGGCGAACGCCTCGACCTCGTTCAACAGTTCGCCGTAAGTGTACGTGCGCGTCTCGCCGAGTTCACCCTCCCACTGGATCGCCGCGCGGTTCTTCGCACCGTTCTCGACGTGGCGATCGAGACAGTTGTACGAGGCGTTCAGTTTGCCGCCCGTGAACCACCGGTAAAACGGGGCGTCCTCGTCCTCGAGCACGTTCTCGTAGGGTTCGTCCCACTCGAGGAGGTCGGCCGCCGCCTCCCAGCACTCCGGCCACGCTTCCTCGAACTCCTCGTAGATGCCCTCGTCGGTCACGTTCGCCTGCTCGACGAACGACTCGGGTGGCTCGAACGTCTCCTGTTCTGCGAGCCGTGCCTCGAGTTCGACCTCGGGCTCCTCGGATTGGTCTGTCATAGTCATCGGAGACAAGGCCCATGCGAAAGTTAAACGTTCCCATCACGGTCACTTCGTCTGTCGGTTTCGCTTCGAGTCCCAACTCGAGTCGGGACGACGAGCGTGACTTACCGGGCGCGGTACCGCGACGGTCGAGCAAAACGAGTCGGTGTCACATCGGGACAGTCTGTACTCGCCTAGGCGAGGCCGATCTGTTCGGTGTAGGCGCCGTAGACGTCCTCGAAGACGGCCATGATCTCGCCCATCGTCGCGTACGTCTTGACGGCGTCGACGATGTACGGCATCGTGTTCTCCCCGCGGTCGATCGCCTCGCGAAGCGCCTCGAGCGACTCCTCGACGGCGTCGTCGTCGCGTTCGGCTTTGACCGCCTCGAGCCGGTCGAGCTGTCGTTTCGTCGTCGCCTCCTCGTCGACGTGGAGGATCTCGGGGCTGGTGTCCTCCTCGATCGTGTACTCGTTGACGCCGACGACGACCTCCTCTCCGCGCTCGACGCGTTCCTGGTATTCGTAGGAAGCCTCCTGGATCTCACGGAGGAAGTAGCCCTCGTCGATGCCGGTGAGGACGCCATCTCGGACCGAGCCATCACCCATCTCACGGATCTGCTCGAGGTACCGCATCGTGCGCGTTTCGGTCTCGTCGGTGAGCGCCTCGACGGCGAAGCTGCCGCCGAGCGGGTCGACGATGTCGGCCGCGCCGGACTCCTCGGCGATGAGCTGCTGGGTGCGCAGGGCGACGCGGACGGCCTTCTCACTGGGTAACGCGAGCGCCTCGTCGAAGCTGTTCGTGTGCAGGCTCTGGGTGCCACCGAGGACGCCGGCGAGCGCCTGGATCGTCACCCGGGCGACGTTGTTGATCGGCTGCTGGGCCGTCAGCGACTGGCCCGCCGTCTGGGTGTGGAACTTCAGGCGCTTGGACTCGGCCAGCTCGGCGTCGTACCACTCGTCCATCACGTGGGCGTAGATGCGGCGGGCGGCCCGGAACTTCGCGATCTCCTCGAAAAAGGAGTTGTGGCAGTTGAAGAAAAAGGAGAGTCGGGGCGCGAACTCGTCGACGTCCAGCCCGCGCTCGATCGCGTCCTCGACGTAGCCGAAGCCGTCGGCGAGGGTAAAGGCGAGCTCCTGGATCGCCGTCGAGCCGGCCTCACGGATGTGATAGCCCGAGATCGAGATCGGGTGGAACTTCGGCGTCTCCTCGGTGCTGAACTCGACGACGTCGGTGACGAGATCGAGCGAGGGCTCCGGGGGAATCACCCACTCTTTCTGCGCGATAAACTCCTTGAACATATCGTTCTGGAGGGTGCCCCGGACCGCTTCACGGGGGACGCCCTGCTGGTCGGCCAGCGCGACGTACATCGCGTAGATGACCGGTGCGGAGGGGTTGATCGTAAAGGAGGTCGAGACCTCCCCGACGTCGATCCCGTCGAAGAGGATCTCCATGTCCCGCAGCGTGTCGACTGCGACGCCTTCCTTGCCGACCTCGCCGATGCTCATCGGGTCGTCGGAGTCGAGCCCCATCAACGTCGGCATGTCGAACGCCGTCGACAGCCCCGTCTGGCCCTGCTCGATCAGGTAGTGAAAGCGGTCGTTGGTCTCTTCTGCGGTGCCAAAACCCGCGAACTGGCGCATCGTCCACGTCCGGCCGCGGTACATCGTCGGATACGGGCCGCGCGTGTACGGCTCTTCCCCCGGGAAGCCGAGGTCCTCGAGGTAGTCGAGGTCTGCCACGTCCTCGGGCGTGTAGAGGCGGTCGACCTCGAGGTTCGAAATCGTCGCGAAGCGGTCCTGTCGTTCGCCGAAGCGGTCGAGCACGGGTTCGAGCGTCTCCGTCTCCCACTCGGCTGTCGCCTCGCGAATCTCCGCCAGGTCCTCGTCGTCGTACATGACCCGAAATTTGCCGGACTCCCCATTAAGAATTCCGGGGGTGACCGTCTCGACAGGTGGGATCCGATCGGTGCCGAGACACTCTCGACCGGATCGCACTCGCGTCAGTTGCAATCGTTGCACTCACGGCGGCAATCGTTGCAAGTGCAACGGCAGGGGACACGACGTTCGGGGACTCACGGGCCCTATGAGCGGCTCGAGTCGGGGCGTGCGACGGCGCGACGTGTTGCGATCCGTCGGGAGCGTCGGCGTCGCCGGCGGAATTGGCGGCTGCCTGTTCGACCAGGACGGTCGGTCGGCCGATCCGGAAGGGAAGGGGAGTCTGAGCGGTGCGGACGGAATCCCGTGCGAGTGGGGCCGGACTGACGACGATCGCCTCCCGTGGTCGACGGACGGCGAGTACGGCGGGTGGGGCGGACACGAGCACTGGGACACCGAGCCGGGATCGGCGCACGTCCCCGTCGTCTTCGTCCACGGCAACGGGCGGGACGCCTGCGACT
Organism: Natronobeatus ordinarius; assembly: GCF_024362485.1. Taxonomy (NCBI): domain Archaea; kingdom Methanobacteriati; phylum Methanobacteriota; class Halobacteria; order Halobacteriales; family Natrialbaceae; genus Natronobeatus; species Natronobeatus ordinarius. The sequence goes on along the minus strand of NZ_CP101456.1, from coordinate 3,260,792 downwards.
GGACGGGGCACGTCGAAGATCTCACAGAACGCGGCTACCGGGGGGACGACTGCTGGGCGATCACCTTCGGCGCCGAGACGAGCACTCACGAGGCGATGCGCGAGGAACTCGAGTCGTTCGTCGCCGAGGTACTCGCGTACACGGACGCGGACGAGATCGATGTCGTGGCCCACTCGCTTGGTGTCACCGGCGCGCGCTACTGGATGGACGCCGAGAATCGGTTCGACCGGGTGCGAACCTTCGTCGGGCTGGCCGGGCCGTTCCACGGCAACTGCTGGTGTGCGTGCTGCTGTGACCAGGGCGGGGCCGGGACGCCGTGTCAGTTCGTCGCCGCGCAGTGCTATCGGCAAGGGGAGCCGCTCTACGAACTCCTCGATCCCGAGGAGGCACCCGACGGGACGAACTGGTACACCGGCTACGGCACCGCCGACGAGGTGTTCGTCGGCTGTGGACTCGTGCGAAGTCCGACCCTGTCGGGAGCCGAGGAGAACCGACGGTACCACGCCGACCACGACGGCGTGCGAACCGGATCACGGGGTGACGTGTACGACTGGCTGACCGCACACGAGTAGGGAAACTGGACGACTGACCGATCACGGCTCGAGTCGCCCGCGCTCGGTCTCGATTCCGAGCCGGTCGTAGTTCCAGTCGACCGCCACGACGTTCCGCGGTGGACCGCGGAGGCCGTCCCGGCTGACGACTTCGAGCGTTCGATTCCGCGCTTCGGGGGTGAACGGGGCCGCGGCCATCACCCGTGCGACGTCGGCCCGCGGGATCGAGCCCGAGAGCGTATCGCCGCCTTCACCCACGAGCACCTCGCCGCTCGGCGGATCGTTGGTCAGTTTTCCAGGGCGGACGATCGTGTATCCGAGTCCCGATCGACGCAGCGCCGTTTCGGCGTCCTGCTTCGCGTTGAGCGTGGCGCGAACGAGCAGCCGGCCGGGGAGCGCCATCCGTCCGCTCGAGTTCCCGACGCCGATGGCGCTCTCGAAGACGAAGTGATCGACGTCTGCACCCACCGCGGCCGTCACGAGATTGATCACACCCGTTCGATCGACGAGTTTGCCGCCGACGAGGTGGCGCGGTCCGGGCGGCGTACCGAGTGCACACAGGACGAACGCACACCCTTCGACGGCCCGAACTGCGTCCGCCGACTCGAAGAGGTTGACGACGACGATCTCGTCGGCGCCGAGCCGTTCCAGTTCGTCGACGTCGGCGTGTGACCGCGTCGTCGCGCGGACGGTCAGATCGCTCGATCGGAGAACCGCGAGTACCTCTCGCCCGGTATCGCCGCTCGCACCTGCAACCAGTACGCGTTCGTCGGTCGAAGCCATGGGGCCGTCGTACCCCACGGAGACGCATAACCCTCCCTAACGTCAGCGTTCGTGACACCTCGAAACGGGTCCGGCGGAAGGGACCAGCAGCACCGCCACCGGCCTGATACACCCTGCCTCCGATGGGAGTCGTCCGTGGGGTGGCGATCCGAGACGACTGTCGGATGGCGATCTGAGACACTCGTTCCTCTCGTGGCGATTTTCAAAAGTCTTCGTCAGACGGGCGGCTGACGCGCTCTCACGGCAGGACAACGGAAACGGGTGTGGACGAGGAGAGGGGGACGGGTGGTGAGCGTGCGGATCCGCGCTCGAGACGGGTGCGACGGGCCAGTGACGTGGTTCGCCGGTGTGCGACGTGAAAAGCGCCGTCTACCGGCAGATTTCCCTTCGGTCTCGATGGTTAAAAGGTCAGCGAGTCCGGAACGGATGGCCGCAACTCACTGCCGGCGGTCGCGGAGGGCCGGAAACTCCTCACGAACCGTCTCGACCGTCGCGGGGTCGAGGTCGGCCGTCACGAGCGCCGGCCCGTCGCCGCTCGAGGCCAGCGCGACGCCCCAGGGATCGTAGACGGTCGATCGGCCGAGCAGCGTCGCGTCCTCGAACGTCGCCGAACCGTTGATCGTCGCCACGTAACACTGGTTCTCGATCGCCCGCGCCCGCGAGAGCGTCTCCCAGTGCTCGATCCGCGGATACGGCCACGCGCTCGGGACGAGCACGAGGTCGACGCCCCGGTCGGCCAGCTCGCGGTAGAGTTCGGGAAACCGGAGGTCGTAACACGTCGTCACGCCAACGGTGAAGCCGCCGATCTCGGCCGTCTCGAGGCGCTCGCCGGGGACCAGGAGCTCGTTCTCGACCGAGTCGTAGCCGAACAGGTGGTGTTTGCGGTAGACGAGCTGGCGTTCGCCGCTCGAGTCGAACAGCGCGGCCGTGTTCGCGAACCCCTCGTCGGCCGGCGTCTCCGCCCGCGTCTCGGCGAGGTCTTCGACGAGGCTCCCCGCGAGGACGGCGACGTCGTGGTCGGCCGCCGCCTCGGACAGTCGGGTGAACGTCTCACCGTCGAGCGATTCGGCGTACCGGTCGTAGAGGTCGAACGCGAAGTACCCAACGTTGAACAGTTCCGGGAGGCAGACGAGGTCGGCCCCGCGCGCTGCGGCTCGGGAGACGGCCGCGAGCGCGCGATCGACGTTGCCCTCGACGTCGCCCGCTTCGATCTCGAGCTGTGCAAGTGCGATGGTGGTCTCTGTCGTCATGGTGGATTAGCGCCGCGCCGCGGCCTCGAGGTCGCGGCGCAGGTTCTCGAGTTCGCCGTCGAGGTTCCGCTTGAAGAACGTTTCGACCCCCGGGAGCTTCCCCTCGACGGTGAACCGGTTCTCGAGTGAACTCCCGTTTTCGGTCGGCGTGATCTCGTGTTCGCCGGTGACGTCCAGCACTTTCGATCGCCCGACGAACCTGACGTACGTCGGCGGCCGCCGGCTGACGTCCTCGGTCTCGACGGTGATCGTTCGCCGAACCATCGGAATCGGTAACTTCACCTGCCAGGTCACGTGGGTGGCGTCGGCGTCGTTGACGGTGTAGTCGGTGACGACGCTGATCGCTCCGGCTCGATTTCCGGGATCGGCGATGAACTCCCAGACGCGGTCGGGAGGAATCGCGAGATCGAACGTGCGCTCGGTCCGGACGGTCATGCCGGTACGTCCGGTCCTCTCGCGTAAAAAGACGGTGGAAGGGAATCCCTAGCTGAGCGTCACTTTCCACGTCGTCGAGCGGGCGCGGCCCCACTTCTCGATGTCTACGTCGTCCGATTTCTCGGCGAGGTGAGGGAGCCTTGCCCCGACTTGCTTCGAAGAGAGTCCGATCGCGTCCGCGATGTTCTTCGCCCGGAAGTACTGCTCGCCCCGGGCGGCACTCTCGCGGAGGTACGAGAGAATCCGCTGCTCGTCGTCGGAGTAATCGGTCATCGTGGTCGCACGGATCTAGGTCGTCCGTCGTCTTAACTGTTGGTAGGCCATCTCGACTGACTGTTCCGGTGCGCTGACTGTCGAATCGGGCGGCGACCTCGAGCAGTCGCGTCGTCGACTGCTCGAACGAGGTAATCAGCCGATATAGCGCAGGTCGTCGTCGCTCGGGACGTCCATCGACCCCTGGCGTTCCATCTCCTGGATCTTGCTGACGACGTCTTCCATCTCGTCGGCGCGCTCGTCGAGCGAGTCGTAGTCGACGTCGAACCCGAGTAACTCCTCGAGCACTTCGAGCACCGCCCGGGCGCTCTTCGGATCGACGAGATAGCCGCTCGTCTCACCCATCAGACACGCTGCCTCGACGCCACGTCGTTTTCCGAGCCCCAGAAGGAGGCCGCTGACGCCGACGATGCCGCCTGCGGGTTCGTCCCCGCGGAACTCGACGCCGGCGTCCTCGAGCGGTTCGATCAGGTGCTCGTCGCTTACGGCACCGAGGACGGCGTACTCCTCGATGAGTTCGCCCGTCGGCACGCCCCCGAGCGCGTACACCTCGCTGGCGCCGAACGTTTCGGCGACGTCGAGGAAGGCGTCGGTGAGCACGTAGTGGCCGGCGTTCGTCTGTGCCTGGTGGTCACCGGTCAGGACGAGCAGATCGCGTCCCTCGGGCACCTCGATGGCGTGGACCTGTGCGCACGTCAACTCTGCAACGCCGTCTTCGATCGAAACCTGTGGTGGGAACTCGTGGGAGTAGAGGCGTCGAACGAGCGTGCTCTCTGCGTCGAGTTCCTCAAGTAAGTGTTCTGCGGCGAGCGTTCCGACGTGACCGACCCCCGGCAACCCCTCGACGAGTACGGGGTCGTCGAGGTCGACGTCGGCGACCACGTCGATGTCGAGTTCGTCCATATCGGATCAGCGAGTGCGATCGTTAAGAGCACGTCGGTACTCGCCGTAGGGGTCGGCTGGATCGAACGGTGCGGGCGCACTGTTGACGGCGTCGGCTCCACAGTCGGGACAGGACGCCGCGAGCGTGTAGACCGGCCGGTCGTGGGCCGATCGCCACGCCGAACAGACCCGAATGTCCGACTTCATCGAGTCTTACTCGTCGTCGGTGCGTCGCTCGCGGTGGAATTCGCCGTCGCCGCCGTGCTCGCCGATGGCCGCGACCGCCCGCCGTGCGCTCTCTTCGAGGGCGGACTCGGCGGCCTTGTAGTTCGGCGCACGCACTTTGATCCGGTACTCGGGCGCGCCGACGTAAGTCACCTCGAGCTCGATCTCCTCGGGCACATCGCCGTTCCCTTCGGCGGCTTTCAGCGCCTCGCGGACGCCGTCGACGCCGCTGGGATCGGGGTTCTCGAGGTCGACGTAGCCGGTGACGTTGACGTACGGCACCGAGACGTTCTCGCGAGCCGTCTCGACGATCGCGTCGACTTCGTCGTCGGCGAGGTCGGTGTTCTCGAGGGCCTCGTGGCCGTGGATGGCGGCCTGTTTGAAGCCGTCGTAGAGGCTGCCGTGGGCGCCGAGGAGTTCGTTCGCGATCGAGATGTACTGTTCGCTCCCGATGTCCTCGCCGAAGGCCAGCTCCATCCAGTTGTCGGCCTTCTGCTCGTTTTTCCAGTCCTGGATCTTATCGGAGCGCTGGTGGTCGTTGACGTCCTTCAGCGAGAGGTCGATCTGTTCGTGGCTCTCGTCGACGTCGAGCACCTTGCAGACGACGATCTGGCCCTCGCGGACGTGATCGCGGACGTTCTTGATCCAGCCACTCGCGACTTCGGAGATGTGGATCAGGCCGCGTTTGTCCTCGTACTCCTCTAAGTCGACGAAGACGCCGAAGTCCTCGATCTCGTCGATCTTGCCGACGACGAGCTCGCCGGTGTCGGGCCAGCCGCTGTATTTCATCGTGACTCGACTGTTTCGACGATCTCGTGGTCGATCTCGGCGTTGCCACCCGTCGGAGTCGCGAGCGTCGTCCCGCAGACAGCGCAGGCGACCTCCGTGGAGGCCTTGCCGAAGACGATCTGTTCGTTCTCACAGTCGCTACAGCGGACGGTGTAGAAGTTTCCTGCCATGATAATCACTCCTGGAACTCGAGTCGGCCGGCGCGCCATCCCTCGCGGAGGTGGGCTTTGCCACACTCGCTGCAGCGGTATTTGAGGTCGGTCTTCTTCGTCGGCTTGTCACCGCTCGGTACCTTCGAGAACTTACCGCTGTTCCCGATCCCCTCAGAGCGCTTGCGCTGGCGGTCGATCCACTTCATCCCCGTCTGTCGGCCCGTTCGGACCTTCTCGACTTCGTGTTCGTGGTGTGCGTCACAGTGCGGACAGTAGGTGTTGAATCGGCGTGGCATCTGCATGGTTAGCTCACTTGGAGTGGGCTAGGACAGCCCCGTTTAAAACGGATTTGGTTCGCCGGCGATCCGTATGGGTGACTGGCACACGGTTGTGCGTCCCTCCTGTGGTGTGATTCCGATGCTCGAGATCGAGCGTGGACGACCCGAACCGGCCCGGAACCGAACGCTCCGTTCGCCCCCGGCTCTTCCGTCGTCCCCTTCGAAGCCCTTACTATCCCGTCGCGCGAACCGACGGCTATGAAGCGGCTCATCATCCACGGGGACCCCGGCATCCGGAAGGGGGCCGTCATCGAGTACGACGGGGAGGAACTGGTCTGTTTCGGGATCAGCAGAAACGGGGAGTGGCACGGTCCCGACCGCGTCCAGCTCTGGTGCACCGTCGGTGACGAGAGCGAAGTCGAAGAGTACGAGCTGCGAAACTACCTCCCGCACTTCCTCGAGGTCGAGCGCGCCGACGCGGAGGAGGTCACCGTCCTCGAGCCGAAGGGAGAACTCGTCGTCTGATCGGCACGTACGGACTCATTTCTCGCGAGTAACGTTCGATAACCGGGACGGGACGCACAGCGGGCCATCGCGCTCACGTCCCCCGATCGTGGCGTGACTGTCGGCTCGCGCTCTCAACAGGCGACCCATAACTAATCACGGCTCGTCCGACGGCTCGAGCGTATGTGGCCGTGGGAACACGCCGTCGTCGGCTACCTCGCGTACTCGCTGTGCTGTCACGCGTACTACCGGGACTCGCCGAACGGCCTCGAGACGATCGTCGTCGTCTTCGCGTCGGTCCTCCCTGACCTCATCGACAAGCCACTCGCGTGGGAGTTCGGCGTCTTCGAGAGCGGGTACGCGCTCGGTCACTCGATCTTCTTCGCGATCCCGCTGGCGATAACCGTCGGTGTACTCACCCGGCTGCTCGGACGACCACGGGTCGGGGTCGCGTTCGGACTCGGCTACTTGCTGCACCTCCCTGCGGACGTCCTCCCGCTGTACGTCCAGCGAGGCGAGTTCCCAATCGAGCGCATCCTCTGGCCGGTCGCGCCGACCGAGCCCGGCGGCCACCACCACGGCTTCTGGGAGACGTTCACCCGAATGGTCGGCGAGTACTGGGACGGCCTCCTCGCGGGTGAGCTCTCGACGTACATGTGGTTTCAGCTCGGACTCATGGCGTTCGTGTTCGTCCTCTGGCTCTCCGACGGCGCACCGGTCTTCCGGGAACTCGTCGCCGGCAGTAAACGGGTACTCCTCGAGTGGGCTGGGCGGGTAACCGACTGAAATCGTTTCGACGGCTACGAGAGATGACACGCAGCGTCGACGTCCAGAATGCGTGACTCGCTGTTCGAGGCGGTTCGACGCCGTCTCAGGGCCCTGTACTCTGCGAAGCGGTTCGGTCAGTTTGCCTCCGCCGGGCTCGTCGGTGCGCTCGTCGACAATGGTCTTCTCTTCGCACTGGTCGAGTTCGCCGCGGTCAGCTTCGTCCCCGCCAAGGTCGTCGCCTGGGTCGCTGCGATCGGGACGATCTTCGTCATCAACGAGCGCCTGACGTTCGCGTCGTACGGCTCGAGCAGGGCTCGAGCGGTCGGCTGGCGGCTGGTCCGATCGTATCAGGTGCGATTCGCGGGCTTTCTCGTGACGCTCACAGTGTTCATCGCGCTCGTGCACGTCGGCATCTGGTACATCGCGGCGAACGTGATCGGGATCGGCGTCGGCTGCTTCGTGAACTACACCCTCGAGAGCCTCCACACGTGGCAGGTCCACCGGAGCGAACGGTAGAAAGTCGCATACGGTGGCCGAATCACAACCCTTAACTACTGCTCCGAGTTAGAAGGAAGTAGCGGGATGGGATAGCCAGGAGATTCCGGCGGGCTCATAACCCGCAGATCGGTAGTTCAAATCTACCTCCCGCTACTTTTCGACGCGAACAACAGCGAGGAACGGAGTGACGAGCGCCGTGAGCGTCGAACGTACGACGAGTAGATTTGAAGTAGACCACGAGCGACCGCAGGGAGCGAAGTGGGCGTAGTTCAAATCTACCTCCCGCTATATTTTGGCGCGAACAACTCGCCGAGCGTAGCGAGGCGGACGTGAGTGCCAAAGATATAGTAACCGTTGAAAGTCATTGCACACCTGGTCACGACCGTTGGCGGTCAGCCTCGCCAACGAGGCCGAGGCTGCCCGCTCGGCTGTGACCGGGTGTAACTCGTTTCAACGAGTACTATAGCACGTCTCGGCGTCGTTCAAATCTCCCTCCCACTACTTTTCGACGTGAAAAGACGGTGAGTTTTGAACCATATAGTAGCCGCTGGGCGTTATTGCACACTTGCTCGCGACTCAGCAACCAGCACTGTCCCGGGCGAGCAGTGTGTAACCCGTATCAGTTGTTACTACAGCCTCGACAGAACATAGCTGTCTCTCGACAAACGTTGTCACGCGGTAATTCTGACGAATATTGTCGTTGGGCTGCGCAAGGGTGCTAATATGGTTCGAATCTATTGGAATCATGGCTCAATTTTGCTATTGTGCGAGGCGACAATAAGTCATAATCAATGTATGTCCGATAAGTTTATATAGTCTTGATTGACAGGTGTTATCATCCATGCCAGGTGATGGAAGGCGATTCATTACGTCTCGATCGCGACGAGAAATGCTCGGACTCATTGGCGCTGGTGCAACAGTGGGCCTCGCCGGCTGTACCGGTGGCGATCCCAGCGACGATGGAGGCGACGATGGCGGAGACGACGACGGCGGGTTCGGGGACAGCGACGGAGGCGTCGACCACGACGCCGAGGAACTGCCAGAGGTGGGCGGCAGGTTCACCAACATGCACCACGCGACGTTCACGACGCTGAACCCGCTGTACAACACGGAAGCTGGAGCCGGGTCAGCGATCGGATACGCGCTGGACCAGGGGTACACCTTCGACGCCGATCAAGAACTCTTCCCGCTGCTGTACGACCTGTGGACCGAGGATGGGGGGAACGTGTGGGTATTCGAGATCCGTGACGGCCTCGAGTTCAGCGACCCGTACGGACAGGTCGACGCCGAGTCGTTCGTCTACCAGATCGAAGAACTCCACCAGAGCGACTGGGCGAACACCGCCAGTTCGAGCGATTGGGCCGGGATCAACGTCGAGCAAACCGGGGACCTCGAGTTCCAGGCGGAACTGGAGGACGCGGAATTGTTGTGGCCCGAGACCTACACCCCGCTCGAGTATCCGATCCCGAAGGATCTCGTGGAACCGTACGTCGATGAGGAGGACGACGATGGGCTCCGTCAGAACGAAGAACTCATCGAACTCCAGTTCACTGGCAACCTGGGGCCGTACGTGCTCGAGGAGTGGGAGCGGGGTGCGGGAACCCGGTACGTCCGTAACGACGACTACTACCTGCAGGAGGCCGACGGCGTCCCCCACCTCTTCAGTAACGCGCCATACTTCGAGGAGCTGCGGGTAGACATCGTCGAAGAGGAAGCGACCCGTGTGGGCGCGCTCGAGGCCGGTGAGGCGGATACGGCTGACATCCCGCCGGACCGTTTCGCGGAGTTCCAGGAGAACCCCGACGTCGATACGTACACCATCCCACAGCCGTACAACAACATCCTCTCGGTCAACATGCGAGACAACGGCTGGAACGCGGGGCCGGGGAACCTCTTCCAGATCAAAGAGTTCCGACAGGCGCTGGCCTGTGCGATCAACAAAGAGGAGTTCATCGCAGGGGTTTACCGCGGGAACGCCGAACCTCACTTCACGTGGCAGCCACAGTTTTCGAACTTTTACCCCGGTGAAGACGACATCCCGATGTTCGGGGTCGGCGATCTCTACGGATCGGAGGTCGCACGGGATCTTGCGCAGGATGCCTTCGACCAGTCGGAGTACGATTACCACTTCGACGGGGACGACATGGTGACCCCCGACGGAGACCAGGTGGTGCTCGACATCCTGTACTTCCCGGGTTCGGCCACCGGCCAGCTCAGAGCGGAGTACACCGCGCAAGAACTGGGGGACAATCTCGGGATCGAGGTGGAGCCCGAAGCGATCGGGGGAGATCGGTTTAACAACGAGTACTGGACCGCAGATCCGGAAGGTGGCGAGGACCCCGATGCCGGTTTGACGTGGGATGAACCGTCTCCCTGGAACCCAGGTCCGCGTTCGGTGACGTCGAACGAATCCTGGGACATGTCGGTCGTGTTCGGGTTGAACACGTATCCGCGGAATCCACAGGCGAACGATGTCTTCTTCGACGGGGCCACCACGATGTACAACCCCGTCGGGTACTACCCCGAGTTCGACGCCGAGGGTCTCTTCGCCGACGCGCGCAGTGCGGAGAGCCAGGAAGAAATTCAAGCTATCTTCGAGGAGTTATTCGTGAACCTCGCAGAAGAGCAACCGTACATTATGCTGGCGTTCCCTGACGACCTGGTTGGCTACACTGCGGGGCTACGCGGTCCGATCGAGAACTTCTCAAACGGGTGGGACTTCCCTACCTGGCACTATTAAAAGCGCCACGGTTGCACCCCGTTTTGGGTGGCTGAATCGACGTTCCTCAAACGAGTATGAATACCAACATGAAAGAATTTGACATATGGGTCTAGCGAGGTACATCGCGTTACGAGTAGCGTGGGCTGTCGTGGTGTCGTTCATCATCGTGACGCTCACGTTCGTGTTGCTAGCGGCAGCACCGAATCCAAGCGTTCAGGAGGCCGCCACACAGGCGGCACTGCAGGGTGGCGACCCACAGGAGGCTGCAGAACGTGAGCGAGAACTACGCGGCCTCAACGAGCCGATTCACGTGAGATACGTCGACTACGTCGTCAGCGTTTACACGCTCGATTGGGGCTGGTCCGAGCATCGCAGCCAGCCGGTGACGGACGCGTTATGGCAGGGCCTCTATTACACCGCACAGTACTCGATTCCCTGGACGATACTGACGCTGCTACTCGGCCCGCTCGTGGGACTGTATTCGGCGGCGAACATGTACAGCTGGAAGGACCACGCAGCGACGGGATTCGCGTTCTTCGGATACGCGATCCCGAACTTCTTCTTCGCGATCGTCCTGCTGTTGATCTTCGGGGTCTGGATCAACTGGGTGCCGACGTACTACCAGACGGATGCCCCGGTGTTCAGCCTCGACAACGCGATACAGCTGGCACTTCCGGTATTCGTCCTCGTCACGGGATCGATCGGCGCCATCATGCGCGTCTCCCGGAACGAGTCCGCAGAGTTCATGAACGCGGACTTCATGAAGACGGCGAAAGCCAAGGGTGTCTCGACGTTCCGGGCGTACGCGTATCACGTCCTCAGACCGACGATGGTTCCGCTCTCGACGACGGTCGTCGGGCAGTTGCTCGCCATCTTCTGGGGTTCCTCGCTGCTGGTTGAGGTCGTCTTCGGAATCCCCGGACTCGGACGAGTAACGTACGATGCGCTCATCGCACAGGACACGAACCTCGTACTCGGGGCGACGCTGTTTTTCACGTTCATCGCCGTGGTCGGTAACCTGATCGAGGACCTGGTGTTCACCATAATGGACCCGCGGATCAGTTACGACGATAGATAAGTATGTCAACGAAAATACCAAATCGGTTCGACGACGTCGACTGGGACGAGATCACCGACTCGAGTGGATTCGTCCTCTCGATCAACACGAAACTGATGCTGGTGACGTCTATTCCGCTGCTCGCGCTGGCGCTCTACGACTGGCGTCTCGTGGGAGAGCGCGAAGCAACGTTCGAGCGGCTGGGTGAGGACCTGGGCGTGTCGGGACTCTTCGAGACGGTTGGGCTCAACCACGACCCGTCGGGACTCGACTACCTGTTCATCTTCACGATCCTGTTGTTCCTGTTTTACCTCCTGTTACCGCTCTACCAGAATCCACGGATGACGAAGTACTACTGGAAGGAGTTCAAGCGTAACCGTCCAGCCGTCGTCAGTCTGGGCTGGTTGGCCATCGTCTTCGTCGGTGGGCTCCTCGGGCCGCTCGTCATGAACCCACCGGAGACGGACATTCTGATCGGGTACCAGCCGCCCGTGTACATGTCGACCGAGATGGTGCACGTGCCGACGTGTGCCGGGGAGATACAGGACGGCAGGTGCTACGGAACGTGGGAGTATCCGTTAGGAACGAGCCACGACGGACAGAGCGTCTTTACGATCATCGTCTACGGGATGACGATCAGCATGCAGATCGCCTTCATCGTGACGACGATCGTCGCAGCGATCGGGATCACCTTCGGAACCGTGAGCGCCTACGCCGGCGGCTGGGTCGACGAGATCATGATGCGCTTCGTCGACATCGTGCTCTCGCTCCCGACGCTCCTGATCTACATCCTGATCCTCTACATCTACGGCGCGAGTCTGGCCATGTTCATCCTCGTGTTCGCGGTTATCGGCTGGGGTGGAACTGCACGATACGTTCGGAGCAAGGCACTGTCCGTTTCCGAAGAGGAGTTCGTCAAGGCCACCAGAATCAGCGGCGCGAGCACGTTCAGAACCGTTCGTCGACACGTCGTCCCGAACACGGCCAGCAGCATCATCACCCAACTCACGCTGCTCATCCCGATCTTCCTCCTGGCCGAGGCACAACTGGCTTTCCTCGGGCTCGGTGACTCGAGCATCCGATCGTGGGGACAGTTGATCTCGATGGGACGAAGTTCGCTCTCGTATGCACCGTGGATCGTCCTCGCACCAGGGATCGTCCTCTTCCTGACGATCCTCGCGTTCAACTTCCTCGGTGACGCACTGCTCGACGCACTTAACCCCGAAGCGGAGGCGGAGGCAGACAAATGACCAACGACACCATACTCGAAGTCGAAAACCTCACGACTACGTTCGAGACAGCTGCCGGAACCCTCGTTGCGGTCGACGACGTCGAGTTCAGCGTCCACGAGGGCGAGACGGTGTGTATCGTCGGCGAGTCCGGCTCCGGCAAAACGGTCGCGACCGAATCGGTCACCCGACTCGTGAAAGAGCCACCCGGAGCCGTCGAGGGGGCGGTTCGCTACCGGGGTGAGGACCTGATGGCGATGACCGAAGAAGAGCTCCGGTCGGTCCGGGGCAACAACATCGCGCACATCTTCCAGAACCCCCAGGAGGCGATGAACCACTGTTACACCGTCGGGTGGCAGATCGTCGAGTCGATCCGGGTCCACGAAGACGTGCCGAAAGAGGAAGCGAGAGCGCGAGCGATCGACCTGCTCGACAGAGTCGGCATCCCGAACGCGAGCGCCCGGTTCGACGACTACCCCCACGAGTTCTCCGGCGGCCAGAAACAGCGGGTGATGATCGCGATGGCGCTCGTCGGAAACCCGGACCTCCTCATCGCAGACGAGCCGACGACGGCGCTCGACGTGACCGTTCAGGCACAGATCCTGGATCTCCTCAACGAACTCCAGGAAGAGTACGGAATGGGGATCCTGTTCGTCACGCACGACCTCGGCGTCGTCGCCGAGATCGCTGATCGGGTCGTGGTAATGTACTCCGGGAAAGTGATGGAACGTGCGGACGTGCTTGACATCTTCGACCAGCCGTCACACCCGTACACGAAAGCGCTCTTGCGGTGTGTTCCGGGAAGTGGAGGTAACCTCGGCGGGATTCCCGGCACGCTGCCGGATCCCACCGACCCACCGGACGGCTGCCGATTCGCACCGCGGTGTCCATACGCCCTCGAGGACTGTCGCGTTGGCGACCAACCGGAGGAGATCGAAATCGGCCCGAACCACCGCGTCTCTTGTCTCTATCACGGACCAGGATACGACAGTTCCGTCGTTCTCGACGACGACCAGGAACGAGCGCGAGATCCGCACGTGGGATCGGAGACGTCCATCGACGGAGGTGAGCTCGCCGATGACTGACGAGGAACCGATTCTGTCGGTTCGGAACCTGAAGAAACACTACCCCATCAAGAAAGGGATCATCCCCCGACAGGTCGGCGCTGCCAGGGCCGTCGATGGGATCAGCTTCGACATCCGTCGGGGAGAGACGCTCGGTCTGGTCGGTGAGTCGGGCTGTGGGAAGTCCACAGCCGCGACGTCGATCGTCCACCTCGAGGAGCCGACGGCGGGGGAGGTAATCTTCAACGGCGGCGGCCGCGGCGGAAAGAGCCGCCGTTCCGACACTAGCCATCCAAACGACGTCACCCGGTTCGATGCCAACGAGCTGAAGGCGTTCCGCCGGGACGTCCAGATGATCTTCCAGGATCCGTCCTCGAGTTTCAATCCACGGATGACCGTCGGCAATTCGGTCGCCGAGTTGCTGATGGTTCACGGAATGACCGATCGGAAGCGCCGGCGTGCCATCGTCGAGGATCTGCTCGAGCGCGTCGGTCTCTCGCCGAGCGACTACGATCGGTACCCACACGAGTTCTCCGGTGGCCAGAAACAGCGCATCGCGCTGGCACGGGCACTCGTGCTCAATCCCGATCTCATCGTCGCCGACGAGCCGGTGTCGGCGCTCGACGTCTCGATACAGGCGGAGATTCTCTCGCTGATCGACGAACTGCAGACGGAGTTCGGGCTCTCGATGCTGTTCATCAGTCACAACATGTCAGTAGTTAGAGAGATATGTGATCGCGTCGCGGTCATGTATCTCGGCGAGATCGTCGAGATCGGCGAAACCGAGGAGCTCTTCTCGAACCCGAAACACCCCTACACCGAGGCGCTCCTGTCCTCGGTCCCGACGCCGGATCCGCGAGCCGAACGGGAAGAGATCACGCTCACGGGTACCGTTCCGAGTCCGACGGATCCCCCAAGTGGCTGCCGGTTCCACACCCGCTGTCCCAAGGTCGTCCAGCCCGACGAGTTCGACCTCGAGCAGATCCAGTGGCGACGGCTGTTGAACCTACGCGACCGGCTGCTCGCGGGCGAGATCGACGTCGAGAAGCTCCGGGAGAACGCCCTCGCGGACGAGGCGACAGCCGACATCGAGATCCCTTCCGACGCGATCAGAGCCCAGATCAGGGCCGAGTTCGACCTTCCGGAGCAACTTTCGGACGTGGACGCCGATCGTACGCTCGAGCAGGCGCTCGACGAGTTCGTCGCTGGCGACGCCGAGAGAGCCGCAGAACGGATGGCGACAGCGTTCGTGACGCCGTGTGAGGAGACGACACCAGTGTTCACCGATCATGGGAACGGTCACGAATCGGCGTGCATTCGACACCGTGAGGAGCCACACTCGGAAGCGCTGGCCGCAACCGACGACTGAGGCAGATCCCGCCTTGCCCGCCGAGTGCCGTTGCACTCGCCGATTCGACACCGGGTGAACTACTCCGGTCTCGGCGTCAGGTAGGTGGTATGGGGCTCGAGAACGGGTCTTTTCGCTGCGGACGACTTCGCGACGCTCGACCATCGGACCGGCCACAACCGCTCGTCGAAAATCAGGAGAGAACGGCCCCGCCATCCCGTCCCCGTGTCGACGCGGGGATCGAGCAGGCGACACGAGAAGGTCCGACAGGATGTTTCCGACGACGCGGAACCGTTTCGTCTCTCGTGACTGCGTGCCCGCGTACTCTCCCCGACGAAACGCTCCTGCGTCGATGAGCTTCACCCGACAGGAGGGATTCTCGAGCGACGTCTCGTTCTCGAGACCCGGCGCGTCGGACGCCTCTGCCGGGACGCCGCCTCGAGCCACACGAGTTTTTACCCCGCTACACCAACCCGTGGGCATGACGGATCAGGCTGTGACGTTCCTCGACCGCGTCCGGAAGCCGGAATACACGGGCGAGAACCGGTGTGTGCCGTGTACCCTCGTCAACGTCGTGATCGCTCTCGTCGGGAGCGCGTTCGTGGGGCTGGTTTCGCCCGTCCTCGGGGTCGTCGCGTTCGCCGGCTCGATCGCGCTCATCTATCTGCGGGGCTACCTCGTGCCCGGAACGCCCGAATTCACGAAACGGTACGTTCCCGATCGGGTGCTCGCCCGCTTCGACACCCACCCCGTGCCCGAGAGCACCGAGGACGACGAGGACGGAACGCAGTGGGAAACGCTCGAGCGCCTCGAGGAACAGCGACGGAACGCCGTCGATCCGGAGCAGTTCCTCCTCGAGGAGGGAATCGTCGAACCGTGTGGTGAGGACCTCTGTTTCACCGACGAGTTCGCGGCCCTCCTCGACGCCCACGTTGAGCGGTATCGGGACGAGCCAGTGGCTCGAGAGACGGTCGCCGACATGTTCGACCTCGAGCCGGAGGACGTGTCGTTCGAGGATCGCGAGTACCCCGCGATCAAGGTCTCGCGTCGAATTCGAAAGTGGCCCGGAGACGCGGCGCTCGTCGCGGATGCCGCCACGCACGAGGCGCTGTGTGAGCGGACCGAACGCTGGATGGACGTTCCGTTCGAGCAGCGAGTCGGCATGCTCGAGTCGCTCCGATCGTTCCACGTGCGCTGTCCACTCTGTTCGGGTGACGTGGCCCTCGGGTCGGACACCGTCGAGTCGTGCTGTCGATCGTACGAGGTTCGCGCGCTCGCCTGTGCCGACTGTGCGGAGCCGCTCCTGGAATTCGATCCGGAGGGAGTCGAAACGAGAGAGACCGACAAGGGATTCATTCCTTAGAAAATCGAACGCCGTTTTCGCGTTCAGGGAACTGTTGAGAAGGTGGATCGAGTGCTGATACTACTGGACAACAGTCAGTAACCACTCGATCGCGCTGTGACCGGCCGTTGGACTCGCTGACGGTCGGTCGCGTGCGATCGATGCGTGAACCGTTTTGTCCGGCAGTATGAGGACGTATCCTATCACCATCAGTATCCGATCGGCCCACCGATACGACGACGGGTGAAGTCGACGAAAATCGCGCCGAGATAGCCCAGTATCGCCAGGGAGAACGTGACTGTGAACCACGCTGCAGAGAGGACGAGGGTAAAGAACAGCACGTCGCCGGTGCTTTGAATGCCGAACATCCAGGTGACGCGGGTGTACGCCAGCCCCGGGATCAACACTGCGGTGCCGACAATCACCCCGAGCGCCCCGTTGTTCGCCGAGGGTTCGTAGTAGCCGCTCAGTGCTGCGGCGACGCCACCGCTGAGCAGCGCCAGGGGCAGCAACCACCCTGGCCGGTTCAGCCCGAAGTTCACGACGAGGCCACCCACAACCATCACCACGGCAGCCCAGAGAACCGGCCAGCGGTTGTATTCGAACGACGCGTTGACTGGTGTTCTCATTGTATACAAATGACTCTGCGTTGTCAAATAATTTTGGGGAGATCGAGGCTGCGAAAACAGGTGGCAAGCGAGCGCAACTCACCGACGACCGGTGTCCACCCGGGGATCCAGGTACGAGTACGACAGGTCCTGAACGATGCTGCCGACCACGCCGAGCACGATAACGACGATCGTCCCGCCGAGGACGATCGGGAAGTCGCGGTGCATCACCGCTTGCAGGAACAACAACCCGAATCCGTCGATCGCGAAGAGCATCTCGATGACGAACACCGCCAGGACGAGCAACGCGAGCACCTCGGTGAACAGCATCGAGAAGAGCGGAATCGCCGCGTTTCGGACGATGTGCCGGGTGACGAGCAGTGGACTTGCCCCCTTGGCTTTGACGAGTGCGACGAAGTCGGTCGAAGTGTACTCCAACGCGTGTGCCCGCGTATAGCTCACGTACCCGCCGAGGAGCGTCATCGTGATGAACAGGATCGGTAATCCGTGGTCGAACAGTAGGTCGGGTCGATCGATCACCCCGCCTCTGACGAGTGCGACGCAGAACCCACCGAGCCAGAAGCTCGGCAACGCGAACAGAAGGTACGCGGTTCCACGCCCGAGGTTCGCAACCCGGCTTTTCGGGGCGACCGCTGCGTAGAGTCCGACGAGTATGCCGATGCACACACCGAGTACGAGTGCAGGAACGACGTACATTCCCGTTCGGACGACGCCGTCGACGACGAGGGCCGTCACGGGTTCCCCGGAGACGAGCGAGTCGCCCCACTCGAGCGTGAGCATGTTCCCCATCCAGTCGACGTACTGTTCGTACAGCGGGCGATCGTACCCGCGATCGGCCATATACGCGTTGAGCGCCTGTTCGATCTCTTCTTCGCTCGCGTTCCCGAATCGGAGCATTCCTTCGATGCTTTGAGCGACCCAGTCGTCGGTCATCGTCATCGCCGCGAAGACGGTGGTCAACACTACCCATGCCGAGAAGAGGCCGACTGCGATCCGCTTTGCAAAGAGCCCGAGAACGCTCATCGGTTCACCCGTGACCGATGCCAGTCGCCCGACGGTGACGTGGGGTATGCGAACCGGCGTGAACGGTGTGAATCGCGCCGAAACTGGTGGCCGCGGGTGACCGCGTTGGTGCGTCGTTGGGACCAGTCAACGTGTCCTCCCCGGCGGGACCGATATGGTCCAACGTCGATACCGCTACGAGACGTGGCGGAGGGCATACTGTGCTGTACTCGCATACATTTATAAAAGCGCACTGGTTGATCCACTGATGTAAACACGATACGAAGGTAATGTTTATCATACTTACGCTCATCACGTCGGACGTCCTCCATGAGTAGAGGCGATGAAGACGCGCGATTTGAGCGCGTCAACTGGTCTGAGATCGACCGTTCGAGAGGGGTGGTAACGGCCGAACGGGTGGCGCTTCTCGTCGGAATCCTGGCAGTCACTGCGCTGTATCTGTACGATCGACACGTCGCCCACGTCTACCTCGTCGGTACGTGGCGAACCGAGCCTATCGACTGGATTTTTATGCTTTCGACCGTGGTGCTGGTCGCATACGGCGTCGTGCCGCTGTGCAAGCGGCGTGACTCGGTTCGACGCGTTCTCGGCCGATTGCGCTCGCGGCCGATCACCGTGGGGGCGCTCGGCTACCTCATCGTCTTCGTCGTCGTCGGGTTTGTCGGACCGATGCTGGTTTCAAACCCTGGATTGCGGTTTCACCACGCGTTCCATCCACCCGTCGGATTTACGAGCGAAATCGTCCGGATCGAGTGCGTCGGCGAAGTCACCGGACCGCCGTTCGAACGGCAGTGTCACGGCTCGTGGACGTATCCACTCGGGACGAACGAACGAGGGCATCCGATGGGATTCCTGCTGGTTCAGGGCACCCGGACGGCGCTCTACGTCACGTTCATCACTGCCGCGTTCGTGGTGCCGCTGGCGACCGCCGTCGGTGTCGTCGCCGGGCTTCGTGGCGGCGTCGTCGACAGCCTGCTGATGTCCTACGTCGACGTCCAGTTATCTATCCCTGCCATCCTGGTCTACTTCGTCGGATACACGTACTGGAATCCGTCACTGCTGCTTTTGATCGGTGCATTTGGCTTACTGAGCTGGGGTGGAATTGCCCGACTGGTTCGAAGCGAGGTGCTCCAGCGTCGCGAAAACGGACACGTTCGGGTCGCCCGAAGTCTCGGTGCATCCGACCGGTACGTCGCCAGCCGTCACATCGTTCCGAATATTACGAACACGCTGGTTCCAGCCGTCTTCCAGCTACTCGCGCTCCTCGTCCTGTTCGAAGCCGGCATCGCGTTCCTTGGTTTTCACCATATCGAACTGTACTCGTGGGGAAGTATTATCAGCGAGTCGGTGAACGCCGAAGTCGCCGGGCAGATGCAGAACAGAGCCGAGCACCCGGCCTACCAGCTCTGGTGGGTTTCGACCCTTCCTGCCATCGCGCTCACGGCGACGATGCTCTCGTTCAAACTCGTCGGAGACGGCCTCAGGGACGCCCTCGACCCGCGAGGTGGCCGATGACTCACCAGACAGAACGCGCGGAGACGCCGCTGCTCACCGTCGAGAACCTCCGGACGCACATTCACACCGACCGTGGAACGGTTCACGCCGTCGACGGGGTGAGCTTCAGCATCGACCGCGGTGAAATCGTCTGCCTCGTCGGTGAATCCGGCAGCGGAAAGAGCGTCACCTGTCAGTCGCTCACCGGTCTGATCCCCCAGCCACCAGCGGAGGTCGTCTCGGGCTCAGTCGTGTTCGACGGACACTCAGTGCTCGAGGCCGACGAGTCCGTCCGGCGGTCGATTCGGGGGAACCGCATCGCGCACCTCTTTCAGAACCCACAACAGGCGCTCGACCCGGTGTACACCGTCTGTGATCAGCTCGTCGAGGCGATAACCATCCACGAAGCTGTGGGCAAACGGGCCGCCAGAGAACGCGGCATCGAACTCCTCAGACGCGTCGGTATCCCGCGAGCCGAAACACGCATCGACGACTATCCCCACGAGTTTTCGGGAGGAATGGCCCAGCGAGTCGCACTCGCAATTGCACTGGCGGCAGGGCCCGACCTGCTGATCGCCGACGAACCGACGACGGCCGTCGACGTGACCGTCCAGGCCCGGCTCATCGAGCTGTTGCGCGAACTCACTCGAGACGGCATGTCGATGTTGCTCGTCACGCACGACCTCCGCGTCGTCGCCGCGCTCGCCGACCGCCTGCTCGTGATGTACGGGGGGACGATCCTCGAGCGCGGCCCGGTCGAGCAGGTGTTCGAACAGCCGTCTCATCCCTACACGCAGACGTTATTCGAGAGTTACGACGGGATCGACCGCCGTGACGACCGCACCGCACGTGGGGAGATCCCGACGACAGGCTGTCGATTCCGTGAGGAGTGCTCGTACGCCGTCGACGCGTGTTCGAGCGACCGGCAACCACCGTTCTATCCCGCTTCTAACGACGACGAGCACGCGGTCTCGTGTATCCACTACGACGGGGATCGTCGAGCGGAGCCGATTCTCGACGCCGTCGACGCTAGCCCTCGCACACACCGGGGTGAAACCGATGACTGATCATACGACTGATGCCAGAACGGTCGAAGATGCTGACGAAACGGACGACGCAGGAGGGGAAGAACCGTTACTCTCGGTCGAAAACCTCGAGACCCACTATCCGATCACGAAGGGGTGGCTCCGCCGGGAAATGGGGCGGATCCGCGCCGTCGATGGCGTGACTTTCTCCGTCGGGCGCGGCGAGGCCGTTGGACTCGTCGGGGAGTCCGGCAGCGGGAAATCCACAACTGCGGAGTCGATCCTCCGACTCGTAGAGCCCACCAGCGGCGAGATCTACTTCGACGGCGAGCGAGTGACAGCGCTCGAGGGTCGTGACCTTCGCGCGTTCCGTAGACGGGCACAGCTCGTCGTCCAGGACCCGAACGAGGCGTTCAGTCCGCGGATGACGGTCGGCGAGGCCGTCGCCGAACCGCTCCGGCTTCACGGGATGGGCGACGGGAGCCGTCGACGGCGAATCGTCGAGGACCTACTCAAGCGCGTCGGCCTCTCGGCTGGTGACGCCGACCGGTACCCCCACGAGTTCTCCGGCGGGGAGAAACAGCGCATCGCCATCGCTCGAGCCCTCGTCCTCAATCCCGATCTCATCGTGGCAGACGAGCCGACGAGCGCGCTCGACACCCGGGTCGAATCCGACGTCCTCGCGTTACTCGACGACGTCCGTCGGGAGTACGATATTTCGATCCTCTTCATTAGCCACGACATCGACGTGGTTCGCCGATTTTGCGACCGCGTCGTCGTGATGTACCTCGGGAAAACGGTCGAGCGAGGACCGGTCGAATCGGTCCTCGGATCTCCCGCCCATCCCTACACGCAGGTGCTTCTCGAGTCGGTCCCCAGTCTCGATCCGACCGACCGCACGCTCGCACGGCCGTTGACCGACGTGGTTCCTGACCCGGCGGACCCGCCAGCAGGGTGTCGATTCCACACCCGCTGCCCGGCGATTATTCCACCAGCTGAGGTCGACGTCGACGACGGGTGGAAGCGAGTCGCCGCGTTTCGATTCACGCTCGAGGCTGGCGAACTGCCTGGAACACTCACGTGTGAGGGAGCGACTGACGCGTCGTCGGTCCGCGATGCGTTCGATCTGCCCGAGACGTTCCCCGACGAAACCGTCGACGAGGCCGTCACGGAAGCGGTAGCCGCGCTGGCCGACGGCGACCGAAAACGGGCGACCGACGGCCTCTCCGACGCGTTCCGGACGATCTGTGAACGCCGAGAACCCGAAGAACGAACCGTCGACGGGCAGCAGGTTCGCTGTCACCGGTACAACCCGGATGCTCCTTGCGGCCCGGTTTCACCGTCGACCGATCGGTAGCCGGTCGACACCGAGTCACGCCATCTGAACTGCCCCCAGCGCCGACCGCGCGCCGCTCGGGGTCGATCCGAGAGACCGTTCTCCGACTTCCACGGCCGGCCGATTCAGAAGTAGATCAATTCGTCGAGGACGTCGGTAGTTCCCAGCCGTGGCCTGTTCTACGCCGGCGGGTCACTCGGGAACGAGTCTGACCGTCGTTTCGTCGTACAGCCCTTTCTTCACAGCGCCTTCGATATTGATTCCGGCACCGATCGTATACTCTCCCGGGGGAGCCGGCTCCCACTCGGACTCGGAGACGCGGAACATACCCTGCCACCGGCGGCGGTACTGCTTTCGTTCGCCGCGGGAGAACCGAAATCCGCGCGTTTCTTCCGGCGGATCACGGGGATCGACGTGTGCGGCCTGGGTCAGGCCGTCGACCTCCCAGTCCCAGGCGATGAGCGACCGGACGGGGATCGTAATCGGAAACGGCATCGCGTTCTTCATGGTGACGGCGAAGGGCACGGACTCTCCAACGGTGTACTCCGTTTTTGGAGTTGAAACGTCGACGGAAATAGACCAGTACCGAACTCGGTGCGGGACGAGTAGGCGACTGAGATACGTCGACGGTACCGAACGCATCGCCTGCGGTTCGCGCGAACTGTCTCGCTCGTTCGGACTGAACGGGTCGGTGTCGTCGCGCCTGAGGGCGTTCGACTCGTAAATCCGCTTCATTGGCACACGTACGCGGCTCGGACGCTAAAACGTTCGGTGCTCGGTGTGCACGAGGCGGCGAGCGTAGATGCGTGTCGTCCGCCTCACTATAGTAGCCACTGAAAGTCATTGCACACCTGCTCGCGATCCAGCGGCCAGTGCTGGCGATATTCCGCCAGTACTGGCCGTCTCGCTGCGAGCAGTGTGTAACCCGTTTCACTTGCTACTATCGGCTCGAGGCACGGTCGCTCGTGCGCTTTTCGACGGGCGAATACAACGAGTTGGAGACGACCCCTTCAGTCGTCGGCGACGGCGTCGCCCAGCTCCGAGACGGCGCTGCTCCCCGAGTCGTCGTAGAGCAGACAGGAAATTTCGTGCGATGGATTGACCGGTATCGATTTCGGGTCGATCTGCTCACACGGGGAGCTGAAGGCTTCCTCGAGTTTCGTCGCCGCAGCCTCGAGGCCGTCTCCGCCCGAGATGATCTCGATTAGCTCCCCGAACTGCCGCTCTGCGTGCGGGTCTCCTAACCGACTCGGCAGGTCGAACTCCGTGCGGATGAGTCGATCGAGTTCGTCAGCGTCGAGCGTTTCGGGGTCGACGTCCACGTTCTCTTCGGGATCCGATTGCAGCGCCAGGATCGCGCTGATCGAATCCGCACTGCGTGCTCGTTGTTTGAGCGTCAATAGCGCCCGCCAGACGTCTTGATCGAGTTCGTACTCGGTCGGTTGAATCACCCGCGGACAGCGGGTGTGGAACCGACAGCCCGACGGCGGGTTGATCGGCGACGGCACCGTGCCGGGGAGGAAGATCTGCTCTCCCTCCCAGAACGGGTCGGGTTCGGGAATCGCCGACAGGAGCGCCTCCGTGTAGGGGTGGTACGGCGGGGCGTACACCTCCTCGGTCGGTCCGACTTCCGCGAACTTCCCGAGGTACATCACCCCGACGCGATCGGAGATGTGTTCGACGACGCTCAGGTCGTGAGCGACGAAGATGTACGAGAGGTCGAATCGCTCCTGGAGGTCCTCCAGGAGATTGAGAATCTGTGCCTGGACCGAGACGTCGAGCGCGCTCACGGGCTCGTCACAGATGATGACATCCGGGTCGACGGCGAGCGCCCGGGCGATGCCGATGCGCTGTTTCTGTCCGCCGGAGAACTCGTGGGGGTAGCGGCTCGCGTGACTCGCGTTCAACCCGACTTCCTCGAGTAGTTCGGCGATCCGTGCGCCGTGATCGTCACCGGTTCCGATCCCGTGGATCTTCAGCGGCTCGCGGATGATGTCGCCGACGGTCATCCGCGGGTTCAGACTCGAGTACGGATCCTGGAAGATGTACTGGATGTCCTTTCGCATCTCCCGGAGTTCGGATCTGGAGTACGTCGTGATGTCCTCTCCCCGGAAGATGATCTCACCTTCGTCCGGTTCGATCAGTCGGACGAGCGACTTGCCGAGCGTCGACTTCCCACAGCCGCTCTCGCCGACGACGCCGAGGGTCTCACCCGGGTACAGCTCGAAGCTGACGTCGTCGACGGCTTTGACCTTCTGTGATCCCCCGAGGAGGCTATCGATGAACCCGCTACTCGTGTCGTAGTACTTTTTCAGGTTGTTCACCTCGAGCAGCGGCTCGCCAGCGTTACTCATGTTCTCCCTCCATCGGTTTGGCAACCTCTTCTGGTTCCGGATCGGAGACGACGACCTCGTAGCCGAGTTCGTTCTCCAGCTCGCCGGAGTGTGCGAGACACGCTGCACTCCGCTCGTTCGAATCGGTGACCGGCAGTCCAGTCTCCGGATTCAACGGTTGGGGCTCTTTCCGGGCACAGGCCTCCTCGGCGTACGGACACCGCGGGTGGAAGCTACAACCCGAGGGGAGTTCGACCAGGTCAGGCATCGTCCCGGGAATGGTTTGCAACCGTTCGCGTTGATCGCCGATTCGCGGGATCGAACTCATCAATCCGACCGTGTAGGGGTGTTTCGGATCGTAGTACAGCTCTTCGACGGTCGACTTCTCGACCGGCTTGCCAGCGTACATCACCATCACGCGGTCACACAGCTCGGCGACGACGCCGAGGTCGTGGGTGATGAACTGAACCGCCGTGTCGAACTCGTCGGCGAGCTCTCTGATCAGGTCGAGGATCTTCGTCTCGATCGTCACGTCGAGCGCGGTCGTCGGCTCGTCACAGATGAGCAAGTCAGGATCACACGACAGCGCCATCGCGATGACGGCTCGCTGTTGCATTCCGCCGGAGAACTCGTGGGGATAGTCGGAGTACCGCATTTCCGCTTCGGGAATGCCGACCTGATCGAGCAGCTGGATGGTCCGCTCTCGAGCTTCCTCCTTTCCGTAGCCGAGGTGGTGTCGGATGGTCTCTGCGATCTGCTCGCCGACGGTGTAGACGGGATTGAGGGCGGTCTGAGCGTCCTGGAAGATCATCGCGACCTCGTTCCCGCGGATGTTTCGAACCTCCTCTTCTGACATGTCGAGGACGTTCTCGCCTTTGAATCGAATCGTCCCGCTCTCGATCTGCCCCGGTTCGTCGATGAGTCTCATCAGCGCGAGCGCGGTGACGCTTTTGCCGGCACCGCTCTCGCCGACCACGCCGAACTTCTCCCCGCGGTCGATGCTGAACGAGAGGTTGTCGACCGCGGTAACGACGCCGTCACCGGTGTAGAACCGGACGGTCAGGTCCTCTACCTCGAGCAGCGCCATTACTGGGCACCTCCCTGGGAGACGCCGCTCTCCTGTGCGTCGAGGGCGTCGTTGATCCCGTCACCGATCATGTTCATCGACATCACGAACAGGAAGATGGCTCCGCCGGGGAAGATCGTCGCGTGCCAGGGGATCTGCCCGCCCGGCCCCTGGATCAGGGTCTCACGGGTCTGATCGAGCATCGTCCCCCACTCGGCCGAGCCCGGCGGCATACCCAGGCCCAGGAAGCCGAGCGCGGCGACGCCGATCACGACGGTCCCGATGTTGAGCGTCGCGACGACGATCACCGCGGACATCGCGTTTGGCGTCACGTGGCGGAGTACGATCGATCGGTCCCGTGCGCCGAGCGCTCTCGCCGCCTGGACGTACTCCATCTCCTTGATCTTCAACACCTCACCGCGCATGATACGCGCGTATCCGATCCAGCCCGCCAGCGAAAACGCAGCGACGAGTTGCCAGTAGCCACCGCCAAAGAGCGTGACGATGATCGCCGCCAGGACGAGTCCGGGGAACGCGTACAGCGTGTCGACGATGCGCATCATGACCTCGTCGACCAGGCCACCGTAGTACCCGGAGATGCTGCCGTAGATCATTCCGAACACCATCGTGAGCGCAACGACGACGAACCCGATCGAGATGCTGTACCGCCCGCCGTAGATCACGCGCGAGAACATGTCGCGACCGTTGCCGTCGACGCCGAACCAGTAGTCACTCGAGGGCGGATCGTAGGCGCGTACCGACGGATCCACGGAGAGGTACAGCGTGGTCCCAGCCTCGTACGGTGCGAGCGCGAACGGCTGGACGGGGATTCCGAAGAGGACGATCGGCCGGGCGAAGATCGCCAGCAGGCTGAGCAGCCCGACGATGGCGACGCCGACGAGTGCCGACCGGTTACGGGTGAACCGGTGGAATGCGCGCATCCATCGACTCTCGGTTTCCGCCCCCGTGTCGGGAGCCCAGTCGGAGAGTGGATCTCGTCGTTCGACTACGTCGGGGTCAAACCCGGTGATCTGAATTCGCCCTCGCTGCGTGTGAGTCTGTCTAGTCATATCGAATCCTTGGATCGAGAACCGCGTAGGCGATGTCGGCGATCAGGTTCGCGATGATGATCGCCGTACCGGTGATAAGCGTAATCGCCATGATCATGTCTATTTCGTGTGCAGTCAACGCCTCGATGAACTCACGGCCCAGACCCGGCCAGTTGAAGACGTACTCGACGACGACCGAGCCGCTGATGATGCTCGCAGTCAGGAGCGCGGCGATCGTGACGACCGAGATCAGCGAGTTCCGGAGGACGTGTTTGAGGACGATGGTCCGCTCGGGTAGTCCCTTGGCCCTGGCTGCCATCACGTACTCTTTGTTCATCTCTTCTGCCATCGACGTCCGCATGACTCGCATCAGCGCCGCCGCCGATGCCGTCCCGATCGTGATCCCGGGTAAGATGAGGTAGTACAACATTGCAGGGCTGTACAGCGGTTCCCGTGACGGCGCCGTCACGGAAAACCACTCCAGATAGAGCCCGAACACCAGGATCAGGATCAGCCCGAGCCAGAAGTTCGGAATCGAGATACCGGACAGGGCGAGGAATCGGCTGACGGAGTCGCCCAGCTCGTCCTTGTGCACTGCTGCGTAGATCCCGGACGGAATCGCGATGGCGAGGGCGAACGCCCAGCCGAAGATCCCGAGCGCGATCGTCTCGGGCAGCCGCCACCACACGATAGTGCCGACGTCACGTCCGGAGCTGTACATCTCTCCGAAGTCCCCCGTCAGGATGTTGCCCATCCAGGTCAGATACTGCTCGTACATTGGGTCGTTCAGACCGTACCGGTCGTAGAGCGCCTGCTCTTCGGCGGGTGTCATGTCCGGATTCAGCCCGACCATCTGCTGGACCGGGTCGCCGGGGGTCCAGTGAACGAGCGCGAACGTAATCACTGAGACACCGAACAGTATCGGGAAGACTAGCAGCAACCGCTTCAGGATAAATCGTCGAAGACTCATACGTTTGAAAGCGACCTGTGAATCAGGTTAGCGAGTGATTATTCGTCGATCCAGGCGATGCGCTCGTCCTGCGGGGAGTAGAGCGCGTACGAGAGGTATCCCTCGTGGAACGGCCACTGCGCCCAGTTTCTCACCCGCGTGCTGAGCACAGACTCCTGGGTGCCGAAGATCGCGATGGCGCTGCCGGCGTACTCCTCGAGCTCGCGGAAGACTTCGTCGTAGCGCTCACGACGCAGGTCGGGATCTTCGGCGACGTCTGCCCCGTACCGTGCGCTCTCGAGCAGCTCGTCGATCCAGTCCTCGCTGATGCCGGCCAGGTTACAACACTGGCCGACGTTGGTGCTGTGGTGGAGCGCGTCGGCGAAACTGTGAGGGTTGAACGTTCCCGAGAGACCGACGCAGCTGATGTGGCCGCGGTCGCCGTACTCGGGATCCATGATGCGGCCGACGTAGGTCGTCCACTCGTAGGTTTCGACGCTCGTCTCGAAGTAGCCCGTATCCTCCATGGCCTCGGCGACGAGTTCGACCATATTGACGCGGTCGTCGTTGTCGACGTTGACCTCGAGCTGGACCTCGAGCGGGGCCTCGATCCCGTAGTCGTCGAAGACTTCCTCGATCAGCTCACCGGCGCGCTCGGGGTCGAACTCGTTGAGGTGTCGGACGTCGTCCTCGAGGGCCTGGGCGTCGGTCGTACCCAGCCCCTGTGCGAGGCCGGGGATCATGATGTACGCTGGGGTGGACCAGCCGTCGAAGATCTGGTCGGCGATGAGTTCGCGTGGCACGAGGTTGTTGAACGCCTGCCGGAGGCGCTGGTCGTCCCACGGTTCGACGTTGACCGGGGGCTGGAAGTAGGTGTAGCCGCCGGTCTCGACGAACGTGACGGAGAAGTCCTCGGAGTCGTCGAAGTCGTTCAGGGTCGACGAGGACAGCCCGGTCGTAATGTCGATCTCGTCGGCCTGAAGCGCGGCCGAACGGGTCGCGTTGTCCGGGATGATCTCGAACGTCACCTCTTCGACCACGGGGCCGTCGGGGTACTCTGCTGGACCGTCGAACCAGTCGATGGAGTCGACGCCCATCTGCTCGACCCAGTAGTCGTCGTTCTTCTCGTAGTCGACCCACTGCTCGTCTTCCATCTCGACGAACACGTACGGGCCGGTGCCGATGGGGTCGTTGCCCTGGCGCGGGTCGAGATCGCCGGCGGGTAGCTGTGCCTGTTCGACGGTGAACACGCCGATTGGCGGCAGTTCGCGCTCGGCCTCGGCGTCCGGAATCTGCGCGAAGATGTCGACCGTGTACTCGTCGACTTCCTCGTAGTAGAGCGTCGAGTCGAAGTACTGGGCGCTGACGTCGGAGAGCTTGATGCGGTCGTAAGAGGCGATGACGTTCTCGGCGGTCAGCTCCTCGCCGTTGTGGAACGTGACGCCTTCACGGATGTGGTACCGAATCTGCACCCCGAAGACGCCGTCGGCGACGGCGTCGGCCGCGTCGTCGAACAGGAGCACGCGGACCTCGTCGCCCTCTTCGGGCACCATGTCCTCGGGATGCCGGATGATCTCCTGCTCGCCGTGGTCGAGGGCACCCTCTTCGCCGGCCGTGAACGTCGACATGTACGGTTCGTAGTCGGTCAGTTCGACGCTGTTCGTGTCGAGAACGTCCCAGCTCTCGGCGAGCCAGGGATAGAGGTTCCCTTCAGCGTCGCTCGTCGTGAGCGACTCGAAGATGAGTGACTGGGACAGCGACGAGGTCGTGTCCGAGCTGTTTGGCGGGTCGAACGAATCGACGTTCGAGCCGACGCCCACGCGGAGCGTCCCGCCCTCGACCAGCTCCTCGAGCGGCGCGTCGTCGGTCGGTGAATCAGCCGTCCCGTCGTCACCGTTCGAGCCGTCGTCATCGCCAGAAGGATCGTCGTCTCCACCGAAACAACCCGCGAGGCCAACTGCACCTGCAACCCCGACCCCCTGAAGAAGTCGTCGGCGGTTTACTATCGGACTTACCTGCTTATCGTCCTGAGGCATGACCAACAATTACAAACCCCAGTATAAAGAGATATTGCTTTACTTCTAAGCGATTGTTATCTTATTTTGGATCTGGGGAATCTCTTGAGGAATGTTATTAATACAGTCTTAATCCACCAGGTTCCAACAGCAGACAACAGAAATGGTGTTCATACCCAAGTTATGTGGCCCGGAAGCAGACGCCAAATGAGCGATAGAAACGGCTGAGTTGAGTCAGAGTAACCGATGCTTGCTCCGTCAGCTGGTCAATCGTCGCCCTCGTCGTCGACGACGACAACCTCTCCACCGACGACGTCGACGTTGATGAGTGTCTTCACGTGGTGGCCTGCGTCCTCGACTTTGTTCTCGCCGCCGACTTTCTTGATGACGGCGACGGCGTCGACGACCTCCGCACCGATCTCGTCGAGCGCCTCGAGCACGGACGCGAGCGTTCCGCCGGTCGAGAGGACGTCGTCGATGACGAGGACGCGTTCACCCTCGTAGACGTCGTTGATGTACATCTCGTTCTCCGAGTAGCCCGTCTGCTGGGCGATGGCGACCTCGCCTTCGAGGTCGTACTGACGCTTTCGGATCACCGTCATCGGGATATCCGTTATCAGCGAGACGGCCGTCGAGATGTGGATCCCCATCGCCGCCGGGGTGACGATCTTGTCGACGCGCTCGAGTTCTGCCTTTCGGATGATGCGGATGACGATCTCGCGCAACAGCCCGGGGTCGAGCTGGGGGACGCCGTCGCTGATCGGGTGGACGAAGTAGTGATAGCCGTTCTTCTCGATGATAGGGGCCTCGAGCAGAGACGCTTTCAGCTGGTCCATGTCGTGGCTGCGCCCGAAGACGAGTAAAAACTGACGATACCGTTCACGGTCCTTGGTCCCGACGCCGTCAGACGCATCGCCATCTGTCGGTCACCGCAGACAGTATCAGTCGTCCGCGCCGTAGCTCAACTCCGGCGGCTGCTCGCCCTGTCCCAGCCGCATGTGGCGTTCGTGGTAGATGTGTGCCGTCGCCGTGACGGTGAACGTCGCGGCGATGATCGCCATCCAGGTGAGCGTCGAGAGTGTCGTCAGCGGATAGACGTCGAGCCAGAGTGTGGCGACGAGCGCACAGCTAATCGCACCGAGTGAGAGGTACAACTCTCGCCAGGCGAACTCGCGTCCGGGAACGATCTCGAGGTAGATGGCGACATCGGCCGTCAGCCCCGTCACTTCGATGCGTCCCTCGTCCGAATCGAACGTGACGATCCCCGCCTCGTCCATCTTCGGCAGGTGCGTCTGCTGGAGCGTCGTGTACACGCGCTTTCGCTGCTCGGGCGTCACCTCCTCGAGCGTCGTCTCGTACTCCCAGGCGGCGACCTGCTGTGCGAGATCACCGAGTTCGACGGGCCGGTCGTCCTGTTTCAGATAGTGGAGGACGTACCGACGGCGCTGATTGCGGAGAACCTCGAAGATCTCTCCTTTCGAGAGCCGATCTTTCGTGATGTGACCGCTCATCACCGTTGCTCACCTCACCTCGTTCCAACGAGCCATCGCGGTCCGTTCGCTGCCCATTAACTCGAGGAAGGCAACGCATACTATATAATTCTCGTGACTATCTCTGACGAACGATAATCCGAACCGACAGAACGAATCCACACGTTGTGCGATCGGCTAGCCACTCCAGTCTCATCCGAGGACGACCGCGAGCGAACCGGCAACCTCACTCGCGAGTCCCGCTTTCGAACCCTGATACTCGACTGCGTCCCCGGCGTGGACGAGCAACGCGCGCGTCACGTCCTTTCCCATCACGCTCGCGTCGTTGGCCACGACGAACGCGAGGTCGACGCGCTCGAGCGTCTCGCGAGCGGCGTCGACCATCGCCTCGTCTTCCCCCGAGGTCTCCGTCTTGAAGCCCACGATCGGCAGCCCCGGGCGGCGGTCGCGAATCTCGTCGATGAGCTTCGGCGCCACCTCGAGCTCGAGCGTGAGCTCCTGGCCCGAACGGATCTTCTCCGGACTCGCCTCGACCGTGTAGTCGCTGATCGCGGCGACCGAGACCAGCGCGTCCGCGGTCTCGCAGGCGTCGATCGTCTCCTCGAGCATCTCCGCAGCCGTCTCGATCTGGCGAACGTCGGCGTAGGGGACGTCGTCGCCGTCGTGGATCAACGTCACGTCGGCCCCACGGACGTAACAGGCCCTCGCGACGGCCCGCCCCATCTTCCCCGACGCGCGGTTCGTTAGCACCCGCACGGGGTCGATCGGCTCGGTCGTCGCCCCCGAGGTGACGACCACGTGCTCGCCCTCGAGTGGGCGATTCCCGACCGCCCGCGCGAGCTCGCAAACGATCGCCTCCTCGGTCGCGAGCTTGGCCTTCCCCTCCTCGAGTCGCGGCTCGACGAACGAGACGCCCCAGGACTCGACGCGCTCGATGGCCTCGAGCACGCCCGGATGGTCGTACATCGGCTCGTGCATCGCCGGGGCGATGACGACCGGCGTCCCCGACCCGAGCGCCGTCGTCGCCGTCGTGGTGACGGGCGTGTCGTCGACTGCACCCGCGATCTTCCCCACCGTGTTCGCCGTCGCCGGCGCGATCAAGAAGACGTCCGCCCAGCCCTCGTAGCCACAGAGGTCGACGTGTTCGACCCCACCCGTGATCTCCGTGATGACCTCGCGATCGGTGGCGAACTCGAGCGACCAGGGATGAATAATTCCCCGCGCACTGTCGCTCATCACGGTCCGGACGGTCGCCCCGTGGCGGCGCAGTTCGTGGGCGAGTTCGACCGTCTTCACGGCCGCGATCGATCCCGTCACCCCGAGTGCGACGTTGACTCCCTCGAGCATTCGCCCCCACGTTGGGGCGGTGGGGGTAAAAAGGGGTCAGGTAGGCGAGCGAGCGCTACACCCGATCGACGCTCGGATGCATCGTCGGCTTCTGCTCGAGCGGCTCGGCGAGCTGTTCGAGCATCGTCTCGCGCGCCCGCTCGTCGCGACGTCGTCGCTCCTCGTCGTCGATCTCCTCGCAGGCGGGTGGCACCTCCCGGCCGCGACCGGTGAAGTAGCCTTCCGGGGCGACCCAGTCGTGGTAGAAGGGCGTCTCAGAATCCTGGATCGCAGCGAGCCCGACTTTGGCGCCGTGACCCGCTGCGACGATCGCCTGGTGGGGTTCGCCCGCGATTCGGCCGGCGGCGTAGACGCCGGAAACGGCCGTCCGGCCCGCCTCGTCCACGCTCACGACGTACTTGCTCCCGCGCTGTTCGCGCCCGACGTCCAGCGGCGTGAGGTACTCGCTGTCGGGCCAGGAGGCGGCGATCAGCCGGCGGGCCTCGAGCGGCTCACCACCCTCGGTCGAGACGACGAAGCCCGCCTCGACGTTCCCTTCCTCGACGGGTTCGACCCGCGTGACGCGGCCGAGTTCGAACGTGGCCCCGGCGGTGGTCGCCTGCTCGCGAGCCAGCAGCAGGTATCGCCGGGCGTCGATGCCGTCGGGAAAGCCGGGATAGTTCTCGAGGCTGGCGTTGCGCGCGAGGATCGACTCGCCCCCGTCGCCGGACTGCGTCCGGCTGCTCGGGGGACTCCGTCCCCCGCTGTCGACGACGAGGGTGTCGAGTCCGGCGCGGGCGGTGAAGATCGAGGCGGCGAGGCCGGCGACGCCGCCGCCGACGATGAGCACGTCTCTCATGGGCGGTCGTTGTGATGGGGAGGTATAGAAGTGTGACGGGTTCTATCCGACACTCGCCGCGGCAGGATTTTCCGGTCACATCGACGACCAGACAGCTCACCGATCACAACCACCATACGTTCGGCCCCCGAGGAGAAACGGTATGCGACGCGCGCTCCCGACGCTCCTCGTCGTCCTGTTGGTCGTCCTCGCCGGCTGTACCGGCGGGCTGACCGGCGACGACGGCGGCGACCCGACGGTCGAACTCGACGAGAACGACGACGCGGTCGAGGAAACCGACGACGCGGTCGAGGAAACCGACGACGGCGGCGATCCGACGGTCGAACTCGACGAGAACGACGACGCGGTCGAGGAAACCGACGACGCGGTCGAGGAAACCGACGAACCGGCCGAGGAAACCGACGACGCGGTCGACGGCGAACTCGAGGTTCACCACCTCGACGTCGGGCAGGCCGACGCGACGCTCCTGATCGCGCCGTCGGGCGAGACGATGCTGATCGACACGGGCGACTGGCGCCAGGACGGCCAGGCGGTCATCGAGTACCTCGAAGCTCACGGAATCGACCGGATCGACCACCTCGTGGCGACTCACGCCCACGCGGACCACATCGGCGGCCACGAGGCCGTAATCGACCACTTCGAAGAACACGGCGACGGGGTCGGCGCCGCCTACGACTCCGGGGTCGCCCACACCTCACAGACCTACGAGCGGTACCTCGACGCGATCGAACGCCACGACGTGACGCTGTTCGAGGTCCGTGAGGGCGACGAGATTCCCTTCGAGGGCGTCGACGCCCTCGTCCTGAACCCGCCCGAGGGCGATAGCGGCAGCGACCTCCACTACAACAGCGTGAGCCTCGCGATCGAGTTCGGCGACGTTCGGTACCTGACGACCGGCGACGCCGAGGCCGACGCCGAAGCGCGCATGGTCGAGGACTGGGCCGACGAACTCGAGGCCGACGTCTATCAGGCGGGCCACCACGGCTCCTCGACGAGTTCGACCGAGCCGTTCCTCGAGGGGGTCTCACCCGAGGTGGCCGTCATCTCGAGCGCACTCGAGAGCCAGTACGGCCACCCACACGACGAGGTGCTCGAGGCGTTCGCCGAGCGCGGAATCGAGACGTACTGGACCGGCGTCCACGGCGACATCGTGGTGACGACCGACGGCGAGACGGTCACGGTCGAGCCCGAACGCGAGGGGTCGACGGACGCGGCCGAACTGCTCGAGGCAAAGCCCGACGACGAGTCGGTCGGACTCGTCGATCCGTCGTCGGGGCTCGCTTCGCCGGGAGGTGCCGTGACCCCGATTGATGTGGCTGGCGCGCCTACGCTCGGCGCATGACCGACACGTACACGGCCGTCCTCGACCGCATCGTCGACGGCGAGACGGCAGTGTTCCTGCTCGAAGCGGAGGATCGCGTCGTCGACGAACTGACCGTCGACGTCGAACGCGTCCCCGAGGACGGCCGCCGCGACGGCGCGGTGTTCGACGTCGTCGTCGTGGACGGGGAGCTCCTCGAGGCGACCTACCAACCCGAAGAGACGGACGCCCGTCGCGAGGCGGCTCAGGAGCGATTCGACCGCCTCTCCAGGCGACTGGGCGACGACGAGGGGTGATCGGCCGTCCCCGCGCTCGCGCCTCGGCGGCGACCGGCGCGCCGACGACCGATCGATGAACAAGGCTCATTTACATCGGCGAACAACGCCCAGCATGGAGCAAAGCCAGTATCTGGGGGCGTTCTACCTCTTTGGCATCGCCCTCAACCTGGTCGCCCTGGTCTATGCGATCCAGACCGGGCAGACTGCATTCGCCGTTGCGTTCGTCCTGGTGGTGCTGTATCTCTCGTTTCGGTACCGGACCCGGGAGCAGTTCGTCGGCGGGCCTGACGACGAGTAGCACGGGGTCGCCGCGAGCGTCGAATCGGACAGCTATTAATCGCCGTCGTGCGAACGGCGGGGTATGACGCTCTCGAGCGCTCCCGGGAAAGTGTACCTGTTCGGGGAGCACGCCGTGGTCTACGGCGAGCCGGCGGTGCCGTGTGCCATCGAGCGACGGGCTCGCGTGGGGGTGACTCGACGCGACGACGGCAAGCTGCGCGTCCAGGCGGACGACCTCAGCCTCGACGGCTTCACCGTCGAGTACGGTGGGCAGACGGGAACCCGACCGGACGTCGACGTCTCTGAAAACCTGATCGCGGCCGCGATGGGTTACGTGGACGGGGCGATCGAGCAGGTTCGCGACGTCACAGGCGAGGCCGACGCCGGCTTCGACGTCACCATCGAAAGCGACATTCCGCTCGGCGCGGGGCTCGGCTCGTCGGCGGCAGTCGTCGTCGCCGCCATCGACGCCGCGACGCGTGAGCTCGGCGTCACACTCGAGCCCGACGAACTCGCCGAACGGGCCTTCCAGACCGAGTACGAGGTGCAAGACGGGCAGGCCTCCCGGGCGGACACGTTCTGCTCGGCCACCGGTGGGGCGGTCCGCGTCGAGGGCGACGACTGTCGATCGATCGAGGCGCCGGACCTCCCGATCGTCGTCGGGTTCGACGGCGGCGCGGGCGACACGGGCGAACTCGTCGCCGGCGTGCGGTCGCTACGCGAGGAGTACGGCTTCGCCGCGGACACGGTCGAAACCATCGGCGACCTGGTGCGCACCGGCGAGGACGTCCTCGCCGACGGCGACCTCGAGGAGCTCGGCCGGCTGATGGACGTCAACCACGGATTGCTGTCGGCGCTCGGCGTCTCCTCGAGATCGCTCGACGCGATGGTGTGGGCGGCCCGGAACGCGGGCGCCTACGGGGCGAAGCTGACGGGTGCCGGCGGCGGCGGCTGCATCGTCGCACTCGACCCCACCGACGAGACCGAGACAGCTCTCTCGTACACGCCCGGCTGCGAGGACGCCTTCCGCGCCGAGCTCGCAGAAGAGGGGGTGAAGCGGCTCGAATGATCGTCCTGAAACTCGGGGGAAGCGTCGTCACGGACAAGGAGTGCCCCGAGACGGTTGACGAGGCGGCGCTCGAGCGGGCGGCCGACGCCGTCGCGGGGTCGCTCGAGGCCGGCCACGTCGACGACCTCGTGCTCGTCCACGGCGGGGGGAGCTTCGGGCACGTCCACGCGAGCGAACACGGCGTGAGTACGACCGACGGGACCCACGACGCCGCGGCCGTCGACGCCATCCACGGCGCGATGAAGGCGCTCGACGAGGCCGTCCTCGAGGCGCTGCTCGCCCGCGGTGTGCCCGCCGTACCGGTTCACCCGTTCTCGACCGCACACCGCGACGCCGACGGCGCGCTTCACCTCCCGACGGGCCAGGTTCGAACGATGCTCGACGAAGGGTTCGTCCCCGTGCTCCACGGCGACCTCGTCGCTCATGCGGGTGAGGGGGCGACGGTCGTCAGCGGCGACGAACTCGTGGCCGACCTCGCGACGGCCCTCGAGGCCGACCGGATCGGCCTCTGCTCGACGGTCCCCGGCGTCCTCGACGACGAGGGCCGGGTGATCGCCCGGATCACCTCGTTCGCCGACGTCGAGTCGGTCCTCGGCGGCAGCGACGCCACGGACGTCACCGGCGGGATGGCCGCCAAGGTCCGGGCGCTGCTCGAGCTGGAAGCCGAGGCGTCGATCTTCGGCCCCGCTGACCTCGAGGCGTTCCTCGCGGGCAAGGAGTCGGGGACGACCCTCGATTGAGAACGGGCGACGGCCGAGTTCGGCGGTCGAGGGCGACGACGCTCGAGGTGTCACTTCACCCGACGTTCAGCGAGCGAGAGGGACACAAACCGTTAGGGGCGAGAACGTGGGAGGGGGCGTATGGCCCTCGAGGACGTGTTCGCCGACCTCCCGAATCCGGGCACCCACAGCTTCCCGGACTACTCGCTGCCGAAGGGGGAGCCGGTGCTGCCGATCGCGCTCACGCGTGAGGAGCTGTCGACGCTTCTCGAGTTGTACGAGACGTTCGCCGACGTCGACCCGACCGGGATCGACTCGAACCCGTTTCTGAAGGCCACGACCGAGTTCATGCAGCGGACGTTCGCCACACCGATCCAGCGGCCCGACGAGCGGTTGACCGACGACGTCGCCTCGCTGCTCACCGACTTCTCGGACGACCTCGGCGGGCGGGAGATCGGCGTCGTCGACGCGACGCCGAAACACCACCGGACGCTCTATTTCTTCCTGACAAGCTGTCGGAGCTACCACCTGGCACCCTACCTCCGATTTTCCCCCGACGAGGCGGCGGTCGAAACGCTGTACCGGGTGTACGAGCGGGTCGTCGAACAGGACGTCTACCTCAAGCGCCCGGAGACGATCTTCGACTGATCGCCACCACAAAATGTATGTGGGTTGAACGTACTCGGAGAGTATGGAGCGTCCGTCGATTGCCGTCTGGTTTATCGCCGTCGGTATCGCTGTCCTCGTCTACTCGCTCTCCCCTCCGCTCTTGCTCGTCGCTGGATTCCTCGCGGCCGTGGGATGGGGCGCTCACGTTCTCGTCTGGGATCTCCGATACTCCTCGAGGCCGTGACACCTCGGGTGGAGCGAGCAGAGCCGAGCCCGCCGCCCGTCGGAGGTCCGAGCCGTCAGTCGGGATCGCCGACCGTCCCTCGCTCGAGCACCGCGGACGTCTCGAGGTGGCGCGTCGAGAGTTCGACGTACCGATCGGCCGCCGAGTGCCAGTAGGATTCCTCGAGTTCCTTGACGACCTCGGCGGGGGTGCCGACGGCGAGACACGAGTCCGGGATGGTCGTGTTCTCCGTGACGAGGCTGTTCGCGCCGACTAAGCTCTCGTCGCCGATCTCTGAGCCGTCGAGGACGACCGCGCCCATGCCGACCATGCAGCGCCGGCCGACGGTCGCGTTGTGGACGATGGCGTTGTGGCCGACGGTGGTGTACGGGCCGATCTCGGCGCCCTCGTGGACCGTGGCGTTGTCCTGGACGTTCGCCCCTTCCTCGAGGACGATCGGGCCACGGTCGCCGCGGAGGACGGCGCCGGGCCAGACGCTCGCGTCGGGGCCGACGGTGACGTCCCCGATGACGACCGCGCGCTCGTCGACGTACGCCGAATCGGCGAGCGCCGGTTCGTGCCCGTCGAAGGATCGGATCATGGGCGAACCACTGGCGCGGAACGACTTAAGGGTA
The DNA here is from genome assembly GCF_024362485.1 of Natronobeatus ordinarius. Taxonomy (NCBI): domain Archaea; kingdom Methanobacteriati; phylum Methanobacteriota; class Halobacteria; order Halobacteriales; family Natrialbaceae; genus Natronobeatus; species Natronobeatus ordinarius. Next base: position 3,222,915 of record NZ_CP101456.1, on the reverse strand, counting down.
AGAGGATTGCGCGAGCGAGCGTGGCCGGCGCCTAATCGAACAGCACGCGCTCGAGGATCGGCCGGAGGAACGATCCCCGGCGGCTCTTCTTCGAGTGGACGAGCAGGACGGGGCCGTCGATCGCGGCCGCCAGTCGGTCCGAGCGCTGTTCGACGAGCAGGTCCGGAATCCGTCGGTGGGTCATCGTGCTCAGCATGACGACGTCGGCGTCCTCGAGTTCGCTCGAGAGGCCCGCGACGGCGTCGTTCGCCTGGACGATCGTCGACTCGACGGGGACGGTACAGAGGTCGTCGAGGTCGGCGTGGTACGCCTCGATGGTCTCGAGCAGTTCCTCGGCCCCGTTTTCGGGGACGGCGTAGACGAACCGCAGCCGGGCACCGAGCACGTCCGCCACCGCGTCGGCGAGTTCGACCTTGAGGGGGTCGTTGAACGGGCTGCGGTCGGTGACGATCACGATCTCGTCGACGGTGACGGGACGCTCTTGCTGGACGAAGACGACGTCACAGGGGGCGTGCTCTATGATCCAGTCCTCGTCGCGGCCGAACAGCGTCCCGAGTCGGCTGGTCGCCTCGTGGCGCGCGAGGATGAGGTCAGCGCCCGACCGTTCGGCGAAGTTGACGACGGCGTGGCGGCTGTCGTGGCTGACGATCTCGCCGACCTCGACGGGAATCTCGAAGTACTGGACGAGTTCGTCGGTTCGCGCTTCGAACTCGACGTCGTCCTCGGAGAGCGTCTCGGCGGCGGTGTCGAGGGGGACCTGGTCGGGCACCTCATCGAACCGGACGATCCGGATTCGACCACCCTGCCGGTGGACGATCGGCGCGGCGAGCTGGAGTAAGGCGTCTTCCTGCTCGCGGCTGACGTCCCGACGAAGCGGGATGAGCACCTCGTAGCGGTCCTCACGCTCGAGCTGGTCTTCGGTGTCGCGGACGAACTTCCGGCCGGCTTCCTGGCGGGCGAGTCCCTTCGCGGCGCCTTCGCGTTCGATCCGGTCTGCCGCGTACCATTTGAACCAGAGCAGCCCGAAGAGCACGATGCCGATCGAGCCGAGGATCTCCGCGGCGTCCATCTGGGTGATGATGAAGACGCCCGAGACGATGCCAAAGAGCTGCACCCAGGGGTAGCCCGGCGTGTAGAAGTCGGGATCGTACCACTCGAGGTCGCGCTCGCGGAACGCGATCAGTGCGCCACAGACGAGGATGTAGACGAGGATCTGGAACGCCCCGGCCATCTTCGCGATCCGGTCGACGTCCTGGGTGGCGACGATGAAGACGATGATCGCCCCGGTGGTGAGGATCGCGACGAACGGCGTCGAGAATCGCGGGTGGATGTACTCGAACCGTTTCAGGAAGAGCCCGTCACGGCTGAGCGCGAGCGGGTAGCGCGACGCCGTCAGGATGCCCGCGTTGGCGGTGCTGATCAGTGCGAGCAGGGCCGCGAGGACGATCGCACCGACCGTGAGCGGCCCGATTGCGAACTCGCCGATCATCGGGAGCGGAACGATCGTTCCCCCGAACAGGAGATCAGTCGCCAGCGCCATCGGCTCCTCGGAGTCGGCCAGCTGGTCGCCCTCGACGACACCGACGAGCACGAACACGAGCAGCGCGTAGAGAAACGCCGTCACGAGCAGCGAGACGAGCAGGCCGAGCGGGAGATTTCGACCGGGATTTTCGATCTCCTCGGCGACGGCGGCGACTTTCGTCACCCCGGCATACGAGACGAGCACGAGCGCCGTCGCGGTGAGGATCCCGTCGAGTCCTTCGGCGAAGAAGCCGTCGTAGTTGACCCCCTCGACCTGGACGATCGAGCCGGCGACGAACGCCGAGAGGATCACGAGCATGACGATCACCATCACGAGCTGGAGGCCACCGGTCTGTTTGACCCCGACCAGGTTGACCGCGATGAGGGCGAGCGCGAACGTGATCCCGAGCGCTCGGACGCCGGGGATCGGGAGCGTCGCGCCCAGCCCCGGAACCGCGAGCTCCCAGGTCGGGAGCGTGTAAATGAAGTTGATGTAGAACATGCCGCCGTAGAGCGCGAGCGATCCCTTGAGCATGAGCATGAGCCAGGTGCCGAGCCCGGCGATCGTCCCGAAGGAGGGGCCGAGCCCGCGCTCGATGAAGACGTAGTCACCGCCGGCTTCGGGCATCGCCGTTCCGAGTTCGGCGATGCTGAGCGCCGCGGGAACCACGAGGATCGCGGCGATCACGAACGCGAGGATGACTGCCGGCCCCGCCTCGGCCATCGCGATCCCCGGCAGGATGAAGATGCCGCTCCCGATCATCGCACCCATGCTGATCGCGATCACGGCGAACAACCCGAGGTCGCGCTCGAGATCTTTTGCCATCGCCAGGAGCTTTCGAACGGAAGGTTAGATATGTTTGCATAGCGGAGTCGATCGTGTCATATTCACACTGAATAATAATTTTGATGGACTAAAATGGGAGGGGAATTTGACAAAGACACAGTATTCGGTTCGGTCGGCGACGTTGCTCGCACACGATGCCGATGAGGTACTCGAGTGGGCACGTCTGCGCCGATCGAGCGGACTCGACGACGCTCTCGGATCAGCTCCAGGCAGGACTACCGCCAACCCACGGAGTTTTTAACGACGGGGGGAGTAGAGGATCGTAGCGAAACCCGCGGGCAAGTACACTCGAGGTCACGGGGTTCCCGTGAATCGACAGGAGGTGATCTCCTCCGGGTGTATAGCGGGATGGCCGACGCGTCGAGACGCAGGGGCCGAGCGAAACCGGGAGTCCGCGGACCGTTTCGATGAGAGTCCACACGCGGCTTTCAGTGCTACAAACCATGGAAATCGAAATTGCAACGGTAGGCGGTTACGAGGAAGTCGGGCGGCAGATGACTGCTGTCCGCGCCGGTGACGACGTCGTCATCTTCGACATGGGTCTGAACCTCTCACAGGTCCTGATCCACGACAACGTCGAGACCGAGCGGATGCACAGCTTAGACCTGATCGACATGGGCGCGATCCCCGACGACCGGGTCATGTCCGACTTAGAGGGCGACGTCCAGGCGATCGTCCCGACCCACGGTCACTTAGACCACATCGGCGCCATCTCGAAGCTGGCCCACCGGTACAACGCGCCGGTCGTCGCGACGCCGTTTACGATCGAGCTCGTCAAACAGCAGATCGAGGGCGAACAGAAGTTCGGCGTCGAGAACGACCTGATCAAGATGGACCCCGGCGAGTCGATGACGATCGGCAATCACGGGGTCGAACTCGAGTTCGTCAACGTGACCCACTCGATCATCGACGCGATCAACCCCGTCCTCCACACGCCCGAGGGCGCGATCGTCTACGGGCTGGACAAGCGCATGGACCACACGCCCGTCATCGGTGACCCGATCGACATGAAGCGCTTCCGTGAGATCGGCCGCGAGGGCCAGGGCGTGCTCTGTTACATCGAGGACTGTACCAACGCGAACAAGGGAGGACGCACCCCCTCCGAGCGCGTCGCCCGGGAGCACCTCCGGGACGTCCTCTACAGCATGGAAGACTACGACGGCGGCATCGTCGCGACGACGTTCTCGAGTCACATCGCCCGTGTGAAGTCGCTCGTGGAGTTCGCCGACGACATCGGCCGACAGCCCGTCCTGCTCGGTCGCTCGATGGAAAAGTACTCCGGAACGGCAGAGCGACTCGACTTCGTCGACTTCCCCTCCGACCTCGGGATGTTCGGTCACCGCAAGTCCGTCGACCGCACGTTCAAACGCATCATGAACGAGGGCAAGGAGAATTTCTTACCTGTCGTCACCGGCCACCAGGGCGAACCCCGCGCGATGTTGACCCGCATGGCTCGCGGCGAGACGCCGTACGAACTCGACGACGGCGACAAGGTCGTCTTCTCCGCCCGAGTCATCCCCGAACCGACCAACGAGGGTCAGCGCTATCAGTCCGAGAAACTGCTCGGCATGCAGGGTGCACGCGTCTACTCCGACATCCACGTCTCCGGCCACCTCAACCAGGAAGGCCACTACGCGATGCTCGACGCGCTCCAGCCCCAGCACATCATCCCCGCCCACCAGGACCTCAAGGGACTGTCGGGCTACGTGAATCTCTGCGAGAGCGAAGGCTACGCCATGGGTCGTGACGTCCACGTCTCGCGAAACGGCAACCTGATCCAGATCGTCGACTGATATGACGACCCCCGAGGCACGCGAAAAGGCGGTACTCGAGGCGGTGCACGAGCGCCGAGTGCTGGTCAACGAGGCGATCCCCGAGGAGCTCCCGGTAGAACGACCCGAACGGCTCTACGAGGCCTCACGGTACCTGCTCGACGCGGGCGGCAAACGGCTGCGGCCGTCCGTCCTGCTCACGGCCGCGGAGGCGCTCGCGGACGTCGAGCCGTTGAGCGAAGCGTACCGATCGTTTCCCACGCTCGATGGCGGCGCCCCGATCGACGTGATGGCCGCCGCCGTCAGCGTCGAGGTCATCCAGTCGTTCACGCTCATTCACGACGACATCATGGACGACGACGACCTCCGACGCGGGGTCCCGGCCGTTCACAGGGAGTACGACCTCGAGACGGCCATCCTGGCCGGCGACACCCTCTACTCGAAGGCGTTCGAGATCATGCTCGAGACCGGTGCACGGCCAGAGCGAACCGTGAGGGCGTTCGACATCCTCGCGAACACCTGTACCCAGATCTGTGAGGGCCAGCAACTCGACGTCGCCTTCGAACAGCGAACGGACGTCACCCCCGAGGAGTACCTCGAGATGGTCGAGCAGAAGACCGCAGTGCTGTACGCTGCGTCGGCTTGCTTACCGGCGGTGCTGATGGGGGCCGGCGAGGAGACGATCGACGCACTCTACGGCTACGGACTCGATGTCGGCCGGGCGTTCCAGATCCAGGACGACGTCCTCGATCTGACCGTCCCGAGTGAGAAACTCGGCAAGCAACGCGGCAGCGACCTGGTCGAGAACAAGCAGACGTTGATCACCGTCCACGCCCGCGAACAGGGCGTCGACGTCGATGCGCTGGTCGACACGAACAGCGTCGACGACGTCACGGAAGCCGAGATCGACGACGCGGTGGCCACCCTCGAGGACGCCGGCTCGATCGCCTACGCCAACGAGATGGCTCGCGACCTCGTCAGTCGCGGCAAAGACCGACTCACGGTGTTGCCGGATAACGAGGCCCACGACCTGCTACTCGAACTCGCCGACTACCTGATCGAACGCGGCTACTGACGGCCGCGTCGACGCCTCCACCGATCCTCGACTGCTCGAGCGAGTAGCAAGGCGTTCTCGAGTGTCGTCGCTCATCGCGTTCGAGCCGCGAAGAGACGTGCCCGCGGGAAGGTGGTCGGTGGTGGATTGAACGGGTTCTCCCCCGGGCACCCGAAGGGTGGGGACGCCTCCGTGATAAATCTGCGCACGATCTGGCGAGCACGTGACCGGACGTCGGCGGCGATCGATCACTCGCGCTGCCAGTCGGCACCGACCCAGTGACCGCCGCCGTACACCACCACGACCTCGCTGACGTCCTCGGCGTCGAATGCGACGACGTCTCCCTCCTCGAACGTGTCACCAACCTCCGGTTCGAGGTCGATCGTCTCTCGGCTCCGCCCGCTCCGAAGCTCCGCCTCGAGCTTCGGCGTCGGGAGTTCGTCGCCACCGACGTGTTCGAACTCGCCTTCGTCGGCTCGGAGTTCGAGGTCGATCTCGGGCGCGACTCGGCCGCCGCCGACGCGACCTCCGGTCTCGCTCCAGACGACGTTCACGTACGAGCCGAGTTCGACGTCCTCGAGCTCGAGCGTCGCGCCGTCGGTGACGGTGTCGTACTCGTCGGCCCACTGAGTGTCGGCGGGCTCACGGCCGAGCTCCAGTTCGTACTTCTCGGCTGCGCGTTCGACCTCGTTCTCGAGTTCGAGCGTCACGGTCGTCGTCTCGGTTTCGTAGTCGTACTCGACGGTCGCGGTTCCTGGCGGTCTGACGTGGTACCAGTCGATGTGGTCCTCGGTGTCGCTCCAGACGAGGGTCACGTACGAGCCGAGTTCGACGTCTGTGACCTCGAGGGTCGCGCCGTCGGTGACGGTGTCGTGGTCGTCGGCCCACCCAGCAACGGGCTCGTGGTTGACCCACAGCTCGTACTTTTCGGCCGCGCGTTCGACGTCGTCCTCGAGTTCGAGCGTCGCCGACAGCGTCTTCGAGTCGTAGTCGTACTCGAACGTGGCACCTCCGGGTGGGGCGATCCGGTATCCACCCACTCGGGCGTCGGTCTCGCTCCAGACGACTTCCAGTCGCGAGCCGACCTCGACGTCCTCGAGCTCGAGCGTCGCGCCGTCGGTGACGGTGTCTGCCTCGTCGGCCCACTGGGTGTCAGCTGGTTCGTCGTCCACGCGCAGTTCGTACTTCTCGGCTGGGCGTTCGTCCTCGAGTTCGAGCGTCGCCGTGACCGTCCGCGAGTCGTAGTCGTACTCGAACCTGGCGGTGCCGGGCGGGGAGACGCGATGTCGCGCGATGGAGTCACGGCGAGTGTCGCCATCCCAGCCGACGATGACCTCGTCGCCGGGGAGCACGCCGTCGAGCGTGGCGTCGTCGCCGGCCGACAGCTCGCCGTCCCACGGCTGACGGGTCGCCCGCGGTTCGGGTTCCTCCGCGTCGGGACCGCGAGGGCCGTACATCGAATCCCGGTCGTGAGCGGCGAGCCACAGTCGGTCGCCGTCGAGGGGGAACTCGTCGTCGTACTCGACCGCGACCGTCTCCGCATCGTAGTCGTACTCGAATCGGAAGCGGAAGTGATTGAGGATCGTCGTCCCGCTTCCGCTCGAGCCCAGTTCGTGCTCGTGGCGGAGCCTGACCTGCAGGTTCGGCTCGACGTCGTCCATGTCGAGTCGGATCGTGTCGCCTTCCTCGAGTTTCTTCGCGTCGCCGGCCCAGATCTCGCGGTCGTACGCCTCATCGCCGACCTCGAAGGTGAGGTCCTCGACGGGCGTCGGATCACCGCGGCCGAGTTCGATCTCGAGGTAGTCGTCCTCGAGGTCGATGTCGCGATCGTTTACGCGGAGAAAGCCGGGACTGTCGTGCTCTCTGACGGCGCGTTCGGCGGCGAGGTCGCGGACGATCGTGACGGTGACGAGCGTGCCGTCGACCTCGGCCTCCGGCTCGTCTCGCGTGGGCATGTAGGCGAACTCGGTCTCGATCGCCTCGAGTACCTCGTCGGTGATCGCGGCTTCGTCCTCGAAGTCGACGCCGAGGTCGACGCGTATCGTGTCGGGGTCGATGACGGTCGACGCGTATGCAGCGAAGTTGACGTCGCCGTCGTCGAGGTCGAACGGCAGGTGGAGCTCCTCTTCGACGCTGACGTGTCGACTGTCGGCGTACTCGTACGCCTCGATTCCTGCCGCGAGCCGTGGCGCTGCATCGAGGAGCCGGTCGGTGTCGTCGGCGCTCGCCGCGAACGCGTCGTCGATCGTCGCCTTCTCCGTCGTGACGATCGCGACGTCGTCCGTGACGGCGGCGTAGGTGGTCTCTCCTCGTCGAGCGCCGTGCTCGTACAGGTCGTACGTGACTCCGTCGTCGGTCTCGTTCGACTCCGGCTCGCCGTCGAACTCCACGTCGCCTTCGACGACCGTGATCGGTGTCGAGTAGCCCTCGTCCGTCGCCACGACCGAGGCGACCTTCGAGACGTCCTCGGGGTCGGTCCTGACCGGACCGATCGGGACGTGTGGGCCGTAAGGTTCGTCGGCCTCGAGCAGCCGTTCGACGTCGGCCACCGTGAGCTGCATGGAGTCCGTGGCGACCGACGCCGGGAGAAACTCGAGAAGCGACGAGAAGTCGGGACCGTCTGCGGGTACTTCTACGGCGTCCGGGCTCTGCTCACGGTCGCCGTCGGCGGCGACGGCGTGGCCAGCGAGGGCGGCGGTGATCGTGGCTCCGATTCCACCGAGGAGGGTGCGGCGGGGATACTCCTGCATACCGCGAACTTGTGTCCGACGTAATAAGTAGACTATCCGTACATTCTGGCTCAGAAAATACCCCTAGAGAGTGTCACACTTACTGATCGAGGGCGATCGTGACGCGAGAGCGAGTCTCGGGGGCGGTTCAATCGTCTCCGGGAGTCGTTCCGGGTCGGTACGTCCGGCTGATCGCCTTCCACCGCCCCGTCGAGAACCGATAGTAGTTGATCGTCGCCGGCACCGCGGTCTCGGCGAGGAACGCGAGGTAGAGCCCCCACAGGCCGAGGGCGGGAATCGTCCCCAGCCCCGGAACCGTCAGGCTGGTCGTCCCGAGATAGGCGAGCGGGATCGCCGCGCCGAACATCCCGAGCGCCTGGCTGTAAAAGGGCCATCGGGTGTCGCCGCTGGCGTTGAGCGGGCCGGCGGCGGAACTCGAGACGCCCTGCAGGATCACCGCGAGACACGCCGCGTGGACGAGCGTCACCGCGATCGGGACTGCTGGATCGGCGGGATCGTCGGTGAACGCGAGCGTGATCGGTTCGGCGAAGGCGAAGACGATCCCGGCCGAGACGAGGTAGACGGCGACTGCAAAGCGAACGATCTCCCGGCCGTACTCTTCGGCGGTCGTCTCGTCGCCGGTCCCGAGTTCCTGGCCAACGAGACTCGAGGAGGCGAGGCCAAAGCCCCAGCCGGGGGTGTTCATCAGCCCCCAGATCCGTCTGGCGATGACGTACGCGGCGACGGTGCCCTGGCCGAAGCCGCCGACGATCCAGAGCATGGGGAACTCGGCAAACGTCCAGACGAGGTTCGTCCCCATCACGGGGAGGCCGATGGTGACGAGATCCCGGATCGTGCCGCCGTCGAAGTAGGACCCGAAGGGATCGATCCGCACCGGGAGCGTTCCAACGCCGGGCAGCCAGCCCGTAACCAGGGCGAGGGCGAACGTCGCCGTCACCGCGACGTTGGCCAGCACCGTTCCGAGCGCCGCTCCGGTGACGCCCAGTTCGAAGCCGAAGATCAGGACGGCGTTGAGGCCGATGTTCGCGACCGCGCCACCCGCCCGGACGACCATCGGCGTCCAGGCGTCGTCCATCCCGACGAACGTCCGACTCCCGATCAGGTTGAGCCCGGCGAACGGGATGGCGAAGGCGACCACTCCCAGGTACGCCGCGCCGTGGACGATGGCCTCGGGATCGTCAGTGATCAGCGAGACGAATTCTTCGGGGTAGAGCCAGAACACCACCGTGAACGGTAGCGAGAGGACGACCACGAGGACGACACTCGAGCGTATCGCCTGTCCGAGTTCGTCGAACGCCTCCGCGCCGAATCGCTGGGAGACGAGCGCGATCGTGCCACCAGCGACGCCGCCGCCGATCACGAACGCGAGCCCCCAGAACGGCGTCGCGAAGCCGACGCCAGCGATCGCCGCCGTGCCGACGGCGACGCCGACCATCGCGACGTCGACGGCGCTCTTTGACATCCGGGCCAGGCCCGTGACGACCCGCGGCCAGGCGAGGTCCGTCGTCCGGCGCGCCCGCTCGCGCTCGATCAGCCCTAGGCGGGCGAGTGCGAGCCCGATCCAGAGGATCGGCAGGCGAACCGGATTAGGGAGACGGCGGACCACGAGAATCGACCGGAGCTAGCCAACCCCGACAAAAAGCCCTTCTCGAGCCGGCAGCGACGACCGGTTTCGATTCGATACCATGTATCAGGGAACTGTTGACACGCGAAAAGGTCGCGGGTTCGTGAAGGTTACAACTGAAAACTTGTTCCTCGTTCCATAGAGTTATGGCGCGTGCGACCATTTACCAGGCATGGAACTGCTCGACGACGCCATCGTTCCCGAACACGCTCACGACGTGAAAGCCGAGGCCCGCGAGTTCGCCCAGGAACAGATCGAACCGAACGCGGAGGCGTACTTCCGATCGGGGGAGTACCCGCGGGAGGTCCTCGAGGCGGGCCAGGACGCGGGACTCGTCGCCCAAGACATCCCCGAGGAGTGGGGTGGACGGGGACTCGACCTCGCCCAGTTGCTCGCGGCAACCGAGGAGTTCTATCGCGCGGACGCGGGGATCGCGCTGACGCTCCAGCTCGCGAGCTTCGGCTGTGAGATTACCTACGAGTACGGGACCGACGAGCAGTGCGAGCAGTACGTTCGGCCGGTCGCCGAGGGCGAGCAGCTCTCCGGGCTCGCGGTCTCGGAACCGGAGACGGGCAGCGACCTCGCGGGGATGGAGACGCGCGCCGAGAAAGCGGGAGACGCGTACGTCCTAAACGGCGAGAAGTACTGGATCGGCAACGGCGTCGAGGCCGACTGGGTGACGGTCTACGCGCGGACGGGCGACGGGGACGACCGGTACGGAAATCACTCGCTGTTCATCGTCCCGACCGGCACGGACGGCTACGAGGCCGAGCACATCCCCGAGAAGATGGCGATGCGGGCGTCGAAGCAGGCCCACATCACCCTCGAGGACTGCCGAATCTCCGAGGAGAACCTGATCGGTCACGAGGGCGCCGGCTTCATGTTGCTCGCGGACTTTTTCAACCACGGCCGCGTGATCGTCGCGGGACACGGCCTCGGCCTCGCCGCGGCCGCCATCGAGGAAGCCTGGGCGTTCGTCCACGAGCGCGAGGAGTTCGGCCGCACGGTCAACGAGTTCCAGTCGGTTCAGCACGACCTGGCCGATATGCTCGTCGCGTTCGAGAGCGCTCGCGCGCTCACCTGGCGCGCCTGCGAGCACGTCGACGAGCGAGAAAACGCCGGCTACTGGGCCGCGATGGCCAAGACGAAGGCGACCGAGACGGCCGTCGACGTCGCCGAACGAGGGATGCGCCTCCACGGCGGCCGATCGGTGCTCGAGGACCGGCGCATCGCCCGCGTCTACCGCGACGCACGCATCCCCGTGATCTACGAGGGCGTCAACGAAGTCCAGCGGAACCTGATCTACCGACAGGCCCCGTAGCACGACGGACGGCCTTCGACTCAGGCGACCGTCGTGTCGTCGAACTTCCGCGGCACTCGGGCCGTCGGTTCGTCCGTCGGTATAACTCAGGTAGTAGATACAAGATGAGAACTTACAGATAAACTCCACTATTGAGCACCTCCAAAGGCTGTCACCAAACCGACTATCGGACAGTCGTGCCACCAGCCGGCTGTTATCTCGCTTCCAGCGGATGAAGGCCGCCAGCTCTCGTCTGCAGACCACAAGAACGTCGATAGCGATCTCGATGTCTTCGTCGAGCATGGGTACACTCGCCATCGGCCACGGTTCGCTGTCCGATTCGTGTACTTTGCCGTACCTGGGTGGGCTATTACCCCCGAATACGGGGCTGTTCTGCTTACTTCGGCTCGCCGACAGCGAGTATCGACACTCTCGAGACTGCCCCACACCTCTGCCGAGATACTTATCTTTACATATGTATATTGGAATATGGTAGTTTGGGTTGCAAGGGCTCAGCTGTAGCTCTCTTCGGGACTCGCCGGGCCGCTGAACACCGAGTAGAGGACGGTGAAGTAGATCGCGATCACCGGGAGGAACGTGACGGCAAAGATCGATGCCAGGTTCAGCGGGAGCGGAGAAACGACCGCGTCGGCGATCGAGAGGCCGACCGCCGGATCGACCGACGGGTAGAGCAGGTACGCGACGTAGGCGACGAAGGCGGCGGCGATCCCTCCGGCGCCGCCGACGGCGAGGCGGTACCGCGCTCGAGCGCTCGCGTAGACGAAGGCGGTGGCGGATGCGGCCGTGACCGCGACGACGAGCAGCGTCGGCGTCGCGACGATCTTCGGGCGCAACTCGGGGTGGAAGCCGTACAGGACGGCGACCGTGGCCAGGAGGACGACGGTGTAGACGCCCGTGGCCATCCGTCCGCGGCGGGCGACGGTCTCGCGCAGCAAGCCCTCGGTTTTCAGGCCCAGGAAGGCGGCTCCGAGGACGACACAGAGGGCGACGACCGTCAGACCGACGGCGACGGGCCCGGGTGCGAACGCGGAGGGGGTACCGAGCACCCAGCTCGCGACGAACGCCCCGAGAAGGAACGGTGAGAACGTGCTCCCGACGACGAAACAGGCGTCCCAGAAGCGAACCCATCGTTCGTCGTCGCCCTCCCCGCGGAGCTTCGAGCCGAGGCCCCTGAGCGAGAGCGCCAGCAGGATGGCGAACACGAGCAGGTAGTGGCGGCTCAGCAGGTTGGCGTACACCACCGGGAAGGCCGCGAACAGCACCGTCCCGAACAGCACGAGCCACACCTCGTTGGCCTTCCAGACGGGGCCGAACGCGGCGAGCATCGTCTGTCGCTCTTTCTCGTTGGCGTCCGCGTAGAGGATCCCGAGGCCGAAATCGAAGCCGTCGAGCAGGAGGTAGCCGCCCAGCGCGACGACGACGAGTCCGAACCAGAGCTCGGGCAACGAGTCGACCAGGTACTCGGTGTGAGAGAGCAGCTCAGTCATCCGCGATCACCCCGGGCGATTCCGGCGTCTCGCGGTCTTCAGTTCCCGTCCCCTGTCGTTCGGCCTCTTCCACGAGGATGCGCCTGAAGACGTAGAGGAAGACGCCGAACAGGAGGACGTAGCCGACGACGAAGCCGACGAGCGTCAGCGTCGCCTCGGTCGAGCCGAGGTTGGTCGAGACGCCCTCGGCGGTCGTGAGTACGTCCTGGATGATCCAGGGCTGGCGGCCGATCTCGGCGACGTACCAGCCGGTGATCGTCGCGACGAAGCCAAGTGGTGCAGAGAGCATGAGCGCCTGTAGGTAGCGGTCGTCCTCGTAGAGGCCACCCCGCCAGAGCCTGTAGGCGCCCCACAGGCCGAGGAAGACGAACCAGAAGCCCAGGCCGACCATGACCCGGAACGACCAGAACACCCAGGCGACCGGCGGTGACTCGTACTCGAAGTCGTTGAGCCCCGTCACCTCGGCTGTGAAGTCACCCTCCGCGAGGAACGAGGCGAGATACGGGATGCTTATCGTGTAGAGGTTGTCCGCCCGCGGGTCGGTGATCGCCTCGAGTTCGGTCGGAATTGCGACGATGTGTAAGTCAGCCGCCCCGGTCTCGTAGTGGGCTTCCATCGCGGCGAACTTGTGTGGCTGCGTCTCGGCGACGTGGCGGCCGTACATGTCGCCGTGGATCACCTGGAAGATCGACGTCACGAGCAGGACGACGATGGCGACTTTGAGCGCCGTCTGCCAGACCTGGCTGTCGCGGTTCTTCCAGATGAAGTAGGCGGCGATCCCGGCGACCAGCAGCGTCACGGAGATCACCGCCGCGTTCTGCATGTGGACGTACATCCACGGGAAACGGGGGTTGAAAAACGCCGCCATCGGGTCGGTCAGCTGGGCGATCGGCACCCCTTCTTTCATCACGAGCTCGTAGCCCTGGGGCGTCTGCATCCAGGAGTTGACGACGAGGATCCAGAACGCGGACATCCACGCGCCGAGGGCGACGAGAAACGCCGAGAGCGCGTACATCCGGTCCGAGACGCGCTCACGACCGAACAACAGGATGCCAAGTGCGAACGCCTCGAGGAAAAAGGCCATCTTGGCCTCGAACGAGAGCGGGCCGCCGATCAGTTCGCCGGAGACCTCGGAGAACGTGGCGAAGTTGGTCCCGAACATGAATCCCATGGGGATCCCCGTGACGGTTCCCATGACGAAACCGACGGCGAAGATTTTCGTCCAGAACTTCCGGAGGCGGGCGTATCGCTCCTCGCCCGTCCTGACCTCCTGGACGACGAAGTAGACGAGAAACGGTGCCAGCCCGACCGACAGGGCGGCGAAGATGATGTGGATCGTGATCGCCCAGCCGAACTGTATCCGGCTCGCGAGTTCGGGCGTGAGAAACGCGAGCAGCAGTGCGACCGTCTGTGCCGACTCGGCGAACACCGAACCGGCGATCGTCGTTACGTACATCGGACTCACCATTCGTTCGAACGAACGGGTTGGAGAACGCTAAATTAGATCTTGGATCTCGCCAACTTTCGATTCCCGAACCCGAACACTATTTACGTTGACTAGTGAGATAGACTAGATAGCGAACCGACCCGTTTTCCATCGAGAACGCGAGAGACCGTGCCAGGTCCAGTAGAGCGGGGAGTTACTCGCCGTCGTCGCCGAACCGCTCGAGGTAGCGTTTGACGAGCGTCGCTTCGGCCATCCGGAGGCGGTAGGAGAGCGTCGACCGTGGGACGTCGAGCTCCTCGGCGAGGGCTTCGACCGTGATCTCTCGCGGTCGCTCGTAGTAGCCGCTCGCGGCAGCTTCCTGGATCGCCTGAAGCTGTGCGCCCGGCAGCTCGACGTCGACGATGCCGCCGCTGGGCCAGTCGACGGCCTCGCCTAAGTGGCCGACCTCGAACCGGAGGCCGTCCCGGAGGCCGGCCGCGAGCCGGTCGTACACGAGTCCGACGTTCTCGTCGGAGCGCATCAACAGCCGCCACGACTCGACGCCCTCCCGCTGGTGGACCTCACAGACTGTCCCCGTGCTCAGGTGCGAACAGACGACGCCCTGGACCGACTCACACGCCCGGATCTCCTCGACGTAGGAGTAGATCAATCGCCGACGCGTCGTACACTCGAGCGAGAACGACGTCCCGGTTCCGCGACACGGCCGGTCGCCGACCGCCCGCGGGAGGTGGTCGCGCTCGTCGAGTTCGGCCTCGAGTCGGTCGGTCGCCGCACGCGGCCCCTGAAACCGGTGGAGTCGAACGTACGACCGGTCGCCGGTACAGATGTCGATGGCCGACGCGGTCAGCTCCGGGTGGTCGTGAAAGACGTCCATGACCGGGTCTGTCCCGCGGTCGTAGTGGATACTGAAGGTAAACTCCCGAAGTCGGGCTGGTGTCTCGGTCGTCATCGGTTGAATCAGTGGTGCAGTGGTGACGCGACGGAGTCCGCAACGCTACAGCGTCGCTCGATACGGCTGTGACAGTCGACGACGGCAGCCATACGAGTGCGCCCCACGTCCGGTGGCCGGTGGTCGCCGTTACTCGTGCTAGCGGTCCAGCGCGGATAAGCGAGTCGAACGGGCAGATATTCGTCACAGCTCCGGCCCGGGAAAACGTTTCGGCAATTATCGCAACAACTGAAACGGGGTGTACACTGCTCACAGTGGAGCGGCCAGGACTGGAACATTGAGCCCGTTCTGGTCCTGGACGCCCCATCGGACGTCGAACCCCGCCTGACGCGCCAGCCGATCGCTGGCCGTCGTCACGCTCTAGGTGAATGAACCACCAGCGATATTACTCGCGCGTTCCGAACGACGGCTATGAAAGCCGTGTATGCGACAGATCTGTCTGCGGCCAGCGAGGCCGCCATCGAGACCGAAACCTGCCTCGAGTGCCTCTCCCGCATCGGGGTCGAACAACTCCACCTCGTCACGGTCGTTCCCGCGAACGTCCACGCCGGCACCCCCGGGATCGATCACCAGAAGCGTCGTCGACGGGCGCTCGCTCGGTACCGGGACGTCATCGAGGATGCCGGACTCGACGTCGAGACGCACGCCGTCCGCGGGACGCCCCACCGACGGATCAACGGCGTCGCCGAGGCGGTCGGCGCCGACCTGTCGATCGTCGGATCGCGCGGGAAGCAGCCACTCGAGAACCGCCTCATCGGCTCGACGACGCGAAACCTCGCGCGGACGACGGTCGTGCCGCTGCTCGTCAACCGCATCGAGCGCGAGGTCGACGAACCGGAACTCGTCGAGAAACAACTCTTCCGACGGCTGCTGTACGCGACCGACTTCTCGACGAACGCCGATCGTGCCTTCGAGGCGTTCTCCTACCTTCGCCACGCCACCCGGGAGGCCACGCTGGTCCACGTCGAGAGCCCGAACAGCCCCGGCCCCGACGGCGACGTCACGGCCGAGGACCGTCTCTCGGAGCTGGCCGACCGCCTCGAGGAATGGGACATCGACGCGACGATCGACGTCCGCGAGGGCGCTCCCGCCGACGAGCTCCTCGAGGCGGAGGCGACCCACGAGCCGACGACGACGCTGCTCGGCACGCGCGGGCACAGTCGCTTGCGGCGGCTGTTACTCGGAAGCGTCTCGGAGACAGTCGTCGCGAACGCACGCGGGAACGTGCTGCTCGTCCCGCCGAAGTGAGCTGCCCGACCGTCCGCTATAGTAACCGTTGAAAGTCATTGCACACCCGGTCACGACCGTTGGCGGCCAGCCTCGCCAACGAGGCCGAGGCTGGCCGCTCGGCTGTGACCGGGTGTAAATCGTTTCAACGAGCACTATAGTGCTCGGTACAGGACCGATCGATAATTCGCCCGACAGGCGACCGGGAGTCGCGACGTCGTTCAGTCGTGCGGATGGAACCGCTTGACGGCGCGGTCTACCGCGTCCGTCCGCCCGAGGAACGTGACGCGGTCCCCGTCCCGGAGCTCGTGGTCGCCGGTCGGCACCTCCGTGGTCCCATCGGCGTGCGTGAGCAAGCCGACGAGACAGCCGTGTGGAATCTCGGCGTTGAGTTCGGCGATCGTCTTGCCGACGAGGTCCGACGCCGTCACTTCGATCTCCTGAACGTCCCCGGTCCGGCCGAGTTCGTTCATCCATGCCGACAGCGACGGCCGCTCTAAGACGTTCTCGAGCGACCAGGCGGTCGCCATCGAGAGGTCGATCGCCCGCACGCCGAGCGCCTCGAAGGCGTCGACGTTCTCGGGCTGGTTGACCCGCGAGGCGACCGTCTCGACGCCGAAGCTCGTCTTCGCGAGCTGACAGACGAGCAGGTTGACGTCGTCGTCCGGCGTGGCAGCGGTGATCGTCTTCGCCTCGGTCACGCCAGCGCGCTCGAGCACGTCGGCGTCGGTGCCGTCTCCCTCGAGCGCACGGAGGCCGCGTTCACGGGCCTTCTCGACCGCATCGGGGTCCTGGTCGACGAGCAGTACGTTCTCTCCGTCGGCTTCGAGCCGTTCGGCGAGTGACAGGCCGACCCGTCCCCCGCCGACGATGATGGTGCGCATTGGTGAAACCTCGAGTACGTCCGCGATCTGTCGTGCCAGGCCGGCCTGGAGGATGACCGTCGCGAAGATGAGCAGGAAGACGGTCCCCGCCAGGAGTTGCGCTTCCTGTGGCCGGCCGAGCGCCTGCAGTTCGACGGCGAACAGCGTCGCGACGCTGGCGGGGATGATCCCGCGCGGGCCGACGGCGCTGAGGAACAGTCGTTCGTTGCGAGTGAACCGTTCGTTGGTCGTCGCCAGATAGATGACCGTCGGCCGGATGACCATCGTGATCGCGACGACGATGGCGAGCCCGGCCAGTTCGAGCGTGAGGATGTCCTCGAAGTCGATCAGCGCCGCCAGCGCGACGAAGATGAACGAGAGGACGACCACCGAAAGGTCGTCGAGGAAGTCGATCACCTCCTCGTGGTGGGGCAGGTCGACGTTCCCGAGTGCGAATCCCGCCATGGCTGCAGCGGCGATCCCGGTCTCGCCCGCGATCAGTTCGGCGCCGCCGTAGGCGACGACGACGCCGGCGAGGACGATCAGTCGAGCGTGGAGCGGGCCGGTGCCGGGCGCGAGGTTCCCGCGGCTGAGTACCAGCCAGACGATCGCCGCGACGAGCGCGCCGAACGCCAGCCCGACGAACAGCCGCCGGAGGAACTCCCCGACGAATAGCATCGTGCCGCCGGTGCCGACGATGAGCACCTCGAAGACGACGACGACCAAGATTGCGGCCGTCACGTCGTTGATCACGCCCTCGCCCTCGAGGACGGCAGCGACGTGCTCACGGACGGTGACGACCTGGAGGATCGGGCCGATCACCGTCGGACCCGTAGCGATCAACAGCGCGCCGACGAGCAGACCCACCTCGAGACTGGTGTCGAGGAAGACGACGACGGCGGCCGCCGTCCCGAGCCAGGTGATCAGTGCACCGACGGTGGTGATCCGGAACAGTGCCGTTTTACTCTCCCGGAGTTTGCGACGGTGCAGGTGGTAGCCGCCCTCGAAGAGGATGATGGCGACGCTGACGCCGACCATCGCGGAGAGCCCGCCGCCGAACGTCGCTTCGGAGACGAGCCCGACTCCTTCGGGACCGATCGCGATCCCAGCCAGGATCAGGAACAGGACGCTCGGGATCTGCAGTCGATCCGCGAGCACGCGGGAGGCGACGCCAAGGGCGAGGATAACGGCGACGACGGCGACGAGCATCACGATCGATTACGCTCGCGGGGCGGGTGAACGCCGGACGGTCTCCCACGGCACTGGCGTCTCGTCGACATGGTCAATCGTCGCTGTCGGGCGTTGGCTGGGCGTTCGCACTCGGTTCGGTGGCCGACGTGGCGACCTTGTAGAGGATGATCAGGGCGACGAAGAACGACGAGCCGACGAGCAGGACGACGCTGACGATGTCGAGCGCGCCGACGTCGAGCCAGCCGGCGAGCTGTTGCAGCGCGATGCCGACGCTGGCGAGCACCATCATGATGCCGAAGTAGACGATGACGTCGTCCTCCTCGACGACGGTCGTCGCCGCCGAGCCGATTCGCGCGCCCAGGGCACTACCCACCAGGAGTGTACCGACGACCGCGAGGTCGACGCTGCCGGCACGTCCGTACGTGAACGTCCCGAAGGCGCCGGAGAACAGCCCCGCGAAGAGGCTGGTCCCGACGGCGACCGTCAGCGGCGTCCCGATGAGGTAGTAGATCGCTGGCATCCGCATGAACCCGCCGCCGACGCCGATCAGTCCAGAGACGAGGCCGACGCCGCCGCCAGCGCCCGAGATCGTCCACAGCGACGCCCGCCCGCCGGAGACGAGCGAGATCATCGGTGGGATGGTGTACGACTGGATCTTCTGGCCAATTTCCGGAATCGCCTCGTCGTCTTCGTCCGCGTCGTCCTCCTCGTCCCGATCCTCGAGTGCGTACGCTCGGCGGAGGAAGATCGCGCCGATCCCCCCGAGCAGGACCACGTACGCGACGCCGGTGACGAGTTCGGCGATCCCTAGCACCTCGAGGGCGAAGACGAGTCGGCTGCCGAGTTCGATGCCGATCGAGAGCACGACGAACAGGATGGCGCCGAGTTTGTAGTCGACCTGGCCGATGTCGTAGTGTTTCATCACGGCGATGACCGACGTGCCGAAGTAAAACGCCAGGCCGCAGCCGATGGCGACCGAGGCGGGATAGCCCAGGATCAACAGGGTGGGCGTGATCAGGAACGACCCGCCCATCCCGAAGAAACCGAACAGCACGCCCACCATGAAGCCGAAGCTCACGAACAACACCAGCAACGACAGACTCAATCCGAGTAGCTCCATTCGATTAGTTCACCTGCTGATAGCGCGCGTACGCTCGCTCGACGATCGACTCGAGCCAGCCGTACCCGACGTAGAGGACGACCGCCTGGATCGTGATGAGCCCAACGAGCGCGAACCCACCGAGTACTCCGCCTTCTATTCCAATCATATTCGTAACGATAGCGACCCTCGAATCAGTCGTCCGCGACGGCGCTGTCTGCTGTCGCCGCGCATCGGTTCGGCCCGAGCTCGAGCTCGTTCATCTCGTCCTCGCCTTCGGGCTCGTACTCGCCGACGTTGGTGGCGATCACCGTCTCGTAGTTCGGCGGCTTCGACGGGAGGTTATCGAACATGTGCTCGACGAACTCGTCTTCCTCGAGCTGGAGGATCTCGTTGCGCTGGCGGATCGTTCCGACCGTCGAGAGCATCGGCAGGCCGGGCGTGACGTCGATGTACTCGCCGTCGTCGGTGACCGAGAAGTGCCCGGGGAGGATCTTCACGTGGTCGGGCATCGTCATGATCTTGTGGTGGAGCGTCTCGTACTGGACGCGAGCGCCACCTTTGGCGTCCTCGCCGGCGAACTGGAGTTCGGTGCGGCCGATCGACTCGACGAACAGCGTGTCGCCAGTCAGCAGCGCTTCACCGTCGACGAGGTAGCTCGTCATGCCCGTGGTGTGTCCCGGCGTGGGGACGGCCTTGACGGGGATCTCGCCGACCATCACGACCTCGTTGGCCTCCAGACCGTCGAAGTCGAACTGCGGGTCGCGCGTCTCGGCGGCCTGCCCGAGGTGGTACGGGACGCCGTGTTCGGCGGCGAGCTCGCGCCCGGCCGAAATGTGGTCGGCGTGGATGTGGGTGTCGAAGACGCGGGCGATCTCGTAGCCGTACTCGGCGGCCGCGCGCTCGAAGGCGTCGGTCGCGCGGGTGACGTCGACGAGCGCCGCCTCACCGGTGCGTTTCGAGCCGATCAGGTAGCCCAGACAGCCCTTCGATCGGCGCTGCAGCTGCAGGAGCTCGAGGTCGTCGCGATCGGTCGCGATCGGCACGACGTCGTACACCATACTCCAGGCTTCCATCCCGCCGTCGACCCAGGAGACGTCCTCGAAGCCCTCCTCCTCGAGGTACTCGGCGAACGCCTCCGCGGAGTTGCCGGTGGCGCAGGTGACGACGATCTCCTCGTCGTCGTCGTAGGCGTCGGGGTCGAACTCGCCGACCAGCTCGTCGTTCGCACAGGAGTACTCGACGTTCTCGGCGCCGGCGATGTGCCAGCCGTCGAAGTCCTCGGGGTTCCTGGTGTCGAACAGCACGAACTCATCGCGGTCGATCCTGTCCCGTAGCTCGGCCGCTGAAATGGACGTTACCATACGAATCGACGTTAGCAGCGCCGAGGCTTAAGGATTCGAGCAGCTACCAAAATGTCACGCTCGTTCGGGCGTCGTCGGCGGCCGGCGGCGAAACGAACAGTTGTTGCCGCAACCATCGCTCGCGTCCGCTCGAGCCGACGGGACGGCGCCGAGAGACTCATAACCGGTGGGGACCGTACGCGACATCGAGATGGGAATCGACGAAACGGAGACGCTCGTCTCCGCCGAGTGGGTCGCGCAACGACTGCCCGCGTTCGAACGGGACGATCCCGAACTCGTCCTGGTCGAGGTCGACGTCGTCCCCGACACGTACGCCGAGGCACACCTCCCCGGCGCGGTCGGGGTCGACTGGCGGACCGACCTGCAGGATACGACGGTCTTCGACGTCCCGTCGAAAGCGGCGTTCGAGAAGCTCCTCGGCGGACTCGGCATCACGGAGACGTCGACGATCGTCTGCTACGGCGACGTCGACAACTGGTTCGCGGCCTACGCCTACTGGATCCTGACGTACTACGGACACGACGACGTCCGGCTGCTCGACGGCGGCCGGGAGTACTGGCTCGAGCAGAACCTGCCGATGACCGACACCGTCCCCTCCGTCACGGAACGGGCCTACGATCTCGACGGGATCGACGAATCCATTCGGGTCGATCGTGAGGGGGTCCTCGAGGCAATGGAGGCCGGGACGCAACTCGTCGACGTCCGGGCACCGGCGGAGTACCGCGGCGAGATTCTCTCGCCACCGGGATGGAATGAGGGGGTGCAGCGAGGCGGGCACATCCCGGGCGCGATCAACGTGCCGTGGAGCCGCGTCGTCCGGGCCGACGGCCGGTTCAAACCCCCGTCGGAGATTCGGGCGGTCTACGAGGACGCCGGCATCGTCGACGACGACACGATCGTCTACTGCCGGATCGGTGAACGGTCGGCGCTCACCTGGGTCGCGCTCACCGAACTGCTCGGCTTTGACGCCGTCCGACACTACTACGGCTCGTGGGTCGAGTGGGGGAACACCGTCGGTGCGCCCGTCGAGCGTGGTCGACCCGCGGACCGCTCGAGGAACGACTGATACCGACGGCTGTGAGTCTGTGAGCCGTCGGTTCGACGGAGCCCGGGATGATCACGTCTCCTTGCGGACTTCCGACCACAGCCCTGCCAGCTGAACGTCGGCCGATTCGGCCGGCCGATCGATCTGCGCCCCGAGCGATCGCTCGTCGTCGAGCGACAGCGTCACCGCCTCGAAGTTGAGCTCGTACTTGCTCGTGTGTCGTCCGTCGCGTCGGACCTCGAGTGACTCCTCGAGGAGCGTCGCCTCCGTCAGGAGGTCGAGTTTGCGGTAGAGCGTCGACTTCGGAATGTCACAACGCTCCCGGAGTTCGGGGGTGGTCAGCGGCGCCTCGAGCGTCCGGATAATCTCCCGACAGTCGGGATCGACGAGGACGGCACAGATACAGTCGGCCGAGGGTGTCGACTCCGGGGTACGCTCTCGAACCATTCGTCAGTCCCTATCCACCGGTCAGATTTAGCTACATCGGTGATCGATGCTCCCGCCGATGCGTCACAGACGATCCTATATAAATCACTAAATATTGCACCATCATTCTCGGAGCATTACACGCATATGTCTGTAATAGCCAGTAACAATATCGCGTTCGAGAACGCAGGTGGCCCACGACGGGACGAGGATCGGTTCTCGAGCAGTGTGAACCAGAGTGGATTCCGCGGGAAACGGAACCCGACGGCCGATCAGCGGCCTTCGATGGCTCCGAGCAACGGCGGGGCGACGACGCGCTCGAGGACGCCGTAGCCGGCGTAGAGCACGACCGCCTCGAGCAGCACCACGCTGACGAGGACGAGCGCCTGGATGGGTGGTGAGAGTGTGGCGAACTCGATCATCGTTCCGTCAGTCGTCGGCGACGACGCTGTCGGTCGTGGCCGCACACCGGTTCGGTCCGAGCTCGAGCTCGCGTTCTTCTTCCTCGTTGTCGGGCTCGTACTCGCCGACGTTGGTGGCGATCACCGTCTCGTAGTTCGGCGGCTTCGACGGGAGGTTCTCGAACATGTGCTCGACGAACGCCTCCTCGCCGAGTTGTAAGATCTCGTTGTGCTGGCGGAGCTCGCCGACGGTCGAGTGCATCGGCAGGCCGGGCGTGACGTCGACGTACTGCCCGCAGTCGGTGACCGAGAAGTGTCCGGGGAGGATCTTCACGTCGTCGGGCATGGTCATGAGCTTGTGGTGGAGCGTCTCGTACTGGACGCGCGCGCCACCTTTGGCGTCCTCGCCGGCGAACTGGAGTTCGGTGCGGCCGATCGACTCGACGAACAGCGTGTCGCCGGTCAACAGCGCCTCGTTCTCGACGAGGTAGCTCGTCATGCCCGTGGTGTGTCCGGGCGTGTGGACGGCCTTGATCGTGATCCGGCCCACGGGAACCGTCTCGTTGGGTTCGAGGCCGTCGAACGAAAACTTCGGGTCGCGCGTCTCGGCGGGCTGGCCGAGGTGGTAGGGGACGTCGAGTTCGGCTGCGAGCTGGCGGCCGCGGGAGATGTGGTCGGCGTGGATGTGCGTATCGAGGACGCGGACGATCTCGAAGCCGTAGTCGCTCGCGGCCTGGCGGAAGACGTCCGTCGCACGGGTGACGTCGACCAGCGCCGCTTCGCCGGTGCGCTTCGAGCCGATGAGGTAGCCCAGACAGCCCTTCGCCCGCCGCTGCAGCTGTAAGATGACGAGGTCGTCGTTCCGGGTCGCGATCGGGACGACGTCGTAGGCCAGACTCCAGGCCTGCATCCCGCCGTCGACGTTCGTGACGTTCTCGAAGCCTTCTTCCTCGAGGTACTCGCCGAACAGCCCCGCAGAGCGGCCCGTCCGACAGATCGCCACGATCTCGTCGTCGGGGGCGAGTTCACCGCGGTAGGCGTCGAAGTCGCCGATCAGCTCGTCGTCCGAGCCGGAGTACTCGACGTTCACTGCCCTGTCGATTCGCCACTCCTCGAAGCTGTCCGGTGACCGCGTGTCGAAGAGCGTGAAGTCGTCGTTGCGATCGAGCTTCACTCGAAGCTCGTCGGTGGAGATCGTCTCGACCATTACGACCGACGGTACCGGAGGTTGACGCATAAGAATTCTCGCAGTGAATATTATTGCCCATACCCCTCGCTGAAGGGGTGTTCACCCACCGGATACGGCCGAAGTTGGCACAATTATGGTCTCTATATTCGCCTCGACGGGAACGAACGTCGCGCCGTCGACACAGTCTGAGGCGAGGGTCGTAAAAGATGTATAGGTAGAGTTGCAAGAGACACTCAAGAATGGACCGGGACGAACTCGAGGAGACACTCGGCGACTTGCCACCCAGCTCGAAGTTTATTTACAAGACGCTGGCTCACTCGGGCCCGATGACGCTCAAGGCCCTGACCGAGGAGACGATGCTGTCCTCACGGACGGCCCGGTACGGCCTCGACCAGCTCGAGGACGCTTCACTCGTCGATTCGTCTCCGGCGTTACACGACGGTCGCCAGACCTGTTATCGCCTCGCGAGCGACGCCAGCGGCTCGGGCGACGGCCGGGGCGGTCGGCAGTCGCTGGTGACGGTCGAGTGGGTCAGAGAGCGGCTCACAGAGGCCGAACGGGACGATCCTGGCCTTCGGATCGTCGAGGCCGACGACGAGTACGACCGCGGCCACGTCCCGGGAGCCGTTCAGATCGACATCATGAACGATCTCGTCGACGTCGAGGGCTGTGGCCTGGCCAGCCGGGAGACGTTCGAGGCGTACGTCGGCGAGCGAGGGATCACCGAGGAGTCCACCGTCGTGATCTACAGCACCGAGCAGAACCAGTTCGCGGCGTACCTCTACTGGCTGTTCAAGTACTATCGACACACGGACGTGCGCCTGCTCGACGGCGGAAAGAACGCGTGGGTCCAGGCGGGTTGCCCGCTGACGACCGAGGAGCCGACCGTCTCCCGCCAGGAGTACGTCGCCCAGCCGGCGGACGAACGGATCCGGGCCTACCGGCGAGACATCGAGGCGGCGCTGTCCCGGAACGTCACCATCGTCGACGTCCGTTCGCCGGAGGAGTACGAGGGCAAACGGGCGCGTCCATCCAACGACCTCCCGGAAGCACGGACGGCCGGGCACATCCCCGGGACGATTCACCTCCTCTGGTCCGAGGTCGTCGACGACGACGCTCGTTTCAAGGACGTGACCGAACTCGAGCAGCTGTTCGCAGCCCGCGACGTGACTCCCGACACGGAGACGATCGTCTACTGTCACGTCGGCGAACGATCCGCGCTCGTCTGGTTCGTCCTCTCGGAGCTGCTCGACCACCGTGACGTCGCGAACTACGACGGCTCGTGGATCGAGTGGGGGAACCTGATCGGCGCCCCGGTCGAAACCGACGCAGAAGACGAGTGAGCGTCTCGAGGTCCGATACGATAGTGGTCGTTGAAACGAGTTCCAGCCGACCGCAGCCGAGCGACCAGCCTCGACCTCGTCGCCGAGGCTGGTCGTCGACGTCCGTGACCGGGTGTGCGCTGACGTTCGACGGGTGCCGACGCGCGATGTCGAACACTACTCTGACGGTCGGCAGCCGATACTGCAGGGACGGCCGCCGCCCAATCGAGGCAATGATTGTGCAATAATTGCGCCACTCACTCGAGTAGGTGGTGGGTATCATACATTATTGTTCGAAGGAAGATATTGAGGTTCCCGGGGTGGCTATCAAGGGCTGTACAATGAAGCACGTAGTCGTACTCGGTGCCGGCTCCGGCGGTGCCATGACTGCCAACATCCTCCGGCGAAAACTCGACCGATCCGAGGCCACGGTAACGGTCGTCGACAAGAGTACCGATCACTTCTACCAGCCGTCGTTCTATCTCGTCCCGTTCGGCTACCTCGATCCCGACCAGTCGAGACACGTCGACGAGCTCCTGAAACCGGACGTCGAGTTCGTCCACGACGCCGTCACGGGCGTCGATCCCAACGCACAGACCGTCTCCCTCGAAGCCGGCGACGACCTCGAGTACGATTACCTCGTGGTCGCGACCGGCCACCGACTCGACCCGACGGCGACGCCCGGGCTGCTCGAGGCCTGGCAGGAGACCGACGACGTCTACCCGTTCTACCACTACGAGGCCGCCCTCGAGATGCGTGACGCACTCGAGAACTTCGACGGTGGGACGTTCCTCGTCACCCAGCCCGACACGCCGATCAAGTGTCCCGGCGCGCCGCTGAAGCTGACGATGCTCGCTGAGGACTACTTCCGCCGGCGCGGTATCCGCGACGACGTCGAGGTCATCATGACCCGCAACGCCGAGCACCACTTCGGCGTCCAGCCCTACCGTGACAAGCTGTACGAGATCTGGAACGATCGGGACATCGAGTTCAAGGAGAACTTCTCGGTTGCGGAGATCGACCCCGACGCGAACGTCGTTCGGTCCGCCGACGGCGAGGAGATCGAGTACGACCTCTACGCCCCGGTCACCCCCCAGTTCGGGCAGAAAGCGATCACCGAGGGCTCGCCGCTGGCCGACGACTCCGAGGACGGCGAATACGTCACCATCGACCAGCACAGCTGCCAGCACGACGAGTACGAGAACGTCTTCGCGCTGGGTGACTGTGAGAACGCCCCGCACTCGAAGACCGCCGCCGCCGCCCGCAAGCAGGCTCACGTCGTCGGGAAGAACCTGACCGCCCTGCTCCGGGACGAGCCCATGCGCGCCGAGTACGACGGCTACGCGGCCTGCCCGCTGCTCACGAAGAAGGGGAAGGCGCTGATCGCCGAGTTCGACTACGAGGGGCCGATCTCCGCCCCCGTCGAGAGCAAGCTGAACTGGATCATGGACGTCAACGTCCTCCCATCCGTCTACTGGGACGCCTGGATGCGAGGCTACGACCCACTCCCGTAACGATGGCACAGGACAATCGATCGACGGACGACGCCTTCGCCGGGACCGAGTTCGAGCCGCCGGCCGACAGCCAACTCGCCCGTGCGATCGACGAGAACGACGAGGAGCTCGCCGAGCTGCTCGAACTCCTGGTCGTCGTCCAGGAGCTCTCGGCGGACCTCGCTCCCGAACTGCGCGAGGCGGCCCACGACTCCCGGGAACCGATCGCAGAACTGCGCATGGCCTTAGAGCGCGAGGAGACGCTCGTACTCGTCCAGCGCGTCGGGGATAATGCCGACACGCTCGTCGAACTCCTCGACACGCTCGAGGTCGTCGACGACCTCGCACACGACCTGGCGCCGGAGTTCCAGACGATCGTTCGTGAGAACCGTGAGACGATCGAGCAGCTGCGGTTCGCCTTAGAGCGTGAGGAGACGCTCGTCTTGCTCGAGCGACTCGGCGAGAACGTCGACACCCTCGTCGAACTGTTCGACCTGCTCGAGGTCGTCACCGACCTCGCCGAGGACCTGATCCCGGAGGCCGTCGACGTCGCCCGCGAGAACAGAGCGCCGATCGCGGAGCTCCGGATGATGGTCGCCGGACTCAGTAGCGCGTACGTCGAGGCGGACATCGATCCCCACCAGCTCGGGCAGAACCTCGGCAACATGCTCGTCCTGGGCTATCGACTCGGCGACGAGGAGCTCATCGACGCCGTCGAGGCGGGTCTCGGCGCATTCACGGAAGAGGAACCACCGAAGAAAGTCGGTCTGTTCGGGATGCTCGGCGCGCTTCGTGACGACGACGTCCGCCAGGGGCTCGGCATCCTGATCGAGTTTCTCCGACGGATGGGTGCGACGAAGTCGAATTGATCGCGACCGTTCCGATTTTTGTTCCGATTTTTGCGATCGTCGCCGACCGCGACCGATGTGTGAGCTACTGCCGTGCTTCTCTCTCAAACTAGCCGAAAATATTTCCGGGGGCTCTCTCTGGACCGAGAAACGGGAAATGACTTCTTGCTCAAGAGGAACTATAGTTTCCGATGCCGTAGAATTAGTTGCGATGTCCCAAGACGTAGCTGATACTGACGAATCGCCCGGCATGCCGCTGCTGAACGACCCGTTCCCCGAACTCGAGGTGGAGACGACCCACGGGACGAAAGTCCTCCCCGACGACTACGAGGGGTCGTGGTTCGTGCTGTTTAGCCACCCCGGTGACTTCACGCCCGTCTGCACCACCGAGTTCGTCGCGTTCCAGCAGCGCTACGACGAGTTCAAGGAACTCGACACCGAACTGATCGGGCTCTCGGTCGACCGCGTCCACTCTCACATCAAGTGGACCGAGTGGATCGACGAGGAGCTCGACGAGCAGATCGAGTTCCCGATCATCGCCGACGAACAGGGCAAAGTCGCCACCGAACTCGGCATGCTCCATCCCGGAGCGGGCTCCGCGACGGTCCGGTCCGTCTTCGTCGTCGACCCCGAGGGTGAACTGCGCCTGATCCTCTACTACCCGATGGAGATCGGTCGCAACATCGACGAGATCCTGCGGTCGATCCGCGCGTTCCAGACCCACGAGGCGGAGGGTGTCGCCCTGCCCGCCGACTGGCCCGAGAACGAGAGCTTCGGCGATAAGGCGCTGCTCTCGCCGCCGAGCACGGACGCCGACGCCACGGCCCGACTCGAGGAAGCCGACGCGGACGACGACCTCGAGGCCTACGACTGGTGGTTCACGCTGAAAGATATCTAACGACCCCCACGACTCGTTCGCTCCCGGCGGGATCGTTCGCGTCGCCGCTATCGACGGTTCGGTAGTCGGGACGGTTCGATCGTCGTCGATTCTCGCACCTCGAGCCCGCTCGAGCGACGGCCCCACACCGCCGGCGACCGGATGGACCGGCCCAGCCGACGAACACGTACACGTTTTTACTTTCCCGACCGTTCGTGTCTACACACGAATGCACGAACACGACGGGTTCGACTACGACGTTGCGGTCGTCGGCGGCGGGCCGGCGGGGCTGACCAGCGCGCTCTACACCACGCGATTGGGCCACGAGACGCTGGTCGTCGACCGCGGTGGCGGCCGCGCGGCGATGATGCGCGACACGCACAACGTCATCGGCATCACCGAGGAGGTCTCGGGCAACGAGTTCTTACAGACCGGCAGGGAGCAGGTACGCAGCTACGGCGCCGAGTTCCGACGGGCGTTCGTCGAGGACCTCGAGGCGCTCGGCGAGTCGGCCGACGACGGCTTTCGCGTCTCCCTGGGCGACGAAGCGGTCAGGGTCCGTCGCGTCGTCCTCGCGACCGGCTTCGCCGACCAGCGCCCCGACCCACCGCTCCCGCCGACCGGCCGGGGACTGCACTACTGCGTCCACTGTGACGCGTACATGTTCGTCGACGAACCCGTCTTCGTGATGGGGACGAGCGACGCTGCCGCCTACGTCGCCATGATCATGCTGAACTACACCGACGACGTCGACCTGCTGACCCGCGGCAACGAGCCCGAGTGGAGCGAGGAGACCGCCGAACTACTCGAGGGCCATCCCGTCGACGTCGTGGAGGCGGAGATCACGGCGATGAACAAGGGCGAGGACGGCTGGCTCGAGTCCTTCGAGTTCGAGGACGGCACCGTGCGCGACTACCAGGGCGGCTTCCCGATGTACGGCTCGAACTACCACGCGGACCTCGCCGACGCGATAGAACTCGAGCGTAACGACGACGGCACCGTCGTCGTCGACGACCACGGCCGAACCTCGGTCGACGGCGTCTACGCCGTCGGCGACCTCACGCCGGGACACAACCAGATCCCCGTCGCGATGGGTCAGGGGGCGAACGCCGGAATCGCCATCCACAAGGAGTTGCGGGCGTTCCCGCGGTCGCTCGAGGACCTCGACGCACACGGTCCCGTCACGGACGAGGAGGTCCCTGCCATCTCGCCTGCGCTCCTCGAGACGGCCGTTGCTCACGAAGGACACGCGGGCGGCCCGCGCGACGATATAACTGGAGAAGGCGACGCTGCCGTCGACGACTGATTCTGTCTGTTGTGGCCGTTCTTCGATGCAACCGCGAACCGTCTTGCGGTTGCATCGGTAACGCCTCACGACAGCCGTTATGAGCGCCGGCTCGACGCCAGCGTGCGGTTCGAACGCAGTGGGGACGGACCACACCTCCAGTCGGCGAGCGTCCCGGGACCCGAACGATCCACAGAATCAACTCCGTGACCGGCGATAGCACGGTTTCAGATACATACCCCGCCGTGATTCTCACGAACTGGGAATCAGATACAGCCATTAGGATTCGCCGATTATTCTGGTCGAACACACGTACCACCGAGACGTATGACACCACGGGATCGAGATCGGACCCTGCCACACGTGAACGCGGATGGGGGTCTCCGATGACGACGGCACGAGCGATTGAAGAACAGATCCGTGAAACGCTGTCCGAGCACGGCGAACTGCACGTCCTCGAGCTGGCTGACCGACTCGAGGAACATCCCCTCACCGTCGAGAACGCGTGCACCCGCCTCCACCAGAACGAGGATATCGTTCCTACCGGTCGAGGCGTCTTCTCGCCGAACTATCGAACCGGCTGAACGGGAATACGGTTTTTGAAACGATTCGAACCGGCGATGGGCCACCGGCTCTGACGGTTGATCGGAGCAGCTGTGTACTGGCGGTCGGTAACGGCGAGACAGTAGTCGGTGAACGTCAGTGGCTACTGTAGAGGACTTGGCTTCCGTATTCTCACGCCGGTCCTCGAGCGATCGGTCCGCCTCACGCGGCGGTGACGTCCCGGCGTCGCTCGAGGGGGAACGTTTAAGTCATATCGTGGCAACTGGTGTCAATAGTCATCTGATCGGTCGGCGGGGCCCACGGATCCATACCATCAGATATGGTTCATTTCTGAGATCATCTTTGAATTTCGATACTACGTGGCGGACGCCCAGTTGGTCGGTCGAACACCGACCGCCGGCTGTGGCACACTCACCACCGACGATCGGCGCTCCGGGGACGGAGAGTGGTTCAAACCCGGGTTCATGTCGCAACTGACACGGACCGTGTCGCGACTATTGGACGAATTCGGTCGATAGTGTACGA
Organism: Natronobeatus ordinarius; assembly: GCF_024362485.1. Classification (NCBI taxonomy): domain Archaea; kingdom Methanobacteriati; phylum Methanobacteriota; class Halobacteria; order Halobacteriales; family Natrialbaceae; genus Natronobeatus; species Natronobeatus ordinarius. The sequence goes on along the minus strand of NZ_CP101456.1, from coordinate 3,192,424 downwards.
CGCCACCGGCGTGTTACCGATCGATTCTTCCGAGGTAGATCCGGCGTGACGCGCTGAACGAGCCGCCGTCGTCGACGCCGTTCGAAGGCCGCCGAGCGGTCGAACTGAAGCCGGACGAGGGGTGTCATAATATATCTTCTGATATATGTTATGGGAGATGGCTAATTGATGGCAACCCGTCGAATTGACCGATCGAATCGTCGAACCGAGCTGACCGATCGGGTGCAGGTTTCTTGACCGTCGTGATCTCGGGTGTCGGCATCGAAACGGGCGGTCGGCGATGCGTTCGGAGATCGAGGAGAGTCACACGAGTCGACCAATCGCGCCAGTTACGACTCGAGAAGCAGAGATGGCAGCAGTTATTGCCTCCTAAACGGGAACCAACGCCCAGACCCGGCCGAGCCGTGTCGAGTACTAACACACAACACATACGTTCAGTTCGGGCCACTGTGGCGGCCAGGAAAGCTTCACCAAAGAAGGAACGCTTAAGTTCCGTTGACAGCGAGAACCAACTAGCGGTAAGCGGAGGACATGGAGTCAGATGAACTTCACGCCCGCGCGTAACTCTGCGGCCAACCGTACCCACATCAGGTAACATAGAGGCAAAAGAAAACATGAGCACCGACGATTCGTTCCACCCGCTCGGCGAGGAGTGGGAAGCGGAACTAGAAGAAAAGCTCGACGAGACCGAGTACGACACCGATCTCGGACTCGAGATGGCAAAAGACGCCCAGCGTCTCGTCGCAGGCGAGATCAGCGAGGCGGAGTTCCACGGAAAGTACCACGACGCCGTCGTCGAGGAGTTCGGCGTGGACGACCGTCCGACTGTCGAAGCCTGGGAGGAAGCACAGGAAGCAGAAGGAGGCGGTCTCCTCGACAAGCTCGCCGAGCTGGAAGGCGACGGCGACATGGACCGCCGTGAAGTGATGAAGAAGATGGGCGCCGGCGCGGCGTTCCTCGGCCTGGCCGGCTGGGCGACACACGACAACGTCGCCGGTCCGGACGACCAGGCATCGATCGCCGCCGCCCAGGAGGACGACGACGGCGACGGCGTCCAGCTCGGGATGGTCATCGACCTCGAGAACTGTGACGGCTGTCTCACCTGCGTCGCCGCGTGCGCCGAGGAGAACGACCTCGACGCCGGGGCGAACTGGATGTACGTCTTCCACTACGAGGACGAGACCCAGGAAGACGCGAAGCTGCTCGTCCGAAACTGCCAGCACTGTTCTGACGCGCCGTGTGAGAAGGTCTGTCCGACGACGGCCCGCCACACCCGCTCGAAAGACGGGCTCGTGCTGACCGATTACGACGTCTGTATCGGCTGCCGCTACTGTCAGGTGGCCTGTCCGTACGGCGTCAACTACTTCCAGTGGGCCGAACCCGACGTCCCGCAGGAGGAGATCGACGAGAACCACGTCTACGACGAGCGCGGTCAGTGGGTCGACAGCCGCCCACCCCGCGGCGTCATGGGCAAGTGTACGATGTGTCCGACCCGCCAGGACGGCTATATGGGCGAGACCTTCGAGGGGACGACCGCCTGTCAGGTTCACTGTCCGCCAGGCATCATCAAGTTCGGCGACATGAACGACCCCGACAGCGATCCCCGCGAGTTCTTGCGCGAGGTCCAGCGCCGGGAGATCGACGACATCGACGACGACGAACTCCGCGAGCGTCTCGAGGAGGAACTCGAGGACGAGGACGGCAACCCCGGCCGGCTGATCGATCAGCTGACCGAATCTACCAACTCGACGTTCCGGCTGCTCGAGGACATCGGGACCAACCCGAACGTCGTCTTCGTCGGCAACGAGCCCGGCCCGAACGCCGAGCAGATCAGCGCCGAGGAGGCTCGCGAGCGGGGCATTCCGACGGCAGTCTCCTACGAGGAACTCGACGCGGCCCGCGACGACCTGAACATCGTCGACGAGCGCAAGGAAGTGCTCGACGAGGGTACCCTCGGGGGTGACCTGCTGTGAGTACGAAGACGCCCAGTGAGGAGGACATCCTCCGTCCGATGAAACACACCTCGAAGAAGTTCTTCGTGGCCTTCGCCCTCGCGGCGCTGGCGTTCGGGGTCTTCCTCATGATGTGGTCCTACCAGCTCTCCGAAGGACTGATCGTCACCGGCCTCGCGGACTGGGGCAGCGGTGGCGGTGTGACCTGGGGGCTGTACATCGGCGCGTTCATCTGGTGGGTCGGCATCGCTCACGGGGGGATCATCCTCTCGGCGGCGGTTCGACTACTCGGGATGGACCGGTACATGCCGGTCGCCCGACTCGCCGAGCTGTTGACGATCGCCGGCCTGTCGGCGGCGGGCTTTTACATCATCGTCCACATGGGCCGTCCGGACCGGATGGTCACCTCCATCCTCGGTTACTACCACGTGACGGTCAACAACTCGCCGCTGGTCTGGGACGTGACCGTCATCACGATGTACTTCGTGATGACCGCGACCTACCTGCTGCTGACGCTCCGATACGACGTCAGCCGGCTGCGTGACGACCTGCCGAGCCACTTCGAACCGATCTATAAGCTGCTGACGATCGGCTACTCCGAGAAGGAAGATCCGGTCGTCGAGCGGATGGTCTGGTGGCTCGCGCTGGCGATCATCATCATGGCGCCGCTGCTGCTCCACGGTGGGGTGATCCCGTGGCTGTTCGCGCTGATTCCGACGATGCCCGGCTGGTTCGGCGCCATCCAGGGACCACAGTTCCTCACCATCGCACTCACCTCGGCGATCGCCGGTGTGATCATCATCTCGTTCGCGTTCCGGAACGCTTACGACTGGGATCACATCATCACCGACGACGTCTTCCGCGGCCTGACGCTCTGGCTCGGCTTCTTCTCCCTGCTGTTCCTGTGGCTGCAGCTCCAGCAGATCACCAGCGGCGTCTTCGCCGCACCGACCGACCAGACGTACGCGACTGCCGCGAAACTCTCCCACCCGGCCTACGTCGGCTCGATCGCGCTGGTGTTCGGTGCGCTCGGCTACATCTTCGCCCAGACGATCCGGCCGTCGCTGTTCACCAAGCCACGCGCCGTCGCTACGGGTGTGGTCGTACTCATCGCGACGCTCGTCGAGAAGGCGTTCTTCGTCGCCGAAGGGCTGATGTACCCGACGTTCGGTCTCTACGACGCCGTCCCAGGAAGCTACTTCCCGAGTATCATCGAGATCTTCTCGGTCATCGGCACGATCGGCATGGTCGTGCTCTTCTTCCTCGTCGTGGCCAAGATCGTTCCCGTGGTCGAACTCCACGCCATCGAACACCTGCGTGGTGACCACGGTCACGGTCACGAACCGAAAAGCGAAAGTGCCCAGGAAGCGGAGGTTGAAGCATGATCCCTGGCGTCTACGCAGCGACGACGTGGCTCGCCACGAACCTGCTGTTCCTCTTCCAGGACTACCACGGCGACGGCTCTGTCGCCGGCTTCCCGGGCCCGGGGACGTGGCTCGTCTTCGGCGTCATCCTGGTGCCGGTGTACGTCATGTTGCTGGCGTGGTTCCTCGGCAACCCGCGTGACGTCCGGACGGCCCTGCTCGGAACGGGCATCTTCTTCGGACTGATCGTCCTGCTCTGGACCGCGATGCTTATCCAGACGCTGCTGATCGGCGTCATCTTCTACTGACCGGTCACCCCGGTTTTCGTCTCGGCCACGCCTCGCCCAGGTCCACCCCCCGTCAAAATACCTGATTCGTGAGCGTAGTGGCCATCCCGACGCGAAACACCCAAGGCGCCACGAGCCCGCATATCGAGCATGAGCGACACCGAGGAGACCGTTACCGAAGCGGAACTTTTGGCCCGACTCGAGACGGTCGAGGACCCCCTGAACGACGACGACATCGTCTCGCTCGGACTCGTAAACGACCTCTCGATCGAAGACGGGACGGCGTCTATCTCGCTGGCGTTTAACTCGCCGTACGCGCCGACCGAGATGGAGCTGGGCGATGCGATCCGCGAGATCGTCTCGGAAGCCGGCCTCGAGCCCGACCTGCGCGCCCACGTCGGCGCCGAGCACGGCTTCGACGACGACGTGTTACCGACCGTCCGGAACGTCGTCGCCGTCTCCTCCGGAAAAGGTGGCGTCGGCAAGACGACCGTCGCCACGAACCTCGCCGCCGGGCTCGACCAACTGGGCGCGCGCGTCGGCGTCCTCGACGCCGACATCCACGGCCCGAACGTCCCCCGAATCCTCCCGCTCGAGGGCGAGCCGGCCGTCACGGCCGAAGATCAGCTGGTTCCGCCGGTCTCCGACGGCGTCCGCGTGATGAGCATGGGCTTTCTCACCGAGGAGAGCGACGACCCGGCCATGCTTCGGGGGCCGATGGTCAACAAGTTCATGATGAAGTTCCTCGAGGGCGTCGAGTGGGGCTACCTCGATTACCTGATCGTCGACCTGCCGCCGGGGACGGGTGACGCACAGCTCAACCTGCTGCAGACGATGCCGCTCGCTGGCGCCGTCGTCGTGACGACGCCCCAGGAGATGTCCGTCGACGACACCCGAAAGGCCGTCCGGATGTTCCAGGAACACCACACGCCCGTCCTGGGCGTCGTCGAGAACATGAGCACGTTCCACTGTCCAAGCTGTGGCGACAGACACGACCTGTTCGGCCACGACGGCGCCACCGCGATCAGCGAGGACTACGACGTCCCGCTGCTCGAGAAGCTCCCGGTCCACACGGACTTCGGTGCCGACGGCATCGAGGGGACGGTCGCCAAGGACGACGACAGTCCGGTCGTCGAAGACGTTCGGACGCTCGTTTCCCAGATCGTCGACCGAATCGGTGAGGAAAACCGCAAGCGAGTTGCCAACAACCCCGACGCACCGGGCGTCGAACCGTTCCCGGCCGATTCCGAGTAGCCGGTCACTCGAACGGGCTGACGTCACACGATCGGTGGTACGGCCGCGCCGTCGTGCTGTTCGGCCCGAGTACCGATCGAGTGGAACCGACTACCGAACCGAAGGGGGCGCCTCCCGGCCCCCCGACCGAAAACGTTCTCGAGTACGTCGAGATTAGCGCGACGTGTACCGGCCGGTTACCGATCCGCCCGAGCCACGGCACGACGAGCGCTCGTTTTCGTGACCGCCGAACCGTACTTGCGCGGACTGTACCGAGCAGTTGCAGGCGAGAGACACGTTCGTACAGGTTTCGTCGGTCGCCTCCCTGAGACCGCTCGAAACCGCAGATAGCTGTAGTTCTGGGCTACGTTCGTACAGGCCGGGAATAACAATTACGCGAGGGACGGACAGGCCGAGGTAGATGAGCGAGAACGCGATACGGCCGTCGACGACGCAGTCGTGGGACGCTCGGACGCGCGCCGTTGCCGACGATACGTGGTGACCACCATGTACGAGGGACACACCGTCGCCGTGGTAATACCGGCGTATAACGAGGAGGGGTTCGTCGGCGAGGTGATCGACACCGTACCCGGGTACGTCGATCGGATCTACGCGATCGACGACTGCTCGACCGACGACACGTGGGACGAGATCCGCCGACACGCACGCCGCCGGAACGAGGCACGTGTGGCCGTCGACGACGACGCTCGACAGGCGTCCGCAGCTAAACCTGACCCGGTGGAAGACACCGTCTCAACTGCTGACGGGCGCGACGATCCCGAAGCGCTCGAGCCGGACGACGACGCCGTCGCCGAGGATCCGGACGAAGCCGTGGCCGACGGCGGGCTCGACGCACGAACCGTCATGCCGATCCAGAACGAGCGAAACCGCGGCGTCGGCGGGACGATCACGGTCGGCTACCAGCACGCCCTCGAGGACGGGATCGACGTCACCGCCGTCATGGCCGGCGACGGGCAGATGGACCCCGACTACCTCGATCGCCTGCTCGATCCCCTCGTCGAGGGTCGAGCCGAGTACGCGAAGGGAAACCGCCTCTACGGGCGTGACCGGTCGGCGATGTCCTCCTGGCGGCTGTTCGGCAACCTGCTGCTCTCGTACCTGACGAAGATCTCGAGTGGCTACTGGCGGATGATGGATCCCCAGAACGGCTACACGGCCATCTCGCTCGAGGCACTCGAGCGAATCGACCTCGAGGGCCTCTACACCGACTACGGCTTCTCGAACGACCTGCTGGTGGCGCTCAACACGCAGGGGTTCCGGGTCGCCGACGTTTCGATGCCGGCGGTCTACGGCGACGAGCGGAGTCACATCCAGTACCGCTCGTTCGTCCCCAATCTCTCGTGGCTATTGCTTCGTCGATTCGTCCACCGACTGTACGTGCGGTACCTCCTGCTCGACTTCCATCCGCTGGCGCTCATGTACGCCCTCGGCGTCGGCGGCGGCGCGCTGGCGCTGGCGGGACTCGGTGCCGCCCTCGACGAAGAGTCGAGCCAGCCCGTAACGGGCGTCCTGCTGGCACTCGTCTTGCTGGTGCTCTCGTCGATTACGCTGTTGCTCGCGATGACGTTCGACCGGCTGGCCAACGACGACCTGGTGGTGAGCGTCCAATGAGGGTTGTCGTCACCATCCAGCACCCGGCACACGTCCACTTCTACCGCCACGCGATCTCCCTGCTCGAGCAACGAGGCCACGAGGTGTTCGTCTTCGCGCGTGAGAACGACCTCGCGGTGCCGTTGCTCGAGGAGTACGACATCGACCACGAGGTGCTGGCGGGGCCCCAGGACTCGCTGTTCGGGCTGGCGCGAGTGCAGTTGACCTACGAACTCCGCCTGTTGCGCCGCGCGCGGGCGATCGACCCGGACGTGATGACGGCCATCGGTGGCGTCGCCGTCTCGCACGTCGCCCCGCTCGTCGGCGCGCGCAGCGTCGTCTTCATCGACAACGAGGGAATCCAATCCCACCGGATCACGACGCCGTTCTCGCATCTGATCTGTACGCCGAGTGGCTACGAGGAGACCTACGGCGAAAAGCACGTCCGCTACGACGGCTACCAGGAACTCGCCTACCTCCACCCCGACCGGTTCGACCCTTCGCCCAACCGGCTGCGCAACCACGGCGTCGAGCCGGACGAGCGCTACTCCGTGGTGCGATTTCGTAAATGGGACGCCCTTCACGACGTCGGCCAGGCTGGCCTCTCCCCCGAGGGCAAAGAACGACTCGTCTCCATCCTGGCCGACCACGGCGAGGTGTACATCACGAGCACGCAGGAGCTCCCCCCGGCACTCGAGCCCCACCGCCTGCCGGTGCCGGCCCACCTGATCCACGATCTGATGTACTACGCCGACTGTTTCGCCGGCGACTCGGGGACGATGTCGACCGAGGCCGCCGTCCTCGGCACGCCCGCGCTTCGAATCCAGTCGTTCGCCGGCGACGCTGACATGAGCAACTTCGTCGAACTCGAGGAGGCGTACGGTCTCCTCCGGTCGACGCCCGACGAGGAGGAAGGCCTCGAGATCGTCAGCGAATGGGTTTCCGACCCGGACCTGGCCGAGACCTGGCGCGACCGCCGGAATCGGATGCTCGCGGAGAAGATCGACGTGACGGCGTTCATCGCGGACGTGCTGACCACGCAGGGAGAGGGGAGCGCGCCGCCCCGTCCACAGCCGGCCCGGGTCTCACAGTGACCGTTCGGAGCGGCTCGGCGCGGACGATAGCTGTCCTGCGCTCGCCACGGACGACCACGCGGACCGAGCCGGCAACTCGAACGTGCGCCGTCGGGCTGCCGGACAGCCGATCGACGAGGCGACCTCGAGGATCGGCTCGTCGTCCATCGGGCTCGTGACTTCGTAGCTCAGTTCCCCGCAGGTCCAGAAGACGCTCTCGAGGCTGCCGTCGCGGACGTAGGCCTCGTGGCCGTCGAGGTCGACCTCTTCGAGGACGTCCTCGTTGAACCGCTGTTCTTCCTCCACGGCCACGTACAGCTCCCGTTCGGTGAACTCGGGGTCGACGTACCAGCTCGTTGCGATAGTGTGTTCACCCCGTTCGATCACGGTCACCCGGTCGAGTTCGTACGGCTCCGGGACGTCCGGCTCCGGGAGGTCGTACGGGACGACGGTGGCGGCCTCCTCGAGGGAATCGTAAATGCCCACCGGCTCGATACCGCGCTCGACGAGTTCGACGCCGTCGGGCGGCTGGTAGGTGAACGCGTCGTCGTCGACCCCCTCGTCGATGGCGAGTTCGTCAAGCGCGAACGTGATCCCGTGGAGCAGGTCGTCGTCGACGCTGACCACGTTTCGCTCCTTGACGGGGTAGCGGTGTTCGTCGTCGATCCAGAACGTTCGCGTCACGGTCGCCTCTTCGAAGTCCACGTCCTCGTCGGTCGCGAGGGGGAGGACGTACTGCGTGTCGCCGACGAGCACGCTGATCGACCGGCTCATCTCTTCGTCCGCGGTCGGCGTCGCGTGGAGGACGTGGGCCGTCCGGTCGCCGACGGTGTCGGTGTCTTCGTACTCGAGGTCGTACTCCTCGAGCAGGGACTCGAGGACGATTCGCGTCCGGTCGGCAATGAACCGGTTCGGGTGACTGACGTTCGTTACCCGGCCCCTGGCGGGCTCGAACTCCCACATCTCCGTTCGGCTCCTGACCGAGACGGTACCCATCGGGACTGCCGGGTCGGTCGACTGAATCACCTCGAGCCGTCGTTCCGCTGGCGGGCGCTGGAGGATCCGTTCGGTCCGTTCGACGGTCGCTGATGGCTCTTCGACCGTCACCGTTCGCAGCCCTTGCAGGTCGGTCAACCCGATACGCGTCTCGAGGGCGTCCCGTACCAGTTCCTCGCTCGAGGGCGGTGCCTCGCGGGGGAGCTGGACGCAGCCGGCGAACGCGGCCGTCACCCCCGCCGCGAGGAACGATCGACGACGCATGCTCTTGCCATTCGATCGTCGGATGATAAACGGTACGGGTTACGGACTGGTCGTCGTCCGTTCAGTCGTCCCGCGTGTCGCCGGTTTCGGAGTCGGCCGACCCGTCGTTTCGAGCCGGCGCGTCCTGGTCGGTCATGGCGATCGACCGCTCGAGGAAGTCCTCCCGCGGCGGGGCTCGCGGACTCGTCGCGGCCGTCCTCCTGTCCTGGTCGAGCGCTCGCCGTGCGCCGCGTGGTTTGAGGTAGTCCCCGTCGATGTCGACGCCGGCGTCTGCACAGAGCCGTCGCAGGATCGATCGCGCTCCCTCGGTCGTGATCGCCGGGGGCGCGATCGCTCGCTCGCGAGCGAGGTCGGTCGCCGTGTCTTCCTCGAGCAGCCGTTCGATCGCCGCCTCCTCGAGCCCGCGCGTTCGCAGGACCGATCGGACGCGACTCGCGATCGACGGCGCGTGGTGGGTGGGAAACAGTGGCCACTCCGGCGCGGGCGGATCGAGGGCGATCCAGTACCGGCGCAGCGGCGTTCGGGCGGCCGCCGGCAGCGGGACGTCCTCGAGTCGACCCGACGTCCCGAGGACGCGGATCGTCCCCCGGTAGAAGTCCACGTCGGCCCAGGTCGCCCCGTCGCGTCGCTCGTCCTCGGGGACGCGAAACAGCTCCGCGCCGCGCACGCCGGCGTGAGCGAGGGTCGCGACCAGCGCGTACTCGCGCAGCCGGCGGACCCGCTCGCGGCGGTCGGCGTCGGCGGCCGCGAGCGAGCGCTCGCGAACGTAGCCCTCGAGTGCTCGGCGCTCTTCGGCGGTCCAGAACTGGCTCCCGGCGTCGTCGTTTTCGGCCGGGAGTCCCGCCTCGGCGTCCCCGGTCGTAGCCGGGTTCGCCTCGAGGATGCCCCCACGAACGCACCAGGAGAGAAACGCCCGGACGACGGCGAAGTAGGTTCTCGCGGTCGACGGCGCGTACTCGCCACGGGCCGTTCGCTCCCCGAGCGCCTCCGCGTACGTCCGCATGTGCTCGCCCTCGAGGGCGTACAGCGAGCTGACGCCGTGTTCGGCCTCGAGCCAGGTCGCCCACCGGCGGAGGATCGACTCGGCGTTGGCGGCGTACGCTCCGGCGCCGGGGCCGTCGGGGTCGCCGACGGCCTTGCGCTCGAGGTAGACGTCGATCGCGTCTCCGACGCAGATCCCGGTCACGGGTCGACCACCTCGCCACCGTCGGCGGGTGTCGACCGGCGCCTCGTGGGGTTGGCAGACGCGCCGATCGCGATCCAGGAGCGGTTCCGTCCGGATCGGCCGTCGTCTCTCATCGACCGTGTGGGAGGAGTTCCAGCCTCGTAAAACTGCCTTTCGACCGATCGCCGGTCGACGTCGATGCCGTCCGAAACGACGTCGATCCGGCGATCAGACGAGCAGCCAGAGCACGACCGTCAGGACGAGCGTGATCAGGAGCACGGTGAGCCCGATGGTCGCGCGTAGGTGCAGCGTCGACGGCCGGCCGCCGTTGGCGGCGCGGCGGTTCTGGTTGGGACCGAATCCACCAGGGACCTTGCTGGCGACGCGGTCGACCGCGAGCGCCGGGTTGTTCCCGACCCAGTAGCAGGTCCGGACGAAGCCGACCGCGGCCGCGTCGACGGCGCGGTAGGTCTCGGTAACCGCGAGCATCGTCCCGCGTCCGAGAGAGAACGACGCCGGGTTGACGATCGTCGTCGGATCGCCGAGGTCGAGTTTCGACAGCGGCTTGCGGATGAGTTTGAAGCCGACGACGGAGACGACGATCAAGATCACGGCGTCGGTCAGGTGGCCGGCGCTGTAGGGGGTCAGCCCGCTCTCGTCGCCGGGCGCGTGAGTGACGGTGACGCCGTCGACGAACGGCAGCAGGTCGGTGAACACCGGCCAGCCGATCGCCGGCAGCCCGAGGAGGACACAGGCGCCGCCGATCGAGAACATGGCGACGTTCTGGCCCGTCTTCGCGTCCCTGACCTCGTACTCCGACGGCCCGTGTAAGAACACGTAGTAGCCGAGCTTGATGAACGAGAGGAAGGTGCCGATCGCGCCGATAAAGAGCAGCCAGTACAGCGCCTGGTACTCGGGGCCGCCGTAGTAGTCGGGGTTGGCCGCGTCGAGCACCATCCCCTTGCTGATGAAGCCGTTGAAGCCGGGGACGGCGGTAATCGACAGCGCCCCGAGGGCGAACGCGATCGCCGTCAGCGGCATCACCCGCCAGAGCCCGCCGAGCTTGTAGAGGTCGTTCTCGCCGGTTCGGTAGATGACGACCCCGACGGCCATGAACAGCAGGCTCTTGTACAGCACGTTGTTGAACAGGTGGCCCATCGCGCCGGCGATCCCGATCGCCGAGCCGATGCCGATGCCGGCGACCATGTAGCCAAGCTGGGCCTGGATGTGATAGGAGAGCAGCGCCCGCATGTCGTGCTGGAGCAGCGCGAAGCCAGCCCCCCAGATCGACATGAGTCCACCCATGTACGCCAGGTAGAGGTGTCCCTCGGGGAACGCCCGGAAGAGGATCAGGGCGCTGGTCTTGGTCGTCGTCGCCGCCAGGAACACCGAGGCGGCGATGTGGGGCGTCGGGTAGGTGTCGGGCAGCCAGGTGTGCAGCCCGATGAACGCGACGTTGACGCCGATGCCGAGCGCCGCGAGGACGGCGGGCAGGCCCGTCGCGATGCCGTCCGCGCCGACGCCGTAGAGGAACGAGTCGGTCTGGACGTAGTGGGTGACGACCGCCAACAGCATCAGGCTCCCGCCGATGCCGTGGGCCAGCGCGTAGCGGTAGCCCGCCCGGACGGCGTCGCCGCCGTGGTGCCAGACCAAAAGCGTCGAGGTGATCGCCATCACTTCCCAGGCGAACACCATCGTGAGCCAGTCGCCGGCGAAGATTACGGCGAGCGCACTGGCGACGTAGGAGAGCGCGAACGCCGTCATCACCCGGCTCCCGTCGCTCGAGTAGGCGTAGACTACGGCGAGCGCGCCGAGGAAGCCCAGTCCGAGCGCCACGAGGACGCTGAAGTCGTCGACGACGTACGCCTGGACCTCGAAACCGAGGAAGGTGCCGCCGCCGTACTCGCCCTGCGGGGTGAGCACGGCCAGCGCCATCACGGCGACCAGGCTCAGGGTTCCGAGGGTAAAGCCAACGAGTCGGGGCAGGACGACGACGAGCAGCGCCGCCGCGAGGACGATCAGCGGCGGGTACGCCATCGTGAGCGCCTCGAGTTCGCTCATGCGATCACCCCCGTGCCGGTGACGACTTCGACGATGTAGTCGGCGAGTTCGAGGAAGACGGCGTAGTCGGGGACGACCCCGAGCACGACCGCCCCGGTGGCGATCACCGAGATGGGCATGAGCATGAGCCACGTGCTCTCGGTCAGCGGTGAGCGACGGTCCCAGCCGCCCATCGGCGCGCCGCCGTGGTGGTGATCGTGACCGTCGTGGTGGTCGTCGTGCCCGTGGTCACTCTCGACGGGCGCGCCGAACGGGACGTCGGCGTCGCTCGGATGCTCGTCGACGGCCAGTCCATCCTCCGGCTCGTCGTCGGCCGCTCCCGATTCGTTCCCCCCGTCCGTTGCGACCTCGCCCTCGAGCACGCCGTAGGACTCTCGCTTTCCGCCCGGCGGGAACTCGAGTAGAGGTTTCGCGTCGTGGCGGTCCTCGCTCTCGAAGAAGGCGGTGTAGACGACCGGCCAGAGGTAGGCGATGTTGAGGACGCCGGAGACGACGAGCGCGAGCGCGAAGATCGTGTAGTCGGCGCTCATCGCGCCGATCATGATGTAGAACTTGCTGACGAAGCCGGCGGCCAGCGGGATGCCGGCCATCCCGGCCGAACCGATCGCAAAGGCGCTCATGACCAGTGGCATCCGCTTGCCGATGCCGGCCATCTCGCTGACGTAGTCGGTGTGGGTCTCGACGTGGACCGCTCCCGCACAGAAAAAGAGGGTGAGCTTGCCGAAGGCGTGGGCGGGGATGTGCAACAGGCCGCCGAGGATGGCGACCGGGTGCAGCATCGACAGCGCCAGCACGATGTAGCTCAGTTGCGCGGTCGTCGAGTACGCCAGCCGGCGCTTGAGGTGGTCCTTGCGGAGCGCGATGACGCTCGCGGCCACGAGGGTGAACGCCGCCAGCGCCGCCACGGGGACGTTCAGGCCGACCTCGCCGACCCCGGGCACCGACAGCGGGAGATCCTGGATGAGGTCGGGGCCGAAGACGTCGAGGATGACTCGAGCGACGCCGAACGCTCCGGACTTGACGACGGCCACCGCGTGGAGCAGTCCCGAAACCGGCGTCGGCGCCACCATCGCGTCCGCCAGCCAGGAGTGAAGCGGCATCACCGCGGCTTTCACCCCGAAGCCGGCGATGAGCAGGAAAAAGGCGGCCTGGGCGATGGCGGGATCGGCCCCCGCGGCCTCGGCCAGCGCGTCCATGCCGCCGGCCTGGAACTCGAGGGTCGCCTGGCCGACGCCGGCCGTGAGCCAGTAGGTCAGCACCGTACCCGCGAGCAGGAAGACCCCGCCGCCGAAGAAGGTGTAAAAGAGGTACTTCCGGCCGGCGATGCGGGCCTCGTCGTCCTCGTTGTGGGCGACCAGCGGGTAGGTCACGAGCGAGAGCAGCTCGTAGAAGATGAAGATCGTCAGCAGGTTCTCGGCGAACGCGATGCCGAGGGCGGTCGAGAGGCTGGCCGCGAACGACGCGAAGAATCGCGTCTGGGCGTGCTCGTCGAGCCCGCGCATGTAGCCCGCGGCGTAGAAGGACGTGAAGATCCACAGGAAGCTCGCGAGCAGCGCAAAGAGCATCCCGAGCGGGTCCGCCCGGAGCGCGAAGTCGACGCCGTCGACGAACTCGAGGCCGGTCGCCTGCTCGAGGCTCCAGACGTAGACGGTGCCGTCCATCACGCCGGGCAGCATGCTCGCGACGATTCCGAACTTCGCGAGCGCGGCGAGGACGGACCATCCCTCGCGGACGTTCGGGTGGCGATACGACGCGACGATCAGGAAGACCGCGACCGCAGACACCAGGACGGCGGCGAGCGGGCGCGGGTCGAATACGATTTCAGACATCGGTGAACACCTCCTCGACGAACGGCTCGAGCAACTCGAAGAACAGGTCGCCCGCGAAGCCGAGGGCGACGGCGATCAGTGCGGCGGCGACGACCAGGACGAGCATCCCGATCGTGACGCGAGACAGTCCGTTCCCGTCCGTCGCGACGCCGGCCGCATGCGGCGCCTCGGCGGGCGCCGCTGGCGTGAAGTACATCTTCTCGAGCAGCCGCGCGGAGTACGCGAGCGTCAGCATCGTCGAGAGGAAGATCACCGCGGCGACGGGCCAGACCTGGGCCTCGACGGCGCCGACGGCGATGTACCACTTGCCGACGAAGCCGACCGACGGCGGAATGCCGATCAGTGCGATGAGCAAGAGGGCCGTCGACGCGGCGACGACTGGCCGGTGCTGGGCGAGGCCGGCGTACTCGTCGACCGTCCGGGCGCCGTAGCCGAGGGCGACGATCCCGGCGGCGACGAACAGCCCCGCCTTCATCAGGCCGTGGCCGACGAGGTGGACGATCGCACCGATCAACGCGGTCTCGTTGACCAGCCCGTAGGCGGCGACGATCAGCCCGAACTGGGCGACAGAGGAGTAGGCGAACATCCGTTTGACGTCCTGCTGGATGACCGCCAGCGTGCTCCCGGCGAGCACGCTCACCGCGCCGACGGTGACGACCACCTCGGCCGCGTACGGCGTAACCTGGAGGAACTCGGGCGTGAAGACGGTGTACATGAGCCGCGCGAGGGCGTACGCCGACACCGTCGAGACGAGCGCCGCGATCAGCGGCGTCACACCGTCAGGGGCGTGCTGGTAGGCGTCGGGCTGCCACGTGTGCAGCGGCCACTGGGCCACCTTGATTGCGAAGCCGACGAAGATGAACGCGAACGCGGCGCGCACGAGCGTGTGGTCGTAGCCCGCCGTCTCGGGGATGGCCGTCGAGAGCTCGATCATGTTGAGCGTCCCCGTCGCCATGAACAGGAAGCCCACGCCGATCAGGTAGATCGACGCGCCGACGGTCCCGAGGATGAGATACTTCAGCGCCGCGACCGCGGACTCGGGGCCGTCACCGCTCGAGATCAGGGCGTACGTGCCAAGCCCGACGATCTCGAGGAAGACGAACATGTTGAACACGTCGCCGGTCATCGAGAGGCCGAGTAAGCCGCCGGTCAGCAACAGCCAGCCGCTGTAGAACGTGTTCCCGCGCGGGCCGCCCACGCGCGTGAACGCGAGGACGCCCGCCGACGTGGCGGCGACGAGCAGGACGATCATCGCCGACAGCTCGTCGGCGACGAGTTCGATCCCGTACTGGCGGTCGTAGCCGCCGAGCGAGTGGACGACGCGGCCGCCGTCGCCGAGGTAGCCGTAGACGACCGCGGCGAGGTAGGCCGCGCCCGCGAACAGTGCCGTGCAGGTGATCGCGGCCACCGACCAGCCGTTGCGGTCGACTTTGAGCCCGAGAGCGATCGGCACCGCTGCCGCGAGGATCGGAACGACGACCAACAGGGCAGGGAGGAGTTCGACGTTACTCATCGGAACGCACCTCCCTGAGAGTGTCCTCGCGAAGCGTGCCGTACTCGCTGTAGATGCGGACGACGAGCGCGAGGCCGACAGCCGTCAGCGCGACCCCGACGACGATGGCGGTCAGCACGATGACGTGCGGGAGCGGGCTGGCGACCAGCTGTGCACCCGCGTCGGGGTCCGCCTCGACGATCGGGGCGGAGCCCCCTTCGACGTACGCCACGGCGACGAAGAAGAGGAAGATCGCCGTCTGGAATAAGTTGACGCCGATCAGCTTCTTCACGAGGTTCTCGTTGGCGATCATCATGTACAGTCCGATTGCGAGCAGGGCGAACATCAGCGCGTACGCGTAGCGACTGGCGAGGATCTCGATCATTCGTCGTCACCTCCGCGTCCGGAGCCGTCGGTTCGCGTCGGCGTGAAGCCCGCCGCCGTCGCGAAAAAGAGCGTGATGACCACGCCCGAGACGATCAGCGCGATGCCGCCGACTTCGATCGCTTCCATACCCCACTTCTGTCTGAGACCGAAGAGTTCGTAGAACACGTCGTACTCGAGGAAGTTCCCGCCGAGCGCCATCGCGGCGAAGCCGACGCCGACGAAGATGGCGACGCCGCCGGTGACGAGCGTCACGAGGACCGTGTTGCTGAGCCACTGGCGGGTGGGCTCGATGCCGAAGGCAAAGGCGAGCATCAGGACCGTGACGCCGATGATCGCGCCGCCCTGGAAGCTCCCGCCAGGGGTGTCCGCGCCGTGGAAGGCCATGAACAGCCCGTAGGTGAGCGTAAAGGGGGCGATGATCTGTACGGCGGTCAGGATCACCTGACTCTCGGAGTAGGTGTCTCCCCGTCCGTCTGCCATCAGGCGAACACCTCCCGTTTGAGCACGAGCAAGACGGCGATCCCGGCCGCGAAGACGACGACCGCCTCGCCGAAGGTGTCGAAGCCACGGTAGGCCGCCAGCACGGCGCTGACGGCGTTCTGGACGCCGGTGTCCGCGTAGGTGTTCTCGATGTAGTACTGGGTGACCTCGGGGTTCGCCCACGCGATCGCCTCGGGGTCGCCGACGGCCTCCATCGCCGGCAGCACCTGGGTCAGCAGTACGACGAAGAACGCGCCGACGACGAGCACGGCGGGGACGTTGATCCGCTCGAAGATCCGGTCGGTCGACGGCCGGGACGTCCGGGCGAGCGTCAACAGCAACAGGATCGTCGTCACGCCCGCGCTGATCGCCGCCTCGGTCATCGCGACGTCGGGGGCGAGCAAGTAGGTGTACAGAATCGCCATCCCCAGGCTGTAGGCGCCGAAGACGACGATCGCCGACAGCACGTCGCGGAACAGTGCCGTCGCCACCGCCGTCAGTAAGATGAAGGTCACGAGCGTGTAGGCGACTGCACTCATCGTCGCTCACCCTCCTCTAAGTCGTCGCTCGTCAACGGTTCGATGCCCGACTCGGCGGCCGAACGCGCGATGGCGTGGGCCGCCGTCGGGTTCGTGATGAACACGAAGAACAACAATAACACAGTGTAGATCGTCGCGTGCTGCCAGCCGAGCGCCAGCGCGACGGCGCCGAGGGCGAGTCCCGCCCCGAGCGTGTCCGTCTGGGAGGCCGTGTGCGCCCGGGCATAGACGTCCG
Source organism: Natronobeatus ordinarius (assembly GCF_024362485.1). Taxonomy (NCBI): domain Archaea; kingdom Methanobacteriati; phylum Methanobacteriota; class Halobacteria; order Halobacteriales; family Natrialbaceae; genus Natronobeatus; species Natronobeatus ordinarius. The sequence goes on along the minus strand of NZ_CP101456.1, from coordinate 3,175,456 downwards.
GCAGGCGGATGACGCCCACCGCCGAGACGAACGTAAAGAACAGTCCGAAGGCGACGAGCACGACGATCGCCCAGAACCGAACCTGCTCGATCACAGCACCCCACCTCGCTCGACCGTGAACTTCGAGACGGCCACGGCCACCAGGAAGTTGAGCAGGGCGTAGATCAACGCGATGTCAAGGAACCAGGGCTGATCGAGCCCCGCCGCCAGCAGCGCCAGGATGACGACGGTGTTCGTCCCGAGGACGTTCACCGCCAGTAGTCGATCCTGCGTGGTCGGACCCTTCACCGCGCGGTAGAACATCAAGATTGCGAGGACGACGAACAGCGCCGCCGCTCCGATGAAGATCTCGTTGATCAGGTCGGCGGTCACGACTCCTCACCCCCGATGATCTCGGTGTCACCGCGCTCGCGCGGCGTCGCCGTCGCCGCGGCCTCGCGGCCGTAGAAGACGAATCGGATCGCCCGCTCTAAGCTCCCCTCGAAGAGATCCTCTCGAGCGGACGCAATGAGCGTGTGGACGACCAGCCGCTGGTCGTTGGCCCGAACCGTCAGCGTCCCGGGCGTCAGCGTGATGCTGTTCGCGAGCGCGAGCAGCGGCAGCCCGCTCCGAACCCGGGCGTTCACCCGCGTCATCTTCGGGTCGATCGGCATCCGTGGATGGAGGATGACGAGCGAAATCGCGAGATTGGCCTTCACGATCTCGAAGACGAGGTAGGGGACGTACAGCGAGAACCTGATGACCCGAAGCGGCGACTGGAGCTTCTGTGGTGGAACCGTAAACGTCACCTGTGCGAGCGTCAGCGACACGATCGTCGCGACGATCACACCGGTGACGAGATCGAACCAGTAGGTCGGATCGCCGAGGATCAGATAGAAGACCAACGAGATACCGAACGTCGCGACGTACCGATCGACGCTTCCGGTCCCGACCAGCCGTTCATGTCTCGCCGGCCGTTCGACCCGCGCCTCCTCGTACTCGAGGGAGACGGCCTCGAGTTCGCGCTCGAGTGGCTGAAGCATCGGGGCCGTTACGCCGGGCTGGAACTCCGGGTCGAGGATCACGCGGTCGACGTCGTAGTCCTCGGCGTAGGCGGCGAACGCCTGGGCGTAGTCACGGGGGCCGAACAATAACTCGTCTCTCCCGAGCATCGCGGTCTCGATCGGAGGACAGGAGCCGTCTGCGTCCTCGTTCGCCCACGCGAGGGCTCGTTCGAGCAGTCGACGGCCGCCTTCGACGTCCCGTTGTCCTCCCGGGACGTCTCCGTCGTACGGCACGGCGACGACGAAGTGGAGTTCGGCCGACTCCGACATCGCCGTCCGGACCGCGTAGCCGACGGTCTGGCGAACCGTCACCGACTCCGACAGCGGCACGAGCAGTCGCTTATCCGCCACGGGTGTCACCTCCTGGTGACCGGTGTTTGATGGACATAACTCTGGCTCTGTTAGTCGAGTCAAGCGGTACCCACAGGAAAACTATTTCGTTATCCACCGGTCTGGACGCCGGTTCGAACGAAAATTTCGTGAACTTTCGCCACCTCTGGTCGTCGTCAACGTCCAGTTTTCGAACGACCGTCGAATCGATCGCCGTAGATTGTTGACAAACGTCCTGTTCTGGCTCAAGTGGTATCCGTCAGCGGGCCATCGACTTGCCACGGCGAGCATCGGCCGACATCCGAACGTTTACAACCCAGCTTTCAGTACCTCAATGAGGATTTATGACGGGCCACGCCCACACCGACGCCTCCGGCACCGCTACCGACCGGACCGAGCACCACCGCGAACGCCTCGACGCACACGTGTTCGTCTGTACGACCGACCGCGATTCGGCGCACGCCTGCTGTGGCGCTGCCGGCGGTGAAGAAACCGTCGACGCGGTGAAAGCGTGGCTGCGCGAGCGCGATGCGTTCTGGACGGCGGTCTCCGTGAGCACCACGTCGTGTCTCGGCCTCTGTAGCGAGGACGGGGCGGCCATGTCGATCCAGCCCCGGAATCGGTGGTACAACGGCGTCCGTCCCGAGGACGTCCCGGCACTGCTCGAGCGGGAGTTCGGACCCGACGCAGGTCGCGTGACCGACGACTGATCCGCCCTCCTCGTCCGACGACCCACTCCCGAGCCTTTTAGGTATCGCCGCCACCGACTGCCGGGCAATGACGCTCTACTCGAGGATTCGGCCCCTCGCCTTCAAGCTACCCGCGGAAACGGCCCACAACGTGGGCAAGCGGGCGCTTCGGACGGCGGGGTCGACACGGCCGACGCGGGCTGCACTCCGGTACGCCTACCGGTACGACCATCCCGCACTGGCGGTCGACCGCTTCGGCACCCGCTTTCCGAACCCGGTCGGAGTCGCCGCGGGCTTCGACAAGAACGCCGAGGTGACCCACGGGCTCGCCGCGCTCGGCTTCGGCTTCGTCGAGGTCGGTACCGTCACTCCCTATCCTCAGGCTGGTAACGAAAAGCCGCGGCTCTTCCGGCTCCGGGAAGACGAGGCGATGGTCAACCGGATGGGCTTCAATGGCCAGGGGATGGAACGCGTCAAAGCCCGACTCGAGGCAGAAGGCACGCCAGACGTTCCGATCGGCGTCAACGTCGGCAAGATGAACACCTCGAACGAGCAGGAGGCGCTCGAAGACTACCGTCGGGTGTTCGACCGACTTTCGCCGTTCGCCGACTACGTCGTCGTCAACGTCTCCTGTCCGAACACGCCCGACGAGTTCGAGGAGGACTCGCCCGAGCACCTCGCCGCGATCTTCGAGACGCTCGAGGCCGAGAACGACGCGGGCGTCCCGATGCTCGTGAAGGTCGGTCCGGACTCGCCCACCCAGTCGCTGCAGGACCTCGTCGACATCGTCGAAGCGTTCGACCTCGATGGCATCGTCGCGACCAACACGACGACGACCCGTGAAGGGCTTCGCTCGCCAAACCGGAAGGAGTGGGGCGGCCTGAGCGGCAAACCGCTCGAGGATCGCTCGACTGAGGTCGTCCGGGCGCTCGCTTCCTACACCGACCTGCCGATTATCGGCGTCGGCGGGGTCGACTCCGCCGAAAGTGCCTACGAGAAGATCCGCGCGGGAGCCTCGCTCGTCCAGCTTTACACCGGCTTCGTCTACAACGGTCCGTCGACGGCCCGGGAGCTCAACCGGGGACTCCTCACCCTGCTCCGGCGTGACGGCTTCGCCTCGATCGAGGAGGCCGTCGGCGCGGACCTCGAGTAGGATCCGTTCGCAGAACCCGGGCCGTCACTCGAGCCGCAGGAACTGCCGATCGTACTCGGGTTCGCCCTGGCGTGGGTGGATCATGATGAACGACTCGGGCGGGAGTTCGGCGAGCCGAGCGGGGAGCGTCGCGAGGTCGTCGTGCCAGCCGACGTCGCCTCGGCGGGGTGAGACGACGACGACGAGGTCGTCCGCTTCGGTTCGCGACTCGAGCGTCGGAACGAGGGCGTTCCACCTGTCGACCTCGTCGAACTCCTTCGAAACCTCTTCCTCGACGAGTCCGAAGAGCCGTTCGTACTGGTGGGCGCTCCCCTCGACGACGAGCACGGTGACGGGGACGCCGAGGCTCGCGGCGAGTCGCTTGACCGTGTGGACGGCCTCGTAAAACCCCTCGTGGTGGTCGGCGCCAAACGGCACGACCACGAAGAGGCGTCGGGTGGTGTTGATCGGGTGGCCGAGCCGGGAGATCAACACCGGCAGCGGGGTGCGTTTGAGCACCTGGTCGATGATGCTGCCGAAGATGCGGTGGCGAAACGAGCCGCTGGCGTCCCAGCCCATGAGGATCTGGTTGGCCTGCACCTCGAGCGCCCCCTGGACGATGCCGGAGGCGACGTTGTGGTTGACGCGGGCTTCGGTCTCGACCGGTACCTCGGCGGCACCGCCGAACGCGGCGATCTCCTCGAGTTCCTGGCGGACGGCTGCCACCTGCGTTTCGGTCTCCTCGTCGCGTTCGGGCTGGACGACGGTGAGGACGTGAACGGGCTCGTCGCCGCGGTCACCTTTGAGGACGAACGCGAGGTCGAGCAGTCGCTCCTGTAACTCGGCGTGGTGTGAGAGCGGGACCAGGATGTTCGGGTCTCTGGCCCCCTCGCCGGGTTCGACTTCGCGCTCGAGGGCGAGGCTGGTCGCCGCCCGTTCGGTCAGCCACGGGCTCACGACGGCCGTCACCAGCAACAGGAGGACGACGGCGTTGAGGACGTGCTCGCCGAAGACGCCGGCCTCGAAGCCGATGAGCGTGATCGCGAGGGCAGCGGCGGCCTGGCCGGTCGAGAGACCGAAGATGACGCCGAACTCCGTGCGGCTGTAGCCCTGGATGCGGGCGACGAGCCAGGCGGCGACTGCCTTCCCGGCGAGCATGACGAGGACGATGACGGCGGTCACCTGGAGCGTTCGGGGCCCGTCGAGGATGACGCCCGGATCGACGAGCATCCCGACGTGGAGCAAGAAGAAGGGGATGAAGAAGGCGTTGCCGACGAACTCGATTCGGTTCATCAGCGTCCCGCCCTGGGGGACGAGCCGGTTCAGGGCGAGTCCAGCGACGAAGGCTCCGAGGATGCCCGCGAGACCGAGAACCTCAGCCAGGCTCGCGGCCGCGAAGAAGGCGACCATTACGAAGAGAAACTCGAAGTAACTCTCCTCGCTGAGACTCTGGAAGAACCACCGGGAAACAGGCGGGACGAGGAACGCAGTGGCACCGAAGAGAACGACGAGCGCGAGGAACACCTCGACGAAGAGCCAGACGCCGAACTCGCCACCGATCGCGCCAGTGACGATCGCCAGCACGATCAACGCGAGCGTGTCGGTGAAGAGGATGCCGCCGAAGACGGCCGTCACCGCCCGATTCTTCGTGACCCCCAGGCGGTTGACGATCGGATACGCCAGCAGCGTGTGGGAGGCGAACACCGCGGCGAGCAGCATCGCCGCCCAGACGTCGAACCCGAGGGTGACCATCACGACCAGGGTGCCGCCGACGAACGGGATGAAGAAACTCGCGAGCCCGAACAGCGCGGCGTTCTCGGGTGCGTCCTTGAATCGCTGGAGGTCGACTTCCAGTCCGACCGTAAAGAGGAGGTAAATTAACCCGACCTCGCCCAGCAACACGATGGCGTCGGTGTGCTCGACGAGCTCGAGCGCGCCGGGGCCGATCGCCACGCCGAAGAGGACGATGCCAACGATTCCGGGCTGTCCGAACTTCTTGACGAGCAGTGGCCCGACGAGAAAGATCGTCAGCGCGACCGTGAAGATCAACACCGGCTCCTCGAGCGGGAGCGTCGGCACGGTGACGAGCGGTGACTGCGTGGTCATTGGCGAAGTGGTGGACCGGTTTCGATCTGTCAGAACCGTGTCTATGGCTCACGGCGAGTGCGCGACGGGGCTGTAGTCACCGCGAGCAGATGGACGGGGGCCTAATAAACGGTGGGTTTCCGGTCAGGGAAAACGGCAAGTTACCGTAGTTCGACCGGCGCGAGCCGGTTCTGTATGGTCGTCCGTGTGATTTTTGTTGTGGTTTGTTTGCATGCGTCCCATTCTCTTCCGCCAGCGGCGTTGGGCGTGAACGGGGACGGAGTACTGGTGCGTTCAGGCTCAGAAACTGGTCAAAGCGTATACAACCGCTCGAAGCGAGCGTTCGGGTATGCAGATCACGACCACAGATACCGTCCCGGACCGAGAGATCGTCGAAGTACTGGGCGTCGCCCGCGGCAACACTGTCGAGGCCAAGAACGTTGGTCGCGACATCACCCAGGGAATCCGGAACGTCTTCGGCGGCGAGCTCAAAGCCTACTCCGACCTGCTCACGAAAGCCCGAAACGAGGCGATCGACCGCATGGAGGCGGACGCCGAGCAGATGGGCGCTGACGCCGTCGTCACCGTTCGCCTCGAGACGTCACAGATCACCGACGGCGGCTCGGAAGTGATGGCGTACGGAACCGCCGTTCGGCTCCGGTAGCCGGAACGTAGTAGGGCTCGTTACTCTTCGAGTCCCTCGAAGTCGACGATACGGCTCCGGATCGGCTCCGGGATGGAACTCGGTCGCAGCTCTTCGTCGTCGACGAAGACGATCGTCGTCTCTGCCGTCGCGACAGTTGCGTCCTCGACGCGCAGGTCGTAGGTCATCGTCGCGCTGGTCTCGCCGAGCCTGGTCGTCTCGATTGCAACCGTCACCGTCTCACCGAGTGTCACCGGCCGTTCGAACGAGAGCTCGAGGTGTGCGAGGACGAAGTTGTACTCTCCGAACTCGAAGCCGAGGACGTCGTGAGCGTACGCCGCGCGAGCCTCCTCGATGTACGTGCCGTAAACGGCGTTGTTGACGTGGTTCAGCGTGTCGAGATCGCGATAGCGAACGGGGACGTCGACCGTGTACTCGTCGCTCATGTGTCGCGTCGGACGGCGGGGAAGACGAAAGTAACTGCGGTTTGGCTGGAAGGCGTGGGTCGATCCTGACGGCGGACCGCCCCTGGCTCGGCTACCGGAGACGGCGATGACTTCCCCGGCCCGCACAGTTATTATCGTCAGCTGTGAACGTCACGACGGTTTATGGGCGTCATACTGGCGGACGGACTCGCGAAGTCGTACGGTTCGGTCGAGGCGCTCTCCGGATTGAGCCTCGACGTCTCGCGAGGGGAGCTGTTCGGATTTCTGGGGCCGAACGGCGCCGGAAAGACGACGACGATCCGTATTCTGACCGGCCAGCTCGCGCCCGACCTGGGCACGGCTGAGGTGCTCGGGGTCGATCCGCTCGCCGAGCCGATCGAGACGCGTCGTCGCGTCGGCATCCTGCCCGAACAGGGGATGCCGCCGAGTTTCCTCACGCCGCGGGAGTACTTCGACTTCGTCGGAAGGGTGCGCGACCTCGAGCCCGACCTGGTCGCACAACGAGTCGAGCGGTGGGCTGACCGGCTCGCCTTCGGCGGGAAGCTCGACACGCTCCACACCGACCTCTCGCGGGGGCAACAACAGAAGGTGATGATCGCCCAGGCGTTCCTCCACGAGCCCGAGGTCGTCTTCATCGACGAACCGCTGGCGAACCTCGACCCGCTGGTTCAGGAGCAGGTGAAACGCTTCCTCGTCGCGTACGCCGCCGACGACAACGCCGTCTTCGTCTCGACGCACAACATCGACGTCGCAGAAGAGATCTGCACGCGCGTCGGCATCGTCGCCGACGGCCGGCTGGTCGCCGAACGGTCGCTCGAGGGTGCGCGAGCGGACGACGGTGACGGGGTCGCGGACGAGAGATCGCTACTCGAGACGTTCCTCGATCACGTCGAGGCCGCGGACCCGCGGGACACGCCGACGCCGACGGTGAGCGACTGATGCGATTGCACACCGACCTGGCGGTGTTCACCGCGCTGTTTCGCGAGGAGTGGCGGCTGCACGCCGAGCTGTTCGGCGGCCGTCGCTTCCTGCTCTTTCCCGCGTTGCTCGCCGGGCTGTCGGCGGCGGGGGCATTCGCGCTCGCCGAGACCGGCACCGCGACGAACGAGGTCGTTGTCGGCCTCCACCTCCTCGTCTTCACGTTCGGCCTCTACAGCGGCACCGCGGGCTTCGCTGGCTCGGACATGCTCGAGAACGTTTTCGGCCGGCTCACGCTCTTGCTCTCGAGTACGGAGACGCTTCCGCTCTCGAGACGACGGCTGCTGGGGGCGTTCCTCGTGAAGGACGCGCTCTACTACGGCGGGCTGTTCGTTCTGCCAATGGCGCTCGGAATCGTCCCCCTGGTAGGGCTCTCGGCGTCGACGCCCGCGACGGTCGGCTGGCTGTGGTGTTCGCTGTTCTTGCTCTTCGCGGCTGGCATGGCCGTCACGGTCGCCACCATCGCCGTCCGGACGCGGGGCGTGCCGGCGTGGGCCATCGGCGTCACCCTCGGACTGGTCGTCGTCGCCGCGTGGTGGAGCGGCGAGTACGGTACCGTCTGGAACGTCCTCGTCGTCTACGGCGGCTCGCCGGCGCAGGCTGCCGGCCTCGCCGTCGCGACCCTCGTCGTCGGAACGGTGGCGCTCGCCGGATACGACCCCACGTACAGCCGCCCGTCGCGGACCGCGAGCGATCGCTTCGCCCGGCTGGACGACTCGCTCCCGACCGGGGGGAAGGGGCTGGTCGCGAAGACCTTGCTCGACCTCGCGCGTTCGTCGGGCGGCGTCGTCAAACCCTTCGTCTCCGCGGGCATCCTGCTCGCGCTGGTGGCGTTCTTGGTCGGCGTCGTGAACGCGATCACGGGCATCGAACCGGCGCCGGGGATCTTCTTCGGCGCCGTCCTGGGCCTCTGTGCGTTCACGACGTACAACTGGCTCACCCAGTTCGACGCCGTCGAGGAGTACCTCGCCTACCCCGTCGCCGTCGAATCGGTGTTCGACGCCAAGCGGACGGCGTTCGTCCTCGTCGGCGCGCCGACGATGGCCCTGCCGTACCTCGTCGCCGTCGTCTGGTTCGAGGCGACCGCCCTCGACGCGGTCGCTGGCGCGATCCTCATGGGCGGCTACTCGCTGTACTACTACGGGCTGACCGTCTACATCGCGGGCTTCTCGCCCAACGAGTTCCTCTTCGACGCGCTACGTTTCGGGGCGTTCACCCTCGGCGTCGCCGTCCCCCTCGTGCCGACGCTGGTCGCCGGCTTCGTCGTCGTCCCGCCCACGCTCCCGATCGTCGCCGCGCTCTCCGCGTCGGGGCTCGTCTTCGGCGCGGTCGGGATCGTGCTCTCGAGTCGCGCCGGCCCTCGCTGGAGCGTTCGGTACCGCGCCGGCTAGTCTCGTCCCGTTTCCACAGCTGACAGCGGCTCGTCACCAGAGGCCAGGGACGAGCCGATACGGCGTCCGTTCGGCGTACGCCTCGTACTCGTCGCCCAGCTGGTCCCGGAGGGCGCGCTCTTCGACGGTGATTCGATAGCCGTAGCCGACCAGCCCGGCGCCGATCACGACGGCGAGGCTGACCCAGTTGCCGACCGCGACGCCGAGCCCGACCAGCGTGGTGAACCCGCCGGTGTACGACGGGTGTCGCACCCATCGGTAGGGACCCGACGTGACGACCGAATCCGTCGAATCGACGGTCACCTCGAGCGAGAAGTACTCGCGGAGCGTCCAGGCCGCGTACTGGCGAACGACCACCCCGAGGACCATCGTTCCGATCCCGCCCCAGAACGCGATCGCCGGGTGCGCCAGCGAGAGTGCGGTGACGAATTCGGAGACGAGGGCGGCGCCCAGAACGCCGGCAGCGACGGACAGTCCGAGAACGCGTTTCGACCCGCGGTCCTGCGAGGCGTCACCCCGCCCACCGAATCGCCACGCGATGTGCAGGTCCGATACGATCCAGAGGCCGATCGCCCCGAAAAAGACGTAGATGTGTGGCGGCTGTACATACACTGGCGGCGACATAGTTAGGAACCGATCGTGCCAGTCGATAACTGTTGGGAAATTGTCCCCTCAGCAGCACCCGATCGAGCCCGCTTCGAGAGACCTCGAGCGCCCGCGTTCGAACCCGCGACACGCTCATGTCCCCAGCAGTGGTATCGTATCCCGAAGAATGCCCGAGTGCGAACTCTGCGAGCGGACGGTGGCGAAGACGACGCGTCACCACCTGGTCCCGAAAAACCGCAAGGGGAGCCCGACCGTCGATCTCTGTCAGCCCTGTCACGACCAGGCCCACGCCGTCTTCACCCACCACGAGCTGAAACAGCACTACGACACACTCGAGAAACTCGAATCGGCGCCAGAGATCGAGAAATTCGTGCGCTGGGTGCGAAAGACCGACCCCACGCGAGTAAAGACCCGCGACGCCGAACGCGTCCGCGACTGGCGGTCGTAAGATGGCCCGAAACGCCCTCGTCACCGGCCCGCCCCGAAGCGGGAAGACGACCGCCCTCGAGCGAACCATCTCCCTGCTCCGCGAGCACGACTACGCGGTCGGCGGGATCTTCTGTCCCGAGTTGCGCGCAGACGGCGAGCGAGTCGGCTTCGAGATCGACGAAATCGCGCCGATGGAACTCGAGAGCGAGCGATTCGTTCGGGAGACCCGTCGCGCCCTCGACGCCCCGGTGCCGGTGCTGGCGGCGATCACGTATCGATCTCGGGACGGATTCCTCGGTGAGGTAAAGTCGAGAGCGGACGTCGAACGGTTCGAGGTGACGCTGGAGAGTCGCGACGAACTCCCCGGGGAACTGCTCGGGTGGGCTCGCACTCACTGAGGTCGATCGACGTGGTTCGGTCGTCGATCACTCCTCGACGAGCAGGTACGTCCGCGCGCCGCGGTGCTCGAGTGAGACCCGATCGGTGGCGACGTTCTGCTGGACGTACTCCTGAACCCCCTGCGCGTCCAGGCGGGTGACGTCGATGCGTCGCGGTGTCATCTGCGTCGGGTTCGGTTCGGCAGTTGCGTCCGATTCGTCAGTCGCCGCCCGTTCGCGTCGCGGTGCAACGAGTTCCATACCAGTCAGTGGTCGTGACCGTACGTCAATCCGATCCGTCCGGAGTGAAAGTGAAAGTGAGTGCCGTAAGCGGGGTCACTCTCCAGAGGTGCTCGAGCCCCTATTCGGCGCTACCCGAGCGGTTTGACCGTGACTCTGACCGCCTCGTCCTCGCGATCGAGTTCGAGTGTGACCTCGTCGACGATCGATTCGAGCGCCCGCTCGCGCCAGGACTCGAGGGCCGTCGCGTGTACCTCGCGAAGCCGGTTCGGGTCGGCCGACCCGTCGTCGGTGCCCCCAGCGCTCGAGTCGACGCCGTCGGCGTCGCCCCTCTCGGCCTCGACGGACTCGAGCGTGGGGTAGGCCTCGACGACCGCCTCGGTCAGCAGGTCCGCGGGCGAGACGTGGATGGCACCCGTCGCGCGGGTGTCGTCGACGTGGTAGACGTGGAGCCGGGCACGCATCCGACCGTGAAACGGCGGCGTAACGCGTACGACGGCCGTTCCGGGGTTCTCACGGCTGTAGACGAACGCGTTCACGACGTCCGCTCTCGAGACGGCGAGTGAACGGATCGCAGCCGGATCGGTCCCTCCCATCGACTCGCCGGTTGGGGGTCGAGCGGCTTAGGTTTCGTGTTCGCGCCGCTCGGGAACGCCTCCCCTATGGTAACCGTTGAACGTCATTGTACACCCGGTCACGACTGCAGCTCAGGCTGGGCTCGCCACTAGACGTCTCGCTCGACGACGAACTCGGTGAACTCGGCGAGTCGTCGCGTCACGTCGGGATCGAACTCGAGTTCTCGGATCTCCTCGCGCGCTTCGGCGGCGAGTTCGAGCGCGCGCTCGCGGGCGTACTCGATGCTGCCGGTCTCTTCGAGGATCGTGAGCGCCTCGAGGATCTCTTCGTCGGTGTTCTCGTCGGCGGCCAGGATCTCCTGGAGGCGCCGGGCGTCGTCCGGGTCGCTCTCCGCTAAGGCGTGGATGACGAGCAGGGTCGTCTTCCCCTCGCGGACGTCGTTACCGAACTCCTTACCGAAGTCGCCCGCCCGGCCCAGGGAGTGTTCGACGTCTAAGATGTCGTCGCCGATCTGGAACGCGATGGCGGTGCGCTCGGCGTAGTTGGCGACGGCGTCTTCGACCTCGGTCGGTTGGCCGGTGATGATCGCCGCGAGCCGGGCGACGATCCGGGCGAGACAGCCCGTCTTGCAGGCACACATCTCGAGGTACTCCTCGTGGTCGACCCGAACCTCGTCCTCGTTGTGCCAGCAGATGTCCATCCCCTGGCCGAGGTGAGTCCGGTTGAGTTCGTACGTCAGCATCTCGTAGGCCGCCAGCCGCCGCTCCGGCGGCAGGTTCCCGGGGTCGTTGGTCAGGACCTTCAGCGGGAGAAAGTACATCGCGTTCCCGGCGTTGAGCGCGACGTCCTGTCCGTAGCGGTGATGTAATGCCGGCTCGCCTCGCCGTATCGACGCCTCGTCCTCGACGTCGTCGACGATGATCGTCCCGTTGTGGAGGATCTCCGGAATGCAGGCGTACGGGAGGTACGCCTCGGGATCCTCCCCGAACGCCTCGACGAAGACGAGAAAGAGGACGGCTCGCCAGCGTTTCCCCCCACGATCGAGTAAGTCCCAGATCGGATCGGACAGCGCGTGCTGGATTCCCTCCGAATCGTACCGGTAGGTCGGCGCACCGAAGAACGACTCGAGATACTCGTCGTCCACGTTCCGAGGGAGCAGGTCGGAGATCGCCGCATCCACCGCCGGCCGCCACTCGGCAAGCGTTTCCCGCATACTCATCACGGTTGCAGAGCGACGTGAAAAAGGTTCAGTTCCGCCCGTACAGCTGACAGCGAGCAGATACTCGGGCCTCGAGCGACCCGGACGAATCCGCATCCACGCAACCGCCGGCCGAGAATTCCGTCATACAGACCGCTGAAGTCAGTTCTGGCGCAACCGCCACACGGTCGCGGTTGCGCCGGCAAATCACACAGTAATCCGTATCAGAGATCCATACCGCCGTTGACGTCGATTATCTCGCCGGTGACGTAGGAGGACTCCTCGCTAGCGAGGAATCGAACGACGCTCGCGATGTCTTCGACCTCCGCCAGCCGCTCGAGGGGGATGCCCGCGACGATGCGATCGAGGACCTTCTCGGGGACGGTCTCGATCATCTCCGTCTTCGTGTAGCCGGGGGCGACGCAGTTGGCCGTCGAGCCACCCTGGGCGAACTCGAGCGCGATGGTGCGGGTAAAACCGAACATCCCGCTTTTGGCCGTGGCGTAGTTGGCTTGGCCGAAGTTGCCCTGCTTGCCGACGACGCTCGAGATGTTGATGAGCCGGCCCTCCTCGGCCTCCCAGATGTCGTCGTAGAACTCCTGGGTGCAGTTGAACATCCCACCCAGGTTGACGTCGATGACGCGATCCCACTCGTCGCGGGTCATCTCGACGAACTGGGTGTCTGCGGTGATGCCGGCGTTGTTCACGAGGACATCTGCCGGGCCGAACGCGTCGTGACAGACCTCGCGTAAGTGCTCGACGGCCTCCCGGTCGGCCACGTCCGCCCGGGCGGCGACGGCTTCCCCGCCGGCGTCCTCGACCGCCACGACGGCCGCTCGCGCCGCCTCCTCCGAAGAGCGGTAGTTGATGACCACGTTCGCACCCTCTCGCCCGAGGTGCTCGGCGATACCGCGACCGATTCCCTTCGCGGAACCGGTGATGACGCAGGTTCGTCCATCCATCGACATGGGAATACGTTGGACCTCCGACGATATATAACAAGCTGTGTGACTAAGGTCCATACTAGATTCTGGTCCAATTCTCAACCGTATCTGGTCGGGAAATTATGCCTGATTGACGGATACTACCGGCAATGCGTTCGGCAGTCGGAGCCCTCGATCCGGCGTTCGCCATCACCCTCTGGATGGTCGGGTTCCTCCTCGCGGGGGTCTGTTTCGCGTACGCCATCGGGATGGACGCCACCGTGCGCGGCGCGAGCGGCCTCTTCTGGGGGCTTTCACCTGGATCCCCCCGTTCCTCGCGGTTCCAGCGTACCTCTTCTACCGGGCCCGTCGACTCTCCTCACGGGAGACGCTGGGACGCCTCGAGCGGTGGTTCGGCGCGTTCGGAATCGGGTTCGCGATGGCGGCCGTCGCCGCTGCCGTCGTCAGTCCGCCCGACCCGTTCTCCGTGATACTCGTCGACCTCCCGCTGGCGATCCGCTTCGTGCCAGGTGCCGCCTACCTCTGCTATGGGCCGGGCTGGTGGTCGCTCCGGGCACGTGTCGCGTGACAGAAAATCGGGAGCGCTATCGCTCGGTCGCTTGCTCGATCCAGTCTTCGATCCGACTCGGGGAGATACCGGTGTCGGCAGAGAGGGTCGCGGCGTCGGCGCTCGTGAGGTCGTCGAACGTCTCGATGCCGGCCTCGCGGAGGTCGTCGGCGTAGGCCTCGCCGACGCCGTTGAGTTCCGTTAGGTCGTCTGCATCCACCGTCTCGCCCGCACCGTTGGCCTCCGTTGCCTCGGCGAGAGTCGCGTCGGCTTCCTTCGGCTCGGGCGTCTCGGGCTCCGCGGTGACGGGCTCCTCGTCCACCTGCGAACGCTCCTCGAACCATGCACAGACGTCGGGCCAGAGCTCGGCGTGGCTCCGCGAGGAGACGGACATCCCGATGTGGCCGGTCGCGAACTCCATGATCTCGGTGTCCTCGCTCGGGATCTCCTCGTTGAATGGCTTCGAGGCGTTCGGCGGGATGAGGTGGTCGTACTCGGCGACGATCTGGAGGACGGGCATCTCGAGGTTCTCGATGTCGACGTGTTTGCTGTCGAGGTACAGTTCGTTCTGTATCAGCTTGTTCTCCTGGTAGACGTCGCTGATGAACTGGTCGTACGTCGCGCCGGCGACGTCGATACCGTCGCCGAGCCACTTCTCCATCCGGGCGAAGTTCTCGACGAAGTCCTCGTCCTCCATGTTCTCGTAGAAGCGGACGTACTTCGTCACGTTGTTCTGGACGGGGTCCATCAGCGCGAAGCCAACGTCCAGGAACTCCGCCGGGACGTTGCCGAAGGTGTCGGTGACTCTCTCGGGATCGTAGTACTCGTCGGCACCCCAGAGCTCGAGGACGCCGCCGTCGCCGGCGAAACAGAGGCCGGCGGCCATCAGACCGAGGTTGCGAACCTTCTCGGGGTAGAGGGCGGCGTACATCGTCGACATGGTGCCACCCATGCAGTAGCCGAGGATATTGATGGCGTCCTGCCCGGAGCGGTCGCGGACGACGTCGACGCAGTTGTCGATGTACCGGGTGACGTAGTCGTCGAGCGTCAGCGTCCGGTCCATGGGCGAGGGTTCACCCCAGTCGACCAGGTAGACGTCGAAGCCCTCCTCGAGTAACGTCTGGACGACCGACCGATCGGGCTGGAGGTCGAGGATGTACGGCCGGTTGATCAGCGCGTAGACGATCAGGATGGGGACGTCGTGTTGCTCGTCGGTCAGTGGCTCGTAATGTTTGAGGTGGAGTTTGTTCTCCTCGTAGACGATCTCGTGGGGGGTCTGTCCCACCTCGACTTCGTTCAGCGTCTCCGATCGATCCGGGGCGACGGAGGCGTTCTCGGTCAGTTCGATCGCTCCCTCCCAGGCCTGGCGCTGCATGTCCAGCGCGAGTGCGTACGGGTTCTTCATTCTTCGAGTGCCTCGAGGACGCGGTCGAGTTTCTCCTCGACTGCGTGCTGTCGCCGCTCGAGTTCGACCAGCCGATCGCCGACCTCTAAGACGTCGCTCTCGGTAGCGAAGCCGAGGCTTCGGAGCGTCGTTTCGGCAGCCTCGTCGGCCTGTTGCTGTGCCTCTAAGACGTCGCCGACGGTCTCGCCGGTCATCTTGGCGAAGGCCGTCGTCGACATCACTTCTTTGAACGCCTCGTTGGCCGTGTTGAGCCAGATGTCGCGAAACTCCTCGAGTTCGACGTCCTCGCCCTCGAGTACGTCGTTCATCCGCTCGGCCATCTGCGTCGAGGCGGTCATCCACGCGTCGTACGCACGGGCGTAGCCTTCGACGCCCTCGGCCATCTCGCCGTCGTCGGTCGCCTCGCCGACGGCGTCGGCCCAGCTCTCGACGAACTGCGCCTGGGCTTCCATGTTCCCCTCGATCGCCTCGAGGAACTGCTCGTTCCACCGTTCGACCATCGCGTTCCAGTTTTGCACGTCTGCGCTTGAGTCTGTCATTGGACGAAAATGGGGCTGCTAGCGTGAAAAAGTATTGTTACTACGCCGAAACGTCGAACTCGCTCGCGGCGTCCTCGACGTTCTCGGAGAGCTCTGCGACGTTGGCCTCGACCTGTTCGTGGGCCTCGAGCAGCGAGTCGAACGAGGAGTCGACGACCTCGGCGTAGCTCTCGGCGAACTCGTCGTAGGCCGTGCCGGACTCCTCGACGGCGTCGACGACTGCCTCGAGCGACTGGACCTGTGCGTCGGTGGCGGCGTCGAACTGTTCGTCGACAATCTCGCGGAGCTCGTCGAAGTCGGCCGTCTCCTCGGGCATGTTCGCTTCGACGGCGTCGAAGTAGGCGTGGATCGCGCCCTTGGTCAGTTCGGCGTTCTGCTCGATCATCGACTCGGAGGCCGAAACGACGTCGGCGGCGGCGCCGAACGAGGACCGCTGGGCCTCGAGCAGCTCGTGGGTCATCGACTGGCTCTGTTCGACGGCGGTGCGCTGGGCTTCGAAAACGGCGGTGAATGGGTTCTGGGTCATGATTACTGATCCTCGCGGGTTCGTTTGACGGGGACGACGATCGTCTGCACGATGTCGCCCTCTTCGATGTCGAGTGCATCCCGTTCGGGTTCGGGAATGCTGATCCGGCCGCCGCTCTGCACGCGGGCTTTGAACGTCGCGGTTCCCATGTTCATCGGACCGAAGCTCGAGGCCCCTTCGAACGCTTCGAAGGGGTTCGTGCCGGCTTGCATCAACTGTGTCATCAGCTCCTGCTGGGACTCAGCGACCTGCTCGCCCGCTTCCTGCATCTGCTTCGTGAACAGCATCGGCAACCAGGGCGGCTGGCCGGAAGTATCCGTCATCAACTGAAACAACGGTCGGATCACTATTAAACCTTTCCACCGAATACCATATGGTGACATTGAATGGTTTTGAGTGGTGTTTCCCTCCTTTCAGCAACCATCTATGGGTCGTCCCCCCCTCTCGATCGAACGAATCGAAGCCTGCCCAACGCGATCGACTCGAGCAGTCAGCACCGGCTCGAGGCGACGCTTCGCAAGCGGCCGATCGTCGCGAGCGGGACCGCCTGAACGGGCGTCCGTCGGCCGCTCGATTCGGATCGTTCCACGACGATATTCCCCGCGTATTTGACGCTTGTTGACACGTCGTGCTCCGACCAGCGCCTCGAACCAGACGTGCGCTCGAGTGCCAGCAGCGCTCGAACGGGCTATCGGAGGAGGCCGTCTCCGTGACGATGGGGTAAGAGGTTCTTATGTAAACCAAAGAAGTGATAACCGTCAGCCCCTTACAGTGTTACTATATGACACAGCAGGACGCTGCGGGGAGTAATCTTTCGGCGATGACGAACGTATGGACGACGATGACCAGTAGCTTCCTGCAGGGTGCAGTCGCAGCCAATCGCGCTGCCACCGCTGCGATGCTACCGCCGGTCGCCAGCGCCAACGGTTCGAGCCACGAACCCGCCGCGTCCGACCCCGAGGCCGTTTCGCCGCCGATTCCCTCGCTCGAGTACTCGAATCTCGGCTGGGAGTTCGAGCGCACCGTCGACGATCCCGAGGCCATGACGGTCGGCGACCTGGTCACCTTCGAGAAAGCCATCACCGAAGCCGACGTCCGCGCGTTCGCGGAGATTAGCGGCGACACCAACCGACTCCACCTCGACGAGGCGTTCGCCGCCGAGAGCCGATTCGGCGAGCGGATCGTCCACGGCACGCTCGTCTCCGGGCTCATCAGCGCCGCCCTCGCTCGCCTCCCGGGGCTAACCGTCTACCTCTCCCAGGATCTCGAGTTCCGCGCCCCCGTCGCGATCGACGACCGCGTCTCCGCCCGGGTCGAGGTCGTCGAGGACCTCGGGAACGGCCAGTTCCGACTCGAGACGCTCGTCCGGGATGAGACCACCGACACGGTGGTCATCGACGGTGAGGCCGTCGTGCTGATCGACGATCTGCCCCAGGAGTGACCCTGCGCCGGCGCACCATTTTCTCGCCGACCGCCGATATCGTCGGCCCTGTGCCGGGCACGCGTACCCTGGCTGGCGTCCTCCAGTAGTATAAGTAGTTCCTCGAGAACACCCCTAGCATGACGCTGTTCGGGACGGCAGGGATTCGTGGCCCCGTCGAGGAACGAGTGACACCGGCGCTGGCCCTCGCGGTCGGGCAGGCTGCTGGGGAATCGGGAGCGACGTTCGTCGTCGGCCGGGACGGCCGGGAGACGGGAGCTGCACTCGCCGCGGCGGTGACTGCCGGCCTCGAGAGCGCCGGCGCGGACGTCAAGCGCGTCGGCGTGGTGCCGACGCCCGCGCTCGCGTTCGCCTCGCAGGGTCGCCGCGGCGTGATGGTGACCGCGAGCCACAACCCGCCCGCGGACAACGGGCTCAAACTCTTCGTCGACGGCGTCGAGTACGACCGCAGCCAGGAGGAGGCCGTCGAAGCCCTCGTCGAGGCACCGGAACTTGCCCCCTGGGACGAGTGGGGCCGGTCGGAACGACTCGAGGTGCTCGAACCCTACCGCGAGGCGGTCGTCGATTACGTCCGCGAGGCGGTCGCCGGCGAGGCGCGGCCGCTCGAGGGACTGTCCGTCGTCGTCGACTGCGGGGCGGGCGTCGGCGCGCTCGCGACACCACAGGTGCTCGAGCGCCTCGGGGCCGACGTGGTCGCCCTGAACGCGACCGTCGACGGCCACTTCCCCGCCCGCGAGAGTAAGCCGACGCCAGAGACGCTAACCGACCTCTCGGCGTTCCTCGCCGACGGATCGTTCGACCTCGGGCTGGCCCACGACGGCGACGCCGACCGGCTGGTGGTCCTCGACGGCGACGGCGAGGTGATCCACGAAGACACCGTGCTGGCGGTCGTCGCCGCCCACTACGCCCGGACGACCGACGCCGACGTTCCGGTCGTCGTCACCACCCCCAACGCCTCCGCACGCATCGACGAACAGGTTCGCGAGGCGGGCGGGCGCGTCGAACGCGTCCGACTCGGTGCCCTCCACGAGGGAATCGCGCGGGAACGCGAGCGCGGCGGCGCCGGAACCGCGGTCGTCTTCGCCGCCGAACCCTGGAAGCACGTCCATCCCGCCTTCGGTGGCTGGATCGACGGCGTCGTCAGCGCCGCGGTCGTCGCCGCGCTCGTGGCCGACGCCGGTGGAACAGACCCGCTGCGCGAGCCGGTCTCCGAACGCCCGTACCGAAAGGTGAGCGTCGACTGCCCCGACGCGGCGAAGGCGGCGGCGATGGCCCGACTCGAGACGTCCCTGCCCGAGACGTTCCCCGACGCGACCGTCGAAACGGACTACGGCGTGCGACTCGAGTTCCCCGACGCCTCGTGGCTTTTGGTTCGGCCGAGCGGCACCGAACCCTACGTCCGGCTCTACGCCGAGAGCGACGCGGTCGACGACCTGGTTGCCGACGCGCGTGCGGTCCTCGAGTCCGCGGTCGAAGCCGCGGGATAACCGTCGATCGAAACCGGTCGTCGAGCGCGGATCGGCTGTGACCGATCGCGGATCGTCGGCCGTGGACCGATTGCGAGCGTTCGGCCGACGATCGGGACCGTTTGCGCTCTCTCAGCCGTCAGCGGACCGTATTATTTAACTTACTGTCGTCTACAATGGACGTTCATGGTACGTGATAGACGACGATTCTTACAGGCAGTAAGCACCGCCGGCCTCGCGGCCGTCGCAGGCTGTGTCGGCGGGTTCGGCGACGAAGAGACGGAGTCGGCGGCGACCGTCGGGATGATCTACTCGACGGGTGGGCTCGGCGACAACTCGTTCAACGACATGGCTCAGCAGGGGGTCATGGCAGCCGACGAGGAGTTCGGCGTCTCCTACGACGAGACCGAACCGGACACGGAGGGCGACTTCGACTCGATCCAGCGGGACTTCGCCGAGTCCGGGGAGTACGACCTGATCACCTGCGTCGGCTTCCAGCAGGAGGATCCGCTGGCGGACAACGCACCGGAGTACCCCGAACAGAACTTCATCATCATCGACGCGGTCGTCGAGGACGCGGACAACGTCCGCAGCTACGTCTTCGGCGAGCACGAGGGCTCGTTCCAGGTCGGCCACCTCGCGGGGCTGCTTACCACCGAGGAGTTCGAGGCGGGCGACGCCGCGACCGACCCGGACGAGGCGACCGTCGGCTTCGTCGGCGGCATCGAGGCGCCGCTGATCCGAAAGTTCGAGGCCGGCTTCGTCGCTGGCGTCGAACACGCCAATCCGGACGTCGAGGTCGTCACGAGCTACGTCGGCGACTTCAACGATACCGCCGGCGGCCGGGAGACGGCGCTCTCGATGTACCAGGACCAGGGCGCCGACATCGTCTACCACGCGGCCGGCGCGACCGGCGTGGGCGTCTTCCAGGCCGCCGAGTCGGAGGGGCGGCTGGCGATCGGCGTCGACGACGACCAGTCGGTCTCCGAAGAGGACTACGCGGACGTCATCGTCGCGAGTATGGTGAAAGGAGTCGACGAGGCGGTCATCGACGCCGTCGCCGACGTCATCGACGACGAGTTCTCCGGCGGCGTCGAGGAACTCGGGCTCGCGGACGACGGCGTCGGCGTCGCCTACGGTCAGTCGATCGGCGACGCCGTCCCCGACGAGATCGTTTCCGCGCTCGAGGAGTCTGAAGCCGCGATCGTCGACGGCGAGATCGACGTTCCCGAGCAACCCTAGGTCGTCATGACCGAACCGGGAGCGGGCGAAACGAGCGAGAGAGCCGACAGTTCGGTCACCGACGGTGCGGTCGCCGTCCACCTCGACGGGATCACCAAGCGATTCCCCGGCGTCGTCGCGAACGACGACGTCGACCTCCGCGTCGAACGGGGGACCGTCCACGCGCTGCTCGGCGAGAACGGGGCGGGGAAGACGACCCTGATGAACGTCCTCTACGGGCTGTACGAGCCCGACGAGGGCCGGATCGTGGTCGACGGCGTCGAACGAACCTTCGAGACGCCGCGCGACGCGATCGACGTCGGCGTCGGGATGATCCACCAGCACTTCATGCTCGTCGGGCCGATGACCGTCGCCGAGAACATCGCCCTCGGGAACGAACCGCGCAAGTGGCTCGGGCTGGCCGTCGATCGGGACCGCATCGATCGCGAGATCCGGCGGCTCTGTGAGAAGTACGGCCTCGACGTCGATCCCGACGCCACCGTCGAGGAACTGGACGTCGGCGTGCAACAGCGCGTCGAGATCCTCAAGGCGCTCTACCGCGGCGCGGACGTGCTCGTCCTCGACGAGCCGACGGCCGTCCTCACGCCACAGGAGGTCGAGGGACTGTACGCCGTCCTCGATGAGCTCACCGACCAGGGGAAGACGGTCATCTTCATCACCCACAAGCTCGGGGAGGCGATGCACGCCGCCGACGCGATCACCGTCCTCCGTGACGGCGAATCGGTCGCCACGGTCGATCCGGCGGCGGCGACCCGCGAGGACCTCGCTGAGCGCATGGTCGGTCGCGAGGTCGTCCTCGAGATCGACGCTCCGCCGGCGGACGCCGGCGACCCGGTCCTCTCGGTCGATACCCTCACCGTCGAGGACCGACGCGGCGTGGAGACGGTCTCCTCGGTCGACTTCGAGGTCCGGGCCGGCGAGATCTTCGGCATCGCTGGCGTGGACGGCAACGGACAGGCGGAGCTGGCAGAGGCGATCACGGGGCTCCGGACGCCCGCAGCCGGGCGAATCGACTTCGACGGCACGGAGATCACGACCCTGTCCCGGCGCGACCGGATCGACGCGGGGATGGCCTACGTCCCGGCGGACCGCCACGAACGCGGACTCGTGATGTCGTTCGACCTCGTCGAGAACGGCGTCCTCGGGAGCCACCGATCGCCGCCGTTCGCCGAGTCCGGCCGGATCGACTGGGCAAGCGCGCGCGAACACGCCGACGCGATCGTCGACACGTACGACGTCCGGCCGCCGGACGCCGAGGCGGGCGCCGCTTCGCTGTCGGGCGGGAACCAGCAGAAGTTCATCGTCGGCCGTGAGATCGAGCGCGATCCGACGCTCGTGATCGCGACCCACCCGACCCGCGGCGTCGACGTCGGCTCGACGGAGTTCATCCACGACCGGCTGCTCGAACTCCGTCGCGAGGGCGTAGCGATCGTGCTCGTCTCCTCGAAACTCGACGAGGTGCGGGGGCTGTCGGATCGGCTCGCGGTCATGTACGAGGGCGATTTCGTCGATGTGGTCGATCCCAACGACGTCACCGAAGAGGAAGTCGGGCTGTTGATGGCCGGCGAGCGTCCCGAACGGCTCGTCAGCGCCTCGAACGGAGGGGTGCGCTGATGCGAGCCAGGCTCGAACGGCTCTTCGAACGGCTCGTC
This sequence comes from Natronobeatus ordinarius, assembly GCF_024362485.1. Classification (NCBI taxonomy): domain Archaea; kingdom Methanobacteriati; phylum Methanobacteriota; class Halobacteria; order Halobacteriales; family Natrialbaceae; genus Natronobeatus; species Natronobeatus ordinarius. The sequence continues at coordinate 3,153,531 of NZ_CP101456.1, read as the reverse complement.
CACGCGTCAGCCCTCGAGCGCGTGGCGATCAGCGTCGCGGCGCTGCTCGTGGCGATCGTCGTCGGCGGCGTCTTCGTCTTCGTCTCGGGTGCGTTCGCGAGCTGTCGAACCGGCCTGAACCTGGCCGGCCAGACGTTCTGTTACAACCCGATGCAGGTCTACTACGAGCTGTTTCTCGGCGCGCTCGGCCATCCGCTCGAGGGCGGCTGGCACCCGCGGAACCTCCGGCTGGCGACGACGCTCCAGCAGACGACGCTGCTGATCTTCGCGGGGCTGTCGGTCGCCGTCGCGTTCCGCGCGGGGCTGTTCAACATCGGGACGCAGGGGCAGCTGGTCGTCGGCGGGTTCGCCACCGGCATCACCGTCCTCGCGGCGGCCTCGATCTTGCCGGGCGGGTTCCTCGGCACCGTCTTGCTCATCCCGATCGGCGTGCTCGCGGGCGCGGTCGCCGGCGGGCTCTACGGCGCGATCCCCGGCGCGCTCAAGGCGTACGCCGACGCCAACGAAGTGATCACGACGATCATGCTCAACTTCGTCGCCGTGGGCGTCACCTCGACGCTGCTCTCCTGGCAGTTCCAGGATCCCGACAGCGCGAACTCACAGACGGCAGCGGTCCCGGAGTACGCGACGATTCCGACGATCCCGATCGTCGGCTTCCACGGGCGGATGAGCTTCTCGCTGCTCGCGCTGGCGTTCGCAATCGCCCTCATGGTCGCGATCGCGTGGCTGCTGGCGGCGACCTCCTTCGGCTACGAGCTCCGGACCAGCGGCATCCAGCCGGCGGCGGCCGCCTACGGCGGGGTCGACGAGAAACGGATGGTCGTCGCGAGCATGACCCTCTCGGGCGCGCTCGGGGGGATTGCCGGCGCCTTCTGGGTGCTCATGGTTCACGGTCGCTGGCTCGAGAACGTCCCTCCGCTCGGGTTCGACGGCATCGCCGTCTCGATCCTGGCGGGCAACAACCCGCTCGGCGTCGGGGCGGCGGCGTTCCTCTTCGGCATCCTCTCGAGTGGCTCGAGCGCGGTCGGGACGGCGACGGCCGTCCCGCCGGAGCTGGTCGGCATCGTCAGCGGGCTCGTCATCCTGTTCGTGGCGATGCCGGAGTTCTTCCGGCTGCTCGGCCGCCGGTACCTCGACGTCGAGACGCATCGTCCGGTCCGGGCGGACGGCGGAGGTGAGGCGGATGAGTGATCGCATTCCCCGAACGGCTGCCCTCGCCGTCTTCGGGGCCGGCGCCGCGACCATGCTCGTCGTCGGCCTGGCGTTCCCGGACTCCTGGGTCGCCGCGTTACTCTCCGTGTTCGCGAGCCCGAGCATGCACGAGGCCACCCTCCGACTGGCGGTCCCAATCGCGCTGGCCGCGATCGGCGGCATCTTCGCCGAGAAAAGCGGCGTCATCAACATCGGCCTCGAGGGGCTGTTGATCGTCTCGGCCTTTTCGGCGATCCTCGTCACCTTCTGGATCGGCGCCGGCGAGTCGACGATGGGCGTCTCGAACCACTGGTGGGGCTTTCTCGCCGGCGTCGGAGCGAGCACGCTCTTCGCGCTGGTGTTCGCGGTCGTCTGCCTCGAGTTCGAAGCCGACCAGATCATCGCTGGCCTGGCGATCTGGCTCATCGCGCTCGGGCTCGCACCCTTCGCCTCACGGATCGTCTTCCAGAGCCCCAATACGGCGCGAGTCGGCACGTTCGACAGCGTCACCGTACCGGTACTCTCGGAGCTGCCGGTCGTCGGCTACCTGCTGTTCGATACGGGCCCCGAGGTGTGGATCATGCTGCTCGCGACGGTCGCCGGCTGGTACCTGCTCACGCAGACCGCGTTCGGCCGGTGGGTCGTCGCCAGCGGCGAGAACCCGAAGGCGCTCGATACGGCCGGCGTCGACGTCCGGCGGGTCCGGTACGCCGCCGTCCTCCTCTCGGGCGTCTTCGCGGGGCTGGGCGGGGCCGGCTTCGCGCTCGGCCAGCTCGGAACGTTCGCCGGCGGCGGCGAGACCGACATCGGTGGCCGTGGGTTCATCGCCATCGCGACCTACCTCTTCGCGAACTACCACCCCGTGGGTGCCCTCGGCGGCTCGCTCCTCTTCGCCGGCCTCGACGCCGTGCAGATCCGCCTGCAGGCGCTCGGCTACGCGGTGCCGACCGAACTCATCCGCACTATTCCCTACGTCACGGTCGTCGTCGTGCTCGTGTTCGTCGGCAAGACCCGGATCCCGTCGTCGGCCGGAGAGCACTACGACTCAAGCGAGGACTGACCTCGCCGTCGCACCCACTTTCGGGACGCTGCGAACCGACCCGCGACCACCGGAACCGGCAGCCATCCACTGGTACGAGGCCGGTGACTTCTTACCCCGAGCGCGAGTGTCTCCGCCATGGACGAGTTGATCGAGGCCGCCCGCGAGGTCCAGGATCGCGCGCACGTCCCCTACTCCGACTACCGGGTTGGGGCTGCACTCGAAACCGCCGACGGCGAGGTCTTCGTCGGCTGTAACCTCGAGAACGCGAACTACAGCAACAGCCTCCACGCCGAGGAGGTGGCGATCGCCGAGGCGGTCAAGCAGGGCCACCGCGACTTCGTCCGGCTCGCCGTCAGCTCCGACCGCCGGGACGGGGTCACGCCCTGCGGGATGTGCCGCCAGACGCTCGCGGAGTTCTGCGACGACGACCTCCTCGTCCTCTGTGACGAAGGCGACGCGGTGTGTGAGTACACCCTCGGCGAACTCCTGCCGAACACGATCACCGAAGAGATGCTCGAGTAACGGGTCCTACAGCCGTTTCTCGAGCACTTCCCGGAGGATCGTCCGGTGACACCGCTTCTTCTCGGTGTTCTCGTAACAGACAAGTGCGAGCGACTCGCCTCCCGCGAGTCGGTCCCCGAGTTCCTCGAGGGCCGCCCGCGCGTCGGCCGACTCCTCGAGGTACATTTGATATCGCGACTCGAAGTTGACCTGGTCCCACGCGGCGTTGTGAGCCCCTTCCTCGCAAAGCCCCTGGATCTTCAGGTCGTCTTCGGCCGCGCTGACCGCCTCGAGCAGGTCCGACGGCGGCCCGAGCTCGGGGACGTTCTCGTCGACAGACCCGTGGAACCATCGCGTCGGTTTGCGGACGACGCCGACGAGCGTCGCGTCCGGATCGACGTCAGCCCGGTCGTGCTGCAGGGCGGCGACGTACGTGTCCTCGAGCGTTCCCCGTGCCATACCGGACCTTCGTTCGCCTCCCAATTATATACGGTGTCGGATCTAACCTCGCCACCGAATGACCGGCGATAGCGAAGATCCGAACGCCGACGTACAGTATCACCTAGAGATCGGTCCCGGCGACGTCGCGGAGGCCGTCCTCCTGCCGGGCAACCCCGAACGAGTCGAGAAGATCGTCGCCTGCTGGGACGAGTACGACCACCGGGCGCACCACCGCGAGTATCGGACGGCGACCGGAACGTACGAGGGGACGCCGATCTCGGTCACCTCGACGGGCATCGGCAGCCCCTCGGCCGCCATCGCCGTCGAGGAACTCTGTCGCGTCGGCGCCGACACGTTCATCCGGGTCGGTTCCTGTGGAGCGATCCAGCCCGAGATGCGCGTCGGCGACCTCGTCATCACCACCGGCGCCGTCCGTCAGGAGGGGACGAGCGACGAGTACGTGCGCCCGGACTACCCCGCCAGCGCCGACCACGAGGTAGTCTGTGCGCTCGTCGCGGCCGCCGAACGGCTGGATTATGACTACCACACCGGGATCACGATGAGCGCCGACTCCTTTTACGCCGGCCAGGGCCGGCCCGGCTTCGACGGCTTCCGGGCCGCCGACTCCGAGGGGCTGGTCGAGGAACTCCGTGAAGCGAACGTCGCGAACATCGAGATGGAAGCCAGCGCCATCCTCACGCTCGCGAACCTCTACGGGCTCCGGGCGGGCGCCGTCTGCACCGTCTACGCCGACCGGAGCGGCGGCGAGTTCCGCACCGAGGGCGAGACTCGAGCCGCCGAGACCGCCTCGCTCGCCGTTTCCCTCCTCGCGAAGATGGACGAGGTGAAACGCGAGGCCGGCGTCGACCGGTGGCACGCGGGGCTCTCGATCCCCTAATCTCGGATCCGGACGATCCCCTCGTCGAACACCTGCCGATTCGGAATGATGTACTCTTCCGAGTCGGACTCCACTTTCGTCACGAAGAGGTCGACCTCCTGGACGATCCCTCGACGATCGCCGATCTCCACTCGATCGCCGATGCCGTACGGTTGCTCGAGCAGCAGGTAGATGCCGACGGCGCTCGAGACGACGAAGTCCTTGAACGCGTAGGCGCCGACGATGACGAGGCCCGCAACGTAGACGATCAGCAGGATGTACAGCGCGATCACCTGGACGTGGACTTGGTCCAAGGCGATGAGGAAGGTCACGTACAGCACCGAGTACTTGACGACCTTCGGGATGATCGACACTTCGGGGAGTTTCACCCCGCGGAGGTACTCGCTGACGTAGAGTTCGGCCTTGTCGGCGACGACGAAGCCGACGATGAGCACGAGCACCGCGATGAACACCTGCGGGACGAACCCGATGATCCGCTCCCAGAACACGTCCGTCTCGAGCAGCTGTGCGATGTGGATCGCCGTGATGATCGCGATGCCGTAGATGAACCACGAACTCAACCGGGCGACGATCTCGACGGTCGAGGTGCCGAGCGACTGGGCGGTTCGCTCGAACGGCGTCCCTTCGACGGCCTCCGGTACGCCCGCGGCACTCAGCAGCTGTTCGTTGAGCCGACCGACGAGGTAGCCGACGACGAACCCCAGCGCCAGGACCGCCAGCGCGATGACCGCTGGTTCGTCGATCAGCGTCTGCCACGTCTCCATGTCAGTACTCCTCCGGGTCGACCTCCAGGATGATCTCTCCACCCTTGAACGCCCGGACCATCCCGTCGCTCTCTGAAAGCACGATGGCGATCGCGTTCGTATCCCGGGTGATCGCGCCGCCGGCCATGTGGCGCGCGCCGAGCCCCTTCGGAATGTCGACCCCCTCCGCGGAGGGCTCGAGGTAGCGGTACGCCGAGACGATCTTCCCCGAATCCGAGATGACGAACGCGCCGTCGAGCCGGGAGAACTCCTTCAACATGACGTTCACGATCGGATCACCGACGTGCACGTGAGACTTCTCGAACGGGTTGTACGACAGCGGCCGGGACTTGTTCATCACTTTCCCCGCGTCGCCGACGATGAACAGCGCCCCCACCGGCTTTCCCTTCTGCCCTTTCTTGCCGAGCTCGATCGCCAGCTCGAGGACGGCCTTGACGACGCCCGTGTCCGCACGCGAGCGCGTAAACAGGTCGTAGATGCCAGTCTGCGTGTCGGAATCCACGCGCACGCGCGATACGGTGTCGATGCCGTCGCCGAAGACGCTCGTTGCACACGCCAGCTCGTCCCCATCGTCGACGAGGTCGGCGTCGAGACAGCCCTCGAGGCCGAACCGGATCCGGTCGGTGACGTCGTCGAACTCGATCGGCAACTCGACGAAGACGTCGGCCCCGACGGCGTTCTCCGTTCCCACGACGATCACCGGACACTCCTCGTCCTCGAGCGACTCGAACCGCTCGTAGTACGAACCGCTGGGCGAGAAGAGAAGCACCCCGTCGACGCCCGAGAAGAGGTCTCCGAACGCGTCGTCTAATCCGGCCATTGCTACTACAACCCGTTCCCGCTCGAATAAGCGTTGTGGACTGTCTGACGCGCGTCTGTCGATCCGCTCGTCGGCGACGCGGCGAAACAATCCCGCGGTGTGTCGTCGACGTGGCTGGCAGTGAGATACGATCACGGTTCGTGTAGATAGATATATACAATTCGTTCAGGATAGTATATAGATATGTCGCCCAGAACGCCCCTCCTGAACCCCCACGAATACTTCGCCGACCGGGACGATCCGTTCCCGACGGGGTTGCTCGTGTTCGTCCTCCACGTCGCCGTCGATATCTTGCTGCTCTTCGTACTCGTCCACCTCCTCTTCAGTCGGATCGAAAACCCACCGAAGGGGCTCCAGGGCGAACTGACGAACATGCTCGTCGGAGTCCTCCCTGTCGGGCTCTTGCTCTACGGGCTGGCGTGGCTCATCGTCGCAGCGATGATGCACGGGTTCATCGGCGGGTCGTCGACTGACGGCAGCTTCCGCGACGCCCTCGGTGTGGCCGGCTGGGCGTACGCCCCGGAGCTCATCACGGCACCTGCTACCCTGGGATTCACCTGGTACCAGCTCTCGCAGCTGCACCTCGACGGTTCGGACACGGCCCAGCTCGCAGCCGAACTCGAGGCCATCGAGAGCGCGACGTTCCACCCGGTTTCCCTTGCCATCCTCCTGTTGGTTACCGGCTGGAGTCTCTGTATGCTCGCGAGAGGGATTGCAGCGACGCACAACGTCTCCGTGTCCGAAACGCTCTTTCCGGCACTCCTGATCGGCGTGGGTTCGTTCCTTCTCGCGCTCATATAGCCTCCGAGTGCGCGAGTCCGAGTCCTCGAGTGGCCCACGTCGATCGTCCGTCGCTCCGTCGGCGAGCGAGCGGCTCGACACACTCGAGCGCTGTGACTTGCAGAATTTGAAGCACTCGTCGTGATGCTTCTCCTTGCGAAGGTGCTCGGAGAAGCATGCGCGGGACAGGATTCGAACCACGGTCGGACGTTCCGGGTCGCTCCCTTCGGTCGCTTCCCGGGCTGCGACCTCCCTGATTCGAATCCCGCCGTCGCGCAGACACGTCTCTCACGTTCGTTCGAGACGGTATGCGCGGGACAGGATTCGAACCGTAGCAAGACGGTCGCTCTCGTTTCACTCGAGCGCTGTGACTTGCAGGGTTCGAATCCTTCGTCGTGATGCTTCTCCTCGCGAAGTTGCTCGGAGAAGCATGCGCGGGACAGGATTCGAACCTGCGGACTCCTACGAGACAGCGTCCTAAGCGCTGCGCCGTTACCACTTGGCTACCCGCGCGCAGTTTCGGGTTCCCGCGAGCCGGATAAGAAGTTGTCGGTCCGCCTCATTCGTGGGTCACCGGCTCCTCCGGCGACCAGTCCGGCGGCACGATAAACGTCACGTGCTCGGGGTCACGCAGCTGGTGGAGCTCCGCCGCCTGTTCGGCCAGAGATCGATCTCGGTACGGCATCTCGAGTCCGCATCCAGTACAGACGAGTTTGCAGGTTGGTTCGTTCATCGAGGTGACACCGGGGCCATCCGGCGGTTGGCGTCGACGCAAGCTTGGTCGGCTCGAGCTATTAGTAATCGTCTCCTAGTGAAATCGGCGACGAACGGCCGGTTCAACTAGTCGTTCATAGATTTTCGGTGTGGCTGGGCGTCCGAACTGTTACCGGGCGTAGCTGATCGTTGTCAGAACAGTGTTTTCGACCCGAATTCCACCCGCCAGTGAGTCGACTCGAGCGATCCCGAAACGATCGGGACGAACGAGTGGCTCCCCGAGAGTATATGATTCACGGCCGACTACACGGCTGTATGTACAGCGCCCGCGACCGCGTCGAACACGAGGGCTGGCTCGAGGAACTCGAGCAGGTCGCCGATCGGCTCGAGCTCTCGACTGAGGCCCGATCGTGTGCACTCGATCTCTTTCTGGCCAACGTCCCCGACGCCGATCGGTCGAAGCAGGCCGTTCTCGCGGCCAGCGTCTATGCTGGATCGCTCGTCGCCGGCGACGGTCGCACACAGGGCGAAGTCGCTGACGCCACCGGCGTGTCCCGGCTGTCGATCCAGAAACGGTGGAAAGAACTCCTGGCGGCTGCCGGCCTCGAACCACCACGGTGGTAGTTCGTCGCGTTCGACAGGCGTAACAGGCTACTTCTACCGCGAAGTTCGCTACTTCCGGGGCATAAGCTCACGCTACGTCGAGAAACTCGGTGAACGGTTCTGGAAGCGGTACCCACGAACCAGCGCGTGCCGGGTAACCCCAATCGACGACGCTATCTCGGCTGGTCGGCCCCGCGGCCGTCGCGTTCGGGGGTAAGATTCCCGTGTTCGTCGATCTCCCCCTGTACGATACGGGTGCTCGAGATAATGTCGTCGTCCTCGGCGCGAACGTGTGGGACGACGACGATCTCGAGCGGATCGTATCCCCGTTCGCGGCGGAGCTCGTTGATTCGCTTGCCACCGTCGACGGTCTCCGGTGAGACGATCAGGTAGTCGAACTCCGGTTCGGTCGCGATCCCCGTTGGTTCGGTGAGCGTTCTGATCTCGAACGACCGGTCGCGTCCGTCGGCGAACGTTTCGAGTTCGGCCTCGAGGTCACGCGCTCGTTCGTCGTACGGTCTGACGTATCGATCGACGTGACGGGTCTTCGGTGCGAGTTCGTCGCTCGTCAGTCCGACGGTCACGTCCCCGAGTTCGAACGCCCGTTCGAACAGTCTCCGGTGGCCGTCGTGAACGGGGTCGAACGTCCCACCAAGCGCGACGTCCATACCCCACCCCACTGGTGCGGTGCGTATAAAACGGTCGAATCGGGCGAACGAGTGCTCCGGAACCCTCGGCACGCACGTGAACGGGGTTCGACAATCGTCGACTGTCCCTTTCGCATCGTTTTTAATAGCCGCCGACAGTGAGCTTATTTATGGGACTCGACGAGGATGCGCTGGAATACCATCGCATCGATCCACCAGGAAAGCTCGAGATTTCGACGACGAAGCCGACGAACACGCAGCGCGACCTCTCGCTCGCGTACTCCCCGGGCGTCGCTGCGCCGTGCATGGAGATCCACGAGGACGAGACGGGCGCCTACACCTATACCGCGAAGGGAAACCTCGTGGGGGTCGTCTCGAACGGATCGGCGGTGCTCGGCCTCGGAGATATCGGTGCCCAGGCGTCGAAACCCGTCATGGAGGGAAAGGGCGTCCTGTTCAAGCGCTTTGCCGACATCGACGTCTTCGACGTCGAGCTCGACGAGGCCGATCCGGACAAACTCGTCGAGGCGGTGAAGATGATGGAGCCGACGTTCGGGGGGATCAACTTAGAGGACATCAAGGCACCCGAGTGTTTCACCGTCGAGGAGCGCCTGCGCGAGGAGATGGAGATTCCGGTGTTCCACGACGACCAGCACGGCACCGCGATCATCAGCGGCGCCGCGTTGCTCAACGCTGCCGACGTCGCCGGCAAGGAACTCGAGGACCTCGAGATCGTCTTCTCTGGAGCGGGAGCGAGCGCGCTGGCGACGGCGCGCTTTTACGTCTCGCTGGGAGCGCGCAGGGAGAACATCACGATGTGTGACTCCTCGGGGATCATTACGAAAGCCCGCGCGGAGGCCGGTGACGTCAACGAGTACAAACGGGAGTTCGCCCGTGACGTCCCCGAAGGGAGTCTCTCCGATGCGATGGCCGGCGCCGACGTCTTCGTCGGCCTCTCGATCGGCGGGATCGTGAGCCAGGAGCAGGTCGCGTCGATGGCCGACAACCCCATCATCTTCGCGATGGCGAACCCCGACCCAGAGATCGGCTACCACGAGGCCAAGGAGGCCCGGGACGACGACGTCATCATGGCCACCGGCCGCTCTGACTACCCGAACCAGGTGAACAACGTGCTCGGCTTCCCGTTCATCTTCAGGGGGGCACTCGACGTGCGTGCGACGGAGATCAACGAGGCGATGAAAGTCGCCGCGGCGGAGGCGCTCGCAGACCTCGCCCGCCAGGACGTCCCCGACGCGGTCGTCAAGGCCTACGGCGACCACCCGATCCAGTTCGGCCCCGACTACATTATTCCCAAACCGGTCGACCCCCGGGTGCTGTTCCAGGTCGCACCGGCCGTCGCGAAGGCGGCGATCGAGTCGGGCGCGGCACGCATCGAGATCGACGTCGAGGCGTACAGAGAGCAACTCGAGGCCCGTCTCGGCAAGTCCCGCGAGATGATGCGCGTGGTCCTGAACAAGGCCAAGACCGATCCAAAGCGCGTCGCGCTCGCGGAGGGCGACGACGAGAAGATGATCCGAGCGGCCTACCAGCTCCAGGAGCAGGGCATCGCCCTGCCGATCCTCATCGGCGACGAGTCCGAAATCAAGCAGACCGCAGCGAACCTCGGGCTCGACTTTACACCCACGGTGGCCGATCCCACCGCGGGTGACTACGAAGAGTACGCCGACCGGCTGTACGAGCTGCGCCAGCGAAAGGGAATCACCCGCTCTGAGGCGACAGAACTCGTCCGGCGTGACACCAACTACTTCGGCAGCGTGATGGTCGAGCAGGGGGACGCCGACGCGCTCCTGACCGGACTGACCCACCACTACCCCTCGGCGTTGCGGCCACCGCTCCAGCTCATCGGGACCGAACCCGACGCGAATTACGCCGCCGGCGTCTACCTGCTCACGTTCAAGAACCGCGTCATCTTCGTCGCCGACGCGACGGTCAACCAGGACCCCGACGAGGAGGTGCTCGCGGAAGTGACCAAACAGACTGCACGGCTCGCCCGCCGGTTCAACGTCGAACCGCGCGCCGCATTGCTCTCGTACTCGAACTTCGGCAGCGTCGAAAACGAGGGGACGCGGAAAGTCCGGAACGCCGCCAGTCTGCTCAAAGGCGACGACGAGGTCGACTTCCCGGTCGATGGCGAGATGCAGGCCGACACCGCCGTCGTCGAGGAGATTCTCACCGACACCTACGACTTTGCCGACCTCGAGGAACCCGCGAACGTGCTCGTCTTCCCGAACCTCGAGGCGGGCAACATCGCCTACAAACTGCTCCAGCGGCTGGGCGGTGCGGAAGCGATCGGGCCGATGCTCGTCGGCATGGACAAGCCCGTCCACGTCCTCCAGCGCGGCGACGAGGTCAAAGACATCGTGAACCTGGCCGCCGTCGCGGTCGTCGACGCCCAGCAGACGGAGTAGCCGGGACCCGGGCGTCGACCGCGCACGGGTTGCCGCCGTCTGAACGCTATTTTCCGTGGCGCGACAGGGAGTCGTCATGCGCACGATCGACGCGCGGCCGGTCCGCTTCGGCGAACTCGCCGGTCCGCTCGCTCACAGTTCGACGATCTTCGACTGGCAGATCCGCGCGCTCGAGTACGTCGTCGCCACGTTCGGCTACGGCTTTCCCGACCTCATCGCCGAGGGGAAGATTCCCCACGCACCGGTTGCCGTCGACACCACCGTCCATCGCTACCCCGCGCTCGAAGACGTCGTCACCGTCGAGGTCGACCCGGTGGCCGTCGGCGAGTCGAGCCTCGAGTTGTGCTACGAGATGAGAGACGGGACGGGGGAACCGCTCTGGGCCGCGCGAATCACCCACGTGACCGTCGACGAGAACGGGGCGGCGGTGGCGCTCCCCGAACGGGTTCGCCGGAACGTCGCCGACGTGCTGGTCGACCGGGCTCCCGCGGTCGGTCCGGCGAAACTCCCTGACGACGACGCCGACGACGCCAGTGACGTCCTGGCGACCATCTCATCAACGGTTCCGATCCGCAGCCCCCACACCGAGGGCGTCTCGTGGGCCTACTTCGAGGAGTATCCTCGCTTCGCGACGATCGCCCTCGAGGAGTTTCTCGAGGAGCGTGGCTCGAGTCTGGCGGCGACGAGCGGCGAAAAACAGCCGTTCCGCATGGGCGACTGGCACTGGGAATTCCGCTCGCCGGTCCCGCTCGGGTCGACGCTCGCCGTCGAGGGCGACGTCCTCGCGGTGGACGAGGAGACGGTCCGGGTCGGCCACACGTTCACGTGCGACGGCAGGCTCGCCATCGAGGGCGTCACCGAGTACGGCTGTTTCGACCGGGCTGGCGAGCCGATCGCGTTCGACGGGGCACACCTGGAACCGTTCGACGCGTGACGGGCGCCGACACCGACGGCGCGAGCCGTCGCTGACGCAAAAGGTTGCATTCAAGTATTCGCCGGGACTGGTTCCGGGTATGCAAGACCAGGGACGCTCCACGCGAAAGCGAACGGGCGGTCGACTCAAGCACTTCCGAAACCGCAAGAAATCCGAACTCGGACGGCTCCCCGCCGAGACGCAGGTCGGCGAGCCCCGCTTCCGGACGGTCGGCGTCCGCGGCAACGGTCAGAAGGTTCGCGCGCTCGCGACGGACGTCGCGAACGTCAGCGTCGATGGCGAGACGGTGACGACGACGATCACCGACGTCGTCGAGAACGACGCCAACCCCAACTACGTCCGCCGGAACATCATCACCAAGGGCGCGGTCATCGATACCGACGAGGGCGAGGCGCGCGTCACCTCCCGCCCCGGCCAGACCGGACAGGTCAACGCCGTCTCCCTCGAGTGAGCGGCCCCGTTTTCTGTCTTCGAACGCGAATCGGTGAGCCGACGCGCTCTCGGTCTCGGTGAAACAGGTACTCTACCGACCGATTTGAACCCCGAGTCGTCTCTCTCCTCGATCCAGCTGGGTCCGACCCCGATCACCGCAGCGTCGTCGGGAGCGCCGCGAGCGACTCGAGTTCGTACGCTGCCCCGTCCGGCAACGGCGCATCGTGGTTGTGTGGACGACGGAGATACGCGGGCTCGAGCCCCGCCTTCCGGGCGGCGATCACGTCCGTCTCGCGGTCGCCGACGTAGATCCCGTCGGCGACCCCGAGGGCGTCCATCGTCTCGAGGAGATAGTCGGGCCGTGGTTTCCGGCGGCGAAATCCCTCGGGCGTCGGGTCGCGGCCGCGGACGGCGTCGAACGGGAGTTCGAAGTGCAATGCGACGAACTCGGCGGTCGCGTGACGGTTGTTGGTGACGAGCGCGAGCGTTACGTCGGCTCCGAGAGTCCGGACCACCTCGAGGTCGTCGTACGTTCTTCGCTCGCCCGATAAGAGACGAGCGTGAGTAATCTGTGAGGCGTGGGCTTCTTTCAGCCGCCAGAACTCCTTGGGATCGAGCTCGAGCATCGTACAGCCCGTCTCGACGTCCGCGTACTCGTAGGTGCGAAGCAGCCGCCTCGCGTCCACCGGCGCGTCGACGCCCAGTTCCTCGAGTGCGGCGTCGGCAGCCCGGTCGTAGACCGACGGGTCAGTGCCTCGACCCTCGAGGAGAACGCCGTCCATGTCGAAGAGAAGCGGTGGCGTCATCGGCGGTGACGATCGCCGACGGTCACGGCCGTGGGGCGGCCTTCTGGAGGGCGTTCTCGGCGATGTTGCCGCCGTAGTCGGCGCTGCGGGAGAGCGAGTCGACGATCAGCCCGAGCGACTGTGCCTGGACGGGGTCGAGCTCCCTGAGCATGTCGTCGATCGTCCGGGTGTGCTCGTCGACGTCGATCACCGACTCGATCGCGTCGTGGGCCAGGCGGTTCGCCTCGTCGGTCTCCTCGGCGAACAGTGCGTCCATCGACTTCTCGAGGATGTCGGCAGCGTCGTCGTGGAGCTCCTCGAGCGCTACCGCAACGTCGTCGGGGATCTCCTCGAGTTTCAGCGCGAGCTTGCTGATCTTGACGGCGTGGTCGGCGACGCGCTCGAGCTGGCGGGCGCTCGAGTGGTAGTCGAAGCAGTCTTCCCGGGAGACGCCGAGCTCCTCTGCTGCCCGGGGCGAACGCAGCGTCGCCCGGAAAATTCGCGAGACGACGAGCCAGAGGCGGTCGACGTCGTCGTCGCGCTCGATGACGTCGCGGGCGACGTCGTCGTCGTTCTCGATCAGCGAGACGAGCGCGTCCTCGAGCATCGAGGTGGCGATGAGACGCATCCGCGTGACGGCGTTGACGATCGAGAGCTCCGAGGAATCCAGTAAGTCCTGAATGACGACCTTGTCGGTCGTCTCCTCGAGCACCTCGACGCCGACGAGGTTCTGGGTGGCGTCCCTGATCGCCCGTCGCTGCGCCGTCGTGATCCGGCCCGCCTCGAGGGAGATGATGTCGAAGCCGCTGACGTACATCGTCATCACAGCCCGGACGAGGCGTTCGTCCTCGAGGCTCGAGACGTCGAGGGTTCCCCGTTCCCGTTCGATTTCGCTCTGTGGGGTCAACAGCAGGGCGTCGTCCTCGGGGTAGAACTCGACGGTCGTGCCGGCGCTGACGTCGTTGTCGGTCGCCCACGTCTTCGGGAGCGAGACGGTGTACGTCGAACCACCGGTCACCTGGACCTTGCGCGTCTCCATGCACCGTAGTTTTGAACGAGGGAATATAAATCCACTACAATCTATAGAGACGATTGGAAAACGGGAGTACTCCGCAGTAACACACGATATACTGGTGTCGGAGAACGAAAAAGACGACGCCCATCCACCCAGACAACGGTTGTCGAACATACTACTATATAGAAAACATAGTAGGGTATTTAGAGACGGTATCGTCAATAGGTTACCGATGGGAAACGAGCCGACACCGGGGCACGCCGGGGGGATCTCCCGTCGGCGCGTTCTGCTCGGTACCGCAGGAGCGACCCTGGTGGGACTGGCAGGGTGTATTACACGAGGTGAGGATAGCGGGTTGTCGGGGGAGATCCGGATGGACGGAAGCAACACCGTCCTCCCCCACGGTGCCATCGTTTCTGAGGAGTTCATGTGGCGGAACAACCGCGTCGACATCCCCGTCAACGGCTCGGGGACGGGCGCGGGATTCCAGCGATTCTGTGCGGGTGAGACGCACGCCCAGAACGCGAGCCGAACGATCCTCGAAGACGAGCGCCGACTTTGCGAGACTAACGACGTCGAGTACCTCGAACTCGAGACGGCGCTCGACGGCCTCGCGGTCTTCGTCAGTCCGGAGAACGACTGGTGTGACTGTCTCACCGTCGAAGAACTGAGCCGAATCTGGCAGTCGGGATCCGACGTCGAGACCTGGAGCGACGTTCGCCCGGACGACCCGGACTTCCCCGACGAGGAGATCGAACTTTACGGTCGCGATCCGGCCTCGGGGACGTTCGACTACTTCACCGAGGCGATCAACGGCGAGATCGGCGACATCCGTTCGGACTACTCCGCGAGCGCTGACACGAACGTGATCGTCCGTGGCGTCCGCGGCGGCCCGCACACGATCGGGTTCGGGGGTGCCGGCTACTACTACGAGAACGAGGAAGACCTCAAACTCATCGCCGTCGACGACGGCGACGGCTGCGTCGAACCGACGCGCGAGACGATCGAATCCGGTGAGTACACGCCGCTGACGCGACCGCTCTTTACGTACTTTCGCACCGACCTGTTCGAACGCGAGGAGGGGCGGGCGTTCGCCCGCTTTTTCTTCCAGGAGATCGACGACGTGGCGGCCGAGGCCGACATCGTCGAACCTGGCGAGACGCTGACCTGGACGCAGTGGGGTGCTCGCCGGGTCGGCTACTACGCGATCCCCGACGAGACCGTCGACGCGGAGCACGAGAAACTCGAGAACGCCATCGCGGGGGTGGTCGCGTGAGCGGCACCGACCGAACTGTCGACATCGCTCGCGGAAACGGCGGAGTCGCAGACCGAACGGATTCCATCGTTCGATACGTGTTCCTCTCGTGTGCACTCGTGACGATCCTCACGACGCTCGCCATTATCGGCGTCCTGGTCGCGGGATCGGTCGAGTTCTTCCAGCACGTCTCGATCGTCGAGTACCTCACGGGAACCGAGTGGTCGCCGGTCATCCGTCCCCAGAGTTACGGCGTGTTGCCGCTCGTGTGGGGGACGCTGGTGATCACGCTCGGATCGGCGCTCATCGCGATCCCCGTCGGGACGGCCACGGCGATCTACCTCTCGGAGTACGCCGACCCGGAGATCCGGAAGGTCATCAAGCCCACGCTCGAGGTCCTCGCCGGGATTCCGACGATCGTCTACGGCTTCTTCGCGCTGTCGTTTATCACGCCGATCATCCAGCAGTTCTTCCCCGAAACGGGGACGTTCAACGCGGCCGCCGGCGCGATCGTCGTCGGGATCATGATCATCCCGATGGTCTCGAGCCTGAGCGAGGACGCCATGTCCTCGGTGCCCGACGACCTCAGAAACGCTGCCTACGGCCTCGGCGCGACGAAGTTCGAGGTGTCGACGAACGTCGTCGTCCCCGCCTCGCTGTCGGGCGTGATCGCCTCCTACATCCTCGCGCTCTCGCGGGCCATCGGGGAGACGATGGCCGTCACGCTCGCCGTCGGGATGACCCCACAGATCACGGCGAACCCGCTCGAGTCGATGCAGACGATGACCGCGTACATGGTCCAGATCGGCATCAGTGACGTCTCGGTGGGCTCGATCGGCTACCAGAGCCTGTTCGCCGTCGGCCTGACGCTGTTCGCCATGACCCTCGCGATGAACCTGTTCAGTATGTGGATCAAATCGCGCTACCGGGAGGAGTACCAATGAGCACCGAGAATCCCTTCGCCGAGTCGAGGGGCGACATCGAACGCAAGCGCACGATCGGTCGCGCCTTTGTCGCCGTCTGCTTCGCCTCGACGCTCGTCGGCATCGTCGCCCTCGTCGCCCTGCTCGCCGACGTCATCTACGAGTCCTGGGGCTGGGTCACCTGGGAGTTCCTCACGTACCCGCCGTCACAGGCCGTCGAGAACTTCCTGCCTGACGGGCGAGGAGCCGGCATCTACCCTGCCATCGTCGGCTCGATCTTTCTCATCGCGCTGACAGCCGTGTTCACGATCTTCCTCGGCGTCGGTGCGGCGGTCTACTTAGAGGAGTACGCCCCCGAGAGTCGACTGAAGTCGTTCATCGAGGCGAACATCGCCAACCTCGCCGGGGTCCCCTCGATCGTCTACGGGCTGCTCGGGCTGGCGATCTTCGTCCGCGCGATGCAGCTGGGCTCGAGTCTCATCGCCGGTGCGCTCACGCTCACGCTACTCATCCTCCCTATCGTCATCGTCTCGACTCAGGAGGCCCTGCGTGCAGTGCCCGACTCCCAGCGGCAGGCGGCCTACGGCGTCGGCGCGACGCAGTGGCAGGTCACCCGTGACGTCGTCCTTCCGCGGGCGCTGCCCGGCATCATGACGGGGACGATCCTCTCGCTCTCCCGGGCGATCGGCGAGACGGCGCCGATCCTGATGGTCGGCGCGTCGACGTCGCTGTTCGTCGCCCCCGACGGCCTCACCAGCCCGTTCAGCGCGATGCCGATGACGATCTTCAAGTGGGCCACCCTGCCCGAGGCCGAGTTCCAGCACATCGCCGCCGCTGGGATCGTCGTCCTGCTCACCATCCTGTTGCTGATGAACGCGACGGCAGTCCTCATCCGCAACCGGTACGATCCGCGAAGCTGATCGCCGCCACGAATTTTCACACCCTCGTTCAGGTCTTACCGGACGAACGGCCGGTCTTCGCAGCCACCAGTACGCCACTCGAGTGAGACCTGCCGAAGAGTGAGACCCACCGAATACTCAATAGCAGTATATAGATGTCATAGTAGCCTATTTACTCGAGAGCCCGGTTCGTTCACTCGATGGCAGACGAGACGTTCGACGGGCGACGTGACGCGTCCTCGTGGCGGTACCGTTTCGCAACAGGTAACTTCCGTAGCGCCCTGTCTCCAGTAACTGCATGACCGCTGATGGAGGTGGATCCGAGACCGTTCCGCGGGCCCAGTCGGGTTCGATCGGTGAGGAGACGACCGACAGAGACTACACCGCTGGCTCCCCTCGCGTCGACGAGGCGGTCATCGAGTCGCGCGACCTCAAGGTGTTTTACGGCGACGACCAGGCGCTTCAGGGGATCGACATGGATATCCCCGAAACGCAGGTGACGGCGCTCATCGGCCCGTCGGGCTGTGGTAAGTCGACCTTCCTCCGGTCGATCAACCGGATGAACGACCTCATCGACGTCGCCCGCGTCGAGGGTGACCTCTACTTCCACGGGAAGAACATCTACGACGACGACGTCGATCCCGTCGCCCTCCGCCGAAAGATCGGCATGGTCTTCCAGAAGCCCAACCCCTTCCCCAAGAGCATCTTCGACAACGTCGCCTACGGCCTGCGCGTCCAGGGGAAAGACGACGACGTCGAAGAGAAGGTGCTAACGGCACTCGAGCGCGCCGCCTTGCTGGACGAGGTCGAAGACCGACTCGACGAGTCGGGACTCGAACTCTCCGGCGGCCAGCAACAGCGGCTGTGTATCGCCCGTGCGATCGCGACCGACCCCGAGGTCATCCTCATGGACGAGCCTGCCTCCGCGCTCGACCCCGTCGCGACCTCCCAGATCGAGGATCTGGTCGAAGAGCTCGCCGAGGAGTACACGGTCGTCATCGTCACCCACAACATGCAACAGGCCGCCCGCATCTCCGATAAGACCGCCGTCTTCCTCACCGGCGGCTACCTCGCGGAGTTCGACGATACCGCGAAGATCTTCGAGAACCCCGAGAGTCAGCGCGTCGAGGACTACATCACCGGCAAGTTCGGCTAACCGGGTTCGGCCAACCGGCCACCACTAGCAATCGGTCGTCGGTTCGACGTCTGGTACCTGTTTCCATCAGTGCTGTGAGAGTACCTGCGGGTTCGATCGTCGGTTCTCGAGTCCGCCTCGAACTTCGTCTGTAAAACCGGGCGGAAGCCGCGACGGCGTGCTCCGACGCGCTCGAGGTGAGTACCGACGCGTTCGATGCGGGAGCTGTTTCGCTGCGAGCAGTGTGTCTCCCGTTTCAGTTGTTACTATATCCGTTCAGACGTCCGCTCGGCGATCTTCGAGTTCTGGCCGAGAACCGTCGTTCACGAAATTCTATATCACGGTATGTGGTTTATCGGGTGGCTAGTCGCCGCTGTCGGCTGACCGAGGACGAACGAGTGGCCCTCGACGCGAGCCCGAACTCCGCACACTCCGCTGGTGTCTGTGGACGCAGACCACCAGTTCGACGCCGATCGGGCCCGTACCGAAGCGACCGCGAGTCGGACGACGTGTCACCGAACCGGTTCGCCCGCGCGTGCGTACTACCGAGCCGGTTCGGGATCGACGGTCGACCACTCCCCGGCGAACCGCGCACGAGTGGACGGTTGTCTCACGGGAACGACGATGAACGACCGAACCTGTGGTTTTCAGTGAATGAGGTGAGCGCAACATACATCACCACCGGGGAGTGTGTCACATTCATGGCCAGGAAATCGTACCAGGAACAACTCACGGAGCTCCGCGAGGACGTCTGTTACATGAGCGAGGTCGTGATGGAGCGGCTTCGGATGGGGCTCGACGCCCTCGACCGCAAGGACGAGGAGCTCGCCCAGGAGGTGATCGAAGGCGACGGCGAGGTCAACCGGATGTACCTCGACTTAGAGCAACAGTGTATCGGGCTGCTGGCGCTCCAGCAGCCGGTCGCGAGCGACCTGCGCTTTATCGCCTCCTCGTTCAAGATCATCACTGACTTAGAGCGGATCGGCGACCTCGCGGTGAACCTCGGCGACTATACGAAAGCGTCCGAACGCGACCTCTTCCCGGACGTCGACGTCCAGGCGATGGGTGAACTCACCCTCGAGATGGTCGACGACGCGATGCAGGCCTACGACACCGGCGACGTCGACGCCTGCCGGGAACTCGCCGTGCGTGACGACGACCTCGACCACTTCGCCGAGCGCGCGAGCGAGATCGTCGTCCGCGACCTCATCGAACGCGAACTCGAGTCCCCCGCCGAAGTCGAGATCCTCCTCCAGGACGTCTCCCGGCTGTTGCTCACGATCCGTGACCTAGAGCGCGTCGGCGATCACGCGGTCAACATCGCTGCCCGGACGCTATATATGGTCGAGAACGACGACGAACTCATCTACTGACTCGAGTCGTTCGGTGTAACGACGGTTTTCACCGTGTGCTCGGACGAACCTTGCCGTGAGAGCCACTGCTCCGTCGCTCGAATCGCAGGGTTGGTTCTCAGCTGGTCCCCGA
Source organism: Natronobeatus ordinarius (assembly GCF_024362485.1). Classification (NCBI taxonomy): domain Archaea; kingdom Methanobacteriati; phylum Methanobacteriota; class Halobacteria; order Halobacteriales; family Natrialbaceae; genus Natronobeatus; species Natronobeatus ordinarius. Next base: position 3,133,838 of record NZ_CP101456.1, on the reverse strand, counting down.
CGGGGCGAAACGTGGGTACAACGGCAGGGCCGCCGTTCACGAGCGAGGTCGCCGTTCTATCGAGCGTAACCGACGGTCGCACCACAGCTGAGAATAAATGGTATATTGCGATATCAATTCGAGGAGGTGAGCTCACACGATCGCGGGGTAAGAAACCGGACAGGGAGGCGAGTCGATCAGAGATACGGCCGGAGCAGGTCGCCATCGTGGAGGTTTCCGGGAATCGTCTCGAACCACCGCGCCGCCTGAATCTCCCCCTCGGCCACACCCAGCTGTGACGCGTCGGGAATCTCACCGTCAGCGGTCGCCGAATAGACGGCCTGCAGTGCCGAGAACTGTGGGTCGCCGTCGGTTTCGGAGACGTAGGTCTGCTCGAGCGCGACGAGCGGCCCCTCGAGGGTTGCCTCGAGACCCGTTTCTTCACGCACCTCCCGTCTAGCGGCCCCAGCCGGCGTTTCACCCGGTTCGACCGCGCCGCCGGGGAGGAACCAGCCGTCGGTCCAGTCGTTTCGGACGAGTGCGATGCGTCCGTCTGGATCTCGAACCCGGGCCAGCGTAGCGAGTCCAGTCCCGTCGATCGCCCACCCCCGCAGCGAGGCCAGCGTCGATGCTGGAAGCACAAGCGTCTGTCGAACGCGCGGGACGTCGGGAGCGATGTCGTCGGATTCGATCATGCGTCCGTTCGCTGGGTCGACTCCTTTCTTTCTACGGGTCGCCTGTCGACCCGCCGAGCGGCCATCGGTTTCATCAGTAAACCGTTCGTTTCGTTCCGTTCGGGGTGCATACTCACCCGTTCGAGGAACGCGTTCCGTTCGAAAATCACGGTCACGTCGACGCGGTTCGAACGAGCGCCCGAACGAAGTCGACCGCCTCGAGCGCCGTCGTTCCGAAGACGTACGTGATCGGTTCGATACCGAACGCGCCACGGTGGTAGATGACCCGTGGAACGCGACCCTCGTCGTCGAATCGCTCACAGAGGTGCGCGGCACGATCCTCGTAGTCGGGGTCGAACTCGAGTGGCTCGCAACCGAGTTGTCGGGCGGCCTCGAGGAGACTGTCGTCGGTGGCGACGTTCACGGCACCGCGAACGGTGGGGTCGACCGTCGAGGCGGCGAGCACGGCGGTCGAGACGTTCCTCGAGGCGCCGAACTCGGGATTGGCCGGGACCTCGACGCGACCGCCCACCACGTAGATCCGCCCGGGGATCGCTGCGACGTCGGTGACGTCCGCCGCGTCTGGCAGTGCCGTGCCGACGTTGGTTCCGACGTTCGGGACGTACGCGTCGAAATCGGCCGTCGCCGCGAGCGTGCGCGCGGCTTTCCGAACGTCTGCGAGGACGTCACGTTCGGCCTGCACGTCGGTGTCGATCCCTCGGACGCACAGATCACAGCCGAGCCCCTCGAGTGCTGGCATCTCGGCTTCGTGGAGTTCACAGATCGGGCCACGATCCTCGAGCCGTCTGATCAACGAGAGCAGTTCCGCGAGTGCGTCGTAGCCGTCCATCGAACCGTCCGCGAGTCCGTCGGCGATCAGTTCGACGGTCGCGACGGTATCCGGATCGGCTCGAAATCGGTCGTCGCCCGTCGCCTCGCCACCGACGTACTTGCTGACTGCTGCCTGTGTGACCCCGAGGTGGGTCGCGATCTCCTGTTGGGTCAGTTCTCGGTCGGCCAGCCGTGTGGCGAGCATCGCTCTGACCGTCGGCAAGAATCGGTCGACGACGAGTTCACTCGGCAACACTAACGACATGACTCGCCGTTGGCCTGGAACTGTGATAAAACCGTCCGAGGGACGCAAGCGGTCGGTGGGAGACGACCGGCGAGGTCTGGCAGTGGCGACCACACAGCCACGAGTGGTCGCGAACGGTGATCGAGCATGAGTGAGTTCGGGAGACAGTTACATCTCCCTTGACTGACGATTCGTGAGAATCGTTTGCCACCGGCACTCACAGGGATCGGTCAGTTGGCGGTACGTCGCGTCGTCGTCTCGCAGACGACAGTCATACTGTATGCGTGTCCAGTATTAAAGCTACCTTTTGAGGATAATTCGACTCTGTAGACCGGATGATGTGTTTTCCTGAAGTATTGTCCCGTGATAGTTGGACAAGAGTGTTTGTTGCCCTAGTTGCGGAGTGAATAATTCACGACTGTCGATCCGAGGCTACGGATCGATCTCCGTCGGTGCCATTCGGCTCGAGAGTTCCGCGTTCACGAGCGCGGCGTGGCTTCGCCGAAGTCGTTCCGAGAGCGCCTGATGGGAGACGTCGAGTTCCGCGGCGAGTTCTTTCAGCGTCACTTTCCGCGGGACGTCGAAGTAACCGAGTTCGTACGCCGTGACCACCGTCTCGTACTGGGTCTTCGTCAGCGGCGACCCCTCGCCACAGGCGCCGTCCATCGTCGCTACCCGCGTCACCGTCGCGCCGAACTCGTATCGCTCGAACAGTCCGTGGGCTACAGACAGCGCCTCGCGATCGTGAAACAGCAGCGTGAGCGACCACGTCCCGTCGCGTCCGGACGCCTCGAGGATCGCGCCGGCGTTCTCCGAGACGAGCTGCTGGAAGAGCTTCACCGTCTGTCCGAACGCCAGCCGGTAGAGCCAGCGGCCGCCACCGGCATCGGTCAGCCGTGCGATCACCTCGACGCTCGCATCGTCCTCGAGCGCCGACTCGACAGCCGCCCGATCGGCACCCGACACCCAGACCAGCGGCGGCGCGTCGCCGATCATCCCGCCGATTCGAAACTCGAACGTCGGCACCCGTTCGAAGGTCTCTGAGAGACCGAACTGTGCAGCCGGTATCTCGAGTTCGACGACGGTCGTCATTATTGGAAACCACCACAAACTCGTATAGACGGATTGTGATAGCGACAGGGTTTCCCGCCACCATTCTGCCCTGAACGTCCACGCTGGAAGATCATCTCTTCAGCGTGAGAAACCACGCCGGCCGAACGTCACCGACACAAACAGTCGATCCGGATCGGGCGCAGCGCATATCCGCACGAGGGCCGTACCCGAATCGATGATTCAGGTCGGCGTCGTCGGTGCGGGTGTGAGCGCGAGTGCGCTCACGTTCGCCCTCGATCAGCACGGTTCGGACGCAGCGGTGACGATCCTCGAGAAGTCTCGCGGCGTCTGTGGCCGCGCAGCGACCCGTCGCCGCGGCGACGTGACGTACGACTACGGAGCGAACTACGTCACATCGGCCGACGACCGCGTCACTGACGTACTCACGAACGACCTCGACACCGACGGACTCGTCGACGTGATCGAGCCGATCTGGACGTTCGACCGGGACGGCACCGTCTCCGAAGGACGAACCAAAAACGAGCACAAGTGGACCTTTCGATCGGGACTCACCCAGCTCGCCAAACGGTTGCTCGAGCCGACGGACGCAACGGTCCACCGCGGAACGCGCGTCGAACGGATCGAACGCCTCGACGACGGCTGGCGGCTCACTGACGCCGACGGGACCGCCTGGGGGCCGTTCGACGTCCTCGTGTTGAACCCGCCCGCCCCACAGACCGCCACGCTCCTCGAGACGGCCGACTGGGACGCCGCCGTCCGGGACGAACTCGCGGCTGCCGCGAGGGCTGTCCCGTACCGGACGGTCTGGACAGCCGTCCTCGGATACGAGTTCGAACTCGAGGTGCCCTACTACGCGCTCGTGAACGACGACAAAGCCCACGAGGTCGGCTGGATCGCCCGCGAGGAGTGCAAACCCGGACACGTTCCGGACGGCGAGTCGGTCCTCGTCGTCCAGGCGAACCACGAGTGGTCGACCGAGCGGTACGACGTACCGGCGCCAGCGAACGTCGCCGAACTCGCCGAACTGACCACGTCGATTCTCGACGACGAACGCCTGACAGCGCCCGACTGGACCGACCACCAGGGCTGGCGCTACGCGCTCCCCGAGGCGGCTGTCGATCGCGGCCCGCTCGTCGAGGCCGAAACGCACGGTCTCTACGCCGTCGGCGACTGGATCCCCGGCGAGGGCCGCGTCCACGCCGCACTCAGAAACGGCCTCGAGACCGGCGACCGACTCGCGAACGAGTATTGATCGTCGACGATCTCTCCTCTCGAGAGTCGAGGCTGGTGCCGGGTTCGACCTCTCGGGCCGACCGAAGCCACGTCTCTGACGAGCCGAACCGACCGTCCAAATCGCTCGAAAGCCACATTCGCCCCGGGTCCGGAACGCTGATACACTGCACCACTAAATCGCTGACAGGTGACGACGATACACGTGCGCTATCTCTCGGTTCTCAGCCGTGAAGCACGGCGTCTCTGGAGCGATGGTCGCGGACCGATTCTGCTCGTAATCGCCGCCGGGTGGCTCCTCTCACTCGGCGTCAGGATGATCTATCCCGTGATGCTGCCGTACCTCCGGGACGCCTACGGACTCGATCTTACGACGGCGGGCTTCCTTTTGACCGTCCTGTTCATCGCCTACGGGCTCGGACAGTTCCCTGGCGGGGTGCTCGCGGATCGATTCGGGGAGAAGGCGATTCTCATCCTCAGTTCGGCCATCTCCGTGGGCACCCTGGTCCTGATCGTAACCGCGCGATCGACGCCGGTCCTCTTTCTCGTGACGGCGCTGTTCGGTTTCGGCGTCGCACTGTACGCCGTCGCCCGCTACACCATCCTCGCCGATCTCTACCCCGACCAGCTCGGTGCCGCAAACGGCGTCACGTCAGCAGCCGCCGACGCCGGCCAGTCGCTCCTCCCGCCAGTCGCCGGCTTCATCGCCGTCGCCTTCGCCTGGCAGTACGGCTTCGGCTTCGCGATCCCGCTGTTCGCCCTTGCCGCGATCGCCCTCTGGGCAGTCGTCCCCTCCGGACGCGCGACCCCGTCTCCACCAGCGGAGACTTCCTCGCTCGAGTCCGCGCGCACCGTCCTCTCGGGAATCAACCGCCCGCCGGTCCGCTACGGGACGGCGTTGCTCTTGCTCGGCGTCACGGTCTGGCAGGCGTTCACCGGCTTCTACCCGACGTACCTGATCGACGAAAAGGGTCTCTCGGGGACGCTCGCCGCCGTCCTGTTCGGGCTGTTCTTCGGTCTTGGGGTCGTCGTCCAGCCCCTCTCGGGTGCCGCCTACGACCGAATCGGCATCAAACGGTCGCTGCTGGTCGTGATGGGTATCTCCGGGATCGGTCTCGTGGTGTTGCCCGTCCTCGAGGGATTCTGGCCCCTCGTCGCTATCACGGTCGTCCTGAGTACGATGCTCGGGTTCGCGACGATCACGCAGTTACACCTCATCCTTTCGCTCCCCGAAGAGATCCAGGGGACCGGCTTCGGGCTCCTCCGAACGGTCTCGTTCACGATCGGGGCGGTCAGTCCTGCGCTCTTCGGCGCCGCCGCCGATCGGGGCTTCTTCGACGAGGCGTTCCTGGGTCTCGCCGTACTGGTCGGCCTGATCGTGGTTCTCGGGCTGGTAACACCAGCAGCACAGGCTACCGAATCAGACCGACCCTCGAGCTGAGGCGATACCCCCAGTCGTTTCATCGCTGCTCGGTCTTGCAGACGAACTCGTCCTCAGAGAACGCGGACGCTCGAGTGGTCTCGAGAACTGAGAAAGTGAGAGCGGCGTTTATTCGCGGCCGAACATCTGGCGCATCATCGGATGCATTTCCATCATCTGCTCTTCGGCGATCTCCTCGTACAGCTTGTACGTGATGGAGACCGCGAGCAGCAGACCGGTCCCGCCGACGGCACCGATCGTGCCGAGCATGTTCGCCCAGACGGCAAGCAGGCCGACGAGCGCGCCGCCGATGACGGTCACCTGCGGAATGTACCGCTCCATGACTTTCTCGACGACGCCGACGTTCTGTCGGAAGCCGGGGATCTGCATCCCGGAGTTCTGGATCTGTCGCGCGGTCGCTTCGGGGCCCATGTTGGTCGTCTCGACCCAGAAGATGGCGAAGATGGCACCGCCGATCACCATGAACGTCAGGTCGACGCTCACTCGGATCATGACCATCCACGCCTCCTGGGTGACGGCCCCCGTCCACCACATCCAGTCCTCCGGCGAGTAGATCGGGGCGGTGTAGTAGAAGAAGCCGCTGACCGGCTGTCCTTGGGGACCGTAGACACCGAGCCAGTCGGGCATCGACTCACCCAGCTGACTGTTCAGGATCTGCCCCAGGAACTGGATGTTCGCCTGGAGCGCGCGGACGAGGATCATCGGCAGGACGCTCGCGTAGATGAGCTTCACCGGGAAGCGACCGCGAGCACCCTTGACGCGCGAGTGGCTCAGCGGAATCTCGACGCGGACGGACTCCGCGTAGACGACGATCCCGAAGATGAGCAGCGTCGTCAGCAGCGCGATGATCATCCCCTCATCGACCAGCAGCTGGTAGAGGCCGTCACCGGCGACCAGCGAGCCGATCTCGGTCTGGCCCGTGACGATCATGTACCAGCTGTAGAAGAAGCCGTCGGGGCTCAGCGAGAGGAACCCGGCGACGAGCATCTGGCTCACGCTGGCGATGATGAACAGCCCGACGCCGCTGCCGATTCCCCACTTGCTCACGACCTCGTCCATGTACAGGATGAGGATGCCGCCGATGAAGATCTGGAAGAACACCAGCGCCTTCACCTCGGTGGGACCGAGGACGAGACCACCGAGCTGGAGCTGTGGCTGGGCTGGAAGGAACTCGCCGGCGAACACCATGGGGAGCGCCGTCAGCGCCGTCATCACGATGACGAGCAGCTTCTGGAGCCCCTGGTAGAGCACCTGGTCCCGCGGATCGTTCGTATCGAGCCCGAGCAGGTTCGCCCCGCCGAGTAGCTGCAAGACGATGCTGGCGGTGACGATCGGCCCGATGCCGACCTGCATCAGCGACCCGTGTTCACCGGCCAGGATCGTCCGGAACTGCCCGAAGAGGTCGTCCTGGGCGTCGGCCTCGAGGAGTCCGACCGGTGCGACGTTCGTCAGGAAGAAGTACAACACGAGGATGCCCGCCGTCCACATGAGCTTGCGCTTGAACGGGACGTGGCCCTCTGGGCGCACGACCGTGGGCATCCGAGTCAGGACCGGTTCGGCGGTTTCCTTCCATCCCATAGTTTACTCCTCGTCCTGTTCGTTCGCGTCGGCCTGGGCACGCTCCGTGAGGATCGCGTCTCCGCCGGCGTCCTCGAGTTTCTCTTCGGCGGCCGCGGTGAAGGCGTCCGCGGTGACCTCGAGTGCGTTGCGCACCTGGCCGCCGCCGAGCACCTTCACGACGTCGGCCTCGTGGCCGTCTTCGACGACGTCACGGACGTCGATCGCGTAGCCGTCGGCGGTCTCTTCGGCGAGACCGTCGGCGGCGTAGAGGATCGCGTCCTCGTCGAGCGTCTTGACGTCTACCTCGAGGACCTCCTCGCGGATGCCCTGGGGACGCTTGAAGCCGTGTTTCTTCCGCGGTTCGTAGTTGTGGAACTCGTGTTTGCTGCGCCCTGCGCGTCCGCGGCCACCTCGGTGGCCCGCACCACGGCGGTTCTTGTGCGTGCCGCCGCCGTGGGTTCGTGAGCCGCGCTGGCGTCGTTTCTTACTCGTCATGATTATCGCATCGACGTTAGGAGGTCGTTAATCTCCTCCGTTGTATGTTTTCCGAGTTGGCCGCCTTCGATTGCCGGGTGCTTGATACCCTCGTGACCGCCACGTGGCGGGTGCAGGCGGAGCGTCGGCGACAGTCCCTGCTCGCGCAGGGTCGTCTCCTCGTCGAGCAGCGCCTCGGCTAACTCGGCGAAGTCGTCGTAGTCGGTGTGCTCGGCGAGCCACTCCTCGTCGACGTCCGACTGTCGACCCTCGAGGGGCTCGGCGCGCTTTGCGAGCACCGTCTCGAGCACTTCCACCGAGGGTTCGCCGTAGGCGACGAAGTCGTTGACCTTCGTGATCATCCCACGGTAGGCGTCGGTGTCGGGGACGACCGTCGCGTGGTTGACCTTGTGGATGTTGAGCATCGACAGCGTATCGTCAACGTCGCTCGAGCGGTTCACCTCACCGCGCAGCTGGACGATCGCTTTCATTGTTCGACCACCTCACGTGCGGCCGGCGTGCGCGACTGCGAGGCGTTCTCGAGTGCGTTGAACGTCGCCTTCGCCAGATTGACCGTCGTGCGGGTGTTGCCGAAGCTCTTCGTCCAGGCGTTCTCGATGCCGGCGAGCTCGAGCACCGCGCGGACGGTGTCGCTCGCGGCCAGGCCCAGGCCCTCGGGGGCCGGGATGAGCTCGACTTCGACCGAGCCTGCTTTCCCTTTCGTCCGGTGGGTCAGCGAGTGGGGTCGGTCCGAGCGGTCCTCCCAGGAGCCAGAGCCCCGGGGAACCTGGATGATGTTCAGCTTCGCGATGCCGATCGCCTTCTGGATGGCCGAGCCGACCTGGTCGTCCCGTCCCTCGGCGTAGCCGACGAAGCCGTCGCGGTTGCCGACGGCGACGACACACCGGAACTTGACCCGGCGGCCGGAGTCGGTCATGCGCTGGACCATGTTGATGTCCAGCACCTCGTCGTCCAGTCCGGGGAGGAGCTGGTCGACGATCTCGGGCTCTTTGAGCGGGAGTCCCGAGTCGAGGGCGGCCTGCATCGTGTCGATCTCGCCCTCCTGTACCATTGTGCCGAGACGGGTGACAGGCTGCCAGCCGTCGTCGTAGTCGTTTCGACTCATTCTAGGATCGCCTCTCGTACCGCATCGAAGTGTTCGGGGAGTTCCGTGGCGTCGAAGTCCGCATACAGCGGCTCCTCGAGCTGTTCGGCGTACTCGGCGATGTGCTCGCCGCGCGTGCGCGACCAGTCTGCGAGGACGCTGTCGTTGTGCGGAATCTCGACGCCCGCGTCGATCGCTCCTTCCTGTACCGCGAACACCTTGTTGCCGGGCGTCGCCGTGTTGAGGCCGATATCCAGCACGGCCTCCTCGACGCCCGCCTCGAGCGCTCGTTTGCCGGCCAGCAGGCCGGTGAGGTACGCTGCTGGAAGGTTACCCGTTGGGGCTTCCCAGCCGTACTCCTCGAGGTCGCTCGAGTGTGCGTTCGCGAGCGTTTCGTCGCCCTGGGGTCCGGGGACGATCAGCTGCGCCGTAGTGTGCTTGTTGCTCTTGCGAGCGACCAGCCGGGGCTTGCCCGATTTCAGCAGGCGCAACCTCTGATGGTAGTCCGTCCGGACCTCGCGGCGACGACGCATCGGTACCTTGTATCGTGGTCCTGTTGCCATTATTGGTCACCGTAGTTGTCGTCGATGTAGTTCAACAGGTACCGGACGCTTCGGAACTCGCCACCGCTCGCCTTGCGGTAGAGCTCGCGGTACTCCGTGGGCGTGAGTTCGCCCTTGTCGCGGAGTTCCCGCAGCGTCCGTCGCTGTGCACGGATCTGCTGTTGCCACTGTGCTTTCTCGTTCTGCCGTGCGCCTTTCTTCCCCTTCCGGGTGCCCGGCCCCTTGCGGTGACCGTAGGCGCGTTTCTGGTTGCGCTCGCGGGCGCGGCCACGCGAGTTACCGCGGGCGTCTTTGGCCTGAATCAGGCCCTCCTCAACGAGGTCGCGGATCTCCTCTCGCGTGATGGCCGCCGCGATGTCGCCCTGGGCGTCGGGGTCGAACCAGACGCGGTTCTTCCCGACGTCTAAGACGTCCGCCGCGAGCCGTCGCTGTGCGCGCAGGTCAGTCATTTCTCCACCTCGACTTCGACGTAGGTCGGGTTCAGGACGCGAATCCCGTCCGCTTCAGCCTCCTCTTCGATCCGCTCGCGCTTGCGAGCGCCGACGGACGAACCGATTCGAACCGCCTGCGTGTCGCCGTCGACGTCCTCGAGGTCGTCGACGTTCTCGACGCGAACCTCCTCGAAGCCGCTCGGGTGCTTCCCGCGCACCGTCGTGGGCGTGCGGTAGCCGGCCTGGACCTTCGGGCCCTTGCCTTTGATCCCGCGCCGTTGCTTCGAGAGGCCACCACGGGGGCGACGCCACGATTCCGGCGTGCGCTTTTTCTTGTGGTAGTCCTGCCGGTTGAACTGTGGCTTGCCCTCGCGCTTGCGGCGGGCGAGCAGCCGCTGTTCGTCGTCGGTGAGCTCCGGCGTCTTCTCGACGAGTCCACGCGGCTGGAGCTCCGTTTCGACGTCTTCGGCCGGCTCTGCTTCCTCCTCGGCGGCTTCGTCTTCGATCTCGGCTTCGGCCTCTTCGGTGACCTCGAGGTCACCGACGTCGGCTTTGATACGGGCGGCCAGTGCCATCCCGATGCCGTCGACCTCGGCGAGGTCGTCCTGTGAGGCCTCTCTGACGTCCGTGACGGACTCGTAGCCGGCCTCGCGAAGCGCCTCGGCTTTGCTCGAGCCGACGCCGCTGATGTCCTCGAGCTCTTCTGGACCGTCGTCCTCGGCGTCGACGTCTTCCTGGGCTTGCTGTTCTTCGTCTGCCATCTATCAGGCACCTCCGTTGGCGGGTTTGGCGGTGATGTAGACGCCGTCCTGGAAGACGCGGGTGTCCTTGCCTTTCACCTTGGTCAGCTGTTCGATGTCGGCGGCGGTCTGTCCGACGTCGTCCTTGTTGGGACCGGACAGGGTTACGGTCTCGCCGTCGACGGAGACGTCCGTGTCACCGTGGATAGTCGTTCGTCGCGGTGCTTTCTCGCCGAGGAAGTTCTCGATGACGACCTCGTCGCCCTCCACGCGGACCTGCATCGGGAAGTGAGAGTAAAAGACTCCCATCTCGTACTCCCAGCCCTCGGTCACGCCGTGGAACGCGTTCTCGACGTGGCTCTCGAACGTGCCGACGGTCGAGTTGGTCTTCGCGTTCTCGACGTCGCTCTCGATCACCACGTGGTCGTCTTCGACCTCGACTGAGACGTTCGGGTACCAGAGGCGGCGCGTGACGGCGCCGTTCGGTCCCTCAACGGTCAGGTCGAGGTGGTCGACTTCGGCGGTTACCTCGTCGGGGATTTCCAGTGCTACTCTCATCGTTAGTAGACGTACGCGATCACCTGGCCCCCGATGCCCTGCTCTCTGGCCTCGTAGTGGCTCATGATGCCACTGCTCGTCGTGACGACGAGCGCGCCGAAGTCCCGAGCGGGGAGGTATCGCTTCTCCCACTTCTCGAACTCGTCGGCTTTGGCCGAGTAACGTGGCTTCACGGGGCCACACTCGTTGATCGCTCCTTTCAGTTCGACCTCGAACCGACCGGCTTTACCGTCGTCGACGAACTCGAAGCCGTCGATGTACCCGCGGTCGTAGAAGACCTCGAGTACGCTGCCGATCTCGTTCGAGGCGGGCGTTACCTCGTGGCTGAGATGCCCCACGCTCTCGGCGTTGTCGATCCCCGAGAGTGCGTTGCTGAGTGGGTCGTTTCCGGTCATTTGTACTTCTTGAATCCCATGTCGCGGGCGATCTCGCGGAAACACTGCCGACAGAGGTTGATGTCGTACTTGCCGACCAGCCCCTGTTTGCGGCCACAGCGTGGGCACGCTTCGGTCTGCCCCGTCGCGACCTCACCCGTCTCGTTCTCGCTTTCACTCATCCTCGGTCACCTCGACGTCGAAGTTCGACTCGAGGAACGCGATGGCGTCCTCCGGTGTGAGTCGGTGTCTCGACGGAATCGTCTGGCTGGCCTTATCGCGTTTCGCGACGCGGTAGCCCGGACGCACCAGGTTGACGGTGACGTCCATCCCGTAGATCCCGACGGTCGGGTCGTACTCCTGGCTCGGGAACTCGGTGTGTTCCTCGACGCCGAAGCTGAAGTTGCCCGTCTCGTCGAACTGCGTCGACGAGAGCTCCGCGAGCGGCAGCGCGGTCTCGAGGAACGACTCGGCGTCCTCGCCACGGAGGGTGACCTTCGTACCGATCGGGTCGCCCTGGCGGATGCCGAAGTCCGGCTCGGTCCGTTTGGCCTGCGTGCGGACGCTCTGCTGGCCGGTGACGTCCTCGATGATGTCCTCGGCGTGACCGAGGTCGCGGCCACCGCGGCCGACGCCCATGTGGACGACGACCTTCTCGACGCGGGGTTCGCGCATCTCGTGGAACTCGGCCTCGCTCATTCGTCGTCACCTCCCTCATCTCCGATGAAGTTCTCGTCGATGACGACGACGTACTCCTCGACGGTCTCGAACGTCTCCTCGCCGTCGAGCGTCTCGACGGTGACGATGTTCGAGCCGCTGCCGTAGGTGACCTCGATCTCCTCGAGCGAGCCGATCTTACCGCCGTGGTTACCGCGGACGGCGGTCACGAGTTCGCCCTCTTCGTACGGGAAGTGGGCGACGATCTCTTTGGTTTCGTTGTCGACGACGATCGAGTCGTTCGTGCTGTACTCGTCGGAGTCGACGACGACGTTCGTTCCGTCGTGTAGCGACAGCTGGGTGTTCCCACCCTGGACCTGGCGCTTGCCCGCGACCTTGCCGAGGCGGCTTCCGGCCGCGTCGGCGTCGATCGGTGTCAGCGAGAGGCGTCCGCCCTCGTCGGGGAAGACGCGGTAGTACTCCTCACGCTGGGGGAACGCGACGATGTCGAACATCCCGATCGGGCGTCCCTCGTCGTTGATCGGGTCGCCGTTGACCAGGATTGCGTCCTGGCTGAGCGCGTAGCGCGCTTCTTTTCGGGAGTCGACGTAGCCCAGCACGTCCCGAAGCAAGATTAGCAGCGGGACGCCGTCCTCGCCGTGGGGGCCCGCGCGGGCCTTGACGGTGAACGTGTCGGTCTTGCGCTCGACCGGCCAGGACTTCGGTACCGAGAGTCGTTTCTGGTGGTTGCTCATTCGTTATCACCTTCGAGGCGTGCCTCGCGTCGCTCGTCCTCGAGGTCGAGCGCCGTGATCCGGACGTTCGACGGGTAGGTTGGCCGCGGCACCTCTTCGCCGTCGGCCGTCTCGACCGTGACCCCCTCGACGTGGATGACGCCGTCTTTGAGGATCGTCCGGAGCACCTCGCCTTCGTGCCCGGCGTGGTCGCCGCGCATGACCTCGACGGTGTCGCCCACGTTGACGCGGGTCCGGCGAGTGTCGTACTCCTCGCGAAGCTCCTCAGAGAGGGTCGCGTGAAGCTGTGCGTGTCGCTGGTGCAGCGGGGCACGCTCCGTTTCGTTTCGCTGTTTGCGTGGTTGTCTGCTCATACGATCATCGTGGCTGTGCTCGCGATTGCTCCGAAGCGCTCTGCGACTTCGCGGGCGATCGGGCCCTTGATCTCCGTTCCGCGGGCCTCTTCGTTCTCGTCGATGATGACCGCCGCGTTGTCCTCGAACTTCACGCGCGTGCCATCCGGCCGGCGAATCGTCTGTCGCTGGCGGACGACGACGGCCTCGAGGACCTGTCGGCGCATCTCGGGAGTCCCTTTGGTGACCGAGACGGTCACCTTGTCACCGAGTCCCGCCTTCGGCTGGCGGTTCTTGGTGCCGTGGTAGCCCGAGACGCTGATGACCTTCAGCTCGCGTGCGCCCGTGTTGTCGGCACACGTGACGAGCGAGCCCTTGACGAGCCCTTGCGTGACGTCGGCTTTGATCGCCTCCATCACTGCTCACCCGCGTCTGCGTCTTCGTCGCCACCGGCCGCGAGGTCCTCAGCCGAGAGCTCCGGCTCAGGCTCGGCCTGACCGGTAAGCTCGGCGACGTCCTCGGCGGTCGCTTCTTCGGTTACTTCGACGACCACGTGCGATTTCGTCTTCGACAGTGGTCGGGTCTCTGCGATCTTGACCGTGTCACCGACCGAGAGCGGCTCGAGCACGCCCGGCACGTGTGCCGGAATGCGCGAGCGACGTTTCATCTGACGGTCGTATTTGGGTACCGTCACGTCGTACTCTCGCTCGACGACTACGGTCTTGTCCATGTCCGTCGAGACGACGAGTCCCTCGAGGATCTGACCTCGAACGGGAAGCTCGCCGTAGAACGGACACTTCTCGTAGTCGTATTCCTCCGGCTCTTCTGGTTCCGGAGGGGTGTCAACGTCTAGTCCTATTGCCATGGTGAATCACCACTTGTTTCCGTCCGTCGGGCGGGTCGTGAGAGCAGTCGCGATCCATCGACCGTAACGTAGGCTACGTCCTCGCCAGCCCGGTCCTCGAAGTCGTCTGACGTCGAGGGTTGAGTGTCGGCCAGTTTGGACGCAGTCCCCGATCCCTTCTCGAGACCGGCGGCGTCATCTGTGATCGCGAACTCGAATACTGAGCCCGATTTCGGCACCTGGACCACCCGAACCTCGCCGTCGTCACGAGCCGCGATGTGGAGGGTGTTCGTCGTCTCGATGACGACGCGCCCCTCGAGGCCGACCCGGCCGGGGTCGTCGCTCTCGACGACGCGGACCGGCAGGCCGTTGAGTTCGTGTCGCGGCAGGGTCTCGGGTGTCAGTGCCATCGTTCTATGCTTCGTCTTGGGCGTCGTCCAGATCGCCCTCTTCCCGCTGAACCGTCTTGAGCCGCGCGATCGTCCGCTTGAGCTCGCCGATTTCGCCCGGGTTCTCCGGGGCACCACCGGCGGCCAGCACGGACTTCGCGTTCAGCAGCTCCGTCTCGAGCTCCTCGAGTTCGACCTCGCGCTCGGCGGGCGTCATGTCGCGCATCTCCTCGACGTGCAAGATCGCCATCAGGCGTCACCTCCCTCGTCGGCTTCGTCCTCGTCTTCGGCTTCCATCTCCTCGAGGAGCTCCTCGGCTTCGGCCTCGACGTCCTCCTCGAGTTCCTCGAGGTCTTCCTCGGCCTCCGCGTCGGCATCTGCTTCCGCGTCAGCGTCGGCGTCTGCTTCCGCTTCGTCAGCGGCGACTTCCTCTTCGATGACCTCCTCGACGACCTCTTCGTCGAGTTCGGGCGCTTCTTCGGCCTCGACGTCGGCTTCAGCCTCCTCGGCTTCGGGCTCGTCGGCTTCCTCGGGTTCGGCCTCGAGCAGTTCCTCGACGCCTTCGTTGGCCTCGACGGCCTCGGGGACGACCTCTTCGGGATCGAGATCCTCGTGGATGCGGAAGTCGTCGGGGAGCTCGGCTCCCGGCGGGATGATCTTGACCGTCACGCCGATCGTGCCGAGCTTCATGACGGCGACGCCCTGGCCGTGATCAACGATCTCCTCGGCGGGTTCGCCGTTGTGCTTGATGTAGCCACGGTTGAACTTCTCGACGCGCGAACGCGCGCCCGTGACCTTCCCGGCGAGGACGATCTCGGCGCCCAGCGCGCCAGCGTCCATGATCCGGTCGATCGTCGTGTGACCGGCCTTCCGGAAGTACCAGCCGCGCTCGAGCGCGTTGGCCAGCCGGTCGGCGACGATCCGCGCGTTGAGGTCGGGTTCGTCGACCTCCTGAACGTCGATCTGGGGGTCGTCGAGGTTGAACTGCTCCTCGAGTGCGCGGGTCACTTTCCGGATGTTCTCACCGCCCTTGCCGATGACCATACCGGGCTTCTCGGCTTTGAGGACGATCTGCGTCCCCATCGGCGTCTTCGCGACTTCCATCCCGCCATAGCCCGCTCGACCGAGCTCTTCGGCGAAGAACTCGTCGATCTGCGAGCGCTGCAGGCCGTTTTCGATGAACTGGTGTTCGTCTGCCATCAGTTATCTCCCTCCTCGTCTTCGGGTTCTTCGACGACGATCTCGACGTCGACCTGCGGCGTGTTCCACGCCGTCGCCCGCCCCATCGCGCGGGGCTTGCGGCCGATCGACTCGCCGACCTTGTGGGCGGCGCAGTGGACGATCTCCATCGCCTCACCGTCGAAGCCCTGGTTCTCCGCGTTGGCAGCGACGTTCTCGAGCAAGTCGAGGAACGCTTCGGAGGCTTTCGTCGGGTAGCCGCCGGCGTCCCAGCCGTCGATGTCCGAGCGGTGGCCCGCACCGGTGTTGTGCGACTTGAGGGGGAGCGATCGCTCGCCGGCGATGACCGCCTCGAGGTACTCCTGGGCCTCGTCGACGCGCTTGCCCTTGATCTCGCGGGCGATCTCTTTGCTGTGCTTGTGACTCATGTGACGCTCCCGGAGCATCGCTCTCGCGGTGGTGTCCGGGTCCGCGTCGACCGAGTAGTTGATTCCCATACGTGGATCACTTCAGTGGGACGAACTTCGACGAGCGAGTGGCACCGATCCCCGCCTGTCCGTGTTCGACGGAGTTGCGTGTCAGCTGGAACTCGCCGAGATAGTGGCCGATCATCTCGGGCTCTACTCGGACGCGGCCGAACTCCTGGCCGCTGTAGACGGCGAACGTGAGTCCAACGAACTCCGGCAGCACCGGCATGTCGCGCAGATGCGTCCGGATCGGCGAGTTTGCAGTCTCCTGCTCGTCTTTCTCGCGGGCTTTCTCGAGCAGCTTCTGTTGCTCCTCGTCGAGTCCGCGTACGATACTTCGCCGCTTCCGTGCGGGGAGCAGTTCCGCGACGTCCTCGAGCTCCATCTCCTGCAGCTCCTCAAGCGTGTGGCCGCGGTAGGTGAACTCCTCACCCTCGCGGCCGGTTCTGTACTCTTGGCTCATTTGTTCCCACCTCGGCCGGTTCGGCGCGAAGCGATGTCACCCACCTTCCGTCCCGGCGGGGCGTCCCGCGAGACGGACTTGGGGCGACCGGGGTGCTGGCGGCCACCGCCACCGAAGGGGTGGTCGACGGCGTTCATCGCGACCCCACGGACGCGTGGGTACTTCGTACCTCGTGCGCGCATCTTGTGGTACTTTTTGCCGGCTTTGACGAACGGCTTCTCCGTCCGCCCACCGCCGGCGACGACGCCGATCGTTGCCCGACACTGCGGGTCGAGGCGTTTGACCTCGCCGCTGGGCAACTGGACGACCGCGGCGTCGCGGTCGTGGGTGATCAGGTCTGCGTTGACGCCGGAGGCGCGGGCGAACTTACCGCCGTCACCCGGCTTCGATTCGACGTTGCAGACCGGTACTCCTTCGGGGATCTCCGCGAGCGGGAGCGTGTTGCCCGGCTTGATCTCCGCGGAGACGCCGACCTGGATCTCTTCGCCCACTGTGATACCCTCGGGTGCGAGGACGAGACGCTGATCGCCGTCCTCGAACTCGACGGCGGCGACCGGCGCCGAGCGCGCGGGATCGTGTTCGATGTCGACGACCGTGCCGGAGACGACGTCGTCGTCTCCTTCTTTCCGGTGGTCGAGCTTCGCCTTGTAGCGGTGGCTTGGCGCCCGGAACGTGGGCGTGCCGCGTCCGCGTCGTTGGCCCTGAATTCTGCGTCCCATGTTCAGAACACCCCGATTCTGGAGGCGACTTCCTGGGCGTCGTCGTCAGTCGACAGCGTAACCGTCGCTTTCTTTTTGCCCTCCATCGTCACCTGCGTGTTGATCTTGACGACCTCGACGTCGAAGCGCTCCTCGACAGCCTCGGTGATCTCGGGTTTGGTGGCGTCGACGTTCACGATGAACTGGAGCTTGTTCTGGAAGTCCATGTCGTTCATCGCCTTCTCGGTCACCAGCGGGTAGTCGATGATTCCGCTCATCGGTCAGCCACCTCCTCGAGTGCACTCTCGGTCCAGATCGTCAGCCGTCCGGGCTGTGCGCCGGGTGCGAGGTCCTCGGCGTTGACCTCCGCGGCCGTCGCAACGGTGGCGCCCGCGAGGTTGCGGGCGGCCGTCGACGGGCCGGCCTCGCTCGAGGTCACGAAGAGGATCGACGACGGCGTCTTGTACTTCCGGCCACGGGTCTTGCCGCGACCCGCGCGGATGCCGCGTCCGTCCTCGGCGCGCTCGACGTCTGCGTAGACGCCAGCGTCCTCAAGGAAGGAGACGACCTCTTTCGTCTTCACGAGCTCCTCGAACTCGTCGGAAACGACGAGCGGGAGTTCGGTGTCCTCGTCGAACTGGTGGCCGCGCTCGGCGACCAGTTCGGCGTCGGTCGTCGCAGCGATGGCGCTGCGGACGGCCAGCTTCTTCTCTTTGTCATTGAACGATTCACTCCAGTCCTTCTCGGCTTTCGGCGGGTGGGCCTTCCGTCCTTTGACGGTCTGGGGAACGCGTCGGCCGCGCCCGTTCTGTCGGGGGACGTGGGCCATCCCGCGGCCGCTGCCGAACGACTCCGCGGGCGTTCGCATACCGGCGAACTCGTCGGCGCCGTAGGGCTGGGTTCGGTTGGCCTGGGCGACGCGGACCGCGCGGGCGATCAGGTCCGGGCGGTACTCCGTCTCGAAGACCGCCGGGAGCTCGACCTCCCTTGCGTCCGCACCGTCCAGGTCGCGTACTGTTGCCTGCATGGATTATCCCTGGTTGGATGCGGTAGAGACGTACCGAACCTCGGGATCGAGGCGCGGCTGGTCTCCGGGTCGGATCGCCGGGCGGAAGCGCAGGAGGCGCTTGTTCGGCCCGGGGAGCGATCCCTTGATCAACGCGTGCGGTCCGTCGACCTCGCCGTAGTTGACGAAGCCGCCGTCGACCGTCGCGTCCGCGCCGTCACCGACGTCGATGAGGCGCTTGTTCAGTTCCGTCCGCTGGTGGTAGCCGGTCTGCCCCTGCTGGGGGACCGTCGAGCGGACGCGGCTTGGGTTCCAGGGACCGAGGTTCCCGATGCGGCGGCGCCATCCCTGCCGGGCGTGTTTGCCCTTGCGCTTCTGGACGCCCCATCGCTTGACGGGACCCTGGGTTCCTTTCCCCTTCGTGACGCCGCTCGCGTCGACGTACTCGCCGGCGCGGAAGACGTCGGTCATCGAGTGCTCGCCGCCGTCGGCCAGCAGCTCGAGGCCGAAGTCGACGCGCTCGCCGATCGAGCCGCCGCCGACGCGCGTTTCCATCACGTCGGGTTTCTTCTTCGGCATCGAGGGGACGTCGCCGGGGACGGTGTGGGTGATCGCCCGCACGTCCGAGACGCGTCCTTCCTCGAGGAAGCCGCGAAGTTCGTCTTCGGCGGCCTCGGCGTCGTAGTCGTCACCGGGAAGGTCGAGGACGCGGTCGAGTTCAGGAACGAACTCGCCGGTCCAGACTTCGGTGAGCGGCTGGTGTCCGTAAGGCGTTTCTTCGTACGCACGCAGGGCGACGGCGCGCATCGGCGGCGTCTCCACGATGGTGACAGGAACGGTCGTCTCCATTCCCTCGGTCGGCGAGTTCGCTTTGTCGTCGACCATCACCACGTGGGTCATGCCGGCCTTGTAGCCCGCGAAGCCCTGGAGCGTCGGCTGTCCATCGTCGTCCGGCCACGAGTTGAAACGGGGGACCTCGCTGGTCGCCCGCTGTCGTGGGCCGAACCCGAGTGAGCCTTTGCGTGGTGCGTGTTTTTGTGGCATTCTATCACGCTCTCAGTGAGAGGGGAGCGAGGGTGGCGAACATCGCTTCTTCCGTTCTGACCACCTTGCTGCCCTGGTTCGGAACCGTATTGAGCCAGAGGTCGAACCCCGGATCGGCGGGTTCGACGTGTGCGTCGTCGTCCTCGGTCTCGGCGTCGCCGACGGCGGCGTGGTCGTCCCACGCCGCGTCGACCGACGACGCGTCGATGCCGAGGATGTCCGGCAACCCTCTCTCGGGCGCGCCGAACGCGACGGTCATCCCGTCCCGCTCGACGCGTCCGGCCAGCGTCTCGAGCCCCCCACCGGTGAGTTCTGCACCGAATCGGGAGGCTGCGATTCGAACGCCGGCGTCCTCACGGCCGAGTGCTGCCGAAAGGTCCGTCTGCTCGACGGCGAACCCCGGCAGGGGTTCGTCGACGAGCTTCGCCCGGACCGGTCGTCGCGAAGAGATCCTGACGGTCACGCGTTCTCCCTCCTCGACCGTCATCTTCGACGGAACGGGGAGGGAGATCGGGTGTTGCAGTCCGCAATTGACCCGGACGCGCCCTTCAGGTCCGACCTCGGTCACGATCCCTTGTCTTGTCGACCCCGAACCGTTCGATTCGGAGCCGGTCTGTGACGGTGCGCGGAGCGGCGGCAAGATGCCCGCGTACTCCAGTTCGTCCCGCACGCCCCACGCCTCCTTTCGAAGGTACGGTGGCGTTGCGGCGTACCGCAACACGGTGCTTACGAACCCGCCGTCGAATCGCCCGCGTTCGCCCTCCCGATCGGGATAGACGAGCAGGCGGTCCACCCGGAAGATCGTCGCCGCGCGGGCGACGTAGCCGAGTTTGCGAGTTGCCTCGCGTTTGTCCTCGGCTTCACGGGTGAGCGACGACGGCACGAGTACGCTGACGGTCATGCCGAGACTTCGGCGCCTCGTCACTAGACTGTAGCGATCTTTTGCTGACCACGTCTTAAAAGGATAGCGGATTCCGATCCCGGCTGTGAGCGGTTCACAGCCCCGATTTCGTGGTAATTAGAGACACAGTCAGTGATGATGATACAGTGACCGATGAACCGATTCATACGGATCGTTGTACCGTGTTATAGGTGATCGCTCGAACGGTGCAGCGATCGCCGGTCCCGAGTCACAACAGACCGTATCACACACAGCCCTCTCAGTGGCTATACTGGTTGTTGAAACGATGTACCCCCCACAGCCAAGCGGACTGCCTCGGTCTCGTTGCCGAGGCTAGCCGCGGCCGTTCGTGATCGGGTGTGCACTGACGGTTGACGACTACTGCACTGTGCTCGCCACCCTGGGCCAGTCAGATCGCATCCGCGGGACGACTGAGGGAGAAGTTTCATGTCGTCATGTGAGCCATCGAGTACCGTGACAGACTCAACCACCGCTCTCGCCACCTACTGCGTCGATCGCGCCGAGACGCCGCTGACGGCCGACGTTCGCGAACAACTCGAGCAACACCTCCTCGACTGGCTCGGCGTCGTCGTCGGCGGAGCAGCCCACGCCGATTCAACCCCGGCGGTCCTGGGCGGCCTCAAGGCGCTCGGTCCGGCCGCCCACTCGGCTGCTGCCGACGGGCTCGCCACCGTAATCCCAACGGGCGAACGTGTCCCACCGGATCACGCAGCGCTCGTCACCGGCACGCTCGCGCACTCGCTCGACTTCGACGACACCCACCGGATGTCGTCGCTCCACCCCGGCGCACCCGTGATCGCGGCTGCGCTCGCGACCGCGGAGGCGATCGACGCCTCGACCGACCGTCTGCTCCGGGCGATCGCCGCGGGCTACGACGTCGCCTGCACCGTCGGCGAGGCGGTCAACACTGACGCTCATTACGATCGTGGCTTTCACATCACGGCGACCTGCGGGACGTTCGGCGCGACGGCCGCCGCGGGAATCGTGCGCGGACTCACGACGGTCGAACTCGAGAACGCCTTCGGCGTCAACGGCAGTCAGGCGGCGGGCTCGCTGCAGTTTCTCGCCAACGGCGCGTGGAACAAGCGCCTCCACCCCGGCCTCGCCGCCCAGCGGGCCGTAACCGCGACGGCCCTGGCCGAGGCCGGCTTCGAGGCCGCGGCCGACCCACTCGAGGGCGAGTACGGCTTCTTCGCTGCCTACACCGACGACCCTCACCTCGAGGCGTTCGACCGACTCGACGATCGGGACGCCGTCGTCGAGACGGCGCTCAAGCCCTACCCGTGCTGTCGGTACATGCACGCTGCCCTCGACGCCCTGGCTGACCTCGCCCCGAAGGTCGAGGCCGATCGCATCGAGGCGATCGAGGTCGCGCTTCCCGCCGCCGGCATCCGGCTCACGGGCGACCCGATCGAGGAGAAGCGCCGCCCGTCGAACTTCGTCGACTGCCAGTTCAGCATGCCATTCGGCGCGGCCCTGACGCTCACCCGAGGGGACGCGAGCTTCGCTTCCTTCCTCGCCGCCCAGTCGGAACTCGAGGACCTCCGCCTGCGCGCACTCATGGCGGCGACGACCGTCACGACCGACGAGGAAGTCAGCGACCTGTTCCCCGACCAGTGGGCTGCCAGGGTCGTCGTCGAAACGACCGACGGAACCCACGAACGCTTCGTCGAGTCTGCCCGCGGCGACCCCGAAACGCCGATGTCGCGAGCGGCGACCCTCGAGAAGGTTCGGGACCTGGTCGAGGCGGCCGACCAGGGCGGAGTCGACGTCGCCGAGCTCGAGGCCGTCGTGGGAAGCCTCGAGAGGCGGTCGGTCGAGGAACTCGTCTCGAGTGCGACGTGGGAGTAGGGGACTCGCTCGAATTGTCGACTCTCGTGGGTCACGCATTCACAGCCCACACCGCTCCCGATTCGCAACCCTTATACATCCCTCCCGGTGTAGTTGAAAGTGCAGCACGGCGCTGGTAGTGTAGTGGTATCACGTGACCTTGCCATGGTCACAACCTGGGTTCAAATCCCAGCCAGCGCATTTCTCCGAACACAACCCCACGAGCGCTGCGAAGCAGCGCGAGTATTCGTGTTCGGAGAAATCGAATCTGGATTTGAACTAGACCAGTCGCAGCCCGCGCAACCGAGCGAAGCGAGGTGAGCAGGACCGTCTGGGCGTAGTTCAAATCCCAGCCAGCGCAGTTTTCCCTCGCGAACACGGCAGCCAGCGCAGTTTTTCCCGTTCGCACTCGAGTGTCGTCGCCCCGGACGTGTCCAGTGCCGTCGACGTCAGGGGCTGTACGCCGGCGGTTGCGTCTCGATCGCGTCGGTGACGGTCTCGAGTTACTCGCCGACGGTCATGGAGCCGCTAGCCGGCACGGGCAAGCCCCAGCGCCACCCGCGAGGACACCCTTCGGCCGGGTATGAAAGTCGTCTACAAACCGGGGAACGCCTACGAGGAGATCGACTGCTTCGACTTTCGTGAGTTCGAACGCGGGATCGTCCTGCGCAACGAGGAGGGATACAACATCGGCTACGTCCCGCACGAGATTCTGAGCCACATCGAGCCCCATCCCCAAGAGCGCGTCGAGTTCGAGAGCGGCGGCTAAGCCCGAACCGATAGCTCGAAACCGCCCGGCGCACATCGTCCGCTCGAGCGAATGACCCGAACGATCCTCGTCGCCGGGACGGCGAGTCACGTCGGCAAGTCGACGGTGGCGGCCGGACTCTGTCGGCTGCTCGCCGACGCGGGCGTCGACGTGGCGCCGTACAAGGCCCAGAATATGAGTAACAACGCCCGCGTGGTCGTTCGGGCGGGCGAGACGGCTGCGTCGAGTGAGGCAGGCGACGAGTGGGGCGAGATCGGCGTCTCCCAGTTCGTCCAGTCCCGGGCCGCCCGCGTCACCCCGACGACCGACGTGAACCCCGTCCTGCTCAAACCCCGCGGCGACGGTGAGAGCCAGCTCGTCGTCCAGGGCCGGGCGCTCGAGCACCTCGCCGCCGGCGCGTACTACGAGGACCACTGGGAGCGCGCCCGCGCCGCGGCCGAGGCGTCTCACCGCCGACTCGCCGGGGCACACGACGTCGTGATCGCCGAAGGGGCGGGAAGCATCGCCGAGATCAACCTCCACGACCGGGACCTGGCGAACGTCGAGACGGCGCGCTTTGCCGACGCCGAGATCCTCCTGCTCGTGGACATCGAGCGCGGCGGGGCGTTCGCCAGCCTCTACGGTACCCTCGAGTTGCTCCCCGACGACCTCCGTGAGCGGGTGCTCGGCGCGGCCATCACGAAGTTCCGCGGCGACGCGAGCTTACTCGAGCCCGGGATCGACGCGATCGAGTCGCGAACCGGCGTTCCGATCCTCGGCGTGTTGCCGTACGCCGATCCAGGCCTGCCGGAAGAGGACAGCGTCGCCCTCCCGGCGACGGACGAGCGCGTCGTCGACGGCACCGAAGACGGCGTTCCGTCCGACCGGAGCGTCACCGTCGCCGTCCCCCGGCTGCCGCGCATCTCGAACGCGACCGACCTCGAGGCGCTCGCCGCCGTCCCTGGCGTCAGGGTCGCCTACGTGCCGGTCGACGGCCCCCGCCGCGCCGAGGTGCTCGCCGACGCCGACGCCGTCGTCCTCCCGGGGACGAAAAACACCGTCGACGACCTGCTGGCGCTCCGCGAGGCGGGATTCGGCGAGGCCCTCGAGTCGTTCGACGGCCCCATCGTCGGCCTCTGTGGTGGCTACCAGCTGCTCGGCGAACGGCTGGTGAACGCCGACCGCGAGGGCACCGGTCCCCGGACAGCCGTCCCCGGGTTCGGACTGCTACCCGTCGAGACGAGCTTCGAGGGGACGAAGCGACTCGAGCAGACGACCGTCGACGTCGACGGCACGGGGCCGATCGAGGGGTCGACCGGAACCGCCTCGGGTTACGAGATTCACGCCGGCCGGACGCGCGCGCTCGAGCCCGTTTCCCGACCGCTCGAGCCCGAGAGCGCGGCGGTCGGGCAGGTGCTGGGAACGTACCTCCACGGCCTGTTCGACAATCCGAACGTCCGCGAGGCGTTCCTCGAGTGCGTCTACGACCACGCGGGACGCGAGCGACCGTCGCCGAGTGAGTCGGGCGTCGACGAGGTGTCGCCGTACGAGCGTGCCGCCGCCCTCGTTCGCGAGGGGCTCGATCTCGAGGCGCTCGGCGACCCGTTCCGTTCGATCGACGGCTGACGCGCTGGGATGGCCGCGAACGCTCGCTCGAGGAACAGTTCACCCGCGTTCGGATGGATCGGTCACCGGGGACCGCAGAGCGGACAGCCGGCGGGTTCGACGAGGCCAGCTCAACGACCCACCGAGTGACGGCCGACGGTCACACCTTGCCGGAACCTCGGAGCCCAGACGAGCGCTGTCACCACCACAACTCCCTTACTCGCGCGTCCCGGAGCCACGACCCATGAGTCGCCGGTCACGCGGGCTCCCTCGCCGAGCGTTCGTCCGCAGCGCCGTCGCCATCGGCGGGGCGAGCGCGTTCGCCGCCTGCCTCGAGCGCGAGGCCGACGACGGTCCCGCGCGGGCGTCGGTCGACCCCGACGACCGTCCCGAGCGCCAGCACGCCTGGAACTCGGCCGTGCGCGAGGACGACCACGGAAATTACCTGCTGCCCGAACACCACGTGCTGTGCTGTCTCGAGTACGTCGGCGACGGGCCGACCGAGGGCGAACGCGAGCAACTCGAGGCCGCGTTCACGAGCCTCGAGCGCGCCTACGAGTGGGGGAGCGAGGGACTCGCGTTCACGGTGGGCTACTCGCCGACGTACTTCGATCGATTCGACAAGGATCTCTCCGAGGCCGTCGACCTGCCCCAGCCCGAGGCGCTCGCGCCGATCGAGGACCCCGAACCCGACGCCTACGACGCCCTGGTCCACCTCGCGAGTGACTACGGCCAGGCCGTCGTCGGCGCCGAGGAAGCGCTCGCGGGCGAACTCGAGGAACTGAACGGCGTCGGGGTCGAGGGGACGCTCGAGGGCGTCTTCGACGTCGCCGAGCGCCGAACGGGGTTCGTCGGCGACGGCCTTCCGGCGGCGGAGCAGGCGAACGCGGCCGACGTGCCCGACTCCGAGCCGGTGCCCGAGGACGCCCCGCTGTTCATGGGCTTCAAGTCCGGCTTTCGGGAGAACCAGGCCTCGGAGGATCGCGTCACGATCCGGGACGGCCCCTTCGAAGACGGGACGACGACCCACCTCTCGAAGATCGACCTCAATCTCCACCAGTGGTACGAGCAAGACAGCCGCGAGCAGCGCGTCGCCAAGATGTTCTGCCCGGCCCACGCCGACGAGGGGCGCCTCGAGGGAGCCGGCCACAACCTCGGCGACGGGGCCGACGTCGACGACTGCGGCGAGACGGCCGAGACGGATGCCCGCGAGCGCGGCGTGGTCGGCCACACCCAGAAGGTCGCCCGCGTCCGCGACGGCGACGAGCCCCTGTTGCTCCGCCGAGACTGCAGTTCGACCGACGGCGACCGGGCCGGGCTCCACTTTCTGTCCCACCAGCGACGGGTCGCCGACTTCGTGGCGACCCGCGAGGCGATGACCGGCGCCGACCTCGCCGGCTCGACGGCAGTCGGTTCGCGAACGAACAACGGCATCCTCCAGTATCTCACGGTGCGCCGACGGGCGAACTACCTCGTGCCGCCGCGACGTCACCGGTCGCTGCCGACGCCGAACCCGTCGTGACGCTCTGACTTCGACGGGCGAACCAGTCGGTTCATTTCCGTCGACGCCCACACTCTACCCGTGCGCGAACGCTCCCGGACCACCTGGTACCTGGTCGCGGCCGTCGTCGTCCTCGGCGCCGTCGGGCTCTTTCTCGTCGACGTCGGCTCGACGTCGCCCGACCCCGTCGACTTCGACGACACCATCTCGATGGGGCTCGCCTTCGACGACGAGGTCGCCCTCGAGGACGACGTCGAACTCCCTCGAGTCCAGGTCTTTTACTCCCAGTATCAGTACGTCACGGGCTACTACGGCGTCGAGCGGTTCGTCGAGGTCCAGCGGGAGCCAACCCACGAACAGCGCTTTGGCTACCCGCTCGCGATCTACGTCACCGATTACGCAGAGAGCGATCTCGAGTTGACCGACGACGGCTACCCGAACCCGGCCGCCGAACCCGGCTGGGTCGACGCGGCCGACGCCGTCTACGTCGTCGGGAGCGACGCCCGAACGCCGTCGAGCGAGACGGTCGTCCCGTTCGGCGACCGGGCCGCGGCCGAGGCGTTCGTCGACGACCACGGGGGCTCGGTCCTGACCTGGGAGGCCGTCCTCGAGACGGAGTTCGACCTCGACGACGCCGGGACGGTCCGCGAGCGCGTCGACGATCACCACGCGAACGCGGACGCGCTCGTCGACGACTCGCGAGCCCTGCTCGAGCGCCCCGAGACGGTCGTCGTCGGCGAGGATGCCGACACGATCCAGGGAGCGATCGACGCCGCCGGGGCGAACGAGACGGTCGTCGTCCCCGACGGAACGTACGAGGAGACGGTGACGATCGACCGGCCGATCACGCTCCGGGGCGAGGGCGACGTGACGATCGATGGCGGCGGGAACGGCTCGGTCGTGGCCCTCGAGTCGCCACGAGCCGCGGTCGTGGGCCTCGAACTAACTGGCGTCGGCGAGGAGACCGGCGACGAGCTGGCCGTCGACCACCAGCCGGACGAGGACGCCGACCTGGAAGCGTGGGAGGACGACCTCGAGGGTGCGTACAGCGAGGGTGACGCGGGCGTCGTGACGACCGGCGCCGCGGGTGCGCTGATCGAGGACGTGACGATCGAGACGCCCGCCAACGGCGTCTTGCTCCGCCACAGCCCCGACGCAGTCGTCCGGAACGTCACGGTGTACGGGGCCGAGAACTGGCGCGATGGCTACATGGGCGTCGTCGCGATGCACTCGCCGGGCGTGATCGAAGACTCGACGTTCATCGACGGTCGGGACGGCGTCTACACCCACCGCGCCGACGGGATCGTTATCCGGGGTAACCACATGGAAGGCGGCCGGATGGGCGTTCACTTCATGTACACGTCGGACGCGCTGATCGCGAACAACCACGCCAGCGACCAGGACAACGTGGGGATCTACGTCATGACCGGCCCCGAACGGATCGGGATCGTCGAGAACGAAGTCGTCGGCAATCCGAGAGGGATCCGTCCCGAGGGCAGCGACAGTTACGTGGCCCGGAACGTCATCGTGGGCAATCAGGTCGGCCTTCGGGCCGAGGCCTCGAACACGATCTACGAGGAGAACGTCATCGCCGGCAACGTCCAAGGGATGCAGGCGCGGTCGATGCTGCCGACTAACCTGGTGGTCGGCAACGACTTCGTCGACAACGTCGACCACGCCAGCAGCGGCCCGTTCACGCCGCTTCGCGTCTGGACCCAGGACGAACGAGGGAACTACTGGGACGGCTCGATCGGGGAGACAGACGGCGTCGTCCTCGAGCGATCGTTCTCGCCGACCCACCCCGTCGACCAGCGGCTCCCCGACGTCGACGGGACGCCAACGCTCGCCCGGGCGCCCGTCATCGACGCCGTCTCGTCGTTCGAGGCGACGGTGCCGGGAATGCGAGCGGGAGACATCGTCGACACGGCGCCGCTGTGTGAGCCGACGAACGCCGACTGGTTCGACGCGGTCGAGTGGGAACTCGAGGAGCGCCACTGTGACCCTGAATCTGAGAACTCGTAGGTGTTCGAGCGACCGTTCTGGGCCGGTTCGTTAGCGTCCGCCGCCGGCGAGCGCCACGTAGGCGAGGCGCCAGCCGACGAGCAAGAGCAGTCCCATTCCGGTCATCACGAGCGGGAACGCCCAGGCGATTCCGCCCTCGAACCACGGCGAGGCGCGCAAAATAAATCCGACATTCGCCGCCGCGAGCCACCCGATTACCGTCACTCGAACGGCTGCCGTCGGCGAGGACAGCACCGCTCGAGCGTAGACGCCTGCAAAGGGGGCCACGACGATCCAGGCGAGGACGAACGGCGCGATCGCCTCGAGTGCGCCCAGCGGCTCCGCGAGCGGGTTCTGTCCGTGGCTCAGCTGCCCCAGGAGAACGAGTCCCGCAAGCAGCGCCACGTCGACGACGCCGACGAACACCGTTTCGCGATCCGCCCCGTCTCCAAATCCGGGTATCCGAACGGTTTCGGCCATACCCTCGAGTCGGTGCTCGGGCCCTATTGGTCTCCCGGTTCTCGGTTATGCCCGATCGTCGCTCGCCGAAACTGGTGACAGGAGAGGAGGAACCTCGGCGACTGGCGTCGCCGGGAGTCGGCCAACGGACAGGGCGCTGGCGTGCGAGGATGGCCCTCGCACTCGCTCCGTAGCCGTGTTCGGACTTCGTTATCCACTCCTTTCGCGTCCACCGCTCGCGTTCGATCTGCGGCTTCCGTCGTCGCCGTTCTGTGGTAATCGCTTACTATAGTACTCGTTGAAACGATTTACACCCGGTCACAGCCGAGCGGCCAGCCTCGGCCTCGTCGTCGAGGCTGGCCGCTGACGTTCGTGACCGGGTGTGCAATGACTTTCAACGGGTGCTATATCCCGTCGGGCGTCGACGGGTGCGCCGAATCTGGATTCAGTCACCGACGCGACGACAGGACTGATATAGGACGATGCCGAATCCCTCACCCGATGGCAGTAGTCGACGGACGGCGCGACGGATGTGACGGCTGTGGACGGCTCGTTCTCCTCGACCGGCTCACCACCGTGTCGATGCCGGACGGGGAAACGGTCGCGTGCTGTCTCGACTGTGAGCCGTACGCTCGCGAGGCGGTCGAACGCCTCGCTTCGCTCGATCGATGTCGTGCCGACTGTGACGGCTGTACCGGCGACTTTTCGCGTGGCGACCTCGAGGACGTCGTCCTCGTCGACGGGACGGTCGTCACCTGCTGTCCGGACTGTCTCGCGGAAGTCCCTGGCCGGAGTGATGGGAACACCGAGCCGTCGGTCGCGAACGGCCGGTCGGACGTGGAAACGACCGAACTCGCCACGACCCGGAGCTGCTGTAGCCAGTGTCACGAGTGGGTCGAAGCGGAGCTCTTTCGCGTCACGACGATCGACGACCGAACCGAAGCGCTGTGCGCCGACTGCACGGAGCGAGCCAAAGCGGATGGCGTCGTCGCGGACGTGATGATGCGAACGACGGAAGCGCGTGCGGTCCTCGGCGTCGACGAGGGAGCGACGGACGAAGCGATTCGCGAGGCGTTTCTCAGACAGATCAAGCGGGCGCACCCGGACCGAAAGAGCGGCAGTCGGTCGGCGTTTACGCTCGTCAAAGACGCCTACGACCGACTCCGGTAGTCCGGCTGCGATCAGGGTGCGCTCTCGCGTCGGACGAAGCCGATCGTCGCCGGGTCGAAGTAGTACGTCGTCTCACAGACGTCACACGTCGTCTCGAGGAGGTGACCGTGCTCGCGGAGCTTCCACAGCTTCGGCTGTCCCTGGCTGATCTCGAGGGTGACCGGGTGGCCACAGTCGGGCATCGTGCAGGGGAACCGAACGTACCAGTCGGGAACCGACAGCGCCCCGAGCGGGGCGAGCTGCGCTCGAAGCCGGCTGAGGAGGTTGAAGATCGTGACCGTCAAGTTGTCTCGAGCGATCTCGACGCCGTCGACGTCGGCGAGGTAGCCGGAGCGAAGCGACTCGCGGTCGTACAGCGGGAGGACGGGGACGCCGCTCGCGAGCGCGTAGCCGACCTCCTGGTTGAGCCACTGGCTGTCGGCCGAGGACTCGGTGAGGACGGCGACAACGACGTCGCTGTTCGCGATCCGCGCTTTGAGCCGCTCTCGCGCCCGACCGGACCCCACCTCCTCGAGGGCGAGGTGCACGCCGAAGGGGAAGTTCTTCACCGTCGAGAACAGGTCCTGAACCAGCTCGAGGTCTGCCTGATCGTGAGAAACGAAGACGTGCTCGCCGGTCATGATGGATTGTCTCAACAACGCGCGGCCACAAAACTTAATACTACTGTTCTCGCGCCGATCGGTTCTCCACCGACGACAGCACGAGTTCCGAGAATTCGAGTTCCGAGAGGTCGTCGTAGAGTCGCCTGAACCAGTCGGCCTCGACGCGCCACTCGCCTCTGACCGTCCCGTCGGTCGTCGTCGACGTCGCCTCGAGCGTGATCGGCGTCCACGCCTCGTGCTCGTCGGCGACCTCGAGCAGCGTCCGGACGACGACGCCGACCTCGTGGCTCGTGACCGCCGGCACCTCCGCGACGGTCTCGTACGCACAGTCGACGACGTCGCCCTCCTGTTCCCACCGCGTGAGGTAGATTCCCTTGCCCATGAGCCGATTCTCGAGTGCGACGTCGAACGGATGCTCCTCGGCCATGTGGCTCCTTTCGACGGGGACCGTCAAAGGGTTGCGGGCCAGGACGAGCGCGTCACTCGAGTGCGGCCGCCAGCGCCTCGATCGGATGGTGGGGCCGGTCGTACCCCGCGAAGTCGCCGACCTGCGTTCGACAGGAGGCACCGGGGGCGACCACTGCCTCGCCGGCACTCTCGTCGAGTTGCTCGAGGAGCAGGCGGCCGATCGCTCGCGAGAGGTCGTAGTGGTCGGCCTCGTAGCCGAAGCTGCCGGCCATGCCACAGCAGCCCGACTCGAGCGGGTCGACCGCGTAGCCAGCCTGACGGAGGACGGTGACGGCGTGGTGATCACGGCCGAGGGCCTTCTGGTGACAGTGGCCGTGATAAGCGAGGGTCACATCGGCGTCGAAGGCGAGCGAGTCGACCACGCGATTCCAGTCGAGGTACGCACAGACGCCGACGGCGTTCGCGGCGAGCGTCTCGACTCGCGAATCGGACAGCAGCGAGCCGTACTCGTCGACGACCATCGAGGCGTCGGAGGGCTCGAGAAAGAGAACCGACCGACCGCGCTCGAGATGGGACTCGAGGTCGTCGAGCAGCGCCGTCGCCCGGTCGGCCGCGACGTCGAGCAGGCCCTGGGAGTAGGCCGCCCGACCCGTCGGGCCGAGAGACGGAATCTCGACGTGGACGTCCGCAGCCTCGAGCACCGCGACGGCGGCCTTCCCCGGGTCGGGGTCGGTGTAGTTGGTGTACGTGTCCGGGTAGAGCACCACGCGGTCGATCGCTGTCGCGGGGTTCACCCGTGGGCCGCGCTCGTCGTACCACGAGACGAGCGAC
The DNA here is from genome assembly GCF_024362485.1 of Natronobeatus ordinarius. Taxonomy (NCBI): domain Archaea; kingdom Methanobacteriati; phylum Methanobacteriota; class Halobacteria; order Halobacteriales; family Natrialbaceae; genus Natronobeatus; species Natronobeatus ordinarius. Next base: position 3,102,649 of record NZ_CP101456.1, on the reverse strand, counting down.
TCCCCGGCGAACGACGGTAGCGAGCGCTCGGGCGCGATTCCCAGCGTTCGCTCGAGGAGCCGACGCGAGCCGGGGAGTCGGGGACCGTAGTTCGACAGCGGTGCGAGCCGGCTTCCCAGGGCGGCGAGCCGATCGACGTTCGCGAACAGCCGTTCGCGGGCGCTGATTCCCTCGCGGTCGTGGTACTGGTGTTTCACTTCGGCCTTGAGCTTCGCCAGGTCGACGCCCGTCGGGCAGTCGCTCTGACAGCCCTTACAGCCGATACAGAGGTCGAGGACGCGTCGCTGGAACTCCTCCGTGTACAGCTCCTCGGGTGGGAGGTCGCCGCTGACCGCCGCCCGGAGCAGGTTCGCCCGGCCGCGGGTCGTCGTGATCTCCTCTTCGCTCGCACGATAGGTCGGACACATCACGTCGCGATCGGTCTGTCGGCAGGTCCCACAGCCGTTGCAGAGCTCGACGAGGTGGGAGAAGCCGCCCTCGTCGTCGAACTCGAGCGTCGTCCGTGGCTCGAGCGAGTAGTAGTCGGGGCCGTACCGGAGGTGCTCGCGCATGTCGGCGCCGACGCCGCGTGGCGAGTCCGGACCGGGGTCGTCGGGGCCGTCGCGGTAGACGACGTTGCCCGGGTGCAACAGCCAGTCGGGGTCGAACGCCGTCTTCACCCGCTTGAACGCCCCCCAGAGCTCCTCGCCGTACATCTTGGGCGTGAACTCGGTGCGGGCCATCCCGTCGCCGTGTTCGCCCGAGAACGAGCCGTGGTGCTCGAGGACGAGGTCCGTCACGTCGTCGGCGATCGAACGCATCGCCTCGACGCCGCCTTCCTCCTTCAGGTTCAAGATTGGCCGGATGTGGAGCGTCCCCGATCCCGCGTGGGCGAAGTAGGCCGCCGAGGTGTCGTGGGCCTCGAGGATCTCCTCGAAGGCCGAGACGTACTCGGCGAGCTCTGCGGGCGGGACGGTCGCGTCCTCGATGAACGGGTACGGCTTCGGGTCGCCCTCGAGGCTCATCAACAGCGGAATCGCCGCCTTCCGAAGCTTCCACAGCCGCTCCTGGTCGGCCTCCTCGTACGCCTCGAGGACGTCGAAGGCGTCGCCGTTCGCGACGAAGTGCGCGGTGGTGTCGGCGACGGCCGACTCGAACGCCGCGCGTTGATCGTCCCCGGAAACGAGTTCGTCGTCCCACTCGAGCATGAGCGCGGCCGCGGCCCCGCCGGGGATCGGGTCGGCGTACTCGGCGTAGCCGTCGGACTCGCTGGCGAGGCGGAACACCTCCTCGTCCATCAGCTCGACCGCGCTGACGGGGAACTCGAGGGCCTCGGGGACCGCCTCGAGCGCCTCGAGCAGGTCCTCGAAGGCGTAGAGCGCGAGCGCCGTCTCCTCCGGGTTGCTCACGAGCGAGACGGTCGCCTCCACGACGACACCCAGGGTCCCCTCCGCTCCGACGAGCAGTTTCGAGAGGTTGATCACCGCCTCGCCGTCGTCGGTCTCGTAGATCACTCGGTCGAGGTTGTAGCCGGTGACGCGCCGCTTCAGGTTCGGGTACCGCGCTTCGATCTCGTCCTCGTGGTCCTCGACGAGTCCGCGCACGGTCTCGTAGATCGCGGCCTCGCGGGTGTCCCGGGAGACGATGTCCTCGTACTCCTCGCCGTCGAGGACGACCTCCCGGGTGTGGATCAGCTCGCCGTTCGAGAGCACCACCCGGAGTTCGTCGACGGAGGCGTCCGTGATCCCGTATCTGACGGAGTGGGCTCCTGTCGAGTTGTTACCGATCCCGCCGCCGATCGTCGCCCGGTTCGCGGAGGCGGGGTCGGGCGCGAACTTCAGTCCCCACTCGGCGAGGTGGTCGTCGAGGTCGTCCTGGACGACGCCTGGCTGGACCCGCGCGGTTCGGGCCTCGGGGTCGACCTCGAGGATCGCGTCGAGGTGCCTCGAGCAGTCGAGCACGACGCAGCCGGGGCCGACTGCCTGTCCTGCGAGCGAGGAGCCGGCTCCCCTGGGGAGGACGGGCACCTCGTGGTCGCTCGCGACGCGGACCGCTGCCTGGACGTCGGCGACGTCTCGCGGGAAGACGACTCCTGCGGGCTCGGCGCCGTAGATACTCCCGTCGGTCGCGTAACAGACGCGCGTGTACCGGTCGAACCGGACGTCGCCGTCACAGGCCGCCCGAAGGTCGCGGGCGAGTCGTTCGTGCCCACCCTCGTCCGCCGCTGGTCTCAGCCCTTCGGCCGTCGACCGGCGTTCCATGTCCTCTGTTGCCATGGTACGATACAGCTCACGAGGGTGAATAAATGGTCGCCGTCGAACCGGCATTCGTCGGAGGCGTCGCTCTCGGAGACAGTTGCGCTCGTCGGGGAGGCGTCGCTTTCGGAGACAGTTGCGCTCGTCGGGGAGGCGTCGCTTTCGGAGACAGTTGCGCTCGTCGGGGAGGCGTCGCTTTCGGAGACAGTTGCGCTCGTCGGGGAGGCGTCGCTTTCGGAGACAGTTGCGCTCGTCGGGGAGGCGTCGCTCTCGGAGACGGTCGTCGAAAGAACTAGAACGTGTACCTGGTCGGCTACCGGACGGTCGTCCGGTCGACTACTCGAAGTGGTCGAGACACTTCTGGTACTCTTCGTCGACTTTCTCCCAGTTGACGACGTCGAAGAAGCCCTCGATGAAGCTGCCACGGTCCGGACCGTAGTCGTAGTAGTAAGAGTGCTCCCAGACGTCACACGCGAGGATTGGGTGGGCTCCCCACAACGCGTGGAGGTCGTGCTTGTCGACGGCGAGGTTGCGCAGTTGCTTCGCGACGGGGTCGTACACCAACAGCGCCCAGCCGCTGGCGGCGCCCGCGGCGGCCTCGAACTCGCCCTTCCAGGCGTCGTAGGAGCCGAAGTCCTCCTCGATGCGGTCGGCGAGGTCACCCTCGGGCTCGCCGCCACCGTTCGGGGACATGTTCTCCCAGAACAGCGTGTGGAGGTAGTGGCCACAGCCGTTGTGGGTGACGTTCTTCATCGCCGCCGGGGAGGAGCCGAAGTCACCGGACTCGCGGTTCTCGGCGAGCGTCTCCTCGGCGCTGTTGAGGCCGTTGACGTAGCCCTGGTGGTGCGTGTCGTGATGCCAGGTGACGACCTGTTCGGAGATCGCCGGCTCGAGTGCGTCGTAGTCGTACGGAAGTTCGGGAAGTTCGTGATCAGTCATGGTGACACCGTGTTTCTCTGACGACCGCTCACCTGTTAAATATTGAGGATGGGAACGATAGCACGCCTCACGAAACGTAACCAGTATGGGTTTCAAAATCGCCCAATTTGGGACACTGGTCCATCGCTGCCGTTTTCGTGTCACGACGTCGCCGCGAACGGGGCGATCGACCTAGGAGAGTTCCTTGTGGCAGGCGTGTTCGAGCCACTCCTCGAGTGACGGCTGGCGCCAGTACCGAACCGTCTCGCTGCGCTGGTCGTACTCCACGACGCCGGCGTCCTCGAGCTTCGGCAGATGCATGTGCTGGAGTGACGTGACTACGTGCAGCCGATGCTCCGCCGGTTCGGCGTCTGACTCCTCGAGTGAGGCCACGTATGCTGCGATCTCGTCGATCGTCGCGATGCCGTCGGTCGAGTCGTGTAAGTGATAGAGCACGAACCGTCGCCGCTGATTCGCGAGCACGTCGAAAACGACGTCGAGAGACGGCGTGCACGCGTCGGCTATGGCCGTCGCCTCCCGTTCAGTCTCACGCATCCACGGACCACCTACCGTAAGTTACCATTCGAAACCACCACGGCTCCATACACCTGCCGCCACATTAGTTGTTACGTCTATCTACCTCTTAATATGTAATGATCTATTCATTTATTTGGTGAGATACACGACTGCTGCGGTCGTGAATCGGTGTGACGCGTGTCGGGTCACCGATCGAGTGCGCACGCGGACGCGCCGACGCTGATCTGAGGGGTGATCGACGCGTGGCTCTCCGGTTCGTTCGCGTCCGCCGGCGAGAAAATCAGGTGAGACGGAACTATCCGCGCTATTCGTACAGCCACTCGGCGTCGTGCTGGTCGTAGTCGATCAGCTCGTCCTCGTCGAAGTGGATGGCGATCTCGCGTTCGTTCGCGCCCTCGTCCTCGTGGTCGGCGGCGTGAACGACGTTCCGGCCGAGGTCGAGTGCGTAGTCGCCGCGGATCGTTCCGGGGGCGGCCTCGAGCGGGTCGGTCGCGCCGATCATCTGGCGGACCTGCCGCGTGGCGTCCTGGCCCTCCCAGACCATCGGGACGACGGGGCCGGCGGTGATGAAGTCGATCAGGTCGTCGAAAAAGGGCTTGTCCTCGTGCTCGGCGTAGTGCTCTCTCGCCCGCTCTTCGGGCATGTTGAGCACTTTGATGCCGACGAGCTTGAGGCCGCGCGACTCGAGTCGGGAGACGACTTCGCCGACGAGCCCGCGCGCGAACGCGTCGGGCTTGACCATCACGAAGGTGCGCTCGTGGTCGCTCATTTGTCTGCCTCCTCGGCTTCGGCTTCAGCCTCTTCTTCCTCGGCTTCGCCCTCTTCGGCTTCGTCCTCTTCCTCGGCTTCAGCCTCTTCGGCTTCGTCCTCTTCCTCGGCTTCAGCCTCTTCGGTTTCGTCCTCTTCGACGGCTTCGGTCTCGTCGACCTCCTCGTCGGCTTCCTCGGCCTGGGCCTGAACCGGGCCCTTGCCGCGCCGGCCCTCGGCGGTCCACTCGAGGTCGCGCGGTTCGCGGCCGAGCAGATAGTTTTTCTCCGCCTTCGAGTCGACGAAGTGGAGGACGGTGCCGTCTTTCTGGACGTACATGATGCCCGTTCCGGGCTCGATCTCTTCTCCCGTGTAGTCACAGGTTCGCTTCTCGACCATCTTACTGTCCTCCGATGGAGTCCGCCTCACGGGCGGTCTCGCGGAGCTGGAGGATGTCCCCCTCGCGGACCGGTCCGAGGCAGTTTCGGGTGATGATGCGACCCTGGTTCTCGCCCTCCTTGATCCGGCACTTGACCTGCATGGCTTCACCGTGCATGCCGGTCTTGCCGACGATCTCGATGACCTCGGCGGGCGTGGATCCGTTTTCCTCTTCAGCGCTCATGTTCGGTCACCTCAGCGAAGGTCCTCGACCTTGCCAGCGATGTCCTCGACGTCGCTTCCGGCTTCGCCGGCGTTGACGATCGCCGCGGCGGCCGAGCCGACCTCGAGGCCGGCGGCGTGGCCGACGTCGTCCTGGGTCTCGACGAAGACGTACGGGATTCCCTTCTCGTCGGCGAGTTCGGGGATGTGCATCACGATCTCCTCGGGCGTGACGTCTTCGGCGACGTAGACGAGGTCGGCGTTGCCGCGCTCGATGGCTTTGGTCGTTTCGTTGGTTCCTTTCTTTACGCTGCCTGTGTCTCGAGCGACCTCGAGCGCCTCGAGGGCGTCTTCCTGGAGGTCGGCCGGGACTTCGAAGTTTACGTATACTGACATTGGTTGTTCACCTCTCCTACGCGCGGGCTCGCGCTCCCCTGCCGTCCGGGACACTGGAGATCCCGGGCCGGATGGCGTCCGGCGGAGGTCCTGTGCGGCTAGGAGCATCATCAACCCCGCGTAGGGTGTACGACTTCGTAGCGTGTGCCCCCTTAAAAGCGTGTCCAAATGACCGAGTGGATGCGAACGGTCCGCATCCCGACTGGTCGCCGATCCCGGGCGACCGGGACGAACCGGTGGGACTTACGGGGTCGGCGACCGACCGTCAGCTATGGACGTCGTCGACGTGGCCACCGGGCTCCGCCGTGAAGCGACGCGCGTCGGCGAACGACGACTCCTCGTCCTCGCGGGCGGGCGCGAACGTGGCTACGAAACGCTCGAGGTCGCCCTGGACGCACTCGACGTCCCCATCACACGAACGACGCTCGTCGGCCCCGAGGACCGACTCCGCTGTGAGCAGGTGCCGGTCTCGAACGCCGGCCAGCTGCTGGGTGCGACGCGGGACGTCGTCGTCGTCGACGCACACGAGTCGTTCCGGCCGAACGCGCTGGGGCAGGTCACGGGCGTCGTCGACGGCGGGGGGCTCCTCGTGGCCCTCACGCCGCCGCTGGCGGAGTGGCCCGCGCGTCGGGACGGCTTCGACGAGCGACTCGCCGTGTCGCCGTTTACCCTCGAGGACGTCACCGGGAACTTCCGGGAACGACTGGTCGAGACGCTGTATGCCCACCCGGGGATCGCCATCGTCGACGTCGACGCCGGCCGCGTCGAACGCGACGGGCTGACCCAGCCGGCGCCGAGGCTGCCGGCGGCCCCGATCGAACTGCCGGCGGAGCGTCGGTTCCCGGCCGCTGCCTACGACGCCTGTTACACGGCCGACCAGGCCGCAGCGCTCGCCGGGCTCGAGGCGCTCGCCGAACCGGGAACTGCCGCCGTCCTCGAGGCGGATCGGGGCCGCGGGAAATCGAGCGCCGTCGGACTGGCTGCCGGCTGTTTCGCCGCCAACGGTGAGGACGTCCTCGTGACGGCCCCGTCGTTCGGGAACGCCGCGGAAGTGTTCGCCCGCGCGGCCGCACTGCTCGAGACGCTCGAGGGGCGCGACCGATCCGACGGAGCGAGCGCGGACCGACGGCTCGAATCCGACGCCGGCGGACGAGTGCGATTTCTCCGGCCGCCCGACGCCGTCGAGGAGGCGGCGGCGGCCGAGCTGGTCGTCGTGGACGAGGCGGCGGCGCTTCCCGTCTCGCTACTCGAGTCGCTGCTCGTCGCCGACCGGATCGCCTTCGCGACGACGATCCACGGCTACGAGGGTGCAGGGCGGGGGTTTTCGGTTCGGTTTCGCGACCGGCTCGCCGAGAGCGACCACGCGGTGACCGAACTCGCGCTCGCGGAGCCGATCAGGTACGCCGCCGGGGACCCGATCGAGACGTGGGCGTTTCACGCGCTCGCGCTCGACGCGCGGCCGGCGGTCGAGCCGGTCGTGACTGCGGCGACTCCGGATACGGCGACTTATCGGCGGCTCACTCCGGAGGCGTTGCTCGCGGACGAACACCTCCTCGCGGAGACGTTCGGCCTGCTCGTGCTCGCCCACTACCGGACCGAGCCCGACGACCTGGCGCGGCTGCTCGACGCTCCCAACCTCGCGGTCCGCGCGCTCGTTCACGACGGCCACGTGGTGAGTGTCGCGTTGCTCGCGCGCGAGGGCGGGCTCCCGCCCGCTTCTCGGGCGATGATGTACGAGGGGGGACGCATCCGCGGCAACATGCTCCCGGACGTACTGACGAGTCAGCTTCGCGACGAGGCCGCCGGCGAGCCGACCGGCCTCCGGGTGATGCGCATCGCCACCCACCACGCCGTCCGCTCGCGCGGCCTCGGCTCGGCGCTGCTCGAGCGCATCCGCGAGGAGGTCGCCGACGACGTCGACTGGCTCGGCACCGGCTTCGGAGCGACACCCGAACTGCTCGAGTTCTGGCGGGAGAACGGCTACGCGACCGTCCACGTCTCGACGACCCGCAACGACGCCAGCGGCGAGTACTCGGCGCTCATGCTCAATCCGACGAGCGAGGCCGGGCGCGACCTCCACGACCGCCACGCCAGGTGGTTCCTCCGCCGGTTCCCCGCCGTCGCCTCCGATTCGCTCGCCGACCTCGAGCCCGACGTCGCCCGGGCGCTCCTCACGAGCGTCGACGCGACGCCGCCGTGTTCGCTTTCGGATCACGAGTGGCGCGTCGTCGCGGGGGCCGCCTACGGACCTGGCCTGCTCGACGTCGACCCCGGCCCATTCTGCCGGCTGGTCGTCCGGTACCTCGTCGACGCCCCCGGGAACCTCTCGGATCGAGAGGAACGACTGCTCGTCCTGCGGGTGCTCCAGGGCCGGCCGTGGTCGGCCGTCGCGGACGAACTCGAGTACCCCTCCGCGGGCCAGTGCATGCGAGCCCTCGGCGAGGCGCTCTGCCCGCTCGTCGACCGCTACGGGAGCGAGGCTGCGCTCGAGGTCCGCGATCGGTTTCGGTGACGACGGCTCTCGCGACGGTCCGATCCATCAGAGCTCTGTCTAATGAGAACGATTGTCCTGGTTTATACCCTCACACGTCGTACGGCCCTCGCATGAGCGCCGACTCGCTCACCGACGAACTCGAGACCGAACTGCAGAGCGCGGCGCGGACGGTCGTCGGCGACGAACTGCGCAGCCTCACGTACTTCACCGAGGGCGACGTCGAGCAGGTCTACCTCCGGAGCGACCTCGAGGCGAGCGCCGACCTGGTCGGCTTCGCCGACACCGAACGGCTCGGATTCCGGTCGCAGATGGACTACGCGGGGACGGAACTGGGTGCGTACGAGTTCACGATCCGCGTGTTCGAACACGGCTACCTCACCCGCGTAATCGTCGGTGATCGGGGCGTCTTCGTCACCACCGACGAGATGGCACGCGACCGGTTCGAGGAACTCGCGTCCGCCATGCGAGGCGTCCTCCGCGAGGCCGACGAGGAGTGAGCCGCCGGCGCGGATGAACGGCTCTAGACCCGGGCGAACAACCGCCGGAGCGCCGGCTCCGGCGCCGCCTTCAGGAGCCACGCGACGAGTCGCCACCGGCGGGTGACGTAGACGTGTCGCCGGTCACGCTCGACCGCCCGCAGGATCTGCCTCGCCGCCGTCTCGGGCGAGCACATCCAGAAGCTTCCCATCGCCATCTCGGTGTCGACAAACCCCGGCTCGACCGTCGTGATCGTCACGTTGGCCTCCCGGCCCGCCTGCCGATGTCGAAGTCCCTCGAGATAGGTCGAGACGAACGCCTTCGAGGCGTTGTACGCTGGCGCGCCACCGTTGCCGAAGACCGCCGCAACTGAGGAGATGCCGACGAGGTGGCCGTCCGTTCCGCTCGCCTCGAAGTGCTCGAGCGCCGCCGTCGCGATTGCCGTGAATCCACGGACGTTGACGTCGATCGTCTCGCATTCGGGCTCCCACTCGAGGTCGCGGTTCAGGTGACCGACCCCGGAGCTGATCACCACGAGGTCGACCGAGCCCATCGCGTCGGCGAGTTCGACGAACGCCTCGCGTGCGCGCTCGGCCTCGGTGAGGTCCATGTACGCGACGTACGCCTTCGTCGGGAGGTCGGCCCCGATCGATTTCAGTCGCTCCACGCGCCTCGAGGCGAGGCCCACCTCGTAGCCCTCGGCGGCGAGCGTTCGAGTGAGTGCCTCGCCGATGCCCGAGGACGCGCCAATGACGATCGCACCGTCAGTCATACGGGGGTGTTCACACGCCGGGACCTAATAGCCGGAGGAAAGACGCCAGGGCTTTGCCGTCGGCGCTCGAGCGTCGGCTATGGTCGACGCGATCACGGTCCTCGCCGTCGCGTTGCTGGTCGGGGGCGTCGTGGGGACGCTGATTCCGCTGGTTCCCGGCGGCGCGCTCTCGCTCGCCGGGGTCTACCTCTACTGGTGGCACTCGGGCTTTACCGAGCCAGGGACGCTCGCGCTCGTCGTCTTCACGCTCCTGGGTGTGCTCACGCTGCTCACGGAGTTCTTCGGCGGCGCGATCTCTGCCCGGTTCGGCGGCGCATCCTGGGGAACGACGGCGATCGCCGCCGTCGTCGGCATCGTACTGATGGTCATCACCGGCCCCCTCGGCCTGCTTGCCGGCCTGTTCGGGACGGTCTTCGCCCTCGAGTTCGCCCGAAACGGCGACGTCGACCACGGCGTCCGGTCGGCCGCGTTCGCGACCGTCGGCATCCTGGCGTCGACGGCCGTGCAGGCCCTGCTGACGGCGACCATCCTCTTTGGATTTCTCGTCGTGCTTCTCCTCTGACCCGAATAGGTCGAAACGACTGAGTCCTGCAGGCCCGTCGCTCGAGTCATGGAGTGTTCAGAAGAGGGGTGTGAGCGGCCTGCCGCCGTCGAGTTGTACATTCCCTGGGCCGACAACCGCCTGGTCTGTGCCCCGCACGCCCGCGTACTCGCCCAGCAGGACGGCGTCGTTCCCGATCCGTTGCCCGACAGCGACGACGAGCTCCTGGGATGAGCGCAGTTCGTCGAGGCGAGGGCGTCACCGGGTGTCGAACCCGCTGGCGAGAGTCTCACTCGGGGTCGAACCCGCCGGCGAGCAAGTCGAGGACGAACAGGGAAATTGCACCGACGAGGGCCCACGCCGCCGTCAGCAAGAGCACTTCGTTCGTCAGGCTGTGGGTCTCGGCGATGTTGTGAAGCGGGGCGGGAATCGAACCCGCGATGAGGCTCACGAGGAACACGAGCGTCACCTCGCGGTTTCGGTCGAGGGCGTACCTGACCACCCGCGCGATGGTGACGAGCCCGACCATCCCGCCGAGGACGAACAGCGTCACGGTCGTTCCCGGGCCGACGACGGCCTCGAGCGAGCCGCCCGCGCCGACGAGTCGTCCGACGCCGGAGAGAAACGCACTCAGCTCCGCAGAGAGGTAGACGTACTGGCCGAGCAGGATCAGGATCAGCGCGCCCGAGACGCCAGGGAGGATCATCGCACTGATCGCGAGCGCCCCCGACAGGAAGATCAGGAGGGGACCACTGCCCGGCAGCTGGATCACGTTGGCGGCGATCAACAGTGCGAGCGTGACGCCGACGACGGCCGCGACGGCGTGCTCGAGCGAGGAGAACTCGAGGCTCCGATAGAGGACGAGCGCCGAGGCAGCGATCAGGCCGGTGAAAAAGCCAAAGAGGGCGATCGGGTGAGATGCAGCGAGCGCCGAGACGGCGCCGGCGATGAGCGCCACGGCCGTCACCATCCCGACGCCGAGCGGGAGCAGAAAGCCCAGATCCATCTCGAGCATGGCCTCCTTCGCCCGTTCGCGCCGGGCGGGGTCGTACCCACGGAGGACGGCTACAGCCCGGGCGGGGGTGAGGGCGGTCACGGCGGCGATCAGCCGGCCGTAAAAGCCGAGCAACAGTGCCACCGTCCCACCGGAGACGCCGGGGAGGGCGTCGGCCGATCCCATACAGAGCCCGTAGGCGTAGATTCGGAGTACCGCCAGCCGGTCGACGATCGACCGCTCGAGGCTATACCCCATGCGTTCGCGGGCGTCGGTCGTTCGGTCCCGCCGACGCGTCGCGGTGGGACTGCCGTTCGCGGTACATACGTATCGGATATCGGTGCCGTCGTATAAATGTCACCACCCGCTGCAGTGAGCGACGGTGGGCGTTCTTCTCGGTTTCGGTAGGTGTTCGCGTCGATCCCGTTTTCCGGGTTTCGGTGGGCGGTCGCGTCGACCCAATCGTCGAGTTCGGCAGGCGAGTTCTACAGGGTTCGACGGTGACCTACGGCGAACGAGACGCGTCGGTCGGGAACCGACTGAATGGTCGTGATGTAAGTACGATCCTAACAACAAGTATATCGGCACTCGTTCTGTAGGATCGTACTAACAGAGATGTATCCGAAGGTCCCCGCCGTGACGAAGCGTCCCGACGTGAACGGAGGGCTGCGCGAATGAGCGCCCCGGACCGGATTGGCAACTGGATCACCGCCCACAGTGCCGTCGTCATCGTCACCCTCCTGTTGACGACGGCGTTGCTCGGCTCCGGCGTGGCGATGATCGACGACGACTCGTCGCTCGAGCAGTTCGAGACGGACTCTCCCGAAGTCGAGGCGTCTGAGTACGCCGCGGAGAACTTCAGTACGGCGGGCGACGGGAACACGACGACCGTCCAGCTCATCGTCAGGGGCGAGAACGTCCTCACGAAGGAGTCGCTGCTCGACTCGCTCGCCTTCCAGCAGGAGCTTCGCGACGCCGACGCAATCGACGCGACGCTCGCTGAGAACGACTCGGCGGTCGGCGTCGAGAACCTGCTGGTCATCAGCGCGATGGTCGACGAGCGCATCGACGAACTCGAGGCCGAAGCCGACGCGATCAACGCGTCGGCCGACGAACTCGAGGCAGAGTTCGAGGCATTAAACGAGTCGGCCGATGACCTCGAGGCGGAACTCGAGGCGTTGAACGAGTCGGCCGACGAACTCGAGGCGGAGTCAGAGGCGTTGAACGCGTCGGCCGACGAACTCGAGGCGGAACTCGAGGCGCTGAACGCGTCGGCCGACGAACTCGAGGCGGACGCCGAAACGCTCGAGTGGCAGGCCGAACGGCTCGCGGACCGGGCGGCGCAACTCGAGGCCGATTTCGAACGGCTCGAGAGAGACGGCGAGGAACTCGCCCAGGAGCAAGCGGCACTCGAGGCCCGGGCGGAGATGCTGTCGGGCGCGCTCGCCGACACGAGCGAGGTGCAAGCCGAGTACGAGGCCAGGAACCTAACGGAATCCGAGGCCGACGCCAAGATCGAGGCGCTCCTCCAGGGGGCGATCGACGAGGCGGCCCTCGACGCCGACCAGGAACGGCAGTTCCGGGCGTCGGCCGAGGAGGTTCGAACGCTCACGAGCGAACGGGCCCAGCTCGAGGCGACCCTCGAGCAGGCGTTCGAAGACGGGACGGTCGGCGTCGTTGGACCGGATCCCCGCGCGGACGACCTCCTGGCGGCGTTGAACCAAGTCGCCGAGTTACAGAGCCAGTACGACCAGCTCAACGCCTCCTACGCCGCGGGTGAGATCGACGACGGGGCGTACGCGGAGAACGCGACCGAGCTCGAAACGGCGATCGAGACGACCTTGCAGGAGGCAGCGGACGAGGCTGCACTCGAACAAGACGAGCGCGACGACTTCCTGGCTGCTGCCGCCGACGTTCGGTCGCTTACGAGCGACCTTTTCGAGGTCGAAACGGCGCTCGCGAGGGTCGTCGAAGGTGCGCCGTTCGAGCTCTTCCAGGACGAATTCGCCGAGCTCGAGGCCCGTGGCGAGGAACTCGAGACTCGCGGCGCGGAACTCGAGGCGGAAGCCGAATCGATCGAGGCGCGAGGGGAGCGACTCGCAGATCGTGGTGACGAGCTCGAGGTCCGCGGCGATGAGCTGGAGGCGTGGGGTGAGGAACTCGAGGCGCGAGGCGACGACCTCGAGGCGTGGGGTGATGAGCTCGAAGCCCGCGGTGATGAGCTCGAAGCTCGTGGTGACGAACTCGAGGCCCGCGGCGACGAACTCGAGGCGTGGGGTGAGGAGCTCGAGGCGTGGGGTGAGGAGCTCGAGGCGCGAGGCGACGACCTCGAGGCGGCGTTCGAGGAGCTCGAGGAGTTCGATCCATCGCTCGACGAGCAGCTCGAGTACCTCGAGTCGATGAGCGCGGCGGCGTTCGAGGAGGCAGTGACCGATACGCTCGGGGACGACGACAACGAGTTCGCGCTCGGATTGCTGCCGTCGTCGTACGATCCCGGCTCCACGAGCGCGGACGCCCGGATGACGTTCATCACGCAGTCCACGGCGGAGGCGACCAGCGCTGGTGAGCCCGGGGGCTTCGGCGCCGACGTGGTCGACGCCCAGCTCGAGATGCGCGAGCTGGCGTCCGACCGGAATCAGGAGTACGTCGTCTTCGGGGCCGGAGCGATGATGGACGAGATCGACCGTTCGATGGGCGACAGTTTAGCGATCGTCGGCCCGCTGGCGTTGCTGTTCGTCGTGATCGCACTATCGGTCGCCTACCGGGATCCGCTGGACATCGTCCTGGGGGTCCTCGGCATCCTCGCCGTCCTCGTCTGGACGTTCGGGTTCATGGGCTGGATGGGGATCGCGTTCAACCAGATGATGATCGCCGTTCCCGTCCTCCTGATCGGGCTGTCGATCGATTACGCTATCCACGTGTTCATGCGCCACCGCGAACAACGGGAGGCCGACGGCGTAACTGACGACGTTCGCGGGTCGATGACGGTCGCGCTGGCGGGCGTGGGCGTGGCACTCGTCTGGGTAACGGCGACGACGGCGATCGGATTTTTGGCGAACCTCGTGAGCCCGATCGAGCCGATCCGGGCGTTCGGGATCGTCAGCGCGTTCGGCATCCTGGCGGCGCTCGTCGTCTTCGGTGCGCTCGTGCCCGCCGTGAAAGTCGAACTCGACTGTCTGCTGGAACGGGCGGGATTCGATCGTCGGAAACGAGCGTTCGGGACCGGTGAGAGCAGGTTCGCGAGCGCGCTCTCGGTCGGTGCGATCGCCGCCCGGCGGGCCCCGCTGGTCGTCCTCCTCGCCGTCCTCCTGTTGACTGCCGGTGGGATGTACGGCGCGACGCAGGTCGACACCAGCTTCGAGGACGAGGACTTCCTCGCCGACAGTCCGCCCGACTGGGTGTACTCGCTTCCCGCCCCGTTCACTCCGGGTGAGTACCACGCGAAAGCCGAACTCGACTACGTCAACGAAAACTTCCAGCGCGAGGACGCCCAGGCCCAGCTCCTCATCCGAGGGGAGGTGACCGACGACGAGACCCTCGAGCGGGTCGCCGCCATCGAAGAGCGGGCGGGCGAGAGCGACGTCGTCTACGTCCTCGCCAGCGGGGCGGCCGACGTCGACAGCCCGCTGTCGACGATGGAAGACGTCGCGGCGAACAACGAGTCGTTCAACGAGTCGTTCGTCGCTGCCGACACGACCGGCGACGGCGTCCCGAACGAGAACCTCGAGGCGCTGTACGACGAGCTCTTCGAGGTCGACGAGAACGCGGCGAACCTGATCTATCGGACCGACGACGGCGAGTACGAGGCGATCAGGATGCTCGTCTCGATCAGCGGGAACGCCGGTTCTGCCGAGACGACCGACGAGATGCGCGACCTCGCCGCCAGCTTCGACGACGGCGGGACCGATCCCCGCTGGAGTGCAATCGCGACCGGCGGTCCGATCGTCAATCACGTCGTCGAGCAGGACCTGCTGAACACGGTTCTCGAGAGCCTCGCGATTACGCTCGTGGTCGTCTTCGTCTTCCTCACGGTCGCCTACTGGATGACGGGCAACAGCGCCACTCTGGGTGCGGTGACGCTGTTGCCGGTGGCGTTCACGGTGAGCTGGATTCTCGGGACGATGTACCTGCTCGGGATGCCGTTCAACGTCCTGACGGGGATGATCACCAGCCTTACGATCGGGCTGGGCGTTGCGTACAGTGTGCACGTCAGCTCGCGATACACCCTCGAACTCGAGCGACAGGGCAACGTCTGGGACGCGATGCACACCACGGTGACGGGAACCGGCGGTGCGTTGCTCGGGAGTGCCGCGACGACCGTCGGCGGCTTCGGTACGCTGGCGCTCGCGATCCTCCCGGCGCTCCAGCAGTTCGGGATCATCACCGGGTTGACGATCGTCTACGCATTCCTCGCGAGCGTGATCGTCCTGCCGACGCTGCTGGTGCTGTGGACGCGCTACTTCGGCCCCGACGTCTCGTTCGACGTCTCCAGCCGAACGCCTGCGACGCCGACCGCGAGCGACGGCGGCCAGGACGTCAGTTCTGGAGGTGACGAATGACCGCAGACGAGTCGGCCGCGATCGAGGCGTTCGAACGGCTCGGGCTCACCAGCTACGAAGCCAAGGTGTTCATCGCGCTCCAGCAACTGGGGTCGGGCACCGCCCGCGACGTCGCCGACGTCGCCGACGTGCCTCGATCGCAGGTGTACAGCGTCGCCGAGAGCCT
Organism: Natronobeatus ordinarius; assembly: GCF_024362485.1. Lineage (NCBI taxonomy): Archaea > Methanobacteriati > Methanobacteriota > Halobacteria > Halobacteriales > Natrialbaceae > Natronobeatus > Natronobeatus ordinarius. The sequence goes on along the minus strand of NZ_CP101456.1, from coordinate 3,087,214 downwards.
CGAGGGCCGTGGGCTCCTCGAGGTCCAGCAGTCGAGCCCGATCCGGTACCGACCGGTGGACGTCGAAGAAGCGCGCGAGACGCTCCGGAGCCGGTTCGAGACCGAACAGGAACGCGCGTTCGAGTACGTCGAGGCCGTTCGCGAAGAGGCGGGTGGAGAAGAGGCCCAGGAAGACATCTGGACGGTCCGCGGCCGCGACCGCGTCGACGACCGCGTGATCGACGTCCTCTCGAGTGCCGAGAAACGGGCCGTCTTCGGGACCCGCCTCCCGGCGCTGGTCACCGACGAGGTCGAACGCGTCCTGCGAGAGCACGCTGACCGCGGCGTCGACGTCTCGGTGATCAGCCGTGATCCCGCCGTCAGAGAACGGTTCGACGCCCTCGAGGGGGTGACCGTCTTTGCGCCGTCGGATCACCGCGAGGACGACGAGCGCTCCGGGCGGATCGCGATCGTGGACGACGACGCCGTCCTGTTGAGCGTCGTCGACGACGCTGGCAGCGAGACCGCCATCTGGAGCGACGGCTCGCTGTTCGCGTCAGTCCTCATCCAGCTGATCGAAGCCACCGCCGAGCCGCCACTGCGGTGACGGCGCCTCTCGCGTTCGGGAACGCCACCCGCCAGCGCTTCGGGAACGCCACCCGCCAGCGCTTCGGGAACGCCACCCGCCAGTGCTTCGGGAGTCGATCCACGCTGCCCGATGGCTTCGGTTCGCGTGAGCGGAGCGACTCGAGTGAACCCTACGGGTGTGCGTAGTAGGCGACGACTTCGTCGCCGTCGATGTCGTCGATCCGGGCGAAGCCGATCCGCTCGAACTGGACCACCTCGTCGGGCTCGAGGTCGGCGACGTCGGGTTCGGCCCGGCCCGAGACGTCGCCCTCCATCGTCCGCATCCGGACGGGGACGCTCTCGCTCGCGGGGACCCAGTGGACGACGTCGACGTCGCCCTCGCGGACGACCTCGATCTCCTCGCCGGTGTACTGGAGCGCGTCGCGGGTGTACTGGAAACAGCCCAGGCCCTTGAGCCAGACGCGGTCCTCGCGGGCGGGGAGGTCCTCCTCCTCGAGCAACACGGCGTCGCCAGCCGGGATCGTTCGGGTTCCGCGCGCTTCGTGGTCGGGGTGCAGCAGTGGGGTCGCCTCCGCGGGCGGGCTGCCGGCGAGGGGAAGTGAAACACCGTCGCGAACGAGGAAGCGTCGATCGGCCTCCTCGTCGATCAGGTCGCGGTTGGCCGCGTAGATCGCACTCATCGCGAGGTCGACGTCGCTGGTCGACGTGCCGAGTTCGACCATCGCCGACGTGATCGCCTCGCCGCGGATGCCCCGTCGCTCGAGGCTCGCGAGCGTCGGCGCGCGGGGGTCGTCCCAGCCGTCGAGCTCGCCCGCTTCGATCAGCTCCTTGATCGTCGACGTGCTCATCTTCACGTCGTAGGCGTCGAGCTGGACGTGGCCCCAGTGGACGACTTCGGGGTATTCCCAGTCGAAGTAGTCGTAGACGAACTGCTGGCGTTTGGCCGAGTCCTGCAGGTCGATCCCACGGATGATGTGGGTGATGCCGATCAGGTGATCGTCGATTCCCGACTGGAAGTCGAGCATCGGCCAGCAACGGTACTCGCTGGCTTCCTCGCGCGGATGGGGCGTATCGACCATCCGGAACGCGACGAAGTCCCGGAGCGCGGGGTTCTTGTGCTCGATGTCGGTCTTGACGCGCAGGACGATCTCGCCGCTCTCGTACTCGCCGTCGACCATCGCCTCGAACTCGGAGCGCACCGTCTCCGGATCCTTATCGCGGTTCGGCGACGGCTTCCCGGCGTTTTTCAGCTCGCTGAACTCCTCGCCGGGGAGGTCACAGGTGTAGGCCCCGCCCAGCTCGATCAGCTCGCGAGCGTGGTCGTAGTAGGTCTCGAGGCGGTCGCTCGCTCTGTACACCGCGTCGGGCGAAAAGCCGAGGTACTCGACGGACTCGAGGATGGCGTCGTAGGCGTCGAGATCCGGCCGTTTGGTCTCGGGGTCGGTGTCGTCGAAGCGGACGCAGAACCAGCCGTCGTAGCGCTCCTTGTACGTGCCGATGACGGCGGGCATCCGGGCGTGGCCGACGTGCCACGGGCCGTTGGGATTGGGGGCACACCGCATCCGGATCTCGTCGTACGCCTCGGCGTTCGGCAGCGCCGGCAGGTCGTACTCGTCTTCCTCGTCCTCGGCCTCGAGCTCGGCTAACTCGTCGGGGGCGAGTTCCTCGAGTCGCGCGCGTTTCTCGGCGTACTCGAGGTCGTTGACCCGGCTCACGACGCCGCCGACGACGCCGGGGACGGCGTCGGCGTGCTCGCGGAAGTCGGGGTTGTCGCCCATCAGCGGCCCCATCACGGCGCCGACGTTGGCGTCGCTCTCGTGTTTGACGGCGTTCAACAGCGCGTGTTTTTCGGCCTCGCGCTCGACGCGCGTTCGCAGTTCGTCGTCCATTACCGAAGCAGTTTACGCCCCCTGATCAAAACCCCCGCGGTGTCGGTTCGCCACCCACGGTGTCTCTCCTCCTGAGCACCCGACCGTATCGGCGTTGGCGTTTGCATCTCGAATTGTCAGACTCTGTCACACAGACTGTGCGGTGATGGTTCCCAACAGTCGTACTGTATCAGGACGTGAATGTGTCACGAACTGTCAATCGAACGCGGGTTGTGGCATCGTTGTCGACTTCCCCCCGCGTTGACGAGACGCAAAGCGTCTCGTTCGCACATCGGAACGCTCTGCGTTCCGAGGACGCCTGAAGACGCGGGTTTCCGCCTTGCATTCATTATGACGGTTGTAACTGTGTACCGGTGATCGCCGTCCCGGGGGGCGATCACCGGTAAGAGACTACAACCATCAGTATGAGACGGGATCTGCGAGGGTTAGTGATTGGGGCAGTACAGGGAGTGTGATTCTCAGATCATCTCCGTATCCCGGGACAAATGAGATAGCAACCAATATGTTTTTGAGCCACTTGATTTCACGTATGTCCCCGCAAACACGCCGTCAAGTCCTCCGCTGGTCGGCTGCGTCAATTCCGGTTGCGCTTGCTGGATGTTTTGACCGGAGCGAACCGACAAAAGATACACAACTAGATCAGTTGTTGGCTGTTAATTATCAGGACGACCCACATACACTATTCATAGATATCTCTGAGCAGGACGAGATCGTATATGAGACCTCAATCGAGATCCCAGCAGCAGCGGAGACGACGTCGGAGTTAGGAGACGACAGGTGGAGTGGAGTGTATTTCGAAGGCCATCCAACACAGGCAGGATCGTACGTCATCCAAGCGTGGCGGGCCGATCAATTACGAGACGAAGGAATAACACTCGATCTCACCGACTACGATTACGAGTGCGTCCAGGTCCGCGTAGATATCGGAGAAATACGAGAAGATAGTGGGCCAAGGCTTTCGTTCTGGAGAACGTTTGATTGTTCAAACTCTGAATAGGCTAGATATGTGATTCGACTTGAATGTTGTATACCACACGACAGTGAGGAAAACATCTTAGAACTGGCAAACATCCAACGGTGAGTATGCACGTGTAGTGAGCAAACTGGGTCACCGACCTCGGCGTGAACCAAACAGAATCGTCGTGCTGTACTCCTCTCCTGTGTGCAGTCGGCCGTTTGTATCAGTCACCGATGGTCTCAACAGAGCCCAACTATCCCCTCGAGCGGTAATACCTGCGTGCTGGTTGCTCCCAAGGGTTATTCTTCCGGCGACCCTCCAACTACTAATGGACCTCATCGTCCCGCTTCAGGTCGTCGAATCGTTCACCATCGTCGGCGCGCTCGTGCTCGTCGTGGTCGTCGCAGCGATACTGAGCGCGGTCGAAATCGTCGACGCCTACGACAGGGGCGCACTGACGGTCTTCGGCGAGTACCGCAAGCTCTTAGAGCCGGGGATCAACTTCGTGCCGCCGTTCGTCTCCCGGGTGTACCGCTTCGACATGCGGACCCAGACGATCGACGTCCCTCATCAGGAGGCGATCACGCGAGACAACTCGCCGGTCACGGCCGACGCGGTCGTCTACATCCGGGTGATGGACGCCAAGCGAGCGTTCCTCGAGGTCGACGACTACAAGCGGGCAGTGTCGAACCTCGCCCAGACGACGCTGCGCGCCGTGCTCGGTGACATGGAACTCGACGACACGCTGAGCAAGCGCGAACGCATCAACGCCCGGATCCGCGAGGAACTCGACGAACCCACCGACGAGTGGGGCATCCGCGTCGAGAGCGTCGAGGTCCGCGAGGTCACTCCCTCCCGCGACGTCAAGGGCGCGATGGAACAGCAGACCTCCGCCGAACGCCGGCGCCGGGCGATGATCCTCGAGGCGCAGGGTGAACGCCGCAGCGCCATCGAGAAAGCAGAGGGTGACAAGCAGTCGAACATCATCCGCGCCCAGGGTGAAAAACAGAGCCGAATCCTCGAGTCACAGGGTGAGGCGATCTCGACCGTCCTGCGGGCCCGATCTGCGGAGTCGATGGGCGAACGCGCCATCATCGACGAGGGACTCGATACGCTCGCCGAGATCGGCCAGAGCGAATCGACGACGTTCGTCCTCCCCCAGGAACTCTCCTCGATGGTCGGGCGGTACGGCAAACACCTCACCGGCAGCGACGTCAGGGAGGACGGCCACGTCCTCGAGAGCCTCGAGTTCGACGCGGAGACGCGCGAACTCATCGGCCTCGACGACATCGGCGAGATCCTCGGCGAGATCGAGGCGGTGACCGAGATGGACGTCGAGGAGATGGAACAACAGGCCCAGGCGGTCAAAGAAGGGCAGGACGCGGGTCAGAACGAGTTCACTGGCGGGGCGGACGAGGGGCCACAGTCGTAACCCCCCGGCGAGTGTCTCCGTCGACGAATGATGAGCGAACGTCAACGATGAGCGGTTGCCACGACGGATTCCGTGACTTGCGAGCGAGAAACGGGATCGGCGAGCCTCAACGGGACCGGGCGCTGGCCGAGGAAGGCGGCCTCAGTCTCCCGACTCGAGATCTCGAAACACGCCGACGAACTCCTCGTGACTCGAGAGTTCCGAGACGGTCTCGTCGATGCGTACCCGGTGTTCGTCGAGCCGATCTCGAAGGCGCTGGTACTCCTCGGTCTCCGCGAGTTCGTGATCGGTCTTTTCGGACTCGAGGAGCGCCTTTTTCGAGACGAGCGAGTAGTACTCCTGGACGTCGGCCGCGTAGCTCGACCGGCGCAGGACGGAGTTGACGATCTCGTGGAGGTCGTCTTTCGAGACCGGCTTGACGAGGTAGTCGTCGAACCCCATCTCGATGATGTCGAAGTCGGGGTCGACGGCCGTCACCATGACGACCCGACAGTCGTATCCCGCCTCACGGATCTCCTCGAGCACTTCGTCACCTGAGATGCCGGGCATCCGACGGTCGAGGAGGACGACCTCGACGGAATCGGTCAGCTTCTCGAGCGCCTCCTCCCCGTCGTAGGCGGTCGCGACGGACCACTCCGTCTCGAGCCACGCCGCGAACAGGTCAGCGAGACGCGTCTCGTCGTCTACGACGAGTACCTCCGGCTCGTTAGTCATGATGGACTCCTCCCACCGATTCGTCGATTACTGCCACGCCCGACAGATGGTCATAGCGGATGATAAATCTCGCGGCTACGTGATTTGACGTGGGTCGGATGGCGACGGCCGCGGTCGTGTGTCGCCGTGGATGAGACCGATCAGGCGCCGACTCGTGATCGGAGGCCGACTCGAGCTACGCCGGCACGGAACGGGTGCGTTACTTGCCTTCGAACTCGGGATCTTCGCCGCCCATGAACGCGGTGATCCCTTCCATGAGGTCGTCGGTCGCCATCAGCTGCCCGAACGCGGTAGCCTCGATCTCGAGGCCGGCGTCGGTGTCGTTGCGGCCGGCGAGCATGGCACGCTTGGTGAAGCGGTGGGCGATCGGCGGGCCGCCGGCGAGCTGGGCTGCCAGCTCCATCGCGCGCTCTTCGAGGTCGGCGTTGTCGACGACCTCGTTGACGAAGCCGTACGCTTCCATCGATTCGGCCTCGTACCGGTCGGCTGTGAAGATGATCTCCCGGGCGCGGCCCTCGCCGACGATGTGTTTGAGCCGCTGGGTGCCGCCCCAGCCGGGGATCAGGCCGAGGTTGAACTCCGGCTGGCCGAACTCCGAGCGCTCTGCGGCGACCCGGAGGTCGGCGCAGGTCGCGAGCTCCATCCCGCCGCCGAGACAGTAGCCGTCGATTCCCGCGACGACGGGCAGCTCACAGGCCTCGAGTTTGCCGAACGTCCCCTGGCCCTTCCGGGAGAGTTCGACCGCAGCGATCGGATCCGCGCCACCGGCAGCCATGCTCTGGACGTCCGCGCCTGCGGAGAAGGCCTTCTCGCCCTCGCCGGTCAGCAGGATCGCACGCACCTCGTCGTCCGCCTCGAGCAGGTCGATCGCCTCGGCGAGTTCGTCGAGCAGCTCGGTGCTGATGGTGTTCATCCGATGTGGGCGGTCGAGGACGATCTGTCCGACCATCTCGCCGGGGTACTCGACGCGGATCGTCTCGAAGGAGACGCCCTCGTCGTCCTCGTCGACGTCGTAGAAGCCGCCCGCCTCGGCGCGTTCCTCGAGGTAGTCCGCGGGTGCGTAGCGTTCGTGGCCCGTCTCCTCGGAGGCCTCCTCGAGCGTCTCGAGTACGTCCTCGAGGCCGTGGGCGTCGACCATCTTGACCGGGCCGTCCGGGAAGCCGGCGCCGAGCTTCGTCGCCTCGTCGATCGCCTCGGGCTCGGCGACGCCGCCGCCGATCAGCTTCGCGGTTTCGTTGGCCATGATCGCGAGCAGTCGGTCTCGAGCGACCTCGGAGAACTCGTCGGTCGGGATCTCCGCACCGGGGCCGTCCTCGTAGTCGTAGATGCCCGCGCCCGTCTTCTTGCCGAACTCCTCGGCCTCGACTTTCGCCTCGAGCAGCGGCGCCGGCTCGTAGGCGTCGCCGAGCACCTCGTGCATGTACTCGAGGACGTGGTAGCCGACGTCGATGCCGACCTGGTCGGCGAGTTCGAAGCTGCCCATCGGCAGCCCCAGGTCGAATTTGGTCGTGGAGTCGACCTCGGCGATCGTCGCCACGTCGTCGTCGACGAGCCAGGCCGCCTCGTTCATCAGCGGGACGAGGATGCGGTTGACGATGAAGCCGGGTTCGTCCTTGTGGACGTGGACGGGCGACTTGCCCATCGACTCGGCGAGGTCGGCGACGACCTCGAGGACCTCGTCGTCGGAGTCGTCGCCGGCGATCACCTCGACTAGCTGCATCCGGACCGGCGGGTTGAAAAAGTGCATCCCGCAGAAGCGCTCGGGCCGGTCGGTGAACGCGGCGAGTTCGGTGATCGAGAGGCTGGAGGTGTTCGTCGTGAAGATCGTGTGGTCGGGGGCGGACGCCTCGACGTCTTCCCAGACGTCCTGTTTGATCTCCATCTTCTCCGGGACGGCCTCGATGACGACGTCCGCGTCAGCGACGGCCTCCTCGAGGTCGACCAGCGGCGTGACGCGCGCTAAGGCGGCGTCGGCCTCTTCGTCGGTGATCTGGTCGCTCTCGGCGAGCTTTCCGAGGGACCACTCGATCTGGTCGTAGCCGTTCTGGACGAACTCGTCGTTGATGTCACGCATCGTGACGTCGTACCCGGCGAGGGCAGCGACCTCCGCGATGCCGTGACCCATGTTCCCCGCACCCAGAACTGCTACGGTGTTGATATCCTCCAGTTCCATGTTCAGGTATGTAACCGCAAGCGGTTTGAACGTTTCCCTCTCTGAGGGAAGAAACTCTTTCCGAGTTTATGTCGGGTTACGAAGTTCTTTATCGTTCAGGCAAGAAGTGGTGCGTATGGACTTCGCACTCACCGACGAGCAGAAACAGATCCGCGAGGAAGTCCGCCGATTCGCGGAAAACGAGATCGAACCCGAAGCCGAGGAGTACGACGTCGAGGAGAAATACCCCTACGAAATCGTCGAGAAGGCGGCCGAGATGGGCCTGACCGGTCCGTACATCCCGATCGAGTACGGCGGCGCCGGCTACTCGATCCTCGACACCACGATCATCGTCGAGGAGCTGTTCGCCGTCGATCCCGGCATCGCGCTCTCGATCGTGGCCTCCTCCTTTGGCTGTGAGGCCATCATGGAGTTCGGCACCGAGGACCAGAAAGAGCGGTTCCTCGAACCCGTCGCGATGGGTGAGAAGATCTCCGGGGCAGCCATCTCGGAACCCGACACCGGCTCTGACGTCTCCTCGGTTTCGACGACGGCCGAGAAAGACGGCGACGAGTGGGTGATCAACGGCAACAAGATGTGGATCACCAACGGTACCGTCGGCGACTTCTTCGTCGTCCTCTGTAAGACCAACCCGGACGCCGAGGGTCGCTACAACGGCTTCTCACAGCTCATCGTCGAATCCGACCGCGACGGCTTCAACGCGGACAAGATCACCGGCAAGCTCGGCATCCGCGCCTCGGACACGGCCGAACTAATCTTCGACGACGTCCGCGTCCCCGAAGAGAACCTCGTGGGCACGAAAGACGCCGCCTTCCTCCAGCAGATGCAGTTTTTCGACCAGACCCGCGTCGCGGTCGCCGCCCAGGGCGTCGGCATCGCGAAAGGCGCCAGCGAGGCCGCCCTCGAGTACGCCCAGGATCGCGAGCAGTTCGGCAAACCGATCTCGGAGTTCCAGGCGATCCAGCACAAGCTCGCGGACATGCACACGAAGACCGAGGCCGCCCGCATGCTGACCTACAAATCCTCGTGGAAGGTCGACCAGGGCGAGGACATCACCATGCTCGCCTCGATGGCCAAGGAGTACGCCTCCCGCGTCGCCGTTTCCGTCGCCGACGAAGCCGTCCAGATCCACGGCGGCGCCGGCTACGTCAACGACTTCCCGGTCGAACGGCTCTACCGCGACTCGAAGATCACCCAGATCTACGAGGGGACGACCGAGATCCAGAAGAACATCATCGCTCGCGAGCTGCTCGGTAAGGGCTTCTGATACCGGCGGCTCATACTACCGGACGAAACTGTGTGAAGATTCCCGCCACCTGGGGCGGCGAGGATCTTTCACGACTTCCGTCCGGAAGTGTCAATCGACGTGTCGCTCCTGAACGTCCTTGCTCATCTCGATCAGCTCCCGGAACACCGCCCGGACGAGCTCGGGGTCGGCACCCGCGTCCTCGCCGGTGCCGGCGACGCGGTCGAGGACGACCTCTTCCTGCTCGGGCACCTCGATCGGGAGCCCCTCCTCGGCTTTGACGATCCCAATCTCGTCGGCGATCGCCATCCGCGCCTCGATCAGGTCGAGGATCTCCTCGTCGATCGCCGAGACCTCGGCGTCCTCGTACGCCGCTGTCGCGTCCTCCGACGCCGGATTCGACGGCTGAGCACAGCCCGCAAACACCAGCGCGAGCCCTGCGAGCGCCGTCCGACGGGAGACCGTCTGCTTCATCACTCCATCGCCTCCTCGAGCAGTTCGAACACCCGGGCCGTGTCGTCCTCGGCGAGGCCGCGCTCTCGAGCGCCCTCGCGTGCCCGCTCGAGGACGACGCGGCGGGCAGCGTCGGCGTCGTCGGTGAACGGTCCGTGCTCGACGCGTCGGGCGATCGCCTCGACCAGTTGCTGATCGATCGCCGCGAGGTCGTCGCGAAACGGTTCGAGTGGCATGACAGTCAGTTTCACGTATCGGTATATGGCCGTTGTCAATCGATCCGCGCGGTGGCCGGTGGAACCCCTCGTTCGGCCGCTAGAGTACACGTTGAAAGTCATTGCACACCCGGTCACGAACGTCGGCGGCCAGCCTCGGCTTCGTTACCGAGGCTGGCCGCTCGGCTGTGACCGGGTGTAAATCGTTTCAACGAGTCCTCTACCCGTCACGATCCGAGTCCGAGTCGGTGTCACCGTCGTCCCGATCGGTGTCCGTATCGCCGTCCCGGGGAGTGTCATCGCCTGCATCCGGTCGAGCGGTCGACGATCGGTCGTCGTTCGCTGGCTGCCGAACGTAGAGGACGATCGGCGGGAGGACGTACGAGCCGATCGCGACGACGGCGAAGAGCGGGTCGACGAAGATGAGAATCCCGAAGATCGCGAGCGCCGCCGTCGCGGCCGTGTGTATCGGCGTGCTCGTGTACTCACGGTAGTAGTTCCACAGCCCGCGGAGCCACGGAATCGCGGCGATCACCACCATCGCGTCTTCGTACGTGGGTGAGCGGGAACCCTTTTTCCCGTGAGCCCCTCCCTTCGGGTATGAGAGAGTTCGTCTTCGCCCTCGAGCACGAGTCCGGAACCAACCCGGTCGCCGACGTGCTCGCGGCCCACCCCGACGCGACGATCCGGTCGCTGTCGTGTCACGTCACCGAGGACCACCTCTGGCGGGTCGACCACGCCGAGGGATCGCCGGAGGCCCTCGAGGCGCTCGAGGGCGCCTACAGCGAGTCGAGCTACTGCGCCGACTGCCTCGTCAAGGACGACTGCGGCGCAGACTGTGAGATCAAGGTGCTCGACCGCTCGAGCGACACCCTCGTGGTCTACACTCACTGGGACCGGACGGACGTCTGTACGTCGGTGCCACACCTCGCCCTCGAGCATCTCGGCGAGGGGTTGCTGTTCGAGACCGAACGCGAGGGGCGACGCTACCGGTGGCGCATCGTCCTCGGGAACGGGACGCCGATCGGCGACTTCGTCGACGCCCTCGGCGAGGAGGTCGACGACTGCACTGGTCTGGAGCTGCTCCGACTGGCGGACGTCGATCCCGAACCTGACGCGGAGGGCCCCCTCTCGAGGGAACAGCGCGCCGCCCTGCGAGCGGCGGTCGAGCGCGGCTACTACGAGACTCCACGTCGGATCGACCTCTCGGAGCTCGCGGCAGAACTCGAGTTGCCGCGGTCGACGCTCTCCTACCGCCTGCGCCGGGCGGAGGCCGAGCTGGCGACGACGTTCGTCAGGGGTGAAACGGGCGAGGCGCTGTTTCCCCGGCTGTGAGTGTGTTGTTGTCGCGTTTCTGGCGGAATCGACGGTCACTCACCGGCGTCGACGTACAGGTAGACGGCGCAGACGGCGAGGATCGCCTCGGCGGCTTTCGTGATGACGGCTAACGGGTTGAGGTTACCCTCCATGTAGAACGCTTCGACGCCCCAGCCCTGGACCGGGAAGAGCGCGAGGATCGTCACGATCGAGTACGCCGCCGCGACGAGAAACAGCGGTCGCCGCCAGAACCGAGTCAGGTACAGCGCCGCCCCGCCGAGGAAGCCGAGGCCGTTGAGGACGAACAGGATTGCGAGCACCTGACTAAACTCGATCGCGTTGGTGGACGCTACCAGGTGGAGCACGCCCGTGATAACCGCCATGAGGATGGCGACGTATCCGACCGGATTGGATGGTAACTCGAACGTCGAGTCTGTACTGGTCGTGGGAGTTGCGCCCATATCCGTTCTATCGGACTAAATTGTTAAAAAACCACCTGGTGTTCGTATCCCGGCCGATACCGTACGCCGATTCGAGGGGGAGTGTATCGCTGGCGCCACGGCGCTCCAGCGGGGCGCCGTCAGCCGCTTCGTTCGGACTCTTCGACCTCGAGTCGGTCGCCGCGGGACCGTCGGCTGTGTCCCGTCTCCGACGGGGACCGCTCGGGTGCTTCGAGGGCCGCTTCCAGCGCGTTTTCGAACTCCTCCTCCGAGAGCCGCCCGCGTCGGTACTCCTCCTTCAGCCGTTCGACGGGCGACGGTGACGGCGAGGGACTGGACCGAGCCGCGTCCGCGTACTCGGTCGGACGGTCGATTCGACCGATGAGCGAGAGGTAGACGGGCCAGAGCGTGAGCAGGGTCAGACTCACGAGCGCGACGCCCACGGCCGCCGCCGTCGGGACGAGCAGCCACGACACGAGCGCCGGGTTGAGCAGAAAGCCGACTGCGACGATCAGCGAGTACACCCCCACCGGGGCCGTCACCGCGCCGAGCCCCAGTCGTCCGAGCGTTCCGTCGGGCGTGTACGTTTCGACGAGCCGGCGAATCCCCGTCCCCGTCGAACCGTTCTCGGAAGCGGTGGGATCGCGCATGGATAACCAATTGCGCGCGAATTTTCAATAAATTGTCGATACGTATTCACTCCTCGTGAGTCGAGCCCGAATCGAGTCGAATTTGGCGCACGCCAAATAACCCGTATCCCGCTGGAGCGTCTATATCGAGGTGATGAGTGAGCTGGATCCAGCGAGCCCTCCCGCCGAGACGCGACCCCTCGAGCTCGCCGTCCCCGAGATGGACTGTCCCTCCTGTGCCGGGAAAGTGACCAACAGCGTCGAGACGCTCGAGGGGATCGAGCGCCTCGAGCCGCGGGTGACGAGCGGGACGCTCGTCGTCGAGTACGATCCCGAGCGAACGGACGAGGCGGCCGTCCGCGAGCGCGTCGAGGCGGCCGGGTACACGGTCGAGTCCGGAGCGTCCGAACTGACCCTCTCGGTTCCGGAGATGGACTGTCCTTCCTGTGCGGGCAAAGTCGAGAACGCCCTCGAGGGTGTTTCCGGCGTCGGTGCCGTCGAGACCCAGCCGGCGACGGGACGAGTCACGGTCACCGCCGCGGACGTCGAGCCGGCTGTCGCCGTGACGGCGATCGAGGACGCCGGCTACGGAGCGACGCCGATCGACGAGGACGGAGGCCGCTTTCGCGATCCCGGCGCAGTCTGGCGGAGCCGTCGTGCCCTGGGCACGGCGATCGGTGGCGTCCTCGTGGCCGTCGGGATGGCCCTGGCGTTCGTCTTCACCGGGGCAAACCCCGACCTGTTCACGGTCGCCGGCCGGACGGTCGCGCTCTCACACGTCCTGTTCGTCGTCGCGGCCGCGGTCGCGGGCACACCGATCGTCCGCAACGGCTACTACTCGGCGCGAAACCGGAGCCTCGACATCGACCTCCTGATGTCGATCGGGATCCTCGCCTCCGTCGCCGCCCACCACCCCTTCGAGGGGGCGATGCTCGCGGTGCTTTACAGTCTCGCCGAGTTACTCGAGCGCTTCTCGATGGACCGGGCGCGTGACTCGATTCGGGAGCTGCTCGACCTCTCGCCGGAGACGGCGACGATCAAGCGCGAAGACGGCACCGAGGAGACGGTGCCCGCCGAGGCAGTCGCCGTCGGCGACACCGTCGTCGTCCGACCCGGCGAGAAGATCCCGGTCGACGGGGTCGTCCGCGAGGGGGCGAGCGCGGTGAACCAGGCGCCGATCACGGGCGAGAGCGTCCCCGTCGACCGGGAGGCGGGCGAGGAGGTGTTCGCGGGGACGATCGCCGAGTCGGGCTACCTCGAGGTCGAGGCCACGAGCGAGGCGGGGGAGTCGACGCTCGCCCGGATCGTCCGGCTGGTCGAGGAGGCCGAGCGCGAGAAGACCGACCGCGAGCAGTTCGTCGACCGCTTCGCGAGCGTCTACACGCCGGTCGTCGTCGTCGCGGCCGTCGCGCTCGCCGCCGGGCCGCCGCTTTTAGTCGGCGCGCCGTGGGACACGTGGTTCTTGCGCGGGCTGACCCTGCTCGTCATCGCCTGCCCCTGTGCGTTCGTCATCTCGACGCCCGTCAGCGTCGTCTCCGGGATCACGAGCGCCGCGAAACACGGCGTGTTGATCAAGGGTGGTCGCCACCTCGAGGCCGTCGGCGAGAGCGCGGTCGTCGCGGTCGACAAGACGGGCACGCTGACGACGGGTGACCTCTCCGTGACGGACGTCGTCGCGCTCGAGGGAGTAGACGAGGCGGAGCTGCTGGCCCGGGCGAGCGCCGTCGAACGGCGCAGCGAACACCCGCTCGGCGAGGCCGTCGTCGGCTACGCGCGCGAGCGGGGCGTTCTCGAGGACGAGGAGCGTCGGGTCTCCGACTTCGAGGCGCTCGCCGGACGGGGCGTCCGCGCCGACCTCGACGGGGAGCCCCACTACGTCGGCAAGCCCGACCTCTTCGCGGGGCTCGGCCTCGACCTCGAGCACGTCCACGCGACGACCGACGGCGGGCAGGTCGTCGAGTCGAGCGGCGGCGAGGGGATCCTCGAGTCGGCTCGCCAGCAGTGTGGCGACGGTGACTGTCTGGACGTCATCGGCGAAGCCGTCGCCGAACTCGAGCGCCAGGGGAAGACGGCCGTCCTCGTCGGCACCGACGACCGGTTGCTGGGCGTCCTCGGGATCGCGGACACGGTCCGACCGGAGGCCACGTGGGCCGTCTCGCGGCTCCGGGCACAGGGTGCTCGTGTCGTGATGCTCACCGGTGACAACGAGGGAACCGCCCGGGCGATCGCCGACGAGGTGGGCATCGAGTCCTACCACGCCGACCTCCTCCCCGAAGAGAAACTCGAGGAGATCCGCCGACTCGAGGCCGAACACGGCGACGTCGTCATGGTCGGCGACGGCATCAACGACGCGCCCGCGCTCGCGACCGCCACCGTCGGCGTCGCGATGGGCGCGGCCGGGACGGACACGGCGATCGAGACGGCCGACGTCGCGTTGATGGGCGACGATCTCACCCGTCTGCCGTACCTGCATCGGCTCTCCCGGCAGGCAAACGGCGTCATCCGCCAGAACATCTGGGCGAGTCTCGCCGTGAAGGCCGTCCTCGCCGCCGGTGCCCCCTTCGGGATCGTGACGGTGATCCACGCGGTCGTCATCGGCGACATGGGGATGAGCCTCGGGGTGACCGGCAACGCGATGCGGCTGTCGGGCGTGGAGCCGGAGATGCCGGAGGAGGGGTGAGTATCTGTTCGCGTGGCCTTTTACCGACCTTGATGAATCAATAGTGTTCGATATGTGCCATACCTTCTCGTGATGAATACACAGCGCGAATGCAGCACGAGCTGAAGCTCGATCTCGAAGAGTAACGAGCGGTCAATACAGGAGAAGCAGTTATCGAAGTACTCGTCGTTATTTGCCTTCAGTATTATGAGTGGCGTGTCAAATAAGCGCTCTACTTCGTTCGATCTGGTGTACGGTGAGGAGAGTAATATCGGGAGAGTGGTAGCTACTCGTTCATCGCCCGGTCGAGTACGTTCTTAATGAACTCCGATTTCGCAGCAGTATACTTCTCTCTGTTTTTTGGGTGCTTCTCTGCCAACCTTTTCTTCAGTGAGGCGTACCGTTCGGCGGCTTCAGGATGCTCACGAAGATACTCTCTGAAGGCGACTTTCTCGTCGTAGAAGTCACTCCCGTGTTCCGAGATCGAGAGGTATACCGTCCGATTCGTGCGCGGCCCCTTGGCGAAGAAGAGTCGCCCGTCAACGTCTCCGGGGCGGTATTCGTATCCTTGTTCTTCGAGAACTGGAATGAGAGTGTCTGCGTCGTCCAGATCATCGACGACAGCAAGGACATCGATAATCGGTTTCGCAGGCATCCCATCGATAGCAGTACTCCCAATATGTTCGAAATCAACGAACTGATCGCCTGCGATGTCGTCTAACTGGTCTATCTCTTCTCCGTAACGTTCCTTCCATTCGTCTCGGTACGGTTCCAGTTTGACTGTTCCTCGTTCTAATCCAACCATTATTTCGAGAAATCAGCGTGAGTGTATTAGGTTTTTGGAGCAGATCGACTCATTCGAGCGCTCTGGTTGGGGCAGCCATCTAAAGTTAGTCCGTTACAATCCTGCGCGAGAGACACGTACTCTTCAGCGAACAGTTGATTCACCACTGATTGGTCGGAAGCAACGAACCACCTGTGCTGCATACACGCTCTGAGTCTTGCACGCTAACTCTTGCCAATATCACTCCCTCTATGATTGTTTCACCAAATTAGGCAACGGCCTTCTCCTGAACCTGCTGTGTCCGCTGTTTCCCGTCTCAGGCGAGCACCGCTGGCGCGTCCTCGCGGAGCCGACCGACCACGTCCCGGAGCTTCTCGCTTCCGGAGCCGTACGTCCCGAAGACGACCGCGTCGACGTCGACGGCGGCCTCGAGTCTCCCCGTAAGCTCGACGAGCCGATCGACGGCGACCCCGTCGGTCGAGAGCTGGACCACGAAGTCGGCCTCAAGGTCCTCGAGTTCGCTGTCGAATCCTTTCGCGAGGGATTCGACCCAGTAGGTCGTCGCGTAGCCGGCCCCACACAGGGGGACGAGGAAGCCGTCGACGTGGGGGGCAAGCGCATGGGGATCGACGCCGGTCCGCTCACGGAGCGCACCCGGGTAGGGATCGGGGTACAGCGTCGCGATCAGGTCGCCCTCGACGCGGTCGGCCGCCTCGGCGACAAACTCGGTGATGACGTCGACCCGCCAGGCCTCGCGGCTGTCGTGAGCGCTGTCGGCGAACAGCCGGTCACAGCGCTCACAGTGACAGAAGTCCTCGCCCGGGAAGCCGAGCGTGGTGAGTCGGACGTCGCCCGTGGCACCGATCGCGGCGATTCGCTCGAGTACTGCTTCCCGGTAGTCGGGATCTGTCGGACAGACGGTGCCCCAGTCCTGTCCGCGGGCCTCGGGCGTCGCCCGGGTGCCGTCTGCGGCGACCGCGGCCCGGTCTGGCTGGTCGCGAACCGTTTCCGTGTCGCCCCAGCAGGCCACCGAGTTGACCACGCCCTCGAGCGGGGGCTGACGGCGGCCGGACACCTGGTCGGTCAGGTAGTACGTGACGTCGCCGACGCCCGCCTGAGCGAGGTCGGCGTCGTCGGTGAGATAGCCGTACATGCCTGGGACGTCTCCGCGAGCCGAGTTAAGGCTGCCCGTTGGCGCAAGCGCCGCCCGACGGCCGCGTTACAGCCGGGATCGGATCGCCCCCAGTCCCGGCCGCCCGTCGTGCCACCAGAGGGCGACGCCGGCGACGAGGATCACGGCCTCGAGCCAGAGCGTGGTGACCTCGAGGCCGGCGACGGTGCCGAGGGACTTGACGCCGGTGTACTGGGGCATGTGCGTGATCGGCCAGAGCAGAAATCCGAGCTCGTCGTAGTCGCCGGCGAGGACGTGCCAGGGGACGTCCGCCGCGAGGTGTGAGCCGTACCCGATCGCGAACGCGACGCCGAGTATGGGCTCGCCGCGACGACGAGTGAGGTACGAAACGAGGAGAATCGTCGGCACGGCGAACAGCAGCGAGTGGGCGATCGTTCGGCCTACTGGGGTCACGCCGGCGAGCCACAGCGGCTGATCGACCAGGTCGGGGAGCACCGCGCCGAAGGCGGCGACCAGTACCGGTCCGTCGGCGGGCGTCACGCCGCGGCCGCGTCGCCACCGGACGTAGGCGGCGTAACAGAGGTAGCCGACGGCGAGGTGGACGACCGGTTGCATTCGTCCTGTACGACTCACGCCCCGATGCTAAAACCTGCCCCGGAGAGCGCCTGTGAGGCGCAACGTTGATCGACAGAAATATGTGTGGTGGTTGAGAACTGCTCCGGTACGTATGTCGTCGAACGCCACCGTAACCCCTGTCATCGCCGCGGTCGTCGCTTTCGTCGCCGGAGGGGTAGAGGGTGTCGTCCGACTGTCGACCGGACTCGGGGTCGAGTACCTCGATCTCGGCATGGAATCGGTCTCCTTGCTCGCGATCGGCGCGAACTTCGGGTCGGTGCTCGTCACCCCGATCGCGGTCTTCGCCGTCGGATACCTTCTCGTCCGAGATGCGGACCCGGGTCGGTCGTACGCGGTCCTGACGGCAGTCCTCTTTCTCGGCGCCGCCGTCGGCAGCGTCGCGGTGCAGTTCGCACTCAGCCAGTCCCTGTCGATCGCGCACTACTCGCTCACGCACACGATTCTCGGATACCTCGAGCTCGCCGTCTCGACGGGGCTCGCCGTTACGGTCGCCGGGCTCGCCGGCGTCGGTGCAGCCGTCCTGTTCGACGCCGACGCCCGTCGGGACCGACGACCCGTCCGTCGCCGGTAGCCCGGTCGCGTCGCCGAGAATCTCCTCACGCCTCGTACGCCGCCCAGAGGTACCGCGTCGCGAGACTCCGGTAGGGTCGCCACGGCTCGGCGAGCTCCCGCATCGTCGCTCGAGAGAGTTCCTCGCCCTCGTTGTACAGTAACTCGATGCCCCGACGAACCGCGAGGTCTCCCAGGGGGAGCACGTCGGGTCGCTCGAGGACGAAAATCAGGTACATCCGGGCCGTCCACTCGCCGACGCCCCGAATCCGAGTGAGTTCGTCGAGCACCTCTCGATCCGAGTGCTCGGCGAGTCCCTCGCGGGTGAGGTCGCGCTCGCAGAACGCCCGGGCGGCCTCGCGGACGTACTCGAGCTTTCGCGCGCTCAGGCCGGCCTCGAGCAGCGCCTCGTCGTCGGCGGCGAGGACGGTCTCGGGCCGGACGTCACCCTCGAGAACATCGAACGCCCGCTCGCGGACGGCCGTCGCCGATGCGGTCGACAGCTGCTGGTTGACGATCGAGACGAACAGTCGCTCGTACTCACAGCCAACGGGCTCGATGGGGTGTGGATCGTGCCGATCGACCACCGTGGCCATGACCGGATCGCGCCGGAGGACGGTTTCGGGGTCGGCGACCATGGCTCGAGCGTCGGACGGAGGGGAGAAAGCGTCGTCGGTCCGCGTCTTACTCGACGCTCTCTTCTTCCTCTTCGGGGCTGTCCGGCGTCTGGCCGTCGACCCGACGGCCGACGTCGACCTGGTAGTTCCCCAAGATGTCTCGCCCGAGGATGACGGGGTAGTCCATGTGGCTGCGGTCCTCGACGCTCGCGGTGACGGTGTGCTGGTTGCCGCCGACGCCGACGACGACGTCGACGACGGGGCGACTCTTCGCCGTCTTCCGGCTGCCCGACTTGACGCGCGTGATCGACTTGATCGGGCCCGCCCCGATGTCGGCGGCGAGACGGGTGTCGATGCTCGTTCGCGACGCGCCGGTGTCTGACTTCGCGAACACGCTCTTCGAGCCCGCCGTCCCCGAGAGGACGATCTCTTCGGTGTAGCCGATGACGCTCGGCTCGCCGTCGTCGACCGTGAGCGACGCGGGCATCACCGACGGCGTCGAGTCGTCGAGGTGGGCCGACAGCTCCCAGACGCGGCCGTCGTCGACCTCGCCGCCGGCGCGCTCGATGGCGAGCTTCGCGATGTACGGCGCCGGGCTGACGTTCGTGGCCTCGTACAGCCCTTTGAAGCCGGCGGTGGGGTTGACCTCGAGGACGTACCAGCCGTCCTCGCCCTCGACGAGGTCGACGCCGGCGTAGTCGAGACCGATGACTTCGGCCGACCGTTCGGCCATCTCGCGTGCCTCTTCGGGGAGGTCAGCCGTCGCATCTTCGACCGAGCCGCCGAGGGCGACGTTGGTTCGCCAGTCGTTGTCAGGTGCGTACCGATACATCGCGGCGACGACCTCACCGCCAACGACGTAGACGCGGACGTCCCGGTGACGCTGCCCGTCGCGCTCGATGAGATTCTGCAAGAAGGCGTACCGGTTCCCAACTTTCGCGTTGATCGGATCCTCAGGGCCGATCTTCCAGGTGCCGCCGCCGTGGGTCCCGATCGCCGTCTTGTACACCGCCTCCTCGCCGAACTCGTCGCGAGCCGCGTTGAGCTGGTCCGACGCGAGCGCGAGTAAGACGTCCGGTACGCGAACGTCGTGCGTCGCGAGCGCCGTCGCCGTCGCCAGCTTGTGTGCCGCCGTCAGCGTCGCTGACGGCTCGTTCAACATCGGCACGAGCTGTGAGAGCGTGTCTGCCAATCCGAGCTCCTCACATGGTTGCTCCGTGTTCGAGAGCAACATCCGGTTCGCGATCACGTCGACCTCGGGCTCGAGCTGCACGGCGCCGTCACGAACGCGAACGGTCGTGTTCTCGCTTCGAAGCCACTCGGGGCTGTGGCCGAGTTCCTCGACGGCGTTACAGATCGCCTTGCTCTCTTTGCTCGTGTGTAGACTTAGTACCCCCACCCGTACCGCACGGTCAGTAGTCATAGCTCAATACACTCTTCCCCACCGGAAAAGCATTGTCAGTCGGTACAGTCTCCAAGGGGGAATCCTTGCTGCCTTCTGTCATTTACGACACTCAATCGGGTGTAACGAACTGTGCGTGCCCTATACATGAACGTCGTGAGACAGGTCTGTCGCAACCATGACCGTGCTGCAGTTTGGCCGGTACCTCGTCACAGTAATCCGTCTCAGGTGACGTGTCTTCCGTCCGGATCGATTCGAACTGACGAGGGTCAGTGACCGGCCGAATCGGACTCGGCCGAGAAGAAGCGTCGAGCGTCCTGCCCGATTCAGGTCGATGCGGTTACTGGATCGAGTAGCCGGCGGCGATGGTGAGCAGGAACACCATGAACACCGCGATGGTCATCATGTAGGTGATCGACCGGGGCTCTTCGATCAGGTGCTGGTAGTAGCCGGCGATGAGCAGCGATTTGACGATCGCGAGGAAGATCGTCGCACCCAACGCCATCTGGTAGGTGAAGATCTGGTCGAGTTCGAAGAAGATGAACTTGCTCGTCCCCAACACCAGCAGTACGACGTAAATGATTGCGTACGTTCGAACGCTCGCCATTGGTACGCAACTAGTAAGACATCTACTTATAGCTTCTCTTCTCCCCTCGAAGCCGGACCCAAAACCCCGTCACGGCGACGGAGACCACGATCGTCGACGCGACTCGAGCCGGTGGAATGGGTGAGCGCCTGGGCGCTCGCGGACGGTGAGGCGTCGCCTCACCGTGAAACGCTAAAAACCGAAAACCGAACGAACAGCGGTTCGCCGCCGTTACATCAGGTAGAACAGCGGGAAGAGGATGACCCAGACGATGTCGACGAAGTGCCAGTAGAGCCCGAAGAACTCCACCGGACGGTTGTCCTCGAGGTAGGCGTCCACCGTGACGATCCGGAAGATCATGAACACCGCGATCATGAGTCCGAAGATGACGTGCAGCCCGTGGAGCCCGGTCGTGACGTAGTACAGCGAGTACTCGATGCCGCTGAACCAGAAGTCACCCTGGCTGAATTTCAGGCTCCACTCCCAGGCTTTCACGCCCATGAACCCCAGCCCGAGCAGGACGGTCGTGCCCATCATGGCGAGCAGTCCCTGCTTGTTCTTGCGCTGGGCCATCACGAGCGCCAGGATGACCGTGAAGCTCGAGGTCAGCAGGATGTACGTGTTGAGCAGGCCCGGCCAGGCGTAGTCCGGGACCGGCTCAAACGTGCTCCAGCCAGCGTGCAGGCGCATGAAGATGTACGCGCCGATGATCGCACCGAAGACGACGACGTCGGAGGCCAGGAAGACCCACATCCCGAACTTCGTGTCGTCCATGTCGCCACCGAACGGCCAGCGCTCGGCGACCTTCGGCTCGGGGACGTTGAAGTCCTCGACGCCCAGCTTGAACAGGGCAGCGCAGGTGAACAGGAAGCCGAACACCGTGAGCGCCGGGTAGAGGTAGTTCATCTCACCCTCGGTGGTGATTTGCGCCCACGCGGGGAAGTACTGGTCGAGGCCGTTCGCCTCGATCAGCTCGATCGTCACGGGCGTGAGCCCGGCGAGTCCGAGGAAGAAGAAGAACAGACCGACGCCGGTCATGAACGGCCAGATGCTGGCGTGGTCGGCGTGTTCTTCGTGGTGATCGACGTCGGTGACCTCGGCCTCGGCGGTGGGCGTCCCACCGTCGGTCACGGTCGGCGAGTCGTCGACGAACTCGAGGCGGCCGTTCGCGTACGTCGCGCGGCCGTCCCAGTTCTCGAGTGGCGGGGGCGAGGAGACTGCCCATTCGGCGGTCCGAGAGAACTCCCAGGGGTTGGCCGGTGCGGCTGGCCCCTTGAAGAGGCTGTGCACCAGCGTGACGAGCACGAGCAGGACACCCAGCCCGAGGATGAACGCGCCGCCGGTCGCGATCTGGTGGTAGAGCGTCATATGCTCGGCGTAGTGGAAGACCCGTCGGGGCGTCTCCCAGGCGAGGAACATCGGGAAGTAGAGCACGTTGAACCCGATGAAGTAGACGGCGAAGCTGAGCTTGCCGAGGGTTTCGTTGTACATCTTCCCGGTCATCTTCGGCCACCAGTAGAACAGGCCGCCGATCAGGGCGGTGATGCCGGAGACCATCACGTAGTGGAAGTGAGCGACGACCCAGTAGGTGCCACGGAGCTCGTAGTCGAGGATGATGGCACCGAGGAAGACGCCGGTAATACCACCGATGATGAACAGCACCAGTGCGCCGAGGTTAAAGAGGAACGGCGTGGTGAACTGCACGCGTCCTTTGACCATCGTGTAGATCAGCGCGAAGACCATCAGGTCGAACGGTAGCGAGATGCCGATCGTGGTAGCCATGATCAGCGTCTTGATCTCGAGGTTGATGGTCGTCAGGTACATGTGGTGCATCCAGACGAGGAACGACTGGACGGTAACCAGCACCATCGCGATGATGATCCACTTGCGGCCGACGAGTCGCCGGCCGGTGAACGTCTGGAACGTCTCGAACATGACCCCGAGAGCGGGGAAGAAGACGATGTACACCTCCGGATGACCGAAGAACCAGAACAGGTGTGCCCACAGCAGGCCCGAGCCCTGGTCGGTTGCAAAGTACTGCGTGAGGAAGATGCGGTCGACGCCCAGCAGGAACACCGCAGCGAGCAGCGCCGCGAACGCGAACAGCATCATCCAGACGGTGAGCAGGATCGACCACGTGAACAGCGGCATGTTCCACAGGCCCATCCCCTCCGCACGGTGGCGGTGGATCGTGGTCATGAAGTTCACCGTCCCGAGAGTGACCGAAACGACGAACAGGAACAGGCCGAGGATGGTCGCGTTCCCACCCGTCGTCGCCTCCATCGCGGGCGTGTAGGTCGGCACGTTCAGCGGCGCGTACACCGTCCAGCCGCCGCCGTACGTCCCACCCTGGAGGAACGAACTCACGACGAGCAGTCCCGAGAACAGGTACAGCCAGTAGCTCATCGCGTTCAATCGCGGGAACGCGAGGTCTTTCGCGCCGATCTGTATCGGCACGAAGTAGTTAGCGAACCCGACGGCGATCGGTGAGAAGAACCAGAACACCATCAGGAAGCCGTGTGCGGTCACGAACTGGTTGAACTGGTTGTGCTCGAGGTCCAGGAACCCACCGGATTCGAGGAGGTGGAGCCTGAACGCCAGTGCTAGGACACCGCCAGCGAGCAGGAAGAAGATCGCCGTCGCGATGTAGAGCAGTCCGACGTCTTTGTGGTTAGTCGTGACGAGCCAGCGCTTGATCGACCGTTTCGGCGGCAGATCCTCACCCATCAGTCGTCACCTCCGTCGTCGTTCTCATCTTCGTCTTCGTCCTCTTCATCGTCTTCGTCATCCTCAACCTGTTCGTCTAACCAGTCGTCGAACTCGTCTTGCTCCATCACGTGCAGCGTCCCTTCCATGTCGGTGTGGAAGGGGCCACACAGCTCGAAGCACTCGATGAGGTGCTTCTCACCGGGTTCGTCGGCGACGAACCAGGTCTGCTCGTACTCACCGGGGATCGCGTCGGCTTTCACCCGCAAGTCCGAGATGCCGAAGGTGTGCCAGACGTCACCTCCTGTCACATTGATCCAGACCGTCGTGTCCGCCGGGACGTACATGTCGTTGACTGTCGTCGCGCCGTTCTCGTACTCGAAGAACCAGGAGAAGCCGTTCCCTTCGACGTCGATCTCGATCGCGTCCTCGCCGGGGTTTTCACCTTCGGGTCCCGCTTCGACGTACAGGAGCAACCCGTACGCGTACACGATGAGTGATAGAACGACGATTGCACTCAGTCCGAAGGAAACGAACAGTTTCTTTCCGCCCTTTCCACCCGTCGGTAACTCCCCGAGCGTTGGTAGATCATCATCTGACGCGCGATCACCGTCATCACGGTACTTGTACGCGTTGTACACCGTATACGCGATGACGATGATGCCGATGATCGTACCGAGTGCGAGGAAGACGAGGAAGATCTCGTCGAATACCTCGGCACGTGTCTGCATCGGGGTCGGTATCGTATTCGTGATCGTGTTCACCTCGATTTAGGCTGTTATCTCGTATCCGAAGGATGGGAGGTATTTATTGTTTTGGGAACTGCCTGACGACGGGCAATTTACCAGCAATAATTTCATGATTTGCTTACCATTATCACGAGCATTGGCGACAATTACCATATATGGTGGCCCCTTCACGGACTTTCGTCGACACGAACCTCGTCGATTCGTTCTAGGAAACTGTCCACTTCTCTCGAAAGGCAGTCGTCGCTAACCGGTTTGAACGTCCACAACCGCTTATAACGTCTTTTAGATATGTATGGTGACTATACTTTCGAAACTGCCTATACACTCGAGGCCATAGTGGAGCTATGCCCGAAGAAATCCTCTTCAAATTCGAACAGCGAATGGACCGCTCGGAGATCGCCGACTACCTGCGAACCGTCGCCGACACCCTCGAGGGCGACGACTCGCTCACCCTCGAGGCCGGCGCCGACTCCGTAACGCTGTCACCACCTGCCCGCCCCGAGTTCGAGGTCAAAGCCGAACGCGAGACGTCGAGCTCCGGCGGCCCCGCGGAGCTCTCGATCGAGTTCGAACTCGAGTGGAACGAGGGCGAAGACGACGACGGGGAGCTCACCATCGGCTGAGCGGCGACCTGGGAGCGACTCACTCGAGCGTGCAATCGCTGGTAGCCGAGCGCCCGTACTGCTTCTAGACGGCGACGACCCAGGCCCGGTAGGTCTCGGACAGCCCGTACACCTCCTGGAACAGCGCGTCGAAGAACTGGGCGATCCGGTTCGGGTCTGCCTTCGCGCTCACGCGCACGTTGACACCCGCTGCGTTCTCGGGCCGCGTCAGGTCGTCGATTTTGAACGCTGGAAACGTCGCGAGCAGCGACTTCAACGACTCGAGTTCGTCTTCCGTACAGTCGAGGTTGACGACGCCGTCGGCGAACTGCACCCACGGCGGCCCGGGGTCGTCCTCGGACTCTTCGAGGTCGGCTGCGTCGACTTCGATCGTCAGAAACGGGCTGGCGCGCTCGCGGTGGGCCACGATGGCGTCGACGAACAGCGTTCGCCGGGCCGCCGGGTCGGCTGCGTCGAAGCGTGTCATACCTCCCCCTTTCTGCGCGATTCTTTAAGCATTTATGCAGCGGTAGTGAAGGTGGGCGTATGGCAACACCACGAATCCTGATCCTGGGCGCACCCGGTGCGGGCAAAGGGACACAGAGTGCGAACATCGTCGAGCACTTCGACGTCGAGCACATCACTACCGGCGACGCCCTCCGGGCGAACAAGGACATGGACCTCTCGGACATGGACACGGAGTACGACACGCCACGTGAGTACATGGACGCCGGCGAACTCGTTCCCGACGCGGTCGTCAACGCCATCGTCGACGAAGCACTCACTCAGGCCGACGGCTTCGTCCTCGACGGCTATCCCCGAAACCTCGAACAGGCCGAAGAGCTCGAGGACATGACCGACTTAGACGTCGTCCTGATGCTCGACGTGAGCGAGGAGGAACTCGTCCACCGGCTCACTGGCCGCCGGATGGACCCCGAGACGGGCGAAATCTACCACGTCGAGTACAACCCGCCCGAAGACGACGAGGTCGAGGCCCGCCTCGTCCAGCGCGACGACGACAACGAGGAGACCGTCCGCGAGCGTCTGCGCGTCTACCAGGAGAACACCAAGCCGGTCGTCGAGTACTACGAAGAACAGGGGATGCTCGAGCGCGTCGACGGCGAGCAGGCGCCCGACGAGGTCTGGGAAGACGTAAAGGCGACGCTCGAGGACGCGGCCTGAGACGGTAGCGTTCAGTTTTTCGATGCTCGCCGTTGGCGATGAGGTCTAGAATAGCTGCTCGCCCGCCACGGCCGTAGTACACTCGCTTCTCTCGCCGAGAAACGCCTGGAAACGGTGATTACCTGCTTTCGACGTCGACGACGTGTTCGGCGATGTTGAGGTAGGTGATCCGTGGGGGGAGCAGAGTCGGATCGGGGTAGATGTCGAACTCGGCGTCCCTGAGCGATTCGTCGTACTCGAACTCGACAGCTTCGGCGTGGACGCTCACCGAGGATGCCACGATCGAGCCGTAGAGATCGGGGTTCGACAGGATACACACCTGCATCTCGCAGTTCTGTCGCTGTTCCCAGTCTTCGTTCGTCCCTCCGGCGTAAATGACGCCCTCGAAACGGGAGCTGCCTCCCGGGCCGAAGTCGAATTTCGACTCCGAGGTGCCGTAGATCTGTATGACCTGTGCACTCACGTTTTCTTCACAGGGTTCGACGCACACGTCTCCGCTGTTTTCAGCATCGTAGTCCCCTGAGACGTAGATCTTCACGGATCGATTCTCTCGCCACGTATCCTCGTTGACGGTGATCGTCTGCCCGTCAGCGCGGATGTCGCCGTCGACCACGACCGTCGCGTTCCCGTCCGAGAGATCGAACTCGAGGTGGCCACTTTCTTCGATGCCATCGGTGAGGTAGACGCCGGCTTCCAGTTCGTGATGTTCCTCAACCGTCGACAGGTTCTGGACCGGCTCTCCGAAGAACGTCCCCGTTTCGGTCCGGTTGATAATGTCGTCGATAATCGAGTCGATCGGTGGGAACGCCGCCTGCTCGTACTCCTCGACGTTGTCGTGCTGATCGTGGAAGTCGGTGGCGTAGACTGCGCCTTCGCTGAACGCGTGCTCGATCTCGAGGTAACCGAGCTCGGCGACCACCGTTCCTTCGTCGGATCCCTCGTGTGCGTCGACGCTGCGAACGACGGTCGCACCGGCCTGTCGTTCGAAGTACTCCGCCCAGCCGCGGTAGTACTCGCTCGTGATGGTAATCGTGACGGTATCGTCTTTCACGAGGCTCGCATCGCGGTGAGGGTCGGTGTGCTGGTGGCTGATCGTCACGTCGCCGGTGTCGAGTCGGTCCTCGTCCTCGACCTTGATGATCGGGAAGGTGAACGTTTCGGCGGCGGCGTCGTAGTGAAGCGGCGGCGCGGAGACGATCTGCGTTTCGTTACCCGCCTCGCGGAAGACGCCGCCGGCCTGGTAGGCGATCCGGGTTCCGTCGTCACCCCGATATTCGATCGCGCCCACGCGGAACGTCTCGTTGATGGTGCCACCCTCGATCGTGATCTCACCGGTATCGGCTTTCACGACCGCCCCTTTCTCGCCAGCGGAGAAGTCGATCAACTCGATCGTGTCCCCGGTCGTCGCCGTCGTCCCGATCGTCTGGCTCAACTCGACGAACGCCCCTTCGATGCGCTCGTTCTCCGTCTCCTGTTGGACGTCAGCCGTGGACTGGCTCGCATAGAGCAAGATCCCGACGGACGCCATCGCGACGATCCCGATCAGGAGCACCAGCCCGAGAAGCGCGGTCTGCCCTCTCGAGCTGTGACCATCGACTGACCCGGGACCCGTCGTATTCATACCGGTTACTATGATTGCCACAGGTAATATACTGTTCGGTGCCGCACACTGTCTAGAAATGGGTGCTATCGATGGTTCAATCGACTCCTGAAGCGCCGAGACTGGTGCTTTTCGGAGCCTAAAACGGTTTTGAGATTTGTCGACCTCCATTGGCGGTGTGCCGTGACTGGCATTCAAGTAGTGCTTGAGCAGCGAATGAACGTGTGTAGGCTGGCGTTCCAAATCGTAGGCCACTATTGAGTTGCGAGAGATTGTCAAATAACAGTTTCTGCGAAAGCTATCGATTGAAACTAGGCCTGGAATTTCGATACTGGGTTAGTGAGTGTGATCACGAGTTACGGCCTGCAGAAGGCTCGGCCGAACGTAGCCATTCCGGGAGTGGATAAAGTTACGCTGAGGTGTGAATTTTTGGGTGCTAGCCGGTTATTCTCGTACAATCATGGCCGGCTGATTGATTGATAAGGCGGCTCAACCGAAAAATATTACGGCTGAGGCGAAGACACAATTGACGTAAAAATCATTTGTGTTAATCGAATGCACCTCAGTTCTCTACGTCGACTTCGTGTTTAACCACGTTTAGATACGTGATGTCAGGGAATTCACCACCTGCCTCAAAAGAGGGGCCACCTTCAAGTTCCTCGTCATATACGAGGTTCGCATTCCCGCCAATTTCTATAGAGTCTGCAATTATTGAACCACTCCAATAAGGAGTGCCAGCGGATGAAATGTCTGCCCCTGGCGCATATATGACGCCCTCACCAGAGATTGTGCCCCCTCCTGCACCAGCGTTAAGGTCGAAGTCAGACGTACCAAATATTTCCAGATGGTTTGCGTTAATGTGATCTCCAGACGGGTGGTGAACTTGGTGAGCGGGATTATAGCACCCATCAATACAGAGGTAGGAATTGCCTGTTATGCTCAACACACCGCTCGTATACAGTTTGACCATATGGCCACTACTTGTTCCAGTAATCTCAACATCCTCAACGGCTACATCCCCGTCAACGACAATTGAGATGTCGCCATCAGCAACATTGAGGGTCTGTCCTTCCAGAGAGATATCTTCGTCCATTGCATTAAAGTACTCTCCAGCAGTAATTTCATCACCTGGGATATTGTCCCAGTTTTCATCATCTGCCTGTTGTATTTTCCGATCAATTTCATCATCTAGCGGTTCAAGTTCGATATCCACACCGTCTTCGATATCTCCTTCATCAGCATGAATACGTTGCTTATCACTGTCGCTGAGATTTTCACCAGTTAGAACAGGCCCATGAATGCCTGAATCGGGTGATCCACCACCGATATCCAAATCAGTAGCGGCTACGGCAGCATAGTCGTATAATCCACTGAGATCTGACGCCCCCAATTTCACAGTAACAGTGTTATTCCCATGGTCTACAGAGTCAATCGCGTGCCCCCCTGCCTGCCGCTCGAAGTATTGGTGCCAACCACGGTAGTACGGACTTTCGATCTCGACAGTCACGTATTGTCGATCGACCCGTTCAGAGAAGGTGACGTTAGTG
This sequence comes from Natronobeatus ordinarius, assembly GCF_024362485.1. Lineage (NCBI taxonomy): Archaea > Methanobacteriati > Methanobacteriota > Halobacteria > Halobacteriales > Natrialbaceae > Natronobeatus > Natronobeatus ordinarius. The sequence goes on along the minus strand of NZ_CP101456.1, from coordinate 3,058,430 downwards.
TCGTCCTTTTTGACCGTGACCTCACCGGAACTGAGCTGCGCTTCGTTTGTAGCCTCGACGATCGGGAACGAGAACGTCTCGGCACCCGTTTCGTTGTCGTAGTGAATCGGCGGTGTGGAGACGATCTGCGTTTCGTTACCCGTCTCACGGAAGACGCCGCCGGCCTGGTAGGCGATACGGGTACCGTCGTCACCCTCGTACTCGATCGTCCCGAAATAGATGTCCCTCGTCTCGTCCCCGTACTCGATTGTCATCCGACTCGTATTCGTCAAGATGACAGCACCGTGCTCGCCCGCGGCGAAGTCGATCACCTCGGTCGTGTCGCCGGTCGCCGCCGTCGTCGCCATCGTCTGACTCAACTGAACGAACGCCCCCTCGATACGCTCGTTCTCCATCTCCTGCTGGGCGTCCGTCGTCGACGTCCCGGCGTAGACGAGAATGCCAACGGAGGCGATCGCGACGATGCCGATCAGGAGGATGAGCCCGAGGACCGCCGTCTGGCCCCGTTCGGCGCTCACGGTCGCTCACCACTACGTTGCGCGCACATATTGAACCTACAGACACTCACGGGTAATATATTGTTCGGCTAACAAGAGCTGGTTGAAGCGTTCAAGGGCCACTCACATCGTCACAGGCAGCCCTTGAACGCCCTCGAGTCGCTGCGACGCTCCCGTTCACGTCGCCTGAATCCCTGGACAAAGTCGACCTCGAGTCCGTCGCGACCTGTGCCACGCGAAGAAAAAAGCTTGTATACCGGACGTGACCTAGCACGAACGAATGACGCGCACAGCGGAGAAGATCGACGCCCTCGTCCGCGAGGACGCCTCGATGGTCGACGCCCTCGAGGCCATCCGTGAGGAGGCCGACGACAACGGCGGGGAGGTCGCGTGGGCCGACGTCAAGGGGGATCTCTCGAGCGGCCAGTGGGGACGGCTGATCGAGAAGGGCGTGCTGGTCGACGGCGAGGAGGGCTTCGTCATCGCCGATCGGGAGGCGTTCGACGAGGCGCTCGACGGCGACGCCGACGCGGGAGCCGTGTCCGTCCCCGACGTCGATATCGACGAAGACGCAGCGAAGTGGTCCCAGTGGGACAAGATGGCCGCCGCGGGCGCGGTGTTGCTGATGGTCGCGTACTGGTTCGAGTCCGTGCGCGACGTCGTCGGCGGGACGGTCAACCAGGTGCTCGGACCGCTGGACGCTGCGTTGCCGTTTTACGCGGTGATCCTCTCGGTGGCGATGCTCACCGGCGTCTACACGACGTTGCTGCAGGCCAACATGATGAACATGGACCGGATGGCCAAGTACCAGAAGCGGATGAAGGCCATGCAGGCGAAGCGAAAGGACGTCCAGGAGCGCAAAGAGGAGGCCGAAGAGCGCGGCGCGAGCGAGGCCGAACTCGAGCGACTGGACGACGAGATGGAGAAAGTCCAGGAAGAGCAGATGGAGGCGATGGCCGAGAACCTCGGGATGTTCAAAGAGCAGTTCCGACCGATGGTCTGGATCATGCTCTTTACCATCCCGCTGTTCCTCTGGATGTGGTGGAAGGTCCACGACGTCGGCCTCGACGAGAACATGGTGATGCCCATGATCGGCATCATCGAGTGGGACGACCCGCTCCGCGGAATCCAGGTCTTCCGGCCGTGGATTATCTGGTACTTCCTCTGCTCGATGGGCTTCACCCAGCTGCTGCGCAAGTCACTGAACATCGATATGAGCCCCACCACCTGATCGGGGCCGACGCGATTCGACGGCCGATTTTTGCCGGGGTTTACGACCGCACGGCGCTATCGTGGCAACTGAACCGGAGACGCCTTCGTATGGCTGCTGACTCGCGGACCGGATTTCCTGCGGGGCAGCGACAGCTTGGGGGATCGCTGGGACGTCGCGTTCACTCGAGGCCCGACTGCTCGGCTGTCCGGCTCGCGCGCGTGTGGCTGATCGAGAACGAGGTCGACGGTCGAGTCGGTGAGAGAACGTGGGCCAGCGATCGAATCGGCGAGACGAGGATGACCGCCGAATCGGTGAGAGAACGGGGCGTCGTTACAACTCGTTGAGCTTCCGCAGCAGCTGTCCGCGGTACTCCTCGTCGCTCTGGACGCCTTTCATCTCCAGGACGTTGCGCTCGAGTTTGTCGAGGGCGACGCGGAAGGCGTTCTCGGAGCCGTAGCCCTCGCCGGAGCCGGCGGCCTGGCCTTTGTTGGTTCGCAGCCGGATCTGACAGCGGATCAGGGGCGTGCCACGGAGTTTCTCCTTGTGTTCGTGAAAGCGGACGTGGGCGTGGAACACCTGCATCTCGGCGTACTTATCGGAGACGCTCTGGATGCTCTCGACGATGGACTCGCGCGTGATGGTGTCGAGCAGCGAGATGTTCGTGATCTGGACGTCCATGTGCTCTTCTTCGGTGTAGGTGAGCGCGCGCAGCACGTCGGTTTTGGTGATGACGCCCTCGACGACGCGGTCGTCGTCTGCAGGGGTGACGATCAGCCCGCCGTAGTCTTCCTCGAGCATCTGCTCGACGGCCTCGCGGGCGGTCGACTCGATGGCCACTGTCCGGACGGGGCTGTTCATGATGTCGTAGACCGGCACGTCGAGCATCCGGTCGCTGTCGCCGACGCGGTCGCCGGTCGTGGTTCGCTCGTCCTGGCGGATGACGAAGTCGGCGATGTCGTGGGTCGTGACGACGCCACTGAGGTAGCCGTTCTCGTTGAGGACGGGCAGTCGAGAGACGCCGTGTTCGCGCAGGTAGTTGATCGCCTTGCCGATGCCGTCGTCCTCGTTCAGGGTCGCTGGATCGGCGGTGTAGACGTCGTCGACGGTGATCGCGTCTAAGTTCTCGAGGACGGCCTCGAGGATGCCGTCACCGCTGACGATCCCCCACAGCTCGTCGTTCTCGAAGACGGGTGCGACCCGGGCGTTACCCTCGATGAGTTTGCGGGCGGCGTCGCGGACGTTCTCGGTTCGCCCGATCTTGGGCACTGGATCGGTGCGACTCGGCTTGATGAGCGCCGCCACTTTCGCGTCGTCTTCGACGTGGGACTGGAGGACCTCCCGTTCGCTGATCATCCCCCGGTACTCCCCGTCGTTGGTGACGACGAGTCCCTTGGGGTTTCCGTTCTCGAATGACGAACGGACCTTCCCCATTCGCGTCCCGGCGTCGACTTCGATATACTCCGTCGTAGCGATGTCAGCGATGTCCATCGTTCTGCGGGGGCCTACTCCCGCGACGGTTATCAACGTACCGCCCGCTGGTGCTCTCGGCGCCACTGGACAGCAGTGGACGCCGGTTTGCAGCGTCACGCGATTTTGGTTGGGACGCTCCGATCCAGCCGGTGAAACTGCCGGATACGCTTTTTTCGGCGGCGGTCGACTCTCGGGTATGGTGCCGGACATCGGGATCTTCGGACGGTACACGTACCTCGCGACCGAACTGTTCTGGGGAACGATCGCACTGATCCTCTTGCGACGAGCCGGCGCGCTCGGCAAGGCTGCCGTCACGATCGTCGCACTCTACCCGATCGCCTACCTCTGGGACCGCTATACGCTCGCGGTCGGCGTCTTCGAGATCAACCTCCGGACGGGGATCGAGGTCGCGGGAATCCCCCTCGAGGAGCACCTCTTCATGCTCGTCGTGCCGGGGCTGGTGATCGGCGTTCACGAGACGATCTTCGGGGAGACGGCGGGCTATAGTATTCGTTGAAACGAGTTACACCCGGTCACAGCCGAGCGGGCAGCCTCGACCTCGTCGACGAGGCTGACCGCCGATGGTCGTGACCGGGTGTGCAATGACGTTCAACGGTTACTATAGAGCGTCATCGATCGCTGACTATCACTCGAATTGATCACTCTCAACGAGCGCAACTGACCCTCGCGCACTTAGCCCGGAGCGTGGAACCGCGAGCCGAATGACCGGTCCTCGCCGTCGTGATCGCTCGACCGCCACGCCCAGCGACGAGCGTGGGATACTCCGTTCACTCGTTGCGCTCGTCCACCTCGTGATCGTCGTCGTTCTGTTCGTGTCGCTCGTCGTCGGGGTCGTCGTTCTCGCGCCGACGCTGGTCGGCGAATTCGAGCCGGAGCCGTCGCCCGTCGTCTTCGACGAGCCGCCACCGGCTGGAGAGCGCGAGCCCGACCTGGTCGATCCGAACGACCCGCACGAGTCGACGTACGCGTCGTCGAGCGGCACGTTCTCGTCCGAGGTCGTCGAGGACTTCGTTCACGCCGAGGTCAACGATCGGCGGGAAGCACACGGGCTCGATCCCATCGAGTGGGACGGCACGATCGCCTCCGTGTCACGGGCACACAGCGTCGACATGAACGAGCGGGAGTACTTCGATCACACGAATCCCGACGGAGAGAGTCCGATGGATCGCTTCGACGAGGTCGGCGATTACTGTCAGGTGTACGGCGAGAATCTCGCGATGACCTGGGCCGACCGAAACGTCCAGGGGAACGACGACGAGATCAACCGCTACGAGACGCCCGAGGAGCTCGCCGAGGGGCTGGTCGACCAGTGGATGAACTCGCCACCACACCGGGAGGCGATGCTCGATGACTCCTGGGATCGTGGCGGCGTCGGCGTCTACCTGTCCGACGACGGCCAGGTGTTCGCGACGCACAACTTCTGTGAACTGCCGTAGTCGAGGAGCCGGTCTCGGTCGCTGAACTCGAGCGACGACCACGCGTCGTGGGCGTCCACGCCTCAGAATCTGCAGGGAAGTCACACGCTCTTTGGTGTGGGGGTCCGTATAGCCACGGTATGGACGCGAGGGAGACACTCGTCTCGATCTACCAGGTTGCGAGCGATCGCGAGCTCACCTTCCTCGCCGCGGGGTTTGCGTACTACGCGTTCGTTTCGCTCATCCCGCTGGTGGTGCTCGCGCTCGTGGTGGGCTCGATCGTCGGCGGTGAGGAACTCGCCCAGGACCTGATCGAAGTCGCCGGCGACCTGCTCCCGGATGCCGGTGAGGACCTCGTGACGATCGCGCTGACGACCGAGGCCGGTCGCGCCGAGGCGTCAGTTATCGCCCTCGCTGTCGCGACCTGGGGTGGATTGAAGGTGTTTCGCGGCCTCAGCAAGGCGTTCGACGAGGTCTACGGCGAAGCCGGCGAGGATTCGCTGCTCGAGGAGATCCGCGACGGGATCGTGATCGTGTTCGCAATCGCCGTGGCGCTCGGTTTGATGATCGTCGTCGGAGTGATCCTCGGGATACTGGCGGGCGAGATCCCGTTCGTCGGCGTTCTCAGCTGGGTCGCGTTGATCCTCGGGTTGTTCGTGGCCTTCCTCCCGGTCTACTACGTCCTCCCGCCGATCTCCGTAAGACTGACCGAGATTCTCCCGGGAGCCGCGTTCGCCGCCGTCGGCTGGACGATTCTGCAGATCGGGTTCCAGCTCTACGCCGCGAACGCCGGGCAGTACGAGGCGTACGGGGTGATCGGTACCGTCTTCCTGTTTGTCATCTGGCTCTACTTCGCGGGAGTTCTGGTCCTCACGGGAGCGGTGATCAACGTCGTGCTGTCCAGGCCGGAGATCGTCGAGTGATCAGAAGAGGAGAAACTGGAGCGTCCAGAGCGCTACCATCCCGGCGACGATCGTCGCGAGGATGTCCTCGGTCCACCAGGCCACCACGCCGGCGACGACACCGGCGAGCAGCCGCTCGTCGACGAGCGTCTCCTGGACGGTCGGCCCGATACTGATGAGCTGTGGGGCGACGAGCGCCGCGAGCACCGCCGCCGGAACGAACTTGAGGAACAGTTTGACCCGCGGTGGGACCTCGTTGATCCGTCCGAACAGGTGGATGAACGAGAGCCGGATGAGGTAGGTCGCGACGCCGACGGCGACGATCACGGCCCAGATCTCGAGGGCGCTGTAGCCGCTCATCGGCTCAACACCTCCTCGGTCGCGACGCCGGCGACGATTCCAACCACGGCACCGACCATGAGGTCGAGCCCGGCAGGGATTCCGGCGGTGAAGACGCCGATGGCGACGCCCGCGCTAACGAGTGCAGCGGCGACCTGTGGTCGGGTCTTCATCGCCGGGACCAGGATGGCGAGGAAGACCAGCGGGATGACGAAATCGAGCTGCCACGCCGGCGGGACGCCGGCGCTGAAGACGGCGCCGGCAACCGTGCCGACGATCCAGATGAGCCAGATGCTCAGGCCGAGCCCGAGGTAGTACAGCCGTTTGTCTCGGTCGCGATCCTCGTTGACGTACTCGCCGATAGACACCGCGTAGACGTGATCGGTGAGAAAGTACGCGAGGTACGCCCGCGTTCGTTTGTGATACGTCGCGAGGTGGGGTGCGATCGACGCCGAGTACATCAACATCCGGAGGTTGATCACGACCGCCGTGCCGATGACGACGGCGAGCGGGGCGGCGTCGCCGAGTAGCTCGACGGCGGCCAGCTGGGCGGTGCCGGCGAAGACCGCGGCTGACATCGCCACGGTCTGACCCATCGTCAGCCCCGCGCCGTCGGCGGCGATCCCGAAAACGAGGGCGAAGGGCAAGATGCCGAGCAGAATCGCGAGCGAATCGCGGACACCCGCCTTGAGGTCCTCGTGCATACGTCACGTTCACTCACGAGCGATTCAAAACCCTGTCGAACTGAGAAGAGTAAGGGCGGCATCAGATTGGCCGAGTGCAACGCTCTTTGTCGTGGGTGACGGAACCAGTTATCAATGTCGTTATTTTTATCCGTGATATGCCCTCCCGCCGGAGCGGACGAGAGACAATCGCTGCCCAATCAGTGTGTGCGGGCGACAGTTTTTGTACGATTCGATCGAATAGTCGGCAATGAAGATCATCAAGGACAGCGTCCACGACCACATCGAGATCGACGGCGTCGCTCGAGCGCTCCTCGACACGCCGGCGATGCAGCGGCTGCGGGAGGTTAGACAGCTCGGGACGGTCTCGCTCGTCTACCCGTCGGCGAACCACACCCGGTTCGAGCACAGTCTGGGGGTGTACCATCTCGCCTGCGAGGCGCTCGAGAACTTCGGCGTCGAGGGGCTCGAGGCCGAACGGGTGCGCGCGGCGGCGCTGTTACACGACGTTGGCCACGGCCCGTTCAGCCACAACTTAGAGACGCTCACGTATCGACGGACGGGTCGGTACCACGACGACGTCCACGAGCTGCTGGCGTCGGGACAGGTCGGCGACGTTTTACGGACTCACGATCTTGACCCGGACGACGTGGCAGACCTGGTGGCGGGCGGAGGCCGCTTCGGCCAGGTCGTCTCGGGCGAACTCGACGTCGACCGGATGGACTACCTCGTGCGGGACGCCCACCACACCGGCGTGCCGTACGGGACGATCGACCACGGCCGGCTCGTGCGCGAACTCACCTTCGTCGACGGCGAGCTTGTGTTGGGCGAGGGGAACGTCCAGACCGCCGAGAGCCTCCTCGTCGCGCGGGCGCTGATGAACCCGACCGTCTACAACCACAGCGTCGCCCGGATCAGCAAGGCGATGCTGCGGCAGGCGACCCGAGCGCTGCTCGAGGCCGGGGCCGTCGACGCGGCGACGCTCCAGCGGATGGACGACCACGACCTGATCGTCGCGCTCCGGAGCCACGAGGTGACGAGCGAGCTCTCGCGGCGGCTCGACGAGCGCGACCTCTACAAGCGGGCGGTCTGGGCGGAGATCGACGACGTTCCCGGCGGGATCGTCGAGGCCGACCACGAGTCGATCCGGGCGTTCGAGCGGGAAATCTCCGACGAGGCGGCCGTCGAGGAGGAGAGCGTGATCCTCGACGTCCCCGGGCGGCCGTCGATGAAGGAGTCGACGACCCGGGTGATGGTCAACGGCGAGGTCCGTCGGCTGGGCTACCAGTCGCCGCTGGTCGACGCCCTGCGGGCGGCCCAGTACTCCCAGTGGCGACTCGGCGTCTACTCGCCGGCGGACGTCCGCGAACGGGTCGGTCGCGCCGCCGTGGACGTCCTCGGGCTCGACATCGACGGCCCGCTCGTGAGCGAGAGCCGAACCGGGCTCTACGCGACGCTCGATCAGTTCCTCGAGTGATCGGGTACGGCCCAGTGAGCGGCCGACGAACCGTTCAAGACGTTCCCGCCGAAACCGTAGGTATGGAACGCGACGGGGCGGTGTACGAGGGAACGATCCTCCGGGGACGGGAGCTCGAGCCCGTCGAGGGACGACTGGTGGTCGGCGACGACGGACGGATCGAGCGTATCGAGGAGGCGTCCGTCGACTCGTCGTCGATCGTGCTGCCGGCGTTCGTCAACGCCCACACGCACATCGGTGATTCGATCGCGAAGGAGGCGGGCGGGGGACTCTCGCTCGAAGAGCTGGTTGCGCCGCCGGACGGGCTCAAGCATCGATTGCTCCGGGAGGCGTCCCGGGAAGCGCTCGTCGGTTCGATGCGTCGGTCGCTGCGGTACATGCTCCAGGGTGGGACGGCGGCCTGTTTCGACTTCCGTGAGGGCGGCGCCGACGGCGTTCGGATGCTGAGGGAGGCGGCAGAGGGGCTTGAGATCGACGCGTTCGCCTTCGGTCGGGAGTCGCTCGAGGCGATGGAAGCGGGCGACGGCTTCGGGGCGAGCGGGGCGAACGACGCCGTCTTCGACCGCGAGCGAACGGCCACCCGCGAGGCGGGAAAACCCTTCGCCATCCACGCCGGCGAGGCGGACGCGAGTGACCTCAATCCGGCGCTCGACCTCGACCCGGAGTTTCTGATCCACGTCGTCCACCCCGAGGCGATTCATCTGGATCGAATCGAGGATCGGGCGGTGCCGGTCGTCGTCTGTCCACGTTCGAACCTCGTCACGGGCGTCGGGCTGCCGCCGATCGAGGAACTCACGGCGCGGACGACGGTCGCTCTCGGCACCGACAACGTCATGCTCAACTCGCCGTCGATGTTTCGCGAGATGGCGTTCCTCTCGAAGCTGTCGGACCTGTCGGCCCGCCAGATCCTCCGGATGGCGACCGTCAACGGTGCGGAGTTGCTCGACCTCGAATACGGCGTCCTCGAGCCCGGTGCGTACGCCAGGATCCTGATCCTTGACGGCGGTTCGGACAACCTGGCCGGGGCGATCGACCCCATCCGGGCAGTCGTGCGGCGTGCGGGCGTGGCCGACGTCGAAGCGGTCGTCTTCGAAGAGCCGGTCGATTGAACGGCTCGGTTCGCGAGCGGCCAATCGCCGGGACCCAGTTCCAGTACCGCGCCCACCGGCTCGTCGACTGGTCGTCACACGACAATGCTTAATACCGTTCGCTGACGTATGGTAGCATATCACGATGTACGATCGGATCCTCGTCCCGACCGACGGATCGGCGGAGGTCGAACGCGCCGTCGAGTACGCGGTCGAGTTCGCGCGCGAACACGACGCGACGATCCGGACAGTGTACGTCGTCAACGCGGCGAGCTACGGTGGCCTCCCGATGGAGACCGCCTGGGATGGGATCAGCGACGCCCTGCGTGAGGAAGGGACGGAAGCCGTCGAGCGGGTCGAGGCGCTGGCCGATGGCGTCCCCGTCGAGACGGCGGTACTCGAGGGCTCTCCGAGTCGCGTCATCGCGGAGGAAGCCAGGGCCGACGGCTGTGACCTCGTGATCATGGGAACCCACGGCCGTGGCGGTATCGACCGCCTCCTGCTCGGCAGCGTCGCCGAACGGGTCGTCCGGTGTTCGACCGTCCCCGTCCTGACGGTGAACGTCGAAGAAGAACGCGTCGAGGGGGAGTCGATCGACGCGCGTGCGACCGTCGAGTGACCGGCGAACGGGCGACCGTCGAGTGACCGGCGAACGGGCGACCGTCGAGTGACCGGCGAACGGGCGACCGTCGAGTGACCGGCGAACGAACGCCCAGCGACGGCCGATCGCGATAGCGAGCGTTGGCGTTCTCGAGTGAGAGTCGCTACTCGAGCGGGAGGGCGTCGGTCTCGATCTCCTCGCGACGGCCGTCGAGGACCGAGAACCGGTCCCCGCGTCGTCGTTCGAGCCAGTACAGCAGCCGTTCGGCCCACTCGAGTTTTTGCGCCTTCACTGATCCGACGGCGGGATCGTCGACGTCCCAGCCGACGAACTCGAGGTCGGCGGCCCCCAGGGCGTCGGCGAGAAAGGCGGCCCGGTCACCGTCGGTGAACCCGCCGACGTTCCGCACTGGCCCGCTCGGGGCGGCCTGGGTCGTCGGCAGGACGAACTCGTCGACGCAGTCGGGAACCACCGACCGGACGGCCGGTATGTTGTCGCCGTGGGCGTGCACTGCGACCGGGATTCCCTCCGCGGTCAGCCGCCGGACCGTCTCCGGGTTCTTGTCCAAATCCGTCACCATACAGTCGACGGTCACGCCGTTGGCCTCGAGGACGTCCGCCGCCGTCGAAGCGGCGATCACGACGTCGACCTCGCGGGCTCGCTCGAGGTCGGCGACCGAGTCGAGGGAGGGCCCTGCCCCGGCGATCGCAACGGTCGCGCCATCGACGGCCGAGAGGTGTGTCGTGTCGAACGGCCCCGTCAGCGAGGCGAGCACGTCACGCGCCCGTTCGTCGGCCTCCCGGTCGTAGCCGAACGTTTCGAGGATCGCCTCGTAGACGGGTTCCCACTCGTCGAACTCCATGCTGCTCGTTGTGTAGCGACGTACATGACCGTCACGTCTCTTCGTTACGAACAGCGTAGAGACTGCTGGTCGACACTCGTCGAATCGATCGCGCAATAATTCCGTGTGTGGGCCGGGACGGCCTCCAAAGTACCCCTACCCGGGAGGCGACCCGGCTTCCACCCCCCTATTTCGAAGCCTCCGGCATAAACTTTCTCTTAGCGTACGGTTTCTTCGAGTTCGGCGCCGAGTTCGGCCACCGTACCCGATTCGCGCCGTAGCCGTTCGCTGACGCGAGCGATCGCCGCCGTCGAACCGACCAGGAGCCACTGGTCTCCGCCGCCCTCGATCCAGACCGCACCGCTCTCGCCGGCGACTCGAGCGAGCAGGCTCACATCGCCGGGATCGAGCCCCTCGATCTCGAGGGCGTGGTGGACCCAGTCGTCTGCCAGCAGGGGATCGACGTCGCGTTCGGCGAGGTAGGCGCGCAGCTCCCTGGTCGACCCCAGGTCGAGCCGGGAGAGCGAGAACGCCTCACGGGTGACCGTCGATCGCTCGGTGAACGCCGCGCCGATCAGGGCCGCATCGCGCGTCTCGGCGACGTCGTGGGTCCGGATCACGTGGGCGCCGCGTTCGACCGCCATCGAGGTGGCCGCCAGGCTCACGGGAAGCCGTTCGTCGGTCTCCCGGCCGGCGAGTTCGCCGAGGAAGTTCTTCCGGTTGATCGAGACGAGCATCGGCTTGCCGAGCGCGCGGAACTCGCCCAGTCGGCGGAACGTCTCGCGGTCGTCTTCGAGCGTCTGGGCCTCGCTCCAGCCGCCGAAGGCAGGGTCGACGATCGTCTTCTCCGTGAAGCCGTTCTGTTTGAGGGCTTCGTAGACCATGTCGACGTAGTCGGCCTCGGCGGCCCACGCGGGCGACTTCCGGGCTGCCCAGTCGGTCTCCTCGACCGCCCCCGGCCGCTCGAGGTCCGGCGGACTCGCCATCTTGGCGACGGCGGCGTCGTGGTCGGCACAGACGGTCGGCATCTCGGGGTCGGCGAAGCCACAGATGTCGTTGACCATGTCGAACCCCGACGCGAGCGCCTCGTCGGCGACCGACGCGTACCGCGTCTCGATCGAGAAGACGGCGTCGCCGGTGACCCGATCGATCGTCTCGAGGGCGACGTGTAACCGCTCGAGTTCTTCCTCGGCGGTGAGCACCTCGAAGCGTTTGTTCGCCGACTCGAGGCCGACGTCGACGATGTCTGCGCCCTGACCGATCAGCGCCTCGTCGACGTACCGTGCGGCGGCCGCGGGGTCGTCGTAGACGCTCGGATCGTACGGCGACTCCTCGCTGACGTTCAAGACGCCCATGATCCGAGGCGGGTACTCGTCGCCGATCCCGAGCCCGGCCGCATCGACGCTGTCCATACGCCGTCTCAGGAAGCGGGGTAAAAAGGCAGCGTGGTTGCGGCGAACGAGGACTCCTTCTCGGATCGGTCACGGTCACGGGAGCCGGTACGTCACCGGCTCGTCCTCGACCCGGTTCACCGCGTTCTCGGTCTCGAGGGCCTCGAGGTGGGCCGCGGCCTCGCCGGCGCCGAACTTCACGTGGATGCCCGAGAGGTCGCCGAACAGCTCGCAGGCGACCGCCCACGGCGTCGCCGGCTCGAGTCCTTCGAGCGCCGCGACCACGCGTTCGGTGCGGGCGTGGTGGTGGGACCGAATCTCCTCGATCCGGTCGGCCGCGAGCGTCGTGCCGTGGCCGGGGAGTAGCGGTTCGGGGCGACGCTCGAGTCGCGAGAGCGTCTCGACGTAGTCGCCGAGTGGGTCTGTCGTCCGGGTTCGGGTGTCGCTCCCGCCGACGTTCGGGGTGTACGTCGGGAGGACGGCGTCGCCGACGAAGACCGCGCCCGTATCCGCGTCCGCGTCCCCGTTCGCCCCGCTCGCGAACGCCACGTGGCCGAGCGTGTGCCCCGGCGTGGCCAGCACCTCGAGGCCGGCGATCCGGTCGCCGTCCGCGAGCCGCTCGACGGGGAACGAGTCGGGAAGCGGCGATGGTCGGTCGCCCTCGAGGACGGCCGCGACCGCGTCGTCGGGGGCGCCCCAGGTTCGCATCGTCTCGGCGTCTCGCTCGAGCCGTCGGTCGCGCTCGGCGGCGTAGTCGGCGATGATCGGCGCGTCGGTGTCGCCCATCGCGAGCGTCGCGTCGGCCGCCTCGGCCAGCCGCGGAGCGAGCCCGGCGTGATCGGCGTGCCAGTGGGTGACGAGCACGTACTCGACGGCCTCGAGTGTGAGGGCCGCCCGCTCGAGACCTGCCTGGAGGTCCGCCCACGCCGACTCGGTGGGCGGTCCCGGATCGATCACCACGCCTCGCTCGGGGAGGAGGTAGGCGCTGTTGGTCCCCTCCGGCGTTCCCTGGCCGACCGCGACTCGCTCGACGGCCGGCACGTCGTCGACAGTCGTCGTCATCGGTTCGAGCGTCGGCCTCGAGCGTCGTCACTTCCACGGTTTCGTCCTCGAGTGGGCGGGGCGCTCGAGAGCGATTCGCACTCGAGTGTTCGAGGAAGTCCGTGCACTCGAGTGTTCGAGGAAGTCCGTGCACTCGAGTGTTCGAGGAAGTCCGTGCACTCGGGTGATCAGGTCGTCCGTGCACTCGGGTGATCGGGTCGTCCGTGCACTCGGGTGATCGGCGACACCAGTAGAATCGGAACCTCGACGACGTCCGTGAAGCCGCAACAACTCGTGCCGAAACACGGTGAAATTCCGGTTCCTCGCGCGGGCTTCGCCGCCCTTCGGGATGGCTCAGCCCGCGCTCGGGGTGTCGTCCCCACGCCTCCCCCGTCGGCGCGAGCCGTTCTCGCCGTCCCGTCGCTGCCGCTCCGGGTCGGCTCGAGGGTGCGCCGTCGCTACCCGTGGTCGGTTCAGTTTCTGGAAGGGCGAGAGAGGGCGGTCTCGGATCGTGTGCCGGGTGTAGAACCCGCGTCGTGATCAGGCGTCGGGCGCCAGCGCCTCGATCGTCGCCTCGATCTCTTCGGTCGTCGCCCCCCGCGGGAAGCCGACGGCGATCGCGTCGACGCCGTCGATCGCCTCGAACTTTCGTAGTTCCTCGCGGGCGCGATCGGGCGTGCCGGCCGCCCCGAGGTCGTCGAGCAACTCGTCTGTGATCAGGTCGCAGGCCTCCTCGTGGTCGCCGCTGGCCCACGCGGCGGCGATGGCGTGGGCCTCCTCTTCGTAGCCCTGTCTCGCGAGCGATTCCCGATAGTAGGTCCCCATCGCGCCCACGTAGAACGCGAGGTGCTGGCGACAGAGCTGCCGGGCGCGCTCGCCGTCTGTGAGCGCACAGGCGGTGATCGAGAGCGTCGTTCGAACCTCGTCGGGGTCGCGGCCGCCGAGTTCGGCACCGCGGCGGAGGTCCTCGAGACGCTGCTCGATCCCGTCGGGGGTGAGGGTGATAGCGTGCCAGCCGTCGGCGAAGCGGCCGGCGAGTTCGACCGACTTCGGGCCCATTCCGGCGGCGTCGATCGCTACCGGCACCTCGGGCGGGTCACAGCGCAGCCGGAAGCCGGCCAGCGAGAAGACGTCGCCGTCGTAGTTGAGCGTCTCTCCAGCCATCACCGTGCGCATGATCTCGATACACTCGCGGGTGCGCCGCAGCGGGCGGTCGAACTCGACGCCGTGCCAGCCCTCGATGACGGCGGGGCCGCTGGGGCCGATGCCAACTCGCAGCCGGCCGTCTGCGACCTCCTGGAGGGTCGTCGCGGTCTGGGCCAGCAGGGCGGGCGAGCGAGAGTAGATGTTGAAGATGCTCGGGCCGATCCCGATTTCGTCGGTCTCGTGAGCGATGCTCGTGAGGACGGTCGTCGCGTCCCGGCCCCACGTCTCCGGTAGCCAGGCGCGTTCGTAGCCGTGGTGCTCGCCGAGGACGGCGAGGTTCACGAGCGAGTCGACGCTCGGCTGTGCGGCAACGGGCAGGTGGAGTGTGCGGTCTGTCATGTCTGATAGACGGTTGGGTCTTCGAGGATCGCGGGTTTGCCGGCGGGCTCGAGCGTTTGCCCGACGAGGTACGACGAGGCGGGACTGGCGAGGAACGGTTCGGTCGTCATTCGTGTCGCCTCCTGGTCATGCGAGTTGTTCCCACTCTCGAACACACAATGAACGCTCTTAAAATTGTATGGTGGCCGACCGGAACCCTCGCGGCGTGGAATTCTCCCCCACTGGACGTGGATCACCACCAGCTGGTGACGTCCGGTACGCTAACGTGACGCGGGTGTTAACTGGATTGCATGGCCGACGAGATCCTGGTTCCGACCGACGGTAGCGACGGGGCGACCGCCGCCCTCGAGCACGCACTCGACGTCGCCGAGGCCGACGGCGCACGGCTACACGTGCTGTTCGTCGTCGACACGACGCGAGACGGGCTGCGATCGGACGACGACGAGGTGCTCGAGGTGTTCGAAGCGCGAGGCGCCGAGATCGTTGCGGCGGCGGCCGAGCGTGCGAGCGAGCGCGGCGTCTCCGTCGTCGACGTCGTCGAGCAGGGCGATCCCCACGAGACGATCCTCGCCTACGCCGAGACGGCGGCCGTCGACCTGATCACGATGGGGACGCATGGTCGCCGCGGACTCAAACGGCTCTTTCTCGGCAGCGTGACCGAACGCGTGGTTCGCACGGCGACCGTGCCGGTCTTGACCGTCCGGGAACCGACCGTCGATGCGATCACGTTTCCCTACGAGGACGTCCTCGTCGCGACCGACGGCAGCGAGTGTGCAACGGCGGCCCTCGAGCGTGGTGCCGAACTGGCGGCCGAGCGCGGGGCGACCCTCCACCTCCTCTCGATCGTCGACGTCACGACGACCGGCGCCGAGGTCGCCACCGGACAACTGCTCGAGGCGCTCGAGGCGGACGCCCGTGCGACGGTGGACGCGGCAGCGGACCGTGCCCGGGAGGTCGGTGTCTCGTCGGTCGTCACGTCCGTGGAGGTCGGAAGCGTCTCGCGTGGGATCACGAACTACGCCGACGAGGAGGGGATCGACCTCGCCGTCGTGGGGACACACGGTCGACGCGGTGTGAGCCGGTACGTCATGGGTAGCGTCGCGGAACTGGTCGTGCGGACCGCGCCGTGTCCAGTGGTGACCGTTCGAACGGCGGAGCCTGACGAGGCATAACGCAGTCGAATCGTCGCCGACGGTTCATACTGTCTGCCCTCTGTCGTGAATGATTGTCGCCGTCCGGGCGACGAAACGAGTCACACAGTTGCAGCCGAGAGGCTCAGAACAACGCGTCGAGTTCGCCACCGGTATCCAGCAGCGCGGCCGCCTCATCCTCGCGTTTGGCGTCGATGTACTCGCCCGTCTCCTTGGCCTCGATCGCGACCTGCTGGAGCCGCTCGATCCGGCGGACGTCGGTGACTCCCGAGAGGAGGACGACAGCGCCGACTTCGTCCTCGTTGGGGAGCGGATAGTCGCCCCCACGGACCTCCATGCTCCCGGTCTCCTCCTCGAGCCACTTTCGGCTGCGTTCGATGCCCTTCCGGTTGAGCTCTTCCGGCGGGCCGGTCGCGACGACGAGCGCGCGATCGGTGCTCGAGACCGCACACGGGAGTGTGAGCCGGCCGAGCGTTGCCTTTCGAACGAGCGTCGTCATTCGGTTCGTCCGGTCGGTTCCGAACCGCTCGTCTTCAGAGCGACCGAAACGGGAGAGGAGGCCGCCCCCGTCTTCGACCTGTTCGGTCGCGTACCCGATCGTCGAGACGCCGCCGCCTGAAAGCGTGTTGATGATCTCCGAAGAGTCGACGACGCTCTCGCCGACCTGGGTGCTCGAACCGATCTCGCCCGCTGCGAACAGCTTCCCGAACCGCTGGACGATCTCGTCGTTGATCCGGCCGTAGCCGTCGGCGACCGATTCGCCGTTTCGCCGCCAGTCGTCGTTGTCGAACACGAGCAGATTATCCACCTCGTGGACGAACGTCTGGAACGACCGGGCGGCGTTGAGCGTGTAGATCCCGCCCTCGTCCGTCGCCGGCAGGATGCCGAGGCCGTAGACCGGCTCCGAGTAAATCATCTGCAGGTGTTTCGCGAGAACGGGTGCGCCACCCGATCCCGTTCCACCGCCCATCCCGGCGACGATGAGAAAGGCGTCGATCTCGTGGACGGCAATCTCGTCGATCGCCGCCTGAATCTCGTCGATGTCAGCTTCGGCGACCGCCGCGCCGAGCTCGTTGTCTGCACCGACGCCGTGTCCTTTTACGCGCGACTGACCGATCAGTACCTGGCGTTTCCGAGGAACGTTTTCGAGGCCTTCGAGGTCCGTTATCGCTGAGTTAACCGCGATCGCGTCCTCGACGAATCCGCTGCCGACCGCCGCATCGTACGCGACGAACTCGTCGACCACCTTTCCACCTGCCTGCCCGAAGCCGATGAGTGCGAGTTTCATGGTTTCGTACGTGTACCATTCCCTTACCGTGAGACGACGGCCCCGTAAGACCTGATAACGGAGACCTGTCGTCCGATTCTGGGAACGGATGCCACGTCACTCACACCCTCGAAGAGGGGTATTGTTATGAACTCATGAACCAGTCGGAGCGTTCGACGAATCGGTGCGTACCGATCGCTCGAGACTGGTATGGAGTGATTAAACCCGGTTCGCCGTCTGGTCTTCGGAGCGACGATAGTCGACTTCGGAACGACGATGGTCGACTCCGGAACGATGCTGGGACACGTCGTGTGCGTTCGACCGACGGACGAGAGAGCTGTCGCACAGAGAGTAAGTCCTATACCGAACCATGGCTAATGTGCTCATCATGTCCCGGTCCCCGACTCGCCGCCGCCTCCTCGCGGGCCTCGGTACGGCCACCGCTGGCGCGCTCGCGGGGTGTGCGCAACGGCTCTGGCCGGGCACTCAAGACGGGCCGAGACAGGTGGCTCTTTCGATCAAGACCACGCCGGCCCAGGACGATCCAATCGCCGCGATGATCGTGAGCCAGCTGGAGGAGAGCCTCCGGGCGGCAGGCGTAGACGCCGTCAGGGAGCCGATGGAACAATCAGAGCTTTACCGCGACGTTCTCGTCGAACGCGAGTACGAAATCTTCGTCTCTCGCTACCCCGATCTGGACGACGTCGACGGCCTCCGGTCGATGCTCCACTCGCAGTTCGTGGGCGAACAGGGATGGCAAAACCCGTTCGGTTTCTCCGACCCGACGGTCGACGAGTACCTCGAAGCGCAGCTGTCGGAAACGGGTGAGCGTCGACGGCAGACGCTCGCAGAGCTGTTCGAATATCTCCTCGACACGGCGCCGTACACCGCGATCGCGTTTCCAGACCGACTCGCGGCGGCGGCGAGCGACTTCGGTCTCGAACGGCCACCACGCCGGCCGACCGACTTTCTCGAACTACTCAACGCACGTCCGAACGACGAACCACTTCGCATCGGCACGTTCAGACTCTCGTCGACTGATCGACTCAATCCGATCACCGTAGACGCCACGAACGCCGCCCTCATCCTCGATTTGCTGTACGACCCGCTCGTTCGCCACACCGACGAGGGACTTATGCCGTGGCTCGCCGAGACCATCTCGTGGCGCGATCCAGCAGTGAGCGGTGGCCGTCTCGTGGCGACCGTAGAGCTACACGACGAACTGCGCTGGCACGACGGAACGTCCCTCGACGCGACGGACGTCGGATTCACGTTCGAATTTCTCGGCGATACGGCACTCGGCGAGGCCGAGGGAAACGTCCCGTCCCTTCGGTATCGAGGCCGTGAATCGCTCGTCGACGACGTCACCGTACTCGACGCACGAACGGTCGAAGTCGAGTTCTACGGCCCTACGAGGACCGTCGCCGAACGGGCGCTGACGGTACCGATCCTGCCCGAACACGTCTGGGAACCGCGATCGGAACTCGTCGGCGACCTCTGGACGGAAGCACTCACCGTAGACAACGAGGCTCCCATCGGCTCGGGTCCGTTCTCGTTCGTCGACGCGAGCAGCGACCTGATCGAACTCGAGCCGTTCGACGAGCACGTCCTTCGAACGGGAGGCGTTCCGGGCTATGACAGTCCCGATCCCGTCACAAACAGCCTCGAGTTCCACCTCTCACCCGGACCAGGGGCGGTGATCGAAGGACTGCTCGAGGGGACGGTCGATCTCACCGCAGACTGGCTTACGCCGGAAGACGTAGAGCCGGTCGAAACCGAGCCGAACGTATCGGTCCTGCACGACCAGACGCGGTCGTTTTACATCGTTGGGTACAACGTTCACCAGCCCCAGCTCGGCAACCCGAACTTTCGGCGAGTCGTCTCACAGCTCGTCGACCGCGAGCACGTCGTCGACGAGATTTTCAGCGGCCACGCACAGCCGGCGACGACGCCGAGCTCGCTGGTCGGCGTCAAAGAGGACGAAGCGGACGAGTTGGTCGACTCGATCGTTCCATCGTTCCCCGGCTCGGATGGAGTGGTCGACGAGGAGCAGGTTCGGTCGCGGTTCGAAGACGCCGGCTATCGGTACGAAAACGGCGACCTCATGGCGTGAGAAGACTCCGAAACCGGGACGGGGCGAATCGATCCGAAGTGATCGATCTCACTGCACTTGCTCGCGGTGACGGTCGTCGCCTCGAACCCGAGGAGCAGCCACCCCGCCTTCGGTCGAGGTCGCCGCCGACAGTTCAGTTAAATCGATGGAGACCGTAGCGAACTGCTATGGCACTCGTGGCCGTCCTCATCGAGCTCGTCCTCGTCGTCGTGACGATGCTCGTCACCGCGACGCTCGTCTTCGTCGGCCCGAGGCGATTCGTGACGGCCGTCCGTGACTTTCGATGGCGACTCGAAGCGTGTGCGCTCCCGCTCGCCGTCCTGGCCGGCGTCCTGTTCCTCCGGTGGGCGACTGGTGACCTCCTGCCACAGCTCTCCTGGCGGCTGCTCGGAAGCAACATTACGCCGTACATCTTCGAACTCGAGCGAACGGTCTTCTCGCAAAACCCGGTGACAGTTCTCCAGGCGTTCCAGACCGAAGTGATCACGACCTACTTCGTCTTTAGTTACATCTACGGCTACGCGTTCTTGCTCACCTTCCCGTTTATCGCCTACTTCGTCCTCGAGGAGATGGATGACCTCTCGACGCTGCTCGTCGCCTACACGGCGAACTACGCCATCGGACTGATCTGTTACGTTCTGTTCATCGCCTACGGCCCCCGGAACTTCGACCCGTTCCTCTTCGAGGGCGTCCTCTACCAGGCCGAAGTGTTTCCCGCCTCGGGCTACCTGACGCACACGGTCAACGTACCAGAAAACGTCTTTCCCTCGCTGCACACGTCGATGGCCATGACGGTGTTCTTTCTCGCGTGGTTGACCCGCGAGAAATACCCCCTCTGGGTTCCCGTCGCCGGAATTCTCGCCGTCAGCGTCCTCATCTCGACGATGTATCTCGGGATCCACTGGCTCTCCGACGCCATCGCCGGCGTCGTCCTCGCGCTCGTCAGCGTCTACATCGGCGTGCACTACTCGGTCGAGGGTGTCCTCGAGTCGACGAAGGGCTACCTCATCGCGCGTTTCGGTCGGATCGGAAGCGAAAGCCGACGAGGGTAGGTCGGCCACTTTTCACCCAGCCGGCCGTTCTCGAGCTATGTACCTCCACTGGCACCGCCGGGATCTACGCGGCGTCGACAACCGTGGCCTCTCGAGGGCCGTTGACCGCGGCCCCGTCGTCCCCGTCTTCGTCTTCGATCCCGTCGTCCTCGCTCACGCCTCGCCCGTCCGCGTCGCGTCGCTGCTCGAGGCGCTCGCCGACCTTCGGGCGTGGTACCGCGAGCGGGGAAGCAACCTCGTGATCGCCCATGGGGAGCCGAGCGAGCTGCTCCCGGCACTCGCCGCGTCCCACGACGCGGCGGGCGTCACCTGGAACGAAGACTACAGTGGTCTCGCCCGCGAGCGCGACCTCGCCGTCACCGCCGCCCTCGAGGACGCCGGTCTCGAGGCCAGGACCGTCCACGACCGGCTCCTCCACGAACCGGGCTCGATCACTCCGAACGAAGGCGACCACTACTCCGTGTTCACCTACTTCTGGAAGAAGTGGCGCGACCGGGAGAAAGACGACCCGCTCGAGGCACCCGCGGCGGCCGACCTCGCCGGCGTCGAGGGTGAGTCGCTCCCGACGGCGGCCGACCTCGGCTTCGACGAGCCCGACGCCGGCCTCGAGTCCCACGGTCACGTCGACGACCGCGGCGTCGACCGCGACCTCCCGTCGGCCACGCGAGACGCCGCACAGAGCCGACTCGAGACGTTTTGTGCGGACGGGATCTACCGCTACGCCGACGAACGCGACTATCCGGCCGCCGAGGCGACCTCGCGACTCTCGGTCCACCTCAAGTGGGGCACCCTCGGCGTCCGGGAGACCTACGCCGCGACCGAAGAGGCGGCGGCGTCGGCGGGAACGGCCGACGAACGCGAGTCCGTCCGCGAGTTCCAGCGCCAGCTCGCCTGGCGGGAGTTTTACGCCAACGTGCTCGCGTTCAACCCCGAGACGGTGACCGAGAACTTCCGCGCGTACGACCGCGGGATCGAGTGGCGAACCGACCCCGAAGAACTCGAGGCGTGGAAACGCGGTGAGACCGGCTACCCGATCGTCGATGCCGGGATGCGCCAGCTGCTCGCCGAAGGGTGGGTCCACAACCGGGTGCGGATGATCGTCGCCTCATTTCTCACGAAAGACCTCCTCTGTGACTGGCGGGCGGGCTACGACTGGTACCGCGAGACACTCGCGGACCACGACACCGCCAACGACGTCGGCGGCTGGCAGTGGGCCGCCTCCACCGGCACCGACGCCCAGCCGTACTTCCGGATCTTCAACCCCACGACCCAGGGCGAACGCTACGATCCCGACGCCGCGTACATCAAACGGTACGTCCCCGAACTCGAGGGCGTCCCGGCAGACGCCATCCACGAGTGGCCCGCCCTCGAGACAGGCAAGCGAACGATGCTCGCGCCCGACTACCCCGATCCCATCGTCGACCATGCCGAACGGCGGGAGCTGGCGCTCGAGACGTTCGAACGGGCGCGCGGCGAGGACTGAATCGGGTTGTGGTCCACCCGATCTCGAGCGAACCACGTGGCGCGCGCTGTTGGGCCACTCGAGCGACTGCGAGAGCGGCCCGACGACGTCGTGCGAGGGACGAGTGAGCGAGCGGAGCGAGCGAACGAGTCGGCTGGGGAGGGCGTGGCTCCATTCGTGTTTCGTGCGAGCAACTCCGTATGGGCAGCTTCGTGTGAGCAGCACGCTCGCCGTCACGATCCCTCGTGTTCGACTCGTCGGACCGACCGCAGACCACCCGGATCAGGTAAGGCGACCACCGACTCGAGCCAGTGGCTTCATGCTCTCCCCACCCTTCCCCTCGAGTAGCGAATGCGACTGATCGCTCACCGCGGGTTCGCCGCCATCAACCCCGAGAACACCATCGCCGCCGTCCAGTCTGCCGCCCAGTGCGCCGACGCCGTCGAGTTCGACGTCCGCCGCTGTGGCTCGGGCGAACTCGTCGTCATCCACGACGACACCGTCGACCGCGTCACCGACGGCGCCGGCCCCGTCGTCGAGCACTCCCTCGAGGAACTTCGATCGCTGTCGGTCCTCGGCACCGACGACGGCGTTCCGACGCTCGAAGAGGTGCTCGCGGCCGTCCCCCGAGAAACGGAGGTCAACCTCGAGATGAAAGACCACGGCATCGCCGAAGACGTCCTCGCGGCGCTCGAGGGGGTCGAGAACCGCGTCGTCACGACGTCGTTTCTCGCCGACGAACTCCGGGCGATCCGCGAGCTCGACCCCGACCAGCCGACGGGACTGCTGGCGAGTCGCCACCTCGAGAATCCCGTCACCACGGCGGTCGAACTCGACTGCGACGTGATCGGGGCCAACTACTGGCGCTGTCTGTTCACCCCGCTGCCCGACCGGGCGAACGCGGTCGACCTCGAGATCCACGCCTGGTCGATCGAACGCGAGCGCACGGCGTGGCTGCTCGGACTGCGCGGCGTCGACTGCGTCTCCTCCGATCGGCCCATCTCGGTGTGAGGCGGTCGGCCCTTGCCGGCTCGAGCCCGTTTTTCCCGCTCGAGTTCGTGCCTCGAGCCATGGACCTGGCGATCACGGACACCCTCGCGTTCACGATGGCCGACGACCGACTGGGGATCCTCGAAGACGCCACCGTGGCGATCGACGACGGAGAACTCGCCTACGTCGGCCCCGCGAGCGAGTTCGACGGCGAGGCCGACCGGACGATCGACGGCGCGGGACGGGTGACCATGCCCGGCCTCGTGAACGTCCACGTCCACTCGGGGCTCACGCTCGTCCGCGGTGGGGCCCAGGACGTTCCCGAGATCGAGTGGATGAACCGCGCGCTCGGGCCGCTGAGCGAGTCGATGACGCCCGCGGATCACGTCGCCGGTGCGAGACTCGGCGTCCTCGAGGCGCTGCGCTCGGGCGTGACGACCGTCGGGGAGTACGCCGCGGACGTCGCCCGGCTCGTCGAGGCGGTCTACGACCCGATGGGGCTCCGGGTGGTGGCGACCGAGACGATCAACGCCGTCGGCGAGTCGAAAGCCGACCTGGGGCCGGACGACCCCTATCCGCTCGAGGCGGAGGCGGGGTGGCGCGGCCTCGAGCGCAACGAGGCGCTGTTCGAGACCTACGCGGCCCACGATCGGGTGTCGGCGCTGTACGGTCCCCAGGCACTCGACATGGTTCCCCGAGCGCTGCTCGAGGAGATCCGGGACCGGGCCGAGACCCACGACCGGGGCGTGCACATGCACGTCGCCCAGGGCGACCGCGAGCGTCGCCAGATCGAGGCCCGGTACGGGGCAGGTAAGACGACGGTGAGCGTGCTCGAGGAGCTCGACCTCGTCTCGGAGCGACTCCTCGCGGCCCACCTCCACGGCGCGACGGCGGCCGAACGCGAGCGACTGGCCACGGCGGGCGTCCGGATGGCCGCCTGTCCGAGTTCGATCGCGGCCATCGACGGGATCGTTCCACCACTGGTCGGGTTCCGCGAGCACGGCGGCGTCGTGGGTATCGGCACCGACCAGGCGCCCGGCCCGGGCGGGCACGACTTCCTCCGCGAACTCCGGACGGCGGCGCTGCTCGCGAAAGTCGACCGGACGGACCCGACGGCGTTCCCCGCCTGGGACGCCCTCCGCGTCGGGACGATCGAGGGCGCCCGCGCGCTTGGGATCGCCGACCGGGTGGGCTCGCTCGAGGAGGGCAAACGGGCCGACGTGATCGTCCTCGACCTCGAGCAGCCGTCGACGGCCCCGACCGTGGCCGAGCCGCTGCACACCGCCGTGGCGAACCTCGTCTACGGCGCGACCGCCGGCCTCGTCGAGACGGCCATCGTCGACGGCGAGGTGGTGCTCGAGGACGGGGTAGCGACGACGGTTGACGAGGGGGCGATCCTCGAGGAGGCGAACGAACGCGCGGAACAGTTGTTCGTCGAGGCCGGGCCGCGCTGGCGGGAGGCAGAGTCGGAACTCGTCGAGCGAGTCGATTCGGGGTGGCTGTAGGAGGCCGCCCGAACTCGAGTCGTCGCGGCTCGAGGATCAGCGAACGACCGTCACTGGAACCGGCGCCCGGCGGACGACCTCCTCCGCGACGCTGCCGAGCAGCACGCGGGAGACGCCCGCTCGGCCGTGATTGCCGACGACGATCTGGTCGACGTCGTGCGCTTCGGCGAACGCGACGATCTCCCTGGCCGGATTCCCGACGGCCGTCTCGATCCTGAACTCGACGGGCGTCGAGTCGAGGAAGTCGTCGACGTCCTCGGAGACCGCCGCTTCCGACTCGTCTCGCCGTTCTTTCAACCGTTCTTTGACGAGTTCGATACCGGCGCCGGTGGAGCCGTCGGCCGCTTCGATGACCCGTAACAGGATGAGTTCGTCGTCGGCGTGTTCGCTGACCGCGTGTTCGACTGCGTTCCGTGCCGGAGACGAACCGTCGTAGGCGACGAGGACTGCCATACCGAAGGTGAATGCCGAAGGGGTATAAATCTCGACCTCTCCGACTCGTCGCCGGCGCGCTTCCCGGTCGTGACCACAGCCGATGGCGGGGACTCGTCCGAGACGGGGTGCGGTCAGCGAACCGTCACCGACACGCGCCGCGTCCGCGGCCCGTCACACTCCACCAGCAGGATCGACTGCCACGTCCCGGTGGCGAGCGCGCCGTCCTCGACGGGAATCGTGACCGACGGGCCGAGCAGCGTCGCCCGGAGGTGTGAATCAGCGTTGCCGTCGAGTTCGTCGTGGGCGTGGCCCTCGTCCGGGACGAGGTCGGAGAGGAAGTTCTCGAGGTCGCCGCGCAGGCGTGGCTCGTTCTCCTGGACGACCAGCGCGGCCGTGGTGTGCTCGACGAACGCGGTTAACAGTCCAGATTCGAGGTCGTCGGGGACGGCACTCGAGACGCGGTCGGTGACGTCGACGGTCGTCAGTCGGGCCTCGGTGTCCACGGTGAATCGCATACGACCCGAACGTCGGCCAGTGTCAAAAGGTGTCCCGTCGATCGGACCTCGAGTGGGCGGTCACGGCGTCCGGACGCCGGTACGGCGCACGACGACGAGGGCGTGCTCGGCCCGGTCGCGGACGTCGTCGCTCGGGTCGGTGTCGGCGAGCCGCTCGAGGGTCGACGACCACGACGTCGAGGCAGGCTCGGTGGCCGACGCGGGAGCCTCCTCGACGACGTCCCGGAGCCGGTCGATGGCCGCCACCCTGAGTGCCGGCTCGTCGTGCTCGACCAGCGGTTTGACGGCCTCGAGGAACGTGGCGACGCGGGCGGGCTCGGCTCGTGCGAGCCGGGCCAGCGCTGCCAGCGCGGCCGGCCCGTGTGTCTCCGGCTCGCGCTCGAGGGCGGTCTCGAGGAGTGGCGTCGCCGGATCGATCGCTCGCGGGTGGCTCGTCGACAGCGTCTCGAGAAGGCGCGTTCCCCACGGATCGATCCGTTCGTCAGCCTCGAGGACGGCGACGACGTCCGCCACGTGGTCGACGACGGGGTCGGGTCGCCGTTCGGCGACGTGAGCCAGACACCGCAACGCGTCCGTCGTCCCCGGATGTGGCGTCTCCGCTCTCACAAACTGGACGACGGCGTCGACCGACGGCGCGACGTCGTTCGGGGCCTCGGCCGCGAGCTCTGCGAGACAGGAGACGACGAGTTCGTCGAACCCCGTCGGTGCTCGTTCGAGGAGCTGTCGGAGTTTCGGTACGGTCGGGACACAGCGCCGTGGCTCCTCCTCGAGAGCCGTCCGAATCGTCCGGACCGCTTCGAGCTGTACGTCCTCGTCGGTTGCGTCGAGTTTCGCGAGTATCGACGGGAGGTGGAGCTCATCGGACGGCTCGGACGCTCCCCACGCTACTCGCCGGTTCCCATCCCCCGGCATCGCACGGTTGAACGTATCGCAAGGGTAACAAAAGCGTTCCGGCCGTCGAGACCGGTTCGAGGCGACACCGGCGGCCGTTCGTTCGGTGCTGGCGAACGCGTCACTCGCGTGGCCGCTCAGGCCAGCCACTCCTCGGGCTTGGTGTCGTAGTCGACGTCGTCGGCCGCCAGGTGCTCGACGTCCTCCCACGGGACGTCCTCGATCGTGACTTCGTGGCCGTCGTAGCGGATCAGCTTCCCCCGTTCTTCGGGTTCGGGCTCGCGGTTGCGCCGCCTCGCCACCTCGACGTCGTGGTCGTCGACTTCCTTGACGATCGTCAGCAGGTTCACCGGCCGGCCCCACAGCTCGAAGACCCGTTTCAGCGTCTCGGCGGCGTTCCCGACGTCGAGCATGACGCCGTTGTACTCGTGACCGAGCAACAGTTCGCCGGCGTTGTCGTAGTTGCCGTCGTAGACTGCGATCGTCGGCTTCCCGAAGTTGGTAAACTGCAACAGCAGTTTCTTCTTGACGTCCTCGGCGTCGACGCTCGAGACGTGATACTGCCCCGTCGCCCGGGAGTACTCGTAGGTGAAGTAGTCGTTTTCCGTGATGAACTCCTGGGTTAAGAACTGATCGAGGAAGGTGACGTCGTTGTGGCTCTCCCGGACGTCGTACAGCCGGTCCCAGCCGGCGGTAAAGTCGACATCGGCGAGTGCCTCCTCGACCGACGAGTAGCGGGCGTCGTCGAAGAGGTAGCGGCCAATCCGCTCGAGTTCGTTCTGGCTCACCCGCGAGAGGAACCCGCGGTGCTGGCGCTTGACCAGCGAGTAGTGTCGCCGGGCCAGCCCTTCGTCGATGAGCACCTTCCACGGGTAGCGATTCACGTCGATTTCACCCGCACGGGCGGCTTCGAGCGCCTCGCGGTCGACATACTCGTCTGGGACCTCCTCGAGGGCGTCGAGGCTCTCGGGCGTGATCCGATCGATCGCCTCGGGCGGCTCGAGGAACTCGAGCACCTCCTCGAAGTCCACCACGTCGGTCAGGTTCCGCCAGGAGACGCCCTCGATCCGCAGCAGGTGCTCGAGCACCTCGCGGCGGTTCGTGGTGTTCTCGACGTACTGCCAGAGGGCGAAGCCGAGGCTGTAGGGGTTGAGCCCCGGCGAGGCGAGTACCTTCGCCATGTGGTCGGCGTAGCTCAGGAACTCGTCGTCGCCGGCGAACGCCTCGTCGCTCATCATCTTCGACTCCCAGTAGGCGGCCCAGCCCTCGTTCATCACCTTCGTCATCTTCTGGGCGGCGAAGTAGTACGCCTCCGCGCGCATCATGTCAAGGACGTCTCGCTGCCAGGGCTCCATCTCGACGGCCTTGCCGGCCTCCTCGTCGTACTGTTTGCCGTGTTCGCGGACGAACGCCAGCACGTCCTTCTCGGGGCTCTCCGGGAAGCTCGCCACGTCCTCGTCGGCCTCGAGTGCCTCGAGCCAGGCCTCGTCGAACACCTCGGCTTTCACCTCTTCGGAGAGGCCGAGTTCGTCGAGCTTCTCGGCGAGGTCGTCGTCGAGCTGTTCGGCCCCGTCGTCCAGTTCGAGCCGACGGGCGAACACGCGGTGCTGGTCGATGTTGTCCTCGAGGCTCAGGCAGTGGTCGACCCACTTTTCGACCGCCGCACGGTCGATCTCGGGGTCGGCCATGTACTCGCCGATCGCGCGGGCGTGACGCTCGAGCATCGCCGCCGCGTCGACCGCGTCCCCATCTGCCCGCCCGGCGGTGAACATGCCGAACCACTCGTTGTTCGCGAAGAAATCGGAGTGGGCCTCGACGTGGGTGATAACCGCCTTCTGGTCGGCCAGCGTGTTCGATTCCTGGAGGAATGCGTGGGCGGGGTTGTCGTTGTTGACGATCTCGAAGGCCTTCCCCCCGCCGTAGCGGTCCTGCTTCTGCTGGCGGTCGTACTGCATCCCCCAGCGCCAGTGGGGATATCGCGACTGGAAGCCGCCGTAGGCGATCAGCTCGTTCATCTCGTCGTAGTCGACGATCCAGTAGTTGACCGGATACGGCTCCAGGCCGAGCTTCTCGGCGAGGTTGCGCGCTTCCTCGACCGGCTCCTCGAGTTCGCCGGCGATCGCCTGCTTGCGGTATCTGTCTGCGTTGCTCATGATTCGGATTCACCCTCTGTGCTAAGGATTTCGTAGATCGCGTCGGTCACGTCTTCCTCGCTGTTGACGTACGCCACCGCCACGTCCTCGGCGTCGCCGAAGTGACGCTCGAGTTCCTCGGCGTGGGTGGCGTTGATCGCGTTCCCGCTCGGCTGGGTCTCGACGTAGGCGTGGAGGTTCGCCGGGATCTCCTCCATCAGCGGGATGACGCGCTCTCCGGTGTCGTTGCTCGAGTTCTCGCTGTCCCCCGCGGCGAAGACGTAGCGGTTCCAGTCGCTCCAGGGGTACTCCTCGAGTACCTCCCTCGCGAGTTCGTACGCACTCGAGATCTTCGTTCCGCCACCGGAGCGGATGCCGAAGAAGTCCTCGCGCTCGACCTGCCAGGCCTCGGCGTCGTGGGCGATGTAGACGAACTCGGCGTTGTCGTACTTGCCCGTGAGATACCAGTCGAGCGGGGTGAACGTGCGCTCGACGAGTTCGCGTTTCTTCTCGCGCATCGAGCCGGAGACGTCACGAATGTTGACCACGACCACGTTCTTCTCTTTCTCCTCGACGATCTCCGGGTAGCGGTAGCGCTCGTCCTCCCGGCGGAAGGGGACGTGTCTGATCCCCTCCCGGCGGATCTTCTGCTGGACGCTCTCGCGGTCGACGTTCGCTTCGACCTCCTCGATCGAGGCCCACGTCCCGCGGTCGTCTGCGACCTCGCGGTGGGCCTCCTCGATCCACGCCATCGAGACCGGCAGGTTCTCGCCGCGAGCCCACTCGAAGACCTCGCGCGGGGTGATCCCTTCGATCTTGCACAGCTCTCGCAAAAAGTCCTCGTCGAAGTCCATCGCGAGCTTACGCTTGAGCCCCTCCTTGAACATCCGCTCGAAGTCGAGCGTGCTGTCGGGGCCCGAACGCGTCAGGTCCGTGTAGGGGCCTTCCTTCTCCTCGATCACACGCTTGCCCTTTGGCTCTAAGTCGAGCCCGAGTTCCTCGTCCAGTTCCTGGGCGAACTCCTCGGGATCCATCTCGTAGTACTCGTGGTCGCCGCCCTCCTCGCCGGGTTCGTCGCCGTCGCCGTCGTCGTCACCCGGCTGGGGCTGTGGCTGGCCGACGGGCTGGCCCACGTCGGGCGTGCCGCCGTCGCCCTGCCCGACGCCACCCTGGTCGCGCCGGTCGTACTCGAACTCCGGCAACGAGACGATCTTGACGGGGATCTGGATCTCGTCCGGCCGACTTCCCCCGAGGTCGCCGTACTGGATGAAGTCGGCCAGATCTTCGCGGCGCTTCTCACCCACTTCGCGGAATCGGTCGAGGTCGTCTCTCAGTCCCATCGGTAGCTCACCTGGCCCATGACGTGTCTGCTGGTCAGTTCCGCCGACGCTCTCGAGTAGTCGAACAGATCGATCATCGCCTCTAGCGTCTCTTCTTTGACGGTTTCCGTCTCCGTCCCGCTCGGCGGATCGTCCCACTGCCGCGGGTCGAAGTCCTCGAAGGTCCGGCGCACGTCGTCCCAGTCGTGACTTTCGAGGACGGCCTTGACGACCGGAATCGCGCCGAGGTCGACGTCCTCGACCGCGAAGTCCTCGTCGCGCTGTTCCCACGCGTAGCGGTTCAGCGCCGTGATGACCTTCTCGCGGCGGAATTTTCGGACGCTCTCGCGGGGAAGGTCGCCCTGGTAGGCCTCCTCGGTAAAGCGCCCGAGGTGCTCGACCTCGAACACCTTCATCTTCAGCGGATCGGGTTCGACGCGCTCGCCGCGTTCGTTCTGCAACGGTTCGTCGGTCTCCCAGGCGTAGACGTGCTCGACGTACTCCGCAACGGTCTCCTCGTCGACGCGTTTGTCGTGCATGATCGCTTCGACGACGTCCGCCTCCTGGCGGTCGAAGACGTGGTTTTTGACCGGCACCACGCGGTTCTCGAACTCCGAGCGTTCGCCGGCCGAGAAAACCGGCGCGTCGGCCATTCCGTCGGCCAGCGCGTTCAGGACGTCGCGGGGCATGATCACGTCCTCGACGGGAAGATCGGGGTGGTGGCGGTCCTGGCTCGTCTGGAGAAGCTCTGCCAGCGTATCCCGCGTGTACGTCACCGGGATCCCGTGTTCGCCGTCGTCCGCCTCGTCGTCGAAGTCGAACTCGTCTTTCTCGAGTCTGGCGTCGCCCTCCTGGAGGTAGCCCTGGTCGAAGATCAGCGCCTTATCGACGAGATCGAGCCCCGAGGGCAGGTCCATCTCGTCCAGGCGCGTGACGACGGCGTACAGCGCCGCTGCCTCGATCGCGTGCGGGGCGAACTCCCGGTCTCTGAGGTCGCCCTCGGCGTCTTTGACCCTCACCGTCACCGGCTCGCGAATCTTCGCCTCGAGGTCGTCGTACGCCTCGGCCTCCCAGACGTCGGTTTCGCTGGTGAGCTCGCGACGGATGAGTTCGGTTTCGAGACTCAGGTTGGTGAGGTAGCCGAACTCGTGTTTGTCGAGCCGGCGTTTCAGCGCCTTCAGCGGGTCGGTCCCGTTGCGGTCGGCGTGCTGGTTGAGCTGGGCCTCGAGGTCGGGGTTCGAGATGATCAGCAGCTGGGTGTCGACGTCCATCCCGATCCCCTTGTCGAGTTTGACCGACTGCTCGTCGGGGACGTTCAGCAGCTTCTGGAGCAAGTCGGCGTGCTGGGCGGCGTCCTCGACGATCGTCAGGACGCTGTTGCCCTGGGAGAGCACGCCGTCGTAGGAAAATGCCTGGGGGTTCTTCCGCCCGCGCGAATCGAGTTCCTGGAGCATGCCGTGCATCCACGAGCCCACGAGCCGTTCTTTCGGCGAGCCGTCGTCCTCGGAGTGAAGGACGCCGACGCCCTGTCCGACGTCGATGACGTAGTTTTTCACCCGCAGGTGGCTCTCGTCGGTGATCGCCGAGAACAGCTCGTCTTTGCCCTGCCGGCGGTAGCGTTCCTCGAGGAAGTCGTACGCCTCCCGCGAGAACGGGTCGAGGCGGGTGTCGACGTCGATCGGGACGGGCTCCTCGAGTTGCTCGTTCAGGTCCGCGAGCAACGCCTCGCGGGCCTCCTCGGGGAACACCGACAGCGGGTGCGCCTGGACGGGACTCTGGTACCAGTTTTCGTCGTCCACTGCCGTGGGGTCACCACCGTAACTCAGTCCGCGGGCGTCGGCCTCCGTCGTCGCGACGTTCCACTCGACCGTGTAGCGCCGTCCCTCGGGCGTCTTCGAGTACTCACGGAGGCCGTTGACCAGACACCGCTTGAGCTCGGATTTCCCCGTCGCCGTCGGTCCCTCGAACCAGATGATCTTTTCGGCCTTGCCACGGCCCGCGGCGATCGACCGCAGGTCGTCGACGAAGTCGTTGAGCACTTCGGTGTTCCCGAGGATGGCGTGTTCGCCGCCGTTTCCCGGGTCGTCGAAGAAGCGGTAGCGCTGTTTCTCCTCGCCCTCCTCGACCACCGTCCGCGTTCCGGCCGCCTCGATCGCCTCGAGCAGGTACTTCGCGGCGTGGGAGGCGAGCCCCGGGTTCTCGAACACCCGATCGACGTACGCCGCGAGGCTCATCGGCTCCTCGTAGGTCTCCTCCAGCGCGCGGTCGGCCGCCCTGACGTACTCCTCTCCGGTCATGCTAGGTCTGGATCTCTGCTTTCGCGACCTCCGCGCCGGCGAACTCGAGGACCTCCTTGGCGCCGTCTTCGGAGTAGCCCTGTTCGATCAAGGCGTCGATCCACGAGGAGCGTTCGTCGTCGTCGACGTCGCTCGCGCTGACCAGCGCGGAGAAGTTGATGTTGTGTTTCTTGTCCTCCCAGAGCTTGCGCTCGAGCGCGCGGCGCAGGCGGTCGTTGTCCTGGGGGTTGAACGTGTCGCCCTCGCGAGCGCGCCGGGAGACCCAGTTGCTGACCTCCTGGCGGAAGTCGTCTTTGCGGTCTTCGGGCACGTCGAGTTTCTCCTCGACGCTGCGCAGGAACGTCTCGTCGGGTTCTTGCTCGCGACCCGTGAGTTCGTCCTCGATGGTGTCGTCGTCGATGTAGGCCATCACGTGGTCCATGTACTTCTCGCCCTGGCGCTGGATCTCGTCGAGATCGTACGCCAGCGCGTGGCGGACGTCCTCGATGGCGCGCTCTCGGTACTCCTCGCGGACGGTCTCGAGGTAGCGGTAGTACTTCTCGAAGTTGTCCTCGGGGATCGAGCCGTGGTGTTCTAAGTTCTCCTCGAAGAAGTTGAACACCGTCAGCGGCGAGAGGAAGCCCCGGCTGCGGTGTTTCGAGTCCATGATCGCCTCGGCGATCTCGTCGCCGATGAAGCGCGGCGAGACGCCGACCATCCCCTCACCGATCTCGGCTTTGACGGCGGCTTCCTCGCGCAGCTTCTTCACGTCTAAGTCGTCACCTTCGTCGATCTCGCCGTTGTACGCCTTCGCTTTCGAGAGCAGGTCGATCGTCTCGGTGTCGGGTTCTTCGATCCGCGTGAGCACGCCGAACAGCCCCGCCATCTCCAAGGTGTGTGGCTCGACGTTGATGTCGGGGACGTCGGCGTTGTTCAACATCTTCTCGTAGATGTGGGCCTCCTGTTCGTAGGAGAGGACGTACGGGAAGTCGATCCGTTTCGTCCGGTCGTTGAACGCCTCCATCTTCTCGTCGCCCTTCTTGTCCTTGTATTCGGGCATGTTCGTCCGCCCGACGATCACCTGGTCGATGTCGATTCGCGGGTTGTTCTTCGGCTTGATCGTCATCTCCTGGGTGGCGTGCAGGAAGTCGTAGAGGAACTCCCGCTGGAGTTTCAGCAGCTCCTCGCCGGAGAACACCCCACGGTTCGCGTTACAGAACGCCCCCGAGTAGTCGAACGCGCGGGGGTCTGACTCGCCGTAGATGGCGATCTTCGAGTAGTTGACGTCGCCCGTGAGCTCGGTCTCGTCCTGGTTCTTCTTGTCCTTGGGCTCGAACGTCTCCAGACACTGGCGTTTGTTCTCGTCGGCCACGAGGCGAACGATCTCGACGTGGTTCTCGAGTACCTGTTTGAGGTCGTCGTCGTAGTAGGCCAGCAGCCGATCCATGTAGAACTCGCTCTCGGGGTCGAGGCTCTGCTCGTTGCGGATCGTGTACGGCGCGTCGAGGCGCTCGTTCAGGTCGTCGATCACCGACTGGCGCTGCTCGAGCGGGAGGAGCACGAGCGGGTCCTGATTCATCGGGGAGCGGACGGTGTCGTCTGCGGGATCCTGGTCCTTGATCACGTCACAGAGGTTCGTCCAGCGGAAGGTGTACATCCGCCCCTCCTCGCGCAGGGTGTAGTCCTCGAAGTACCGGCGCACCTGCCGGTCGAAGTGGGACTTCCCGGAGCCGACCGGGCCGAGCAGGAGTTTGATGCGCCGTTCGGGACCGAGCCGCCGAGCCCCGGATTTCACCTTGTTGACGAACTCGTGGATCGACTGGTGGATCACCTTGCCGTAGAAGGTGTTCTCGCCGTCGCCTAGCGGGTCCTCGGAGGCGAGTCGGTACTCGACCACGCCTTCTGTCTCGTCGTACGTCGTCCCGTAGTAGTCGAACATATCCGCAACGCGCTGGTGGGCGTTTCGCGCGACTTTCGGGTCCGCGTACAGCTCCTCTAGGTACCAGTCGAAGGTTCTGGTCTCCCGCAGATCTGCGGGCATCGACTCCTGGTAATCGTTGCTCAGCTTCTCGAGCGTCTCGATGTCACCGGTCATGGTATCGTTGTGGTCGAAGGCTCCCCAGCTGCATCCGTTCTGATCGTCGCGTTCGCGGCCGACCGGTTTTCGGTCGGCGTGTGCCGTCCGGTCGGACGGCCTTCGGAATCCGCCACGCAGTCGACCGAGTCACAAGCACGACTCCTCGCGAGTGGACGCGTCGAAGAGTGCAGCTCGGTTCGGGCGGCGATCTGTCGTGTCATGCGTGAACCAATGCCACTCGACTCGGGTGACGGCCTGGTCGACACGTCACGATGTCGTCGCGCCGGGGACGGGCGCAGCGTGGCTCGGTCCGTCGGACGGATACCGATAGTATTTAATGAGTGAGTAATACAACTACTTAACTCTGGCCCCAAAAGATATTTACCAGGAGCTAATTCCGACGGCCATCTGACAGAACCCATGATTGTTAAGGGGTATCACACCCGTACTGGGGGTGGGTCGTATATAAGTGAGCGGCCTGAGAACGCCGGTGCGCGCTCGCGCGCACTCCCCGGTCGGGCGAGATTTCGTCGAGCGAGATTTCGCACCCACCGACCGTGGCGATCGACGCGACGGGGATTTACGTTTCCCTCCCCTCGATCGACCCATGACGGCGTTCGCCGACCTTCCGGAGAGCTGGGTCGTCTGGAGCGACGAGGACGACGGCCGAAGCGTGCTCGTCTACCGACCGGACGTCTTCGACGCTGAGGAGTTCCCGCCCGCCTGTCTGCCGACGCTCTATCTCACCCAGGGCAGACGGTCGCGCCGACCGAAGACGAACCCCAACGACCGCATCGGCGACCGCGACTGGTACGTCACCCTCTACCTCGAGCCCGACGTCTCCCTCGACGAAACCCACCGGTTCTCGAGCCGCGACGCGGCCCTCGAGTGTGTCGTCGAACTCGCACGGTCGTTCGACGACGGTGAGATCGATTACCGCGAGCTGTACCAGGTTCCACGTGATCGATACTTCGCCCGTCTCGACGAACTCACGGGCCGCGACTGACGTGAGTCTTAACCGCCCCCGTACCGAACCGCTTCGTATGTCCACCGTCACCCTCATCGGAACCCGCCTGGCCAATCCCGACACCGAGTTCGTCTACCGCGGCGAGGCCGACGCCTGCGCCGGCTGCCCCTATCGGAGCCAGTGTCTCAATCTCACGCCCGGAACCCGCTACCGGGTCACCGACGTCCGGGAGAACGCCCAGACGCTCGAGTGCGCGCTCCACGCCGACGGCGTCCGCGCGGTCGAAGTCGAGCCCGCGACCGTGACCGCGAACGTCCCCTCGAAGGGGGCGTTCGCCGGGAGCAAAGCCGGCCTTCAGGGCCCCTGTCCGTACGTCGACTGTCCCAGCCACGAACTCTGCGAACCCGACGGCGTCTCCTTCGACGAGGAGTACCGCATCGCCGAGATCCACGGGGACCCACCCCACGACGTCTGCCACCTCGACCGCTCGCTCCAGCAGGTCGACCTCGACCTCGACGGCTGATCGGCCTCGACCGAACGACTCACAGAAGGCGGTGGCGCGTATCGGCGTCCAGCCGATCAGCTGGCGGTCTCGCTGACCTTCTCGGTGAACTCCTCGAGCGTGAGCTCGTCCTGGACGTAGGCGACGGCCCACTCGACGTCGACGAAGAACGACAGGACGGCATTTCCGGCGTCGTCGACGACGGTGACGTCGATCGAGCCGATCGCCACCTTGAACGCGTCCGGGTCGACGATCGCGTCCGCGACGACCGCGAGCAGTTCCTCGAGGTTCTCCTGGGCCAGGGCCGTTTCCGTCGCCTCGACCTCGACGTGGACCGTCGATCCGTCGCGTTTGACGTGATCGATCTTCAGCCCGTACTCGTCCAGGTCGAGTTTGTCTTTGTCGAACCCCGGGACGTCACCGGTCGAACCGCCGTTCCCGTTTCCGTTTCCGTCGTCGGTTCCGTCACTGTGGCCGTCGTCATCGACGCCGCCGCCGTTCTCGTCGTCACCGCTGTCATCGCTCCCGGTGCAGCCGGCCAGGACGGTTGCGAATACAGTACCGCTGCCGATCAGGAGGGCACGTCGCTCCATATCACCCTCATTGAATTCCTCCCGGATTAGTAATTAGCAGCTACCAGACCTTCCGGGACGTCGACTCGCGACCCACCGTTTCGACTGCCGATTTTGGGTCTGATCGACACGGACCTGACCAGCTTCGCCGGACGGCCACCTGGTCTGATACTCGGTAGGCGAGTGGCTAACCCGGTGGGTGAATAGCCATCCCCCGGGCGAGGCGGTGGTAGTCGAGTCGTTTCTTCGGGGAACTGGGTCGCGGCGACGACCCTCCAGGAAGTGCCGGATGGAACGGGTGTACGGCGACGGTACTGCCGGGTACACGGTTCGTTCCGTTAGCCCGTGACGGTTCAGGCCGTGTCTCGCTTCTCGCCTCCGTCCTCGCCGAGCCAGCTGCTCGCCCAGCAGGCGATCTCGTCGAAGACGGGCTCGAGTGACTCACCCTTCTCGGTGAGGCTGTAGTAGGTCGCGATGGGCGCGTCTTCCTCGATGCGCCGGTCGACGAACCCCCGTTCGCCGAGGTCGTCGAGCACCCGCGAGAGCGTCCGCGCGTTCGCCCCGGTCGAGCGCTTGAGTTCGTTGAACCGCTGTTCGCCCTCGAGCAGTTCGTGGAGGACGGCGAGTCGCCACTGCGAACCGATCAGCTCGATCGATTCGATGACGGGGCAGGCGTCGACGTCCTGTGTGTCGGTCTGCGGTGGTTCCGATGCCATCTGGTAACCCGTACGTCAGCGAAAGGCTATAGCAGTTCGGTATCGTACCAGCTAACACGACGTTAGTACTGTTCGCCGACCGACTGTGACGACCACACCGCGATGACAGACACCCCACCGACGACCGGCTTGCACCACGTGACGAACATCTGCACCGACATGGAGCGGACGAAGGCGTTCTACGAGGACGTGCTCGGCTTTCACACCGTGAAGCTGACCGAGAACTACGACGATCCCGGCACACTCCACTACTACTTCTCGTCCACGCCCGAGGGCGAGCCCGGCACGACGGTCACTTACTTCGAGTACCCCGACAGCCGTGGCCAGCCCGGGCCGGGGGCGAGCCACCACTTTGCGATGGGTGTCGAAGACAGGGAGACACTCCTCGAGTGGCGCGAGCACCTGCTCGACCACGGCGTGCGCGTCTCGCCGGTCCGCGACCGGACGTACTTCGAGAGCATCTACTTCTCCGATCCCGACGGACTGGTGTTCGAACTGGCGACGATGGGCCCGGGGTTCACGGTCGACGAGGAGGTGCCCGGGAGCGAGCACGTCGATCCGCGAGGGGCCGACCAGTGACGGACGACGAGCGCCACACGAGCGAGGCCCTCGAGACGACCGGTGACGAATCGACGATGGGCGTCGACGTCGCTACACACGAGGGGTCGCTCTACCGGATCCTCTCGAGTGCGGTCGTTCCGCGGCCGATCGCGTGGGTGAGCACGACCACCGGAGAGGGGGTGGACAACCTCGCGCCGTACAGTTTTTTCACGGTCGCTTCGGTCGACCCGCCGATCGTCCTCTTCGCGCCGGTCGACGCCCCCGACGGCCTCAAGGACACGCCGCGAAACGTGCGCGAGACCGGCGAGTTCGTCGTCAACCTCGTCACGATGGAGCTCGCCGAAGCGATGAACGAGACGAGCGCCACGCTCCCCGCTGACGAAAGCGAGTTCGACCACGCCGGACTCGAGCGCGCCCCTTCCGTCGTCGTGTCGCCACCGCGCGTGGCCGACGCACAGGTGGCACTCGAGTGCACTCTCCACGACCTGCTCGACGTCGGCGGCTCGACGCTCGTGCTCGGCGAGGTCCGATACGTCCACCTCGACGGGTCGGTGACGACTGACGGGAAACTCGACGTGCGCGACGTCGACGCCGTCGGCCGTCTCGCCGGGAGCTTCTACGCGACGACGCGCGACCGGTTCGCGATGGAACGGCCACCCTGAGCCGGGCCCGGGACGTCGACCAACGCGGCGAGTCGCCCGCGCCGGAGCAATGGAACTCCGTCACCCTGGTGCACGAAACGCCTTGAGCCGAAACTGCAGAACGACCCGTTCGACGACCGGCTCGGCCCCCGTCCACGTCACCGTCACCTCGGTGAGCCGGTACGACGGACCGACGGAGACTTTCCGCGCCGAGAGTTCGGCTCGCCAGCCGTCGCCGTCGAGTTCCGCCTCGCCGACGCGCTCGCCGCCGAGGTGCTCGAGGTAGCCCACCGCCTGCTCGAGCGTGAGTCCACGGAACCGCCGCGTGAGCCGAAGCTCGCCGTTCTCGAGCGATCGTTTCGCCGGTGGGATCCCATCGAGGGCTGCTCGCTGCTGTTCCATCCGCGGCGTGAGGCTGGGGCTAGTCATAGTAGGGTCTCGTATAACACCCTCCGCCGGCTGTGGGGATAACCGTTGGTTCACCTGGACGAGACCGTTCCGATCCGGTCGTGAGTTCAACGCACCGACCGATCGCTACTCGAGAAACTCGCGCAGAATCGCGTTGAACACCTCGGGCCGTTCGCGCGTCGGCCAGTGACCGCAGTCCTCGAGCACGGCCAGTTCGGCGTCCGGCAGCCGATCCGCCGCCCGTCTCGACCACCGGGCGGGAAAGAGCGGATCCTCGGCGCCGTGGACGAGGAGCGTGGGGACTGTCAGCGACTCGAGGTCGTCGGCGTAGTTCGTCACGACGGTGCCGTCGGGCGCGAGTTCGTTTCGCTGGAACGCCTCGAAGGCGCGGCCAGCGTCGGAACGCCTCGCTCGGCTGCGGACGTCCTCGACGAATTCAGGCGAGAGGCGGACCGGATCGGCGACGACGCCGCTTAGCCCGACCCGCGTGGCCTCACTCGAGAGCGCCAGCGCGTTCCAGCCGAGGGCGTTCATCCCGGGCACGTGGGCGACCGTCTTCCAGAACGAGCCGACGGGAATCCGTTCTCCGAGGCCGTAACTCCCGACGAGCGTCAGCCGTTCGACCCGCTGTGGGTATTCGAGTGCGAACCCGAGCGCCGCCGCCCCACCCATCGAGATACCCGCGAGGGCACACTGCTCGAGGCCGACCGACTCGAGAAAGCCCTCGAGGAGGGAAACGTAGCTGTCAGTCGTGTGCTCGAGCGGGCCCATACTCTCGCCGTAGCCGGGCCAGCTCGGTGCGTACACCTGGTACCCCTCGGCGAGTTCCTCGAGGGTGTGTCGCCAGGAGAGCGTCGCGTCGTCCACGCCGCCGCCGTGGAGCAAGACGACGGGCGGTCCCTCGGTTCCTGCCCGCCGGTAGGCGATCCGACAGCCGTCGACCGTCGTCACGCCGGTGCCGCCGGTCATGGGGTAAACTCCGCTTCCGTGAGTCGGACGACGAGCGTCTCGTCGACGTCCCGGAGGTCGTACGTCGGCACCTCGCCGTCGGTCCGCCGGACGTAAAGCGGCTCGACGAGCCGACCGGCCGCGGCGGTCCGCGTTCGTCCCCTCTCGTCGACACCTCCGCTCGCCGTGGCGTCTTCGTCCGCCGGTGCGTCGGTCCCATCCGTCGGAGCGTCTTCGTCCGCCACTCCGTCACCGCCGTCTGTCGCCGGTGTCTCGGCGGTTCCAGATTCCGCATCGGGGTACTCGACGCCGTAGACCTTCAGGTACTCCCCGGTCTCCCCGGGCTCGAGGTCGCCGTTGCGAAGCGCCTCGGCCAGCTCTCGCGAGAGCCACTCCGTCTCGCTGACGCTCGGCTCTAAGACGAGCGCCTCGTCGACGAACCGGACGAGGTACCACTGGAGATCGTTGAGCAGGGAGACGGCGGCGCCGACGCTGACCGTCCGCAGCGCCAGCGTGTTCTCGAACGGCCGCTCCAGCTGGTAGGTCGCGAGCGCCTCCCGAGACGTCTCTCGAGAGAGCAGTTCGTACCGCACGTTCACATCCGGGGACCCGACGAGACAGACGCGCGTCACTGTGTTTTGGTGGGACCGACGGGGTAATGTGGGTTTCGCCTCCCGACAGCCATTGCCAGACACGCGACAACGGTGGGCCGTTCGGACGGGGTGGATCGACGACGTACCGTCTCTGAGGAGTGCTAATTTGGCTGTTACTTATGTCGATTGGTCACTCGAGTAGCGCACTCATCACTCGAGCGAGACGGCGATCGTCGTTGAACGACGCCGGGTGTCCGGCGACGACCTGTTACGACGAAACGGGCCGAAAGAGCGACCAGTGGGGCAGGGGTGGCGCTTTCGAACCGAATCCGGCTGGTCACGCCGACGTGGCACGCGCCAGTCGTTCGACGTGAATCGGCCGGGTGTGTGAGTCGTCCAGCCGATTCGACTAACTGTACCGTCTCTCGTCTTGACTCCGGTACTGACAGCGAAACACAATAGCGTCGGCGGTCGTCTCGAGACGGAACAAAACGAAGCGAGTCCGGTGACCGGCCGGTCAGGCGGTGACGCCGAGGTACGTATCGAGGATCTCTTCGTCGGCCTCGAGTTCTTCGGAGGTGCCTTCCCAGACGATCTCGCCCTGGTTGATGACGTAGTTGCGGTCGGCGAGCGCGAGCCCGACGTGGACGTTCTGCTCGACGAGCAGGACCGTGATGCCGCGGTCGTTGAGCTCGCGGACGATGTCCATCACGTCCTGGACGATGTAGGGGGCGAGCCCCTCGGTGGGTTCGTCGAGCAGGACGACGTCGGCACCGCCGACGAGCGCTCGAGCGATCGCGAGCATCTGCTGTTCGCCGCCCGAGAGCGACGAGCCGGCGTTCTCCGTCCGCTCTTTGAGGTTCTCGAACATGTCGAGGGCCTCGTCGATCGACATCGAGTCGGCGTCCGTTCCGCCGCCTAAGTCGGCGATCTCTAAGTTCTCCATGACGGTAAGCTCGGGGAAGATCCGGCGTTCCTCGGGAACGAGCGAGATCCCGCGCTTTACCGTCTCGGTCGCGTCGAGGTCGGAGATGTCGTCACCGCGGTAGACGACGGAGCCGGACGTCGGGTGGATGATGCCCATGATCGTCCGCAGCGTGGTCGTCTTCCCGGCGCCGTTGCGGCCGACCAGCGAGACGACTTCGCCTTCCCGAATCTCGAGGGAGAGATCGTGAAGGACCTTCGTCTCGCCGTAGCCCGAGTGGATGCCATCGACCGTGAGGATCGGGTTGGTGCTCATTCGACCATCCCCCCGAGGTAGGCGTCCTGGACGGCCTGATCGTTTGCGACCTCCTCCGGCGTTCCCTCCGCGAGGATCTCGCCACGGTTCAACACGGTGATTCGATCGGAGAGCGTCATGACGAGTTCGATGTCGTGTTCGATCAGCAACAGGGTCTGGTCGACCAGCACCTCCTCGATCAGGTCGATCGTCCCCTGGGTCTCCTCGACGCTCATCCCGGCGGTCGGCTCGTCGAACAGGACGAGGTCGGGGTCGGTGGCCAACACGACGCCGATCTCGAGGCGCCGTCGGTCACCGTAGGCGAGTGCGTCCGCTTCCTCCTCGGCGAGGTCTTCGAGTCCGACCCGCTCGAGGATGCGGTCGGTATCCTCGTTCATTCGTTCGTACTGGTCGGTCGGTTTGAACAGCGACTCGACGAAGTTGTACTCGTCGCGATGGACCGACTGGGCCGCGAGTCTGACGTTCTCGCGGACGGAGAGCCCGCCGAAGATATTCGATATCTGGAACGATCGACCGATCCCGCGGCGAACGCGCTGGGGAGGCGAGAGGTCGGTGATGTCCTCGCCGTCGAAGTAGATCGCGCCGTCGGTGACCGGGAGCGCGCCCGAGATCAGGTTGAACAGCGTGGTCTTGCCCGCGCCGTTCGGGCCGATGATGCTCCGGAACTCCCCGCGTTCGACCTCGAGGTCGACGTGGTCGGTCGCGGTGAACTCGCCGAACTTCTTGACGAGGCCGTCGGTCTGAAGGATCGTGTCCCCGCCGACGGCTTGTTCCCGTTCCTGTGCGTCCATGGCCATCAGTCATCACCCCTCGTGCTTGAGTCCTCCGGCGACGGTTCAGGCTGTGGACCTGGCCCGCCCGGCAGGTGGGGTGCGAGCAGTTCCGGCACCGAGACCAGTCCCCGGGGCAGGAAGATCACGAACAGGACGAAGATCGTCCCGAGCACGAGTCGCCAGCGGTCGGTGAACCCCGTGAGGAAGTACTCGAGGGTGAAAAACGAGAACGAACCGATGATCGGCCCGTAGAGCGTCCCCATCCCACCGAGGATGACCATCACGATCACCTCACCGGAGACCATCCACTCGGCGGTGGCCGGGAAGACGCGCCCCGAGAAGAGGGTGTACAGCCCGCCTGCCATGCCAGCGAGTGCACCGCTGACGACGAACGCCCGGCGCTTGTAGACGGTCGTATCGTAGCCGAGGAACGTCGCCCGTTGCTCGTTCTCGCGGATGGATTTGAGCACCGAGCCGAACGGCGATCGGAGCATCCGCCGGGTCAATAAGAACCCGGCCACCAGCGCCGCCAGGGCGATGTAGTAGAACAGCGATCGACCGGTGAGCACCGTCGGACCGACGAAGATACCGATCTCGTTGAGGTCGACGCCGACGCCGGCGATCCCGTAGTAGGCGTCGAGCCCGAAGATTCCTTCAGAGCCGCCGGTGAGTTCACGTTCCTCGCCGAACAGCTCGACTGTATCGAGCCGATAGACTGCGTTGTAGAACAGCTCGGCGAACGCGAGTGTGATCATCGCGAAGTAGACACCGGCCACCCTGATCGAGACGAAGCCGACGAACCACGCGATCACCGCGGAAACCGCGATTGCCAGGACGAGTGCGACGATCGCCGACTCGGTGACGTTCACCAGCGTGATCGCGACTGCGTACGCGCCGAGTCCGTAGAACAGCGCGTGACCGAGCGACACCAGCCCAGTGTAGCCCATCACGAAGTCGAGACTGAGTGCGAACAGCCCCCAGATCAGGATCTCGATCAACAGGGTGACGACGAACGTCGAGTACAGCGTTCCCGCACCGAGGGGGACCAGCGCGAGTAAGACGATCATCGCGATCCCCAGTCGATTGCGCGTCTGTGGATCGAGGAAGCCGCCTTTGGTCCCGGTGAGTAACTCGCCACTCTCGTCTTCGGGTGCCTCGGTACCGAACAGCCCCTGTGGCCGAATCAGGAGGATTCCGATCATCAACAGGAAGATCACCATCCCCTCGAGGAACGGGAAGTACGGCCGCAGGATCGACTCCTGGAGGATGCCGACGAACAGGCCGCCGACGACGGCACCCTTGAAGCTCCCCAGCCCGCCGAGGACGACGATGACGAACGCCGGGATGATGACGGACATCCCCATCTCGGGGTTGACCTGCCTGCTCCCGGCGAGAATGATGCCGGCGAACGCGGCCAGCGCCGCCCCCATGCCGAAGACCAGCGAGTAGTACCGATCGATGTTGATCCCGAGATTCCGGACCATCTGTCGGTCCTGCGAGCCGGCCCGGATGATGAGCCCGTACCTGGTGTGTTCGAGCATCGCCCAGACGGCGACGGCCATCAGCCCGCCGGCGACGATGATGAAGAGGTTGTACGCGCTCACGCTGAGCCCGAGCAGCGGAATCGTTCCGGTGATGATTCCTGGCCGCGGCACGCTCGAGGCGCCGGGCCCCCAGATCAGGTAGATCAGGTCGTTCAACACCAGTACCAGACCGAACGTCAGCAGGATGTGATAGAGTGGGTTTCGCCCGTACAGTGGCTGGACGGTGTACCGTTCGATCGCCACGCCGATGACGCCGACGATCAACGGCGCGATCAGCAACGCGGCAAAAAACGCCGAGCCACCGAACGGAGCGATCAGCGCCAGCGCGAAGTACGCACCGAGTGCGAACATCTCACCGTGGGCGAAGTTGATGACGTGCATGACGCCGAAGATGACCGAGAGCCCTGCGGCGAGCAGTACGTATACGACACCGAGCGTCAACCCATCGAAGAGCTGTTGTATAATTGCGCCAACCATAATGTGGAGAATTTTTGCTGGTTACCGTTCGCAGCCGGTCTCTTCACAGTCCGGGATCGCTTCCTCGCCGTCGAGTCCGGTCAGGATCTCGACGTCGGCGACGTCGCCATCGTCAGGTTCGACGAGTTCGCCCATCCAGACCGGGTTCACTGCCTGCCCGTCACACTCGCGGAACTCGTTGGGACCGAAGATGGTCTCGTGCTGGAGGCCGCCGAGGACGTCTTTTACGACGTCCGGGTCACGCGAGCCGGCTTCCTGGATGCCACGGGCGAGCATCCGGATCGACTCGAATCCGACCCGGGAGAAGTTGTCCGGCAACTCGCCGTCGAACTTCTCCTGATAGGCCTCGACGAACTCCTGATTGTCGCCGGTGTCGAGATCGTGTGAGTATCGGATGCCGCTGTAGGTACCGACGGCCCCAAGTCCGGCACCGCCTCGAACGGGCGTGAACGACGCCGTCGTCGTCACGATGGGGATGTCGTCTTGCAGCCCGCGCTCGCCGGCCTGTGAGAGGAAGATCGCGAGGTCAGCCCCCGTCATTCCAACTACGAGGGCGTCGGCCTCGTCGGCGGCGTTCTGGATCTGGGTGATGAACGCGTCGAAATCCGTCGAACCGGGATCGGATGCGGTCTCGCCGACGTTCTCGTAGGAGCCGCTTATCGACTCCATCCGTTTCTCGAAC
The DNA here is from genome assembly GCF_024362485.1 of Natronobeatus ordinarius. NCBI lineage: Archaea > Methanobacteriati > Methanobacteriota > Halobacteria > Halobacteriales > Natrialbaceae > Natronobeatus > Natronobeatus ordinarius. The sequence goes on along the minus strand of NZ_CP101456.1, from coordinate 3,014,097 downwards.
TCGTCCCGGACCGACTCGCCGTAGACGTAGTCGGCGATGTGATAGAAGATCTGATCGCCGAGTTCGTCGTACGTCCACTGAGCCATCACTTCCGTCATCTGGGCGGTGTTCGTCTCGAACCGGAAGACGTACTCGTTGCACTCCGATCCGGTGATCGAGATGTCCGCCGCCCCCGGCGTGTACACGGCCCCTTCACGGCCGGCGATGTCGGCGACCGCCAGCGCGGACGAACTGCTGATCGCGCCGGTGAGGAAGTTGGCGCCGTAGTCCTCGATGGCTTCCTCGGCCTCGCGACTGGCCGTCGCGGGGTTGGTTTGCGTATCGAACTCCTCGTACTCGAACTCGAAGTCGAACTCGTCGCTCTCATTGACCCATTCGATGCCGAGTTCGTTCCCCTGCATTCGCTCTGCGCCGAGTGCGCTGAACTCGCCGGTGAGTGGCTCGAGGATGCCGAGGGTGACCGTGTCGAAGTCCTCGTCGTCGCCGTCGTCATCGTCGGTGGCCGTCGGATCCCCCACACAGCCTGCCAGCCCGGCCACGCCCGCGACGCTTCCGGCTGATACTGCCCTGATAAACTGACGTCTACTCCCACGGAGCTTGGTATCTCGAATCACAATCTCAATCATGCAGAAACCTGCATAAAACTTCACCCGGTTATAGACGCGTTTTATATTATCTGTGCCGATTAATCGACGCACTTCAACGCAGGTAACGACCACACTCGTTGCACACTCCGCGAACGATAACCCCGGGTTGGGACTTCGAAAACGTGAATTATCGTTTCCGAAACCGGGTTTTCGATTGGACGGAAGACGGTTTCCCGCTGCACTCCGGCCTTCTCACCGATCACTCCGCGCGCTTGATCAGGAACTTCATGTCGCCCTCGAAGACGACGTCGTCGTCCTGGTTCGTCATCGTCGTGTCGATGGTGACCAGGCCCACGTCGTCGCGACTCGAGAGCTCTTTCGTCTTCGTGACCTCCATGTCGAGGCTGATCGTGTCGTCCATGTAGACGGGGTTCGGGATGTCCATGTAGTTCATCCCGAGGAACGCGTAGACGGTGCGCTCGACGATACCGCTCCGGTAGACGAAGCCGGTCGCCAGGCTGAACGTCATCGGGCCGTGGGCGACGCGGCCGTCGAAGTGTCCCTCCTCGGCGTAGTGGCGGTTGGTGTGCAGTTCCGTCCAGTCGCCGGTGAACATCGAGTGGATCGCGAAGTCGGATTCGGTGACGGTGCGGCCGACGCTCTCGAACGTCTGCCCCACTTCGAAGTCTTCGAAGTAGTGGGGCTCGTAGCTGTACGCCATGCCATCTTCTTCTGACAATGCCGATAAATACGTTTTCCTTCGTTCTCGAGCGGTGACAACGTCGGTCGTGTCCGGCGACGGCCGATTCTGTCCCACCCGAGGAGTTATCACGGCCGACTTCGACGGTGAAACCATGTATCAGATACTGGTCGGTATCGACACCAACGTCGACCGGGCGAGCGCACAGGCATCGACGATCGAGTCACTCCCTGCTGCGTCCGAGGAGGTTTCGGCGATCCTCTTTCACGTCTTCCAGGACAACCCCGAGGGTCGCTCGGTGCAACAACTCGACGCCGTTCGGACCGTCGCCAACTCGTTCGACGAAGCAGGGGTCGAGTACGAGTACTACGAGGCGAGCGGCGAGCCCGCGAGCGAACTCATCCGAACGGCCGAAGAACGCGAGGTGGACATGATCTGCCTGTCGGGACGGAAACAGACCCCGACGGGAAAGGTCATCTTCGGCAGCGTCACGCAGGCGGTTATCCTCGGAACGGACGTTCCGGTCGTCACGGTCAGTCCCGAGCGCTGATCGGCCGCCCTCCTCGCATCGTCCCGTCCGGTGGCGAGCGTCGCTGCGACGGTATATAGGGGCCGTACATGTCGTGGTCGGCACTGATTCTCCCGGCGAACGTACACCTAGCCGTGATGACGACCGACACCTGCGCCGCCTGGGACCCCACGAACTGCGAGGGGACCGCAGGCTGTCCGCCACGCTGTCCCCGGTTCGTCGACAAACGCGGCGAGGTTCTCCTGGTCGAACCGCTCACCCCGGCGCGCCGGGAGGCGCTCGTGGCGATGTACGAGGCGTACCCCGACGCTCATCGATCGATGGGACTGCCACCCGTCAGGCGCGTCCGGATCGAAGAGTGGCTCGAGGGTCTCGTCGATCACGGCACGAACTTCGTCGCCCGCGACGGCGATCGGGTCGTCGGCCACGCCGCGTACGCGCCGGCCTCGAGCCTCGAGCCCGAGCTGATCGTCTTCGTCGACCCCGACTACCACGACCGCGGGATCGGGAGCGAACTCTGTCGCCAGTTGATCGCCGCCGCGGCCGACGCCGGTCACGAAGCGCTCGTCCTCGACGTCGACGCGGCGAACGAGCGAGCGATCCACGTCTACCGTCAGATGGGCTTCGAAGTGGTAGCGAACAACGGGAGCGACCGCAGGATGCGGCTCTCGTTCGACGAACCGATCGTCGACGTCGTCCAGTTACCGCCCGCGGAGCGGCCGGCCGGCGCGTAACTGGTGACCTCCACGGAAGTGGCGTCGAAGCAGGTCGTCGTTCGCCCGATTGCTCACGTTTTATTAGGGTCGTGACGCATTCTCGAACCGCATGTACAAGCACGTAGCCTTGCTCGTCCGCAAGGACGGGATGAGCCACGAGGAGTTCATCGACCACTGGCAGACAGTCCACACCCCGATCGCGAAGGAGATCGAGGGCGTCGTCCGCTACCAGCAGGTGCTCCCGGCCGACGCCGAGGCCGCCGAGTTCGACGGCATCGCCGAACTGTTCTTCGAGGATCTCGAGGAACTGTACGACGCGCTGGGAAGCGAGGGCTCTCGTGACTACGACCCCGATCGCGGAAAGGCCAAGGAGGCCCGCGAGGACGTCGACAACTTCCTCGCGATCGACGAACGTCCCCGACTCATCGGTGAGGAGGTAGTCGAGAAAGACGAGGTCGACGGCGATACCGACGGCCTCTACAAACACTCCGCGTTCCTCGTCCGCAAGGAGGGGATGACTCACGAGGAGTTCCTCGACCACTGGGCGAACGAGCACGTCCCGCTCGCCCGGGAGATTCCCGGCGTCGTCCGCTACGCCCGCGTCGTCCCGACCGAACCCGAGCACGCCGAGTTCGACGGCATCGCCGAACTCTACTTCGAGAACCTCGACGCGCTGCGCGCCGGCCTCGGCCACGAGTCCTCCCGCGACTACGACCCCGACCACCCGAAGGCGCTCGCTCCTCGCGAGGACGTCGACAACTTCCTCTCGATCGAGGACCGTCCCCGCTTCGTCGGCCAGGAACGGCTGGTGCGCGCCGACGACCTCGAGTGAGATGACTGACTACGAGACGCAGGTCCGGGCGGCCTACCCCGAACTCGAGTCCATCGCCGACGACGAGCTCCGCGACCAGGTCGTCGAGGCGTGGACCCTCGGCCTCGAGCGCGGCGGCTGGCAGGACGTTGCGGACATCCCCTACGCGTGGAATATCCACGAGGTCACGAACGTCGAGCACGTCCGCGGGGTGACGAAGATCGCCCTCGAGTCCGCGCGAATCCAGCGCGAGTTCCACGGCGCCGACCCCGACGAGGACGTGATCGTCGCCGCCTGCTTACTCCACGACGTGGGCAAGTGCTACGAGTACGTCGACTTCGTCGACGCCGAGCTCCTCGAGGGCACGGACCGCGACCGCTACGCCACCGAGGAGATCCCCCACTCCATCTCCGGCTACGCGCTGGCCCACGAGGTCGGCTGCCCCCTCGAGGTCCAGCGGGCGATCCCCCACTTCCTCGGAGAGGTGCCGAAACGGACGCTCGAGGCCGAACTGGTCAAGTCGGCGAACTCGGCGTCCTCGAACGCCATCACGCAGGCGACGATGGGGATCACCCTAAAAGAGTGGGTGAAACAGTACAGCCAGACGCAGGAGTAGTCTCGGTCCGCGTGCGGCTCGGGATCGATTTTCTGGTCGTTTTTCGTTTCGTCGTTCGGGAACTACGACCAGTGCGTCACGCTCCCCACGAGCCGGCGCTAACGCAGGTAACATCTATTACGCTTCTCACGGTAGTAACAGTCACGATGGCAATCGATCGGGAAACCTTCGAGCGATCGACCGAGGACGAGCTCAGGGAATTGTCAGTTACAGATCAGGTGCTCGGTTTTCTCGCAGCGAACGAGGATCGGGCCTTCAAGGCGGCCGAGATTGCGAGGCGAACCGACCTCGACGAGGGGGCAGTGAGCACCGCGCTCACACGCCTGAAGAAGCGAAGCCTCGTCGAGCACAAGGGAACGTACTGGGCGATTACGACCGACGAGCGACGCCTCGAGGAACACGACGGCTACGCCCGCGCGACCGCGCTGTTCAACGAGCAACTGGGACCGGAGGATCGAGACGAGTGGAAAGAACACGCTCCAGACGAACCCCATCCCAGCCAAACGGAGGGAGAGGAGTGACCGAGGATTCCACGGTCGTCTACGAGCACGGTGACGTCGTGTACGGGAGCGATCCGTACAAGGGAGCGGGCGCCGCACGCCCGTGGCTCGTCGTTTCGAATCACGAGGGACGACCGTTTCACGGGGAGCAGTACATCACCCTCGCACTGACCACCAGGACGTGGATGGATGGACTGCTCGAGATCGAGCCCCACCACTGGATTCGTGGCGGAACTTCGGACGACAGCCGGATCGTGCCGTGGGGTGTCCAATTGCTCGGATCTGACGACATCGACTTCTGGCAGGGTCGAATCGATGGCTCGCTCGTCGGTGAGGCCGTCGAGTCGCTCGTCGAATACGTCCAGAGGTGAGCGATTCTCCGTTCAAGCCAGCGGATCCTGCCGGTAGAGCCAGAGGCTACAGCCCAGGGCGATGACACTGGCGAGTGTCGCGATCCCGAAGGAAACCTGGTAGCCAAGTTCCGTGTAGATCCGCGCGCCGGCGACCAGTTCCCCGGTCCAGTAGACGTCGAGGACGTAGCCGAGGACCGTGGGGAACAGCGCAGCACCGAGAAAGCCCGCGCCGTTGACGGTCGACGTGGAGACGCCGCTCGCGCTGGTCGGGTGGCGTTCTTTGATCAGCGCGTAGCTCAACGTGTACGCCCCGAGCAGGAACCCGGCGCCGAAGTAGACGACCGCGACGACCGCCCGCGGGGGCTGGCCGACGACCGCGAGGACGCCGAAACCGACGACGTAGCCGACGCCGCCGATCACGATCAGGAGCGCGCGGCGCTCGAGTCGGTCCGAGAGCCAGCCGAACGCGGGCGGGCCGATCAGGAGCCCGAAGCTGCCGAGTAGGGTGTACCAGGAGGCGGCCGTCACCGAGACGTCGTACGTCTGAACGACGTAGGGGACGCCCCACAGCCCGAGCAGGGTGATGAGCATCCCCGTCGAGCAGAAGAGCATGACGCTCGTGATCCACGTTTCTCGCTCCCCGAGGACGAGCCGCAGGTTCTCGAGGACGTCTCCGAGCGTCAGCGGCTCCGAATCGGCGTCGCCGACCGGCTCGAAGCCGGCGTCTTCGGGCTTGTCGTCGGCGACCAGGTAGACGACGGCGGCGAATCCCAGCCCGATCACGCCGAGGCCCAGCGTCGTCTCGCGCCAGCCGAACGTCGTCGCGGCGACCGCGAGCGGCGTCGTCGCGAGGATGCCCCCGAGGCCGGCGACGGCGATGCTGAGGCCGTTCATCGTCGCGAACTCCTCCTCGCGGAACCAGCTCGCAGCGAACCGCAGCATCGAGATGAAGATCACCGCGCCGCCGAGACCGATCAGCGCCCGCGAGAGAAAGGCGAGCGGGTAACTGTTCGCGAGCGCGAAGCCGACCGCCCCGACGTTGAGCACGATCGCTCCCCCGGTCGCGGTGCGCTTCGGCCCGGCCCGATCCGCGAGGATTCCCGCCGGCAGCTGCATCAGCGCGTACACGTAGAAAAAGGAGGCGTGTAACGTGCCGAGGGCGGCGCCGCTCGTGTCGAACGCGACCATCAGCCGATCGGCCAGCACGGCCGAGGAGAGTCGGTAAAGGTTCACCAGCAGGAAGACGGCCGCGAGCGTCCCCCAGATGATCCACCGTCTGTAGCGGAGCGTCGACCAGTAGTTCACGTGTCGCGGTACCACTCACCGAGGTACCGAAAACGTTCCGTTCGGTGGACAGCTTTGCCGGTGATTCGGCCCGCCCGAGTCAGGTCGACTCGCACGTCGATGCTCGAGCGCGCCGACGCTTCGTCTACCGCCCCTGCCACTCGGGGTCGCGGTCCTCGAAGAAGGCATCGATGCCCTCGTTCTTGTCCGCGGTGGCGAACAGCTGGGCGAACAGTTCGGCCTCGTACTCGATGCCCTGCTCGAGCCCCATCCGCGAACTCGCCTTCACCGCCTGCTTGGCGAACTCGAGGGCGACGGGGCTCTTTTCGGCCATCGACTCGGCGAGGTCGTAGACCGCCTCGTCGAGTCCCTCGGAGTCGGCACAGACCTCATCGACCAGGCCGATCTCGCGGGCCTCCTCGGCGTCGATCAACTCGCCGGAGAGGATCAGCCGCATGGCCTGTCCCTCGCCGACGAGCCTGGGGAGGCGCTGGGTTCCGCCGCCGCCGGGCATGATCCCGAGGTTGATCTCGGGCTGGCCGATCTTCGCACGCTCGTGGGCGATGCGGACGTCACAGGCCTGGGCGAGTTCACAGCCGCCACCGAGCGCGTGGCCGTTGAGCCGACCGATCACGGGCTGGGGCAGGTCGTCGACGACCTCGTAGACGCGCGGCCGTTTCGAGAACTCACGTTGCGTCAACGCGTCGCGGTCGCGGAACTCGCCGACGTCGGCGCCGGCGACGAACGCCTTGGCCTCGTCGGCACCCGTGAGGACGACGACGCGAACGTCACTGTCGGACACGGCGCCCATCACGTCCTTCAACTCCGCGCGAACTTGTGCGTTGAGCGCGTTGCGCGCGTCCGGTCGGTCGATCGTCACGGTCGCGACGCCGGGGACGCGGTCGCCGACCGACGCGTGGACCGTCTCGCAGTCGTCGGCGACGGCCTCGATCTTCTCGGCGCCGTCGACGGGGCCTTCAGGTACCGTCATCCGTCCACCTCACCGCTGACGCCGACGATCTCGCCGTCCTCCCAGACGTAGAAGCCCTCGCCGGTCTTCTTGCCGAGTTTGCCGGCACGGACCTTGCGCTTGAGCGCCTGTGGCGGGCGGAACCGCTCGCCGAGCTCCTCGCGGAGGTACTCGAGGATGCCCAGCCGGACGTCGAGCCCGACGACGTCGCCCAGTTCGATCGGCCCCATCGGGTGGTTGTAACCCAGTTCCATCGCGGCGTCGATGTCCCGGGGGTCGGCGACGCCCTCCTCGACCATCCGCATCGCCTCGACGCCGAGGGCGACGCCTAGCCGCGAGGAGGCGAAGCCGGGCGAGTCGGTCACCTCGACGGGGGTCTTGTCGATGTCCTCGACGAACTCGTGGGCGAACTCGAGCGTTTCGGCGTCGGTCTGCTCGGCGACGACGATCTCGACCAGCGCCATGATGTGGACGGGGTTGAAGAAATGTAGCCCGATCACCCGGCCGTCGTTCTCGGCGGCGCTCGCGATCTCCGTCACCGACAGCGAGGAGGTGTTCGTCGCGATGATCGCGTCGTCGTCGACCAGTTCGTCGACCTCCTCCATCGTGTTCGTCTTGAGATCCAGGTCCTCCGGGACGGCCTCGATCACGAGGTCCGCGTCGGCGACGGCCTCCTCGAGGTCGGTCGTCCCCGAGAGGCGCTCGAGGGCCGCGTCGGCTTCCTCGCGGGAGACTTTGTCGCGCTCGATGCCGCCTTCGAGATTGGCCTCGATCGACTCGAGGCCGTTCTCGACGTATTCGGTTTCGATGTCCCGGACGATCACGTCGTGGCCGGCCATCGCGGTCACCTGAGCGATTCCGTGACCCATCGTGCCGGCTCCGAGTACTGCAACTTGCATACGCGACACATTCAGGGGTGGTGTCAAAGCGGTTTCCGTTCGAGCGCGAATCGTGTGAGAGCCGAACGGTTTAACCCGGCACCCACAGACCGTTTCAGTGATGACGCAAGCCGAGGCTGTACTCGTCGACGCGGTGCGAACGCCACAGGGGAAAAAAGACGGCGGACTCGCCGAGACCTACCCGGAAGACCTCGTCGCGACGGTGCTCGAGGCGCTGATCGAGCGCACGGGCGTCCCGGCCGAGGAGTGGGACGACTTCCGGCTCGGCTGTGCCAACCAGGAGGCAGAGCAAGGACGGAACCTCGCCCGCCAGTCGCTGCTCGCCGGGGGCTTCCCCGAGACGGTGCCGGGGGCGACGACCACCCGACTGTGTGGCTCCTCGCTCACGACGCTCGTCGACGCCGCCCGCGCGATCGAGACGGGCGACGGCGACGTCTACCCCGTCGCGGGCGTCGAGCACATGAGCCGGATTCCCTTCTCGAGCTGGCTCCACCCCGGCATCGAGGAGCACTACGACGCGGACGAACTTCCGATGGGCGCGACCGCCGAACGCGTCGCCCGGAAGTACGACGTCGGCCGCGACGGACAGGACGCGTTCGCCCTGCGATCCCACGAACGCGCGGTCGACGCCTGGGAGGCGGGCCGGTTCGACGACGAGGTCGTCCCCGTCGAAACTGAGGACGGAACGGTCGACCGCGACGAGGGACCGCGCCCGGAGACCGACCTCGAGACGCTCGCCGGCCTTCCGACCGTGTTCGCCGACGACGACGCGGGGACGGTCACGCCGGGCAACGCCTCGCCGCTGACCGACGGCGCGGCCGGCCTGCTCGTGACCAGCGCCGAGTACGCCGACGAGCACGACCTCGAGGTGCTCGCGCGCGTTCACTCCCGCGGGGTCGCCGGCGTCGACCCGCGCGTGATGGGAATCGGCCCGGTCCCCGCGACGCAGAACGCGCTCGAGGGCACCGACCTCACCGTCGACGACCTCGATCTCGTGGAGCTCAACGAGGCCTTCGCCTCCCAGAGCCTCTACTGTCAACGCGAACTCGGTATCGACGACGAGAAGCTGAACGTCAACGGCGGCGCCATCGCGCTCGGCCACCCGCTGGGCTGCTCGGGGGCACGCATCGCGACGACGCTGCTGCACGAACTGAAGCGCCGCGACGGCCGGTACGGACTCGCGACGATGTGCGTCGGCTTCGGCCAGGGCGTGGCGGTCGTGTTCGAGCGGCCCTGACTACTCATCTTTCTCCGTCGCCTCGAGCCACTCCGCTCTCGACTCCGTCCCGAGTTCCCCCTCGAGGAACGAGACCGTCGAGCTGTAGACGAACGCGTTCTTGACGGCCTCGAGATCGCCGATCGTCCAGCCGGACTCCTCGTCTCCGACGAGGCCGCGATCGTGGAGCCGCTCGAGGGTCGCCCAGGTCGAACTCTCGGTCGCGTCGACCCGGTCGGCGATCTCCCCTGACTCGAACGTCGAGCGATCGATAATGGCGGTTGTAACTGGTTACCAGTGATCGCCCCACCGGGACGGCGATCACCGGCAAGAGGCTACACCCATCGGTATGAGACCACTACGAAAGCCCCTGACTCGCTCGACCCTCCGGGCCTCGTTGCGCTCCTCACTTCGTTGCGGTGCTTACGTCGTCCGGGAGGAATCGAGCGAGTCAGCCCCTTTCATTCCCACCCGTGTCGGCTGCGTAGCCGTTCACAGCGGGTGGGAAAAAGGGGCTGCCGGCTCCGGGAAGACGGACGACGCAAGCACGTGACCGGAGGGAACGCGCGCAGCGAGTCCCTCGACCGGAGCCGGCAGGGGCTTTCGTAGTGGTCAGAGTCCCCGTGGTAATTCAACGCACCATCAAAGAACGTCACTCGAGAACTCGAACGAGCCGACGTCAGTCCTCGAGCAGCCGCATCTTGAACCCGTAGCGGGTCACGCCCTCCTGGGTGTAGATCCGGCGGATCGTCGCCTCGACGCGGTCGCCGACGGCCACCGTTTCGTCGCCGACGGTGAGTACCTGCGTCGGCGTCGAGACGGTCTCGTCGTCCTCGCCGCCGGGTCCGTCGAGGGCGACGACGGCGCTCACGAACGCGCCCTCCCGAGCCTGCTGTTCGACGAACTCCGGCGGCGCGCCGCCCTGGCCGATGACTGTCGCGGCCTCCACGGTGCCGGTGCCGGGGAGTTCGACTTCCTCGAACTCCTCGAGCGCGCCACAGCTCGTACACGCGCCCTCGGGCGGGAACGCGAGCGCGCCACACTCGGTACAGCGGCCGGCGACGAGCCGGTGACGCTGGGGGATGGTGCGCTTCCAGCTGGGGACGCTGACGTAGGCGCCGCCGCCGTCGGGCTCGCCGGGGGTGACGTCGCCGCGCATCCGGAGGTACTCGCCGTAGCCGAGGCTCGCCTCGCCCTCGAGGTCGGTCTCGACGGCCACCCCATCGGCGTCGACGGCCATCGCGGTCGCGCCGCCGCCGGAGCCGTAGCCGAGCAGAACGAGGTCGGTGTGGCCGGCCTCGAGTGCGCTCGCGACTCCGAGGAGGACACTCGCCGCGCCCGTGTCGCCGAGTTCGTGGACGGTGGTGCCCGCCTGGATCGCGCCAGCGTCGACGCCGAGCGCACCCGCGGCGCGATAGGGGAGCTTGCCGTTGGCTGCCTGCAGGCAGACGGCGTCGACCTCGGCGAGGTCGGCCTCGAGGCCCGCCGCCGCGGCCGCGACGGTTTCGGTGAACGCCCGACGGTCGTACTGGGTGACGCCGAGGCCGGTCGTCTCTGCCGATCCTCGGGGGCGGAACCGGGTACCGGGGAAGAGGCCGACGTGCTCGGCGGCGTCGGTCAGGGAACCGGGGCTGTCGGGCGTCAGGACCACTGCGGCCGCACCGGCCCCAGCCGCGTGCTCGAGCTCGTCGTCCGGCGCGCCGCGGGGGGCGTCGCTCGCGACGACGAGGACGGTCGCGTCCTCGCCCGCCTCGAGGCCCGTCGCAAGTGCGTCGACGCCGGCGCGGGTGGAGCCGGTGAGCTGGCGCGTCTCGAGGTCGTCGGAAAGGCCGAGGAAGCTGGCGAGGCGGGCGGTAACCGCCTCCTCCTCGTAGGGCGGGGTGGTCGTCCCGAGATATAGGTGGGTGATCGCGTCGGGGTCGACGTCGCCGGCCGAGAGCGCGCGGGTTGCGGCCTCGTAGGCCATCGTCAGCGTGTCCTCGTCGCCCGCGGGGACGGCCGTTTCGGAGACGCCGGCGCCGTGGAACTGCCCCCAGGCGTCGGTGACGGCGTCGGCAGTCAGGCGGTAGCGCGGTGCGTACGCGCCGACGCTCGCGATTCCCAGGCCCGTCATCGGGCCACCCCCTCGTTCTCGAAGACGTGAACCACGGAGGCACCGCCGCTGCCGCCGACGTTGTGGGTGAGGCCGTATTTCGGGTCCTCGAGCTGACGTGCTCCCGCCTGGCCTGTGAGCTGGTCGAACGCCTCGACGACCTGGCCCGTGCCGGTCGCGCCGATGGGGTGGCCCTTCGACTTGAGCCCGCCGGAAGTATTGACCGGGAGGTCGCCGTCGGGGTCGGTAACGCCCTCTCGCAGCAGCCGGGCCGCGCCACCCGGCTCGCAGAAGCCCAGATCCTCGTAGGCGATCAGCTCGGCGATGGCGAAACAGTCGTGGACCTCGGCGAAGTCGAGGTCGTCGGGTTCGATGCCGGCCTGTTCGTAGGCGGTTTCGCCCGCGACCTGGGAGGCCGAGATTTCGGTGTAGCTGTCGCGCTCGGCGAGGCCGACGCGCTCGCTGGCCGCGCCGACGCCCGCGACGCGGACGCGCTCGTCGGTGAACTCGCTCACGACGTCCTCGCTCGCCAGCAGCGCGACCGCCGCGCCGTCGGAGGTCGGACAGCAGTGGTAGAGGTTGAGGGGGTCGGCGACGGCCGGCGCGGAGACGGCGTCCTCGAGCGAGCACTCGAAGCCGAGGTGGGCCTTCGGGTTCTTCGCGCCGTTTCCGTGGTTCTTCACCGCGACGCGCGAGAGATCCTCTTTCGTCGCGTCGTACTCCTGCATGTAGGCGCTGGCCATCTGAGCGTAGACGCCGGAGAAGGTGGTGCCAGTGAGGCGCTCCCACTCGGTCTCGCCGGAGACGCCGAGCCAGTACTTGGTGACGTCGCCGGAGAGGTCGGTCATCACCTCGTAGCCGCCGGCGAGGGCGACGTCGGCCAGTCCGCTCTTGATCGCCTGAACGGCCTGGCGGACGGCGAAGCCGCCGGCGCCGCAGGCGTTCTCGATGCGCGAGCAGGGCACGTTGTGGAGGCCGACGTGCTCGGTCACCGCCGGGCCGGAGAGACCGAGCTGTCGGCCGCCGACGCCCAGACTGCCAACGGCCGCCTCGTCGATCTCGTCGGTGTCGATTCCGTGGTCGACGCTGTCACGGGCCGCAGCGAACGCCTCGGCGAAGAGGTCCCGGTAGCTCCGATCCGGGAACGCGCCGAAGGCGGTCTGTCCTGCGCCGATGACGTAGACATCCCGCATAGTCGTGCGTTGTCACGGTGGGGGATATAGCTTCTGAAGCCTCATACGGTCTATTGTGATTCTTTACCGGTGATCGCTGATCCGCTTGAGCGATCACCGGCAAAACTTACAATGATCCGTATCAGTTCGCCGATCGGGAATCGTCTCACCAGCGATCCAGTCCGATGGTCGACGAGTATCACATGATTTTTAGTACGGCGCTTCGGAGAATGCTATGAGGATGATTTACACGGACCTCGAGACAGCCTCACGTGAGGAGATCCAGGCTGTCCAGAACGAGCGCTTACAGGAGACGGTTCGCAACGCCTACGAGAACGTCGAGTACTACCGCGAGCAACTGGACGAACTCGGCGTCACGCCCGACGACGTCGAGACGGTCGACGACATTACGAAGCTCCCGTTCACGACGAAGGAGGACTTCCGCGACCAGTACCCCGACGGCCTGTTCGCCGTCGACGACGACGAGATCCTCCGGATCCACGCCTCCTCGGGCACCACCGGGAAGCCGAAGATCGTCTCCTACACCGAGGACGACCTCGAGGTCTGGAGCGAGGTCGTCGCTCGCTGTCTCGCCGCGGCAGGACTCGAGCCCGGCGACACCGTCCAGAACGCCTACGGCTACGGGCTGTTCACCGGCGGTCTCGGACTCCACTACGGCGTCGAGGAGCTCGGTGCGACGGTGATCCCGATCGGCGCTGGCGGCACCCAGCGTCAGGTCGAGATGCTGGCGGACTTAGAGAGCGACGCCATCGCCTGCACCCCGTCGTACTCGCTGTACCTCGCCGAGACGGCAGAAGAGATGGGCATCGACATCAAAGACCTCCCGCTTTCGGCCGTCATCTTCGGCGCCGAACCCTGCACCGACCCGATGCGCGAGGAGATCGAAGAGCGCCTCGGCGTCACCGGCATCGACATCTACGGCCTCTCGGAGATCGTCGGGCCCGGCGTCTCCATCGAGTGTGCAGAAGCCCAGGACGGCCTGCACATCTGGGAGGACCGCTTCTACCCCGAAGTCGTCGATCCCGAGACGGGCGAGCCAGTCGAGGAAGGTGAGGAAGGCGAACTCGTGCTCACGACGCTCTCGAAAGAAGCCCTGCCCGTCTTCCGCTACCGCACTGGCGACCTTACCACGCTGAACTACGAGACGTGTGACTGTGGCCGCACGATGGTCCGCATGGACAACATCACCGGCCGCGCCGACGACCTCATCATCGTCCGCGGGGTCAACCTCTACCCCAGCGAGGTCGAAGACGTCGTCCTCGAGTTCGAGGAGATCGCCCCCTACTACCGCATCGACTTAGACCGCGAGGGGAGCCTCGACACCATCGAGGTGACCGTCGAGATCGACGACGCGTTCGACGGCGACCGCGACGAGCTCCACGACCGCATCCTCACCCGCCTCGAGAACGTCCTCTCCTTTACGCCCGATCAGCTCACGCTCGCCGACTACGGCACGATCGAGCGCACGGAGGTCGGCAAGGTCCAGCGCGTCTTCGACCACCGCTGAGACGGACGCCGACTCGAGTCTGACCCCTTTTCACCGCTCGTCTCCCGCTCGAGCGGAGCCCTGACTCGTCGAACGGACGACCGAACGGGTGACGACGCTATCGGTCAGCTGTCGTCGCACAGGTTGGTCGGCAATCAGTTGCTAGCTGTCGCGTCGCTGATCGGTCGCCGTTCGGTCGTCAGTCGTCGCTGGCCGGGGCCGCATGGCTGGGGGCGCCACTCTGGCGAGCCGCGGCCGCCTGCCGTTCCCCCTCCGAGAAGAGCGCTTCGAACAGCGACGCCTGAGCGCGCTTGAGTCGATCGAGGAACGCCGACTTGCTGATGCCGAGTTCCTTGGCGACCTCCGTGGCGTTCGTCCGGCGTGGCACCTCGAAGTAGCCCATCTCGGTGGCCGCGATCAGCGCCTCCCGCTGTCGCTTGGTCAGGCGCGCGTCGGGGCTGTCCCGGGGCATTCCGCCGGCGGTCGGCGCCTCGCTCATCGTCGTCGCCCGCTCTAAGCGGACCGAGCCGTGCTCGCGGGCGGCGTTGATCACGTCCGCGAGCGCGTCACGACCCGGCACCGACCCCCAGAGGCGCTCGACGCCGTCGACGATCCGGACGTCGTGGGGCTTGAACCCGGCGTCGATCAGCGGCGCGAGGAGACACTCCCCCTCGAGGGAGGCCCGGCAGGTACCGACCCCGCTCGTCCCCGTGACCTGGAGGTCCGAAACCGCCTCGTGGTCCTCGAACGACGCCGCCATCGCCTCGACGTCGCCCTCGGCGTCGAAGTGGACCATCGGCGTTCCGTCGGCCCGCAGCGCCGGGACGTGCTCGTCGACGACGACGTCGTGCTCCCGGGTCGCCTCGACGAGCGGACAGCCCGCCCCGGTGATGGCCAGTTCGACGATCACGTACTCAGCTTCCATGTGTCACGTTCACGGCAAGCGGTTGCATAGGTTTAGACCCGGTTTTGTGGCGGCTTTAAGTACCTGCGGGCGCGGACGGCCGACCCGTCGAGGGTCCCGAAAACCGCCTCGAGCGGGTCGCTAACTTAAATCCTGCTCTATAGAGCAATCGGGACTTACCGGGAACGGCGTCCTAGAAGGGCTCGTATGAGTGTGACGGCACCCCAATCGTTCGAAGACCGCGTCCAGCGCGGCGAGCAGGTCGAGCCGACGGAGGACCTGCCGCTCGAGTACCGCGAGGCGGCCCAGCGGATGATCCAGTTCCACGCGAACTCGGAGATCGTGGGTACGTTGCCCGAGCGTCGGTGGATCAAGCAGGCGCCGACGATGCGACGCAAGCGCGCCATCAGCGCGAAGGTCCAGGACGAGGCCGGCCACGCGCAGGTGCTCTACCGCGTCGCCGAGACCCTCGGACTCAACAGTCGCGACGAGATGGTCGAGGAGCTGATTGAGGGCGAGGCGAAGTACGCCAACGTCTTCAACTACGAGGCGAAGACGTGGGGCGACGCGGGCTACATCGCCTGCTTCATCGACGGCGCGGCGATGTTCCGCCAGGGTTCGCTCACGGCCTCGAGTTACGCGCCGTACGCGCGGGGGCTGCGGAAGATCTGTTACGAGGAGTCCTTCCACGTCAAACACGGCGAAGACATCATCCGGTCGCTGGCGACGGGCTCGAAGGCCGAACAGGAGCTGCTCCAGGACGCCGTCGATCGCTGGTGGGAGCCGACGCTGCAGTTTTTCGGCCCGCGGGACGCCGACTCGACCCACCAGGACGAGCTGATGCGGTGGGGGCTGAAGGTCAAGACCAACGACGAGCTCCGCCAGGAGTTCCTCGAGGAGTTCTACGTTCCAAAACTCGAGCGCTACGGGATCGAGATCCCCGACGACGACCTCCACTACGACGAGGAAGCAGGGCGCTGGGAGTACACCCCGCTCGACTGGGATCGCTTTTTCGAGGTCTCGCGTGGAGACGGCCCGATGAACGACGAGCGCCTGTCGGTCCGTCGGGAGGCCTACGAGGACAACGCCTGGGTCCGCCGGGCCGCGGGGGTGAACTGAGATGGAAGACGCGAACGGCGACGAGAACGTCTACCTCGTGTTCCGCCGCCAGCGATCGGGCGCGCCACTGACGGAGGTCGGCAGCGTCGACGCGAACAGCCCCGAACTCGCGAAGGTCTACGCCCGCGAGAACTACGCCCGGCGCAAGCCGACCCAGGACCTCGTCGTGGTCCGCAAGTCGGACCTCGAGGAGATCGGCACCGACGTCCCCTACGGCGGGACGCTCGAGAAGGAGTACCGCGAAAATTCCGGTTACGAGGACGTGGAGGGATTCACCGCATGAGTATCCAGACCCCCGACGACGCAGACGAACCGTTCACGACCGCGCTCGAGGCCGCCCTGCTCGCGGCGGCCGACGACGACCACGTGATGGGCAACCGGCTCTGTGACTGGACCGGCGTCGCCCCCACGGTCGAAGAGGACGTCGCGATCAGCAACGTCGCCCAGGACGAACTGGGTCACGCCGAACACCTCTACGCGGAGGTCGCAAAGCTGCGCGACGCCACGGCCCAGGAACTGGCCTACGAACGCGAGCCCGAGGCGTACCGCAACGCCCGCCTGCTCGAGGCCCCCTTCGAGGAGTGGGCCGACACGATCGTTCGCCACTACTGTTACGACGTGGCGGACTCGATCCGACTCGAGGCGCTGGCCAACGGCGAGTACGAGCCGATCACGGGCCTGCTCGAGAAGATCCTCGCCGAGGAGGCCTACCACCTCGAGCACGGCGAGGTGTGGATCGAGACGCTCGCGAACGACGAGGAAGGTCAGGCGCGGCTCCAGGCCGCCCTCGAGGCGAACTGGGCCGACGCGCTGGCCGTTTTCGAGTTCGACGGGGACGAGCCCGTCGAGGGCGTCTACGGCAGCTCGCTCGCCGAGCAGCGGGAGGCGTTCATCGACGAGGTCGTCCCGACGTTCGAGGCGGCCGGCCTCGCCGTCCCCGAACTCGAAGCGCCCGCGGAGGCCTCGGGACGCGAAGGCGTACACACCGCCGACCTCGAGGACCTCCTCGCCGAGACCCGCACCGTCTACGAGCAAGGGGTGGACGTGGATGCCTGAGCCGATCGACGTCACAGAGATGTTGTCCCGGAACGCGCCGGGGTTCGACCTCGCCGCCGGCGAGGAGCCGTTCCCGCCGGTCGAGGTCGACGGCGAGCCCGACGAGGCGGACCTCTGGCGCGCGCTCGAGGACGTCGAGGACCCCGAACTGCCCGTGAGTCTCGTCGACCTCGGGCTGATCCGGGACGTGAGCCTCGAGGACGGCCACGCGACGGTTACGTTCACGCTGACGTACACGGGCTGTCCCGCCCGCGAGATCATGGAGCGGATGATCGAACGCCGCGCCGAGAGCGTTCCGGGCGTCGAGTCGGCGACGGTCGACTTGCGCTACGACGAGCCGTGGACGCCCGCAGACATGACCGACGCGGCCCGGGAACAGCTCGGCCAGGCCGGCTTCGCCTGTCCGCTGGCCGGCGGAGGAGTCTGCGATGGCGAGTGACGGCGACGACGAGGGGCGGACCGGCGCGGCCGTCGCCGCGAAGATGGACGAAAACGCGGGCCGGCCGCTCGAGTCGAGCGAGGTGGCCT
Source organism: Natronobeatus ordinarius (assembly GCF_024362485.1). Classification (NCBI taxonomy): domain Archaea; kingdom Methanobacteriati; phylum Methanobacteriota; class Halobacteria; order Halobacteriales; family Natrialbaceae; genus Natronobeatus; species Natronobeatus ordinarius. Next base: position 2,996,538 of record NZ_CP101456.1, on the reverse strand, counting down.
GTCCGTACTGCGCCTCGACGGCGACGCGAGTCGAGAACCCGCGTGGCCCCTCGCTCTGCCGGACGATCTACTACTGCACCGACTGTGAGAACCCGTTCGAGCGGTTCGGCTGACCGGACCCTCGGTTCGGCGCGCTGCGATCAGGAGCTGGATCACGAATGACTAGCGAACTCGAATTCGACGGTATCGACGGCTGCATCGTACGGAAAGCAACGGCCGAGGACGCTCCGGCCATCCGGGAGCTGTGGGACGGCTACGCGGCGGTCCTCGCCGACTACGACGAGCGCTTCGAAGTCGACGCCGAGGGGCGCGAACGCTGGCAGGGCTACTTCACGAACAGCCTGGTGGAGTCCTCCCGCGGCGACGTCCTGCTCGCCGAGCGAGACGGCCGGGTCGTCGGCGCACTCGAGGTTCGGGTGATCGGCGGCCACCCCGTGTTCAAGTTCGGCCAGCACGGGTACGTCTACGGCCACTACGTCCACCCGGACCACCGCGGCGAGGGAATCGGAACGGCGCTGCTCGAGGCCGCCGAGGCCTGGTTCCGCGAGCGCGAGCTCCCCTTCTGGCGGTACGACGTCCTCCACGGCGAGCCCGAAGAGGCGTTCTACGAGGGGTACGGCATGCGACCGATGGAGACGGTCTACGAGAAGGAGCTATGACGCTGGGTGAGCAGTCCGAACCGGCCGGCGACGGCGGAGAGCAGGAGACGTACACCGTCGAGTTCGCGAAAGAGGGCGTCGAACTCGAGTGTCCGCGCGACCAGTACGTCCTCGAGGCGGCCGAGGAAGCGGGCGTCGACCTCCCCTACCAGTGTCTCCAGGGGGTGTGTGCCGCCTGCAGCGCGCGCATCGAGGGCGAGGTCGACCGGAGCGAGGACCGGATCCTCACCCAGTGGGAGCAAGACCAGGGCTACGCCCTGCTCTGTATCTCCTACCCGCGATCGGATCTGACGGTTCACTCCCGCGAAGAGCCGTAGCGACCGCGTTTTCAGCGCAGCTGATCGACCGCAGGTAGCGGCGCCACCGCCGTGAGGCGCGCCGGAGTCTCCGACGGCGCGCCGCACACGCCGCCGTGGCGCCGGGGAGGATGGGGCGTCCTGCTCGAGTGCGGGCCGAGCGACGCGAACGGCTCGGCGAGCCGTGAGCCGGCGCGGCCCGCGCGAGTACGGACGATACCGTTCGTGTTTCGTGTGCGTCGGTCGTACCGTCAGCTGGCCGTGGTGTGCGTCGTGCTCGTCGGCCACCTCACGTCTCTAACCCGGCTTGTACACTCGTCCCCGGAACGTCGCGATGCGCTCGTCGTCGGGGCCGGTGACGGGGATCTGGTACTCGGCCGTCCGCCCGCCGGCGTGCGTTTCGGTCGCCGTCGCGGTGAGCGTCTCACCCACCTCGACGGGCGCGAGGTAGGAGATGTTGGTCTCGAGGGCGAACGCGGCGTCGCCGTGGGAGTTCGAGGCGGCGGCGAAGGCGGCGTCGGCGACCGAGTAGACCGCCCCGCCGTGGGGCGTGCCGTGGAAGTTGAGCAGGTCTTCGGTGATTGTCAGCTCGGTGGTGGCGGTTCCCGAACCGATGTCGACCAGTTCGATACCCAGGTGCGCACAGTACGGGTCGTCTTCGGCGAGCGTCCGCGCACGTGCCACTGGATCGTCGTCGGCGTGCTCTGCCATGTCCTGGCGGTTGTGGTGTGAGCTCAAATAGCTACTGGGTCCGGCGAATCGTGACGATCGCCCCCGTCGTCTCGTTCGCCGTAGTCGTTCGTCGCGAGCGGTAAGGGGTCACATGAAGATCTGCGAGAACAGCGAGGCCTCCGCGCGGTGGAGTCGCTCGAGGAAGGCCGACTTGCTGATGCCGAGTTCGGCGGCGACGTCGCTCGCGTCGGCGTCGCGCGGAATCGAGAAGTAGCCCAGCTCGAGGGCGACGCGGATGCACTCTTCCTGGCGTGGCGTGATGTCCCACTGCTGGCTGGGGATCTCCTCGGCTTCGGACTGGAGCGGGTAGATGCGCTCTAGGCGGACGCCGACGGCCTGGCCGGCGCGCTCCATCACGCCTTTGAGGACGTCCCGTCCGACGACGGCGCCGAAGAAGGTGGCTTTTCCCTCACGGTACCGGAGCTGTTCGACGATCAGCCCGCTGCTGATCAGCTCGTGGACGATACAGGGGTGTTTCGAGAGACAGCGATAGGTGTCTCGTCCGTCCGCGGTCGCGACGTGGAGATACCGGATCCGGTCGTCGGCGTCGAGCGTCTCGCGGAGGTGGTGGTTGGTCGGCGAACTGAACTGCAAGAGGACGTAGCCGTCGTCCCGAAGCTGGGGCGCACGCGCGTCTATCTGAACGTTCTCGACCTGCCGCGTCGCGTCGGCCAGGGGGCAGTCGTCGTCGGTGACCTGGAACTCCACCGCCAGGCACTCGTCGATCATGTGGGAAGTTAGCGACTGGGGGTACTTAAACCCGCTCTATGGCCGGGTCAATCCCTAAGGGTCTCTCCGTGCTAGTTTGTGGTGAACGATGGACATCGAAACAGTCGAACAACGGGCCGGGCCGCGGGAGTTCAGCCCCGCGGACGACATGCCGGAGGAGTACCGGAAGGCGGCCACCCGGATGATCGAGTTCCACGCGAACTCCGAGATCATGGGCGCGTACCTAGAGCGCCCGTTCATCCGGCAGGCGCCGAGCATCGACCGAAAGCTGGCGTTCTCGGCGAAGGTCCAGGACGAGATCGGCCACGGGCAGTTGCTCTACCGCGCCGCCGAAACGCTCGGCGTGAAGACGCGCGAGGAGATGCTCGACGACCTCGCCAACGGCAAGGGGAAGTTCCTCAACTGTTTCCACTACCCGATGCAGCGCTGGCCGGAGACGGCGATGATCGCCTTCTTCGTCGACGGCGCGGCGATGCGCCGACAGGCGACGCTGCGACGCACCAGCTGGGAGCCCTACGCCCACGCGATGGACAAGGTCTGTTTCGAGGAGGGCTTCCACGTCAAACACGGCGAGAGCATCCTCGCGACGCTGATGACGGGCTCGAAGAAAGAACAGGAGCTGACCCAGGAGGCCTTCGACCTCTGGTGGCCCCGGATCATCCAGTTCTTCGGCCCCACCGACGACAAGAGCACTCACCACGACTTCGCCTCGGCCGTCGGCCTCAAACAGATGTCCAACGACGAGCTCCGGACGGCGTTCCTCAACGAGTACATCCCGAAGGCCGAACGGTACGGCCTCGAGATCCCCGAGGAACCGCGTATCTACAAGAACGACGAGGGCGACTACCAGGTCGAAGAGAGCGACCTCGACTGGGACGAGTTCTTCCAGATCGCCAAAAACGAGTACGAACCTGGACTCGGCCAGATCAACGGCCGCAAGGCCGCCCAGGAGGCGGTCCAGTGGGTCCGTGACACGCTCGAGTGGGAGAACGTCCCCGCCGGAAGCGCCAAACCACAGGCAGCTGACTAACCATGATCTGGGAAGTATTCCGACAGGAGGAGCCGGGTGGCTACCACACCCACTGTGGCAACGTCCACGCGCCCGACCGCGAGCTGGCCGAGCAGTTCGCCGTCATCCAGCACGGCCGGCGCAAGCCGACCAACAGCATCTGGGTCGTCCCGAAGACCGAGATCGGCGAGGTTGACGCCGAGGAGACCTCCTTTGGCGGCGCGACCGACAAGAGCTACCGCTGGGCGCCGACGTACAAGACGGACGTCGATCACGCCGCCGAAGTGATCGCTTCGGAGGGCGAGCAGGCCGAAGCCGAGAAACAGCGAGGTGAGCTCTGATGGCCGCCGAAATCGAGCACGTCGACGACCTCGACGCCGACGAGCGCGACGCACTCGAGGCCCTGCTGCTGACGCTGGCCGACGACGAGTTCGTCCTCGCCGAGCGCTACACCGAGTGGCAGGTTCGCGCGCCGACCCTCGAGTCCGACCTCGCGCTGTCGAACAACGCCCAGGACGAACTCGGCCACGCCCGACTCTGGTACGACGTGCTCGAGGATCTGGGCTACGAGGAACACGAACTGGTCTACGAGCGCGAGCCGGAGGCCTGGCGCCACAGCACCCTCGTGGAGCTGTCGTTCCCCGACGGTGACTGGGCGGACGCCATCGTCCGACACTACCTCTACGACCTCGCCGAGCAGCTCCGCCTCGAAGCGCTCGAGGGCTCGAGCTACGCCAAGATCGCCGGCCGCGTCGGCAAGATCCAGGACGAAGAACGCTACCACGTAGAACACGCCCAGAGCTGGATGGAACGCCTCGCCGACGGCGAGGGCCACGAGCGCCTCCAGGCTGCCGTCGACCGGCTGTTCCCCCACGCGCTGACGCTGTTCGAACCGGTCGACGAGGGCGTCGAAGAAACGATCGTCGAGGCCGGCTTCCGAACCGAGTCCCTCGAGGAACTGGCCGAGGAGTGGGTCAATACGGTCGTTCCGTTCCTCAAGTCACTCGATCTCGAAACGCCAGCAGTCGAACGAGTGCACTTCGACGAATACGAGTTCGAAGTCCCGAACGAAGAACTCCCCGAAGCGCGTGGCCGCGACGGCAGCCACACCGACGACTGGGCGGCCCTCTACGAGGACTTCACCCACACCTACCGCGAACTTGGTCGCTCCGAGGCGACCAAGATCATGGACAAACCCGCCTAACACGAGACCACGATCATGAGCAGCGAGACTCCAGACACCGAACCGACGCCGTGTGCGTACACCGACTACCGCGAGGGCGAGGCCGTCGAGGATTTCCCCGCGACCGGCGAGGGCGCTACCGGCGTCGACGCCGACGTGTGGGACGTCCTCTACGAGATCGAGGACCCGGAGATGCCGGTGAGCATCGTCGACCTCGGGCTGATCTACGGCGTCGGCGTCGACGACAGCGTCGCACGCGTCGACATGACGCTGACCTACTCCGGCTGTCCGGCCCGGGACATGCTCCAGGCCCAGATCGAGGAGGCCGTCGCCGGCGTCGCCGGCGTCGAGGAGGTCGACCTGAACCTCGTCTGGAGTCCCGCCTGGTCGATCGAGCTGGTGACCGAACAGGGTAAATCGGACCTGCGAGAGTTCGGACTGAGTATCTGATCATGCGAGACCTCGATCCATCCGTCACCACGAGCGGCGAGACGTCCGGCGCGGAGTGCCCCTACTGCGAGTCGACGAACACCGTTCGCGAACACCCCAAGGGACCGTCGCTCTGTCGGTCGATGCACTACTGCAACGACTGCCAGCAGCCGTTCGAGAAGTTCGAATAGCCGGACCGGCCGCCGCTTCTCGAGACCCAACGCCGAGCGACTGCCGTCTCGGTCCGTTCGCCGAGACAGTAGTGGCAACGTAGTGGCTATTCAGCAGTCGACCGAGCCGTCAGTGGAACGAGACGCCAAGGTCGTGCAGTCCGTCGTTTTCCATCGCGAGGTTGATCAACAGCGGCGTCATCGCTTCGACCTCCGCGCTGTTGGCGAGCGCGCCGCCGTCGAGCGGGCGCAGGCCCTCGAGTTCCTCGACGATTCCCTTCACCGTCTCTTTGGCCGCCTCGTCGTCGCCGGTGACGACCACGTCGAAACCGAGTTCGTGTGCTAAGTCGGCCAGCGCGCCCGCGGCGAGGTTCTGGAAGGCGCCGACCACCGGAACGTCGTCGGGCGCGGCGTCGGCCGCGAGTTCCGCGACGCTGCCCTGTGGCGGGCGGTTGTAGTGAAAGCCGTCGTCGTCCCGGGAGATGCCGACGGCGGGGCTAACGAGGATCGCGTCCGCTGAGAGCGCGTCGGCGACGGAGTCGACGGTGTCGGAGAGGTGATACGGCGGGACGCAGGCGACGACGACATCGGCGCCGGCGGCGGCCGCCTCGTTCGGCGCGTCGGAGAGGTCGGCCGTCAGTTCGTCGCCGAGTCGGTCGGCGTACGCTTCGACCGCGGCGGCGGCCTTTTCGGCCGTCCGCGAGCCGACGACGACCTCGTGGGTCGTCTCTCGAGCCAGTCGTAGCGCCAGTCCTTCGCCGATGTCACCGGTTCCACCGAGTAGCGCGATTCGCATACAGGAGCGAATTCGAACCGGTCGGTCAAAGGGCTTCCCGTCCCGGCGAGATACCCGGCCGGATAAACCAAGAGCTTTGGTACTTCACGTCATGCCTCCGGATGAAGATTCATGACCGAGGAGATCGAGCACGCCTCACGATCCGAGCTCCGCGAACTGCAGTCTGCACGCCTCCGAACGACGGTCGAACGCGCCTACGAGAACGTCCCGTTCTATCGGGACGCCCTCGACGAGGCGGGGGTGACGCCAGGCGATATTCGTGGTGTCGAGGACCTCCACGAACTGCCGTTCACGACGAAAGCGGACTTTCGCGACCAGTACCCCGACGGCCTGTTCGCCGTCGACGACGACGAGCTTCGCCGGATCCACGCCTCCTCGGGCACGACGGGCAAGCCGAAGATCGTCGCCTACACGGAGGCCGACCTCGAGCTGTGGCACGGCGTGATGGCCCGGTCGATGCGCGCGGCGGGCCTCGAGCCGGGCGACACCGTCCAGAACGCCTACGGCTACGGCCTCTTCACCGGCGGCCTCGGCTTCCACGGCGGCGCCGAGGCGCTCGGCGCGACGGTCATCCCCTCGAGTAGCGGCAACACCCAGCGCCAGGTCGAACTCGCCCAGGATCTCGGGAGTGACGCGATCGGTTGTACGCCGTCGTACGCGCTGTACTTCGCCGAGACGGCCGAGGAGCTGGGCGTCGACCCCCGCGAGCTGCCACTTTCGGTGGTGCTCTACGGCGCCGAACCGTGTACCGAACCGATGCGCGAGGAGATCGAGACGCGCCTGGGCGCGACGGGGATCGAGAATTATGGCCTCTCGGAACTCATCGGCCCCGGCGTCGCCGTCGAGTGTGCGAAAGCCCAGGACGGCCTCCACATCTGGGAGGACCACTTCTACCCCGAGGTGATCGACCCCGAAACGGGCGAGCCCCTGCCCGAAGGCGAGGAGGGCGAACTCGTGCTCACGTCGCTCTCGAAGGAGGCTCTACCCGTGCTGCGCTACCGCACCGGCGACATGACCTCGCTCACCTACGACGAGTGTGACTGCGGCCGCACCATGGTCCGCATGGACGGCGTCACCGGCCGCGCCGACGACCTGCTGATCGTCCGCGGGGTGAACCTCTACCCCAGCCAGATCGAGGACGTCGTCCTCGAGTTCGACGACGTGGCGCCGCAGTACCGCATCGACCTCTATCGCGAGGGGAACCTCGATCGGATGGAGCTCACCGTCGAACTCGTCGACGGCTTCGACGGCGACCGCGAGGAGCTGTGTGACCGGATTCGAACGCGGCTGCAGAACGCCCTCTCGTTTACGCCCGACGAACTCGAGCTCGTCGAGTACGGCTCGATCGAGCGCACGGAGGTCGGAAAGGTCAAACGGGTCTACGACCACCGCTGAACGTCGGTTCCGGCCCCGACTCGAGCGAGTGAGAACGATCTCGTCTGGTTTTATGTTCCCCGAACGTGAGGATGGCGTATGGACGTCGAAGCGTTCTTCGAAGGGATGCCCTTCGCATCCTTGCTGGGTATCGACGTGACCGAGTGTGCAGACGGCCACGCCGAGGGCCGCCTCGAGATGACCGAGGACCTCTCGTGGAACGAAGAGCGGCTGATGGCCCACGGCGGGGTCACGTTCACCCTCGCCGACACCGTCGGCGGGGCAGCGCTCGTCTCGCTGGTCGACCAGCCGGTGCCGACGATCGACATGCGCATCGACTACCTCAGCGCCGGCACGGGCGACCTCTACGCGGAGGCCGACGTTGTTCGCTGTGGCGGCGAGGTCGGCGTCGTCGACGTCGAGGTGTACGCCGCGGACGACGAGACGCTGATCGCGGACGCTCGAGGCGTCTACAAGACGGGATAGGGGTCGACGACTGACACATTTTTCAGAACGATCGGGTTCGGGTCGGCTACCCAGCCGGCCGGGCGTCGAAAAAGATCCAGTGTTCGCCCTCGGTGAGGACCCCGCGGAGCTCGTGTTCGGCCTCGATGGTGAAGCCGGCCTCGCGCAGTCGGGTTCGCGTGGCCTCGGCTCCCGCAATGTCCCACTGCATCTCGGCACCACTGTCGAGCCAGTCGGAATTGGTTCCGCTCCACGGCTCGACCCCCTCGGAGACGAGTAGCCGTCCGGACGGGCGGACGACGCGTGCGAACTCCTCGAGAACTGTCCGGTGTTCGGCAGACGGGACGTGGATGAGCGAGTAAAACGCCGTCACGACGTCGAACGAGTCGTTGGCTACAGGCAACCGCGTCATATCTCCCTGGACGAACGAAGCCTCAGGAACGTTCGACGTGGCGCCCTCGAGTTGTCTCCGCGAGAAGTCGAGTCCGACGACGGTCGCCTCGTCACCGACTCGCTCGAGCGCCGGGGTCCCCTGTCCACACCCGACGTCGAGGATCCGAACCGACGAGGGGAGCGGTTCGAGAGCCGACTCGAGCACGCTCGCCTCTCCCTCGGTCTCCGACCGCTCGTCGGCCCACACGTCGGCCACTTCGTCGTAGCCCCGTCGCACCGCGTCTCGTTCTATCATCAGGCCGTACTGTACAGGTGAGGTGCACAAATAGGTCCGGGTTCATCGGGGGGCTTGCCGAACTCACCGGAGTTCCGGGGCGACCTCTTCACCGAGGCGGTGGACGCACTCGACCATCTCCTCGGTGCCGACGCCGGGGTGGTAGGTGCGGAAGATGAAGTGGATGTCGTCACCTAAGGCCTCGCGGTACTCGTTCAGCTCCTCGACCACCTGCTCGGGCGTGCCGAAGATCGCCTGGTCTTTGAGCTCCTGTTTCCGTTCGGCCTCGAGTTCTTCGACCGGCTCGCCCGAGAAGATCTCGGCGTAGCGACGCTGGATGTAGAGGTAGCCCTCGCGCATCGTCTCCCAGGCCTCCTCGCGAGAGTCGCCGACCCAGCCGTGCTGGAGGACGTAGATCGTGAAGTCGCCCTCGAGTCCCTCCTGCTCGCGCACGTTGCGGATATCCTCGACGCGCTTGCGAACGCCCTCGATCGAGAGCGACGAGGGAGCACACCAGCCCTCTGCGGTTCTGGCGGCACGTCGCACGGCGGGCTTGGCCGCCCCGCCAAGCATGACCGGTACCGTTTCGTCGACTGGCTTGGGCGTGACTGAGACGTCCGTCGGGACGTCGTGGAACTCTGAGTCATACTCGAGGTCGCCCTCACTCCAGGCACCGCGCAGGAAGGGCACGAGATCCGCGAGTCGCTGGGCGCGTTCGTCTCGCGGGACGCCGAAGACGTCGAACTCCTGTGGGTTCGAACCGATGGCGAGGCCGAGGGTGAGCCGTCCATCTGAGAGCAAGTCGACGGTGGCGGCGTCCTCGGCGAGCCGGATGGGGTCGTACAGCGGCCCGAGGGCGACACAGGAGCCGATCTCGAGCGCGTCCGTTTCGGCGGCCATCGCCCCGAGGGTTGGCATCGTCGCCGAGAGGTAGCCGTCGTCGGCGAAGTGGTGCTCGGAGACCCACGCGCTGTCGAGGCCCGCGGCCTCGATCTCGCGGGTCAGCGTCAGCACCTCGTCGTAGAGCTCGCTCATCTCGCGGTCGTCCTCGGGCCGTCGCTGGGCGGTAAACAGGCCAGTGCCGAGTTGCATACGTCTACTACTTCTCTCGAACCGGTATAACAGTTGGTGATACCGCGCAGGTTGCCGATGCCGCCGGTCAGTAGTCGATGACCGTGATCTCCTCGACCGGCCACTGGCTGAGGATCTCGACGCCGTTCTCGCGGACGACGACCATCTCCTCGACGCGCACACCCTGACGGCCCGCGGGTTCCTGGGTCTCGACGGCCATCGTCATTCCCTCCTCGATCTCGATGGGGTGGTCGGGCGAGAGGCCGCGCCAGATCAGCGGCACCTCGTAGAGCTGGAGGCCCAGCCCGTGAGCCCAGTGGTTCGTCGTCATCTGCCAGTGCTCGTCGGCGTCGTAGAAGTCCGCGTGCTCGCCCTCCATGTCCGGGAAGCCCTGGGAGATCTCGTCGGTCGTCGCGCCGGGCTCGATGCGCTCGAGTACGTCGTAGAGGTTGTCGCGGGCGATCTCGTAGGCGTCCTGCTGTTCCTGGGTGGGCTCGCCCATCGAGAAGGTGCGGTAATAACACGAGCGGTAGCCGAGGTAGGCGATGTTGTACATATCGGCGTAGACGAGGTCACCGGGGCGGATCATCCGATCCGTCGTGTTCGCCTGGTGTTTCGGCCACGTGTTCGGGCCGGAGGTGAGGTAGCCGCCGCCGACGAACGCGCCGTGGCGCCAGAGTTCACTGACGGCCTCGCCCCAGACCTCGGTCTCGCGCATGCCCGGTTTGGCCTCCTCGGTGATCCGCTGGAAGCCCGCCTCACAGATCGCAGCCACCATCCGCAGACACTCGATCTCGTCGTCGGTTTTCACCTTGCGGGCGTCCGCCATGATCGCGTTGGCTGTCTCGACGTCCGTCTCGAGGCCCTGTCCCTCGAGCGCCGAGAGCAACCCCGCGTTTCCGACGTCGACGCCGAGCGTCTCGTCGGCGACGCCGTACTCGGCCATCGCCTCGGCGACGCCTTCGGCCATCGTCTCGAGTAAGAAGTTCCGAGCCGAATTGCGACCCGAGGCCCGCGGGACGTTCCCCAGGCCGGGGCAGGCGTAGCGGATGTCCGGAAGCCACGGGCAGTTTGCCCGCTGGTTGCTCGCGTGGTCGGCCGTGTCCCAGTGGACGATGTCGCCCTCCTCGGTCAGCAGCGTGTAGTGGTCGGCGCCGCTGCCGCCGGTCATCGCCAGCCCGGTGACGTACCGGATGTTGGGATCCGAGAGCAGGAGGATCGCGCCGAGGTCGGTGTCCTGCAGACGCTCGAGGGCCTTCTCTTTTCGCTCCTCGCGCAGGCGCTGGGTGTTGATCCGCTCTTCCCAGTCGACGGCCTGCGTGCCGAGCGTTCCTTCCATGTAGCTTCGCTCGTAGAAGGTCATGTACGGCCGTACCAATCCGCGCGAAGGTCATAAATGGTACCGCTTTCCGTCCGCGACGGCTAGCGATTCGAACGCCTCGACGGCGCCACCCGTTCCGTCGTTCGACACCTCGAGCGATCCACGGTTCACGTCCCACCGACCGATCCACGGTTCACAGCCCATCGACCGACCCACGGCTCACGGCCGACTGATCGATCCACGGGTCGCGACGGCGCCACTCGTGAGGAGTGCCGAAGGCACGACGAACACCCCGGCGCCGTCGGGGGAGGAGTGGGGACGCATCTCCCGAGCGGCGCGAGCAGTCGCGAGCGCCGTGAGGATGGGCGGCCCCATTCGTGTTTCGTGCGAGCAGCGTCTGCCTGCTCCTCTCTCCTCGAGCGACGACCTCGGCTGGCAGCTCGTCTCCACTCGAGCGACGCGCGCTCGAGACGGCACGCGGATGCACTCGAGACCAGGCCAGAGGACGCGCTCCAGTCGACACGAACTCGAGGCAACGGTTTTGACCCCGGCCTTCGAACCCGGTGGCGTATGCGAATCATCGACCCCGACGGACTGATCGACACCCAGCAGATGCACTACAGCCAGGCCATCGTCGAGGACGACGGGACTCTCTACATGTCCGGACAGGTCGGCTGGGACGAGCAGTTCGAGATCGCCGGCGACGACATCACCAGCCAGGCGCGACAGGTGTACGAGAACGTCGAGCTCCTGCTCGAGGAGGCTGGCAGAGACCTCGAGGACGTCCGCAAGGTGACCAGCTACCTCGTCGATGCCCCGGCGAACCTCGAGGACTACCTCGAGGTCTGGGAGGACGTCTTCGAGACGAAGCCGTTCCCCTGTCACACCATCCTCGGCGTCGAGTCACTCGCGCTCGAGGAGTTCTTACTCGAGGTCGAAGTCGAACTCTAGGTCGCGTCCTCAGTTCTCGACGACACTCGCTCGGGACTCACTCGAGCGGGCGTCTCCGCTCAGATCGTCGAATTCGGAAGCGGGAACGCCTGCGTGTCGAGTAGGCAGTAGGCGGACGCTACTCGCACGAAACACGAATGGGACCGCCCGTTCTCGCGCGCCCCTCGCGGCGCTCGGGCCGCGCTCGAGCGGAGGACTCCCCTGGCCGCCCCGACGGCGCGTGACCGGTGTTCGACGCGCCGGCGCCGTCGCGCCGGCACGCCTCACGGCTGCGCCGTCGCTACCCGAGGTCGGATGGGGGAGCCGTAGCGGGTGGGTGCCTCGATCCTCGAGTTCGGAAACGAGCGCCTCGAGCCGATCGAAGAACGGAGATCCGACGGCCGACTCAGTCGTCGTCGGCGTCCGCGCCGGCGTCGGTCGCGCAGTGGTCGCCGTGGCCGGGGACGTCCTGACCTTCGATGGCGTGCTGTGGCGGCACGTCCATCGCCGGGCTCCCGTCGAAGAAGTTCACGGGCTGGAGTGTGAAGCTGTACACCTGCACGGAGAGGATCGGCCAGTCTTCCGGGCGGGTGACGTGGTTCACGCCCAGGGTGTACCAGAGCACGAGGTCTTCTTCCTCGAGGTTCCGGTCGGCCTCGGTCCACGCGGGCAGGCCCGCACCGCCGGGGTGCTGGTTGGGGTAGGTGCCGGCGGGGAAGCGCTCGTCCTCGCGGAAGGGGGTCGCCCAGAGGTGGTACTGGATGAACCCGGAGCGTTTCATCACGCTCGATTCGGGCTGCATTGCGGCCTCGACGTTCCCGCCGGGAACGAGCTTGTACCCCGTCGGTTTACCGAGGTAGTTTTCTTCGGCCGGGTTAATCACCTGCCAGTAGCGGCCCTTCAGCGGGTCGATGAGGTCCTTGGCCGCCGACTCGCTCGAGAGCTGCTCTCGCTTGGCGTAGAACGCCTGGCCGCCGGGGTTGGCCGTTCGCTCGTCGGCCTCGCCCATCGGGTCGAGCCCACCGGGACCGATCGGCACCTGCTCGTTCTGGACGCGGTAGAGGCTGTTCGGCCCGTCGTCGACGTTCATGTCGAGCCGGAAGTTAAAGAAGTGCTGGTGGATCGGGCCGTTGAGCTGCGGGGCGAGCAACTCGCCGTACCCGTCCGGATCTTCGTCCGGTCCGACGGCGGAGACGCTGTCGATACCCGTCAGCCGGACCTCGACCTCCATGGAGGCGTCCTGGTAGAAGTACCAGTTGAAGATGTAGTCGTAATTCCCCACCGCGGCGACGAACGAGACGACCAGTCGGCGGCGCCTCCGCACCTCGTCGGTCTCGGTGCGCCAGTCGCTACGCTCCCACAGCGTCCCGTTGTCCTCCTCGTGGAGGCAGATGGCGTTCTCGAGCACGTTCGGCTCGCCGGCGGCTGTGTTCATCACGGCGTCCCAGTAGTGCATGTGACCGAGGCAGTCACAGCCGTTGGTCAGCGATTTCGCCAGCCGACCGATGTTGTACTCCCCGACGTCCATCGCGTTCTTGAACCGGTCGTTGATGTTCTGATCGCCGTAGGGGACGGACATCTCCGCACAGGAAGCGCGATCGATGATCGACCGAACCTCGCCGTCGTCCTCGTAGCCGACGTCGTACAGCACCAGCCCCTCCCGCTGGGTCCAGCCGACGCGCATGTGCCAGTTCTGCCACTCGAGTTTGTGGCCGTCGACGCTCCAGCTCGGGCCGTCCGGCTGGTCGACGTTGTAGGCGGTCAGGTCGTCTCGGAGCTCGACGTCGCCCTCGCGGTAGGCCATCTCCTCGGGTGGGATCGGACTGTCCTCATCCGGCGGGCCGTAGTCGACGACTTTCACGACCTCCATCCGGTCGAGGTCGACGAACGTGTGCAGCCCGGAGACGGGATGGGCGTAACCCTCGTCGCCGTCGTCCTCGCTGGGTCGGACGAACGTCAGCCCGTGGGCCAGCCGCCTCGAGCGGTCGACGTCCTCGGGGACGAACTCGTGACCGACCGACCACGGGTCGACCATCGCGCGGTCGGTGTTTTCGATTCCTCGATCGTGGAGCGCGGCTTGCCACTCCTCGTTGCGTTTGACGGTCTCCTCGCAGGCGATGAACTCCTCGATGGCGATCGACGGCTGGCCGTTGACCTCCTCGGTGGAGACGACCGACGCCTCCTCGAGCGAGACGACGGCCTCGAGCGTCTTTCCGTCAGAACTGTTTCGGATCACAAGCAGCGCCCGTCGATCGGGACGCTCCCCGCCGTCGTCGTAGGCCCGAAGCGCCTCCTTTTCGGGTTCGGCCAGTTCGATCTTGATACAGAGGCTCGCCTCGCCGACGTCGCGTTCGTCGGTCAGCACTTCGTAGGCGGCCTCGATCTCGTCCGGCGTGAGCGGATCGAGCGGATGGTCGATCGCTCGCGTGTGGCTTTCTGCCATGCGCTAGATGTTGTCAACCAAGGATAAATAAGTTCGCTCGGTCCGACGCAGCTGATATCGATTCGCCGGAATCGGCACGGCACGCTACCGATTCATGACGATTCGCCGGGAGCGACGCGGCGCGCTACCGGTTCATGGCGATCAGCGCGGCGCCGTTGAGGACGACCATCGACGCACCCCACAGGACCCAGAGTACGGGATCCTCGAGTCGGTAGGCGACGAACAGCGTGACTCCGAACACCGCCACCAGCCCGCCGACCGTCGCCGTTTCGTCCATCTCGAGCGGTCGATCCACCGTCGGCGCAAAAAAGCGTTCTGTCCGAGACCGGGTCGGATCCCCGCTTCAGACGGGATCGAGGCCCGCGTCTTCCCGGAGCACGTTGATGTACTTGCGGAAGCCGGACTCGAGGTCGTACTCGACGTCGTAGCCTAGATCCTCCTGGGCTTTGGTCATGTCGAGGTTCTGGGTCCAGGGGAGTTCGCCCTCGTCTGAAACCTCGATGTCGGCGTCGGGGACGATCGACTCGACCGTCTCGGCGGCCTCGCGGACCGTCGCGAGCACGCCGCGGACGTTGTAGATCCGCTGGGTGAGATCCGCTTCGGGCACGAACGCGGCCTTGCGGAACGCCTGGGCGATGTCCTCGACGTGTTGCCAGTCGACGTACTGGTCGCCGTACTCGACGCTGTAAGACTCGCCGAGGGCGGGTTTCTCGATGATGTTCGCGAGGAACGCCGAGCCACCAGTCTCGCGGTAGGGACCGTAGGCGACCGTCGGGCGCAGGCCGACGTGGTCCAGGCCGTAGTCCTCGTGGTAGACTCGGGCCTGATGTTCGTTGTACTCCTTGTTCGCGCCGTAGAGCGTGTCGGGGTAGACGAGTTCGGTCTCGTCGACCCACTCGGCGTCGTAGTTTTTCGGTGGGGCGTAGACGGCCGCCGAGGACGCCCACGCGACGCGCTCGACCTGATCGTCGAGCGTCCGGGCGGCCTCGAAGACGTTGTTCGTCCCCAGAATGTTTACCTTCGCGGCCAGCCGGGGCTGTTCGCGCGCCGTCGTCGTCAGCAGCGCCGCGAGGTGGATGATGCGGGTCGATCCCGTCTCCTTGACCGCCCGAATCACGTCGGTCGGATCGGAGACGTCGCCACGCCACACCTCGGTCTCCTCGGCGACGCCGAGTTCCTCGAGGATCGACGTGTCCGTCGAGAGGTCGTAGGCCACCGCGTCGTGGCCCTGTTCGAGCAGATCCTGTACCACGTAGGACCCGATGAAGCCGGTTCCACCCGTTACCAGTACCGTTTCGTCACTCATGTTTGAATCGTATCCGTTTGGTGTGTGATATTTCCTGCGGTTCGTCCCGTTCGATGCCTCACTCGTGCAACCCGCCGACCGTCTCGTAGAACGAGGAGGAGAGCGTCTCGGCCATGTCCTCCTCGCGGTCGATCCGGACGTCGATGACGTACGGGACGTCGGCGGCCTTGGCCTCGAGCAAGGCGTCAGCGAAGTCCTCGGGTTCGGTGACGCGCACGCCAGTCGCACCGAACGCCTCGGCGGCCTTCACGAAGTCGGTGTCGTGGAACTCGACGCCCGCGATGTCGTCATCCTCGTGTTGCATCTGGCGGACCATCCCGAGGCTCGTGTCGTTGAGGACGACGAACGTCGGGGCGACGCCGTACTCGACGGCCGTCTCGACCGACGTCATCGTCATCGTGAAGCCGCCGTCGCCGGCGACTGCGATGACGTCCTTCTCCGTCGTCAGGGCCGCCGACACCGCGGCCGGGTTGGCCCAGCCCATGCCGCCGACGCCGCCGCTGCCGAAGTAGGTACGAACGGCCGGCGTCTGGAGGTAGTAGAGCAGCCAGAAGCGGTTGTTGCCCGAGTCGGCGGTGACGATGGTGTCCTCGTCGACGACCTGCTGAATCTCCTTGGCCGCCCGCTGGGGCTTGATGGGCGCCGAGTCGTCCTCGCACTCGGGCGCGGTGAACCACTCGCGGGCCTCGGCCGCCCGCTCGAGCGCCCAGCCGTTCGACGCCTCGCCCGCGTCGGCGAGTGCGGCGAGGCTCTGTTTCGCGTCGCCGATCAGCCCGACGTCGGCAGGGTAGACCCAGCCGGCGTTGCGGGTGTCGATGTCGGCGTGGATGATCGTCTGCTCGTCGGGACGGATGAACTCGGGGGCCTGCCAGTTGGTGTCCATCGGGTTCATGCGACAGCCGACGACCAGGATGGTGTCGGCCTCGCTGACGACGCGATTGGCTCCCTCGTGGCCGAACGAGCCGATGACGCCCGCCGCTCGCTCGTCCGTCTCGGGGTAAGTCGACTTGCCCAGATAGGAGGTCGCCACGACGCAGTCGTACGCCTCCGCGACGGCCGCGAGTTCGTCGTACGCCTGCGCCGCGTGGACGCCGTTACCCGAGACGATCACGGGTCGGTCGGCGGCCTCGAGCGCCTCGACCGCCGCCGCGACGTCCTCGCTCGTCGGTGCGGCGTCCCACGTCCGCGTCTGTTCCCGTGCGTCCCACGTGGGCGGGGTGGACTCTTCGGGGACGTCGGCGTTGATCGCGTCGCCGTCGAGGATCACCGCCGTCGGGCCGGGCCGGCCAGCTTCGGCGTGCTTGAACGCCAGCTGCACGCTACGAAGCGTCTCGGTCGGCGTCCGGGGGAACCACCACTCCTTCGTCACGCCGTCGAGGATCTTCGGGAGACTGAAGCCGCCGTAGTCGCCGCGGGCCTGCTGGTACGGCGCGAGCGTCGAGTACTCGCCGCGTTCGGAGGCCTCCGTGAGTGTGACCAGCGGCGAGGAAGAGAGCCGTGCTTCCATCTGCCCCATCATGCCGAGGCTACCGATCCACGGCCCTTGCCCGGTCAGGACGCCTGGCTGGCCGGTGAGTCGACCGTACATCTCCGCCATGACACTCGCCTCGCGCTCGTCGCGCGGACGGACGAGTTCGACCTCGGACTCCGGAACGTGATCGAGCAGTTCGATGGCCCGCCCGCCGGGGTAGCCGAAGACGTACTCGACGCCCAGTTCCTCGAGCGTCTCGACGAGCGCGTCTGCCGTCCCCGTCATTCGTCGACGTCGACGTGGATCGTGTCCTCGACGACCATGCGCGGCCCCGCGCCGATCTCGAGGAATTCGGCGGCGTCGGCCATGACTTCCTCGCCGACTTCGGAGGCCCACGCCTCGTTCATCGCCGCCTCGCTCTCGAAGGTGAGCTGCAGGACGCCGTCGTACTCGACGTCGTCGGGGTTCGTCGGCACCGACGTGCTGTATCGCTTCAGTCCAGGCAGTTCACGCGCGATCTCGGCGTGGTCGCCCTGCCAGCGCTCGACGAACTCCTCGTGGCTGTACCCGTCCCCTCGGACGAGTAGCTCTACCATCGTTATCATACATCTCAACCGTCGGGAGTCGGTGACTTTGTTCTATCGGTGTCCTGCGACGGTTGCCGGCGACAGTCACTCCCCGTCTACCGGCTCCCAAACGACTATGTGGCGAGCCCACGGTCTCGAGCGTATGTCCGAACTGCCCCCGATGCGCGTCGATCACGCCGGTATCGCCGTCGAGTCGATTCCCGAGGCCGAACCCCTGCTTTACGCCCTCGGCTGTGAGAAGATCCACGAGGAACCGAGCCTGTACGGCGACTTCACCTGGGCGACGTACGTCCTCGGCGACGCCTCCCGCCTCGAGCTGATCGCCCCCCGGGGCGACTCCGACTCCTTTCTCACCGACTTCCTCGCCGAGAACGGCCCCGGCCTCCACCACGTCACGCTCGAGGTGGCCGACCTCGACGCGGCGATCGAGGCGCTCGAGGCCAGAGACGTCCACATCACCGGTCACCAGGAGTTCGAGCACTGGGGGGAGGCGTTCGTCTCGCCGACGAACCCGACGGGTGTCCTCTTCCAGCTGATGGAGTACTACGACGGCTACGCCGAGGCCCGTGAGGCTGGCTGCCGGCTGTTCGTCGGCGGCGAGTCGCTCTGAACTGTCGACTCGACGGCCGCCGCGCCGATCGGGTTCGTTCGCGCAGTCGGCGTCGTTCGGCTCTTCAAAACACCTAAATGATCGCTATTCCTGTGTATTGACGATGAACGAGGACGCACGCACGATCCAGTCGGTCGAGACGGCGTTCGAGATCGTCGAACACCTGAAGGAGGCCGACGGTGCCGGCGTCTCGGAGCTGGCGTCGGCGCTCGACCTGGCGAAGAGCACCGTTCACAGCCACCTCGCGACGTTGTACGCGGCGGGATACGTCACTCGCGACGGCGATACGTTTCACGTCGCGCTCCGGTTTCTCGATCTCGGCAACTACGCTCGAGAGCAGGACACCCTCTACCAGGTCGGCCGGCCGAAGGTCGACGAACTCGCCGAGCAGACGGGGGAGAAAGTCTGGATCCTCGCCGAGGAACACGGCCGGGGAATCCACCTCTACGTGGCCTCGGGGAAGCGATCGGTGCGGACGTACGCCCGGACCGGCCAGCTCAACTACCTCCACCAGCTCGCCGCGGGGAAGGCGATCCTCGCGTACCTCCCCGAAGAACGGATCGACGAAATCGTCGACCGCTACGGGCTCCCCGCCCGCACCGAAGACACCATCACCGATCCCGACGAGCTCCGGAACGAACTCGCGGAGATCCGCGAGCGAGGGTTCGCACAGAACCGCGAGGAGTCGATCCCCGGCCTCCACGCCGTCGGCGTTCCGATCACCAACGAGCGAGACGTTGCGATCGGCTCGCTGAGTCTCTCGGCGCCGGCCAAGCGACTCCGCGGGAACCGCTTCGACGAGGAGGTGCCCAACCTGCTGCTCGGCATCGCCAACGAGATCGAGATCAACATGGCCCACGTGTAGCGTTCGCCAGCGGAAAACGGCGTTTTTCGCCGACGGCACAGCACCGACGGCGACAATACTCCTGGAAACGAGGTACTCACTGTGCACTCGAGCGGCCAGCACGGACGCTGCTGGCCGCTGGGTCACGAGCGAGCGTGCAATGCCGGCGACCGAGTGCGATACGTCCCGGTCGTACCCAGCACCTGGCCGTTAGCTGGCGAGCCAGGACGCTCGTGCGGTCGCCGGTTCTCTCACCCTCGTTCGCCTGCTGCGAACGGCCTCCGTACTCGATTTCGTTACAATCCTATTGTTGTAATAGTGTGTCTACCTCTCGCACAATGGATTCGAATCGCCTGCCGATGAGAATCGCCTGTCGATGAGCGTTGCCGACGGCCACATGGGTCGACGACTCGGAACGACAGTGTCTCTCTCGAAGACATGTCTAACTTAAGTTAGTTATGCAGATAGATCGGCAACTAGATGGTTTGTATGATTGGTTGATATTCGGTGTCACAAGGTGAAAAAATTGCTACCGAGCCGGTATCTGGCTCAAGGACGGCTGAGCCACCTCGAATTGAATGTAGATCGGCGTCCAGACGCGGATCGGACGAATTTGTGCTCCAGATCGTTTATACCAGCCCTCTTCGAACGAGCACTCGATCACTACGAACTGTACCAGTGAATGCCTCTCCGTACAGTATACTGTATGTGAATCTGTTCACTCGGTGTGTGACACACTCGAGCAGCGACGATGCCCAGGTGGGCCTGGCGGGAATCGCCTCGTCATCGTCGAGCCGGTGTGTCGTGGCTGGCGCCTCGGCTACCGTCGCTCGAAGCGGTGTAAGACCACCTCGGAGTCGTCGTCCCACTCGAAGTGGTCGTGGGCGCGCTCGAGGACAGCCCGGTACTCCTCGAGGTCGGCCATGCCTTCGGCCTGGACGTCCTCGTCGGTCACGTCGCCGAGCGTGCGCTCGGTCACCTCGACGACCTCGAACGTCGTTCCCTCGATGGTGAACGTGTCGCCCTCGTCGGCGTACTGCTGGCCGCGGTGGATCTGGGTGACGTCGCCCTCGAGTGCCTGGCTGCGCATTCGGTCGCTGGGCAGGAGCACGTCTGGTTCAAGCTCAGACATGGGAGCCAGTTCGCGTCGGCCGGACAAAGTGGTTGGCATCGCCAGCCCACCGACGCGGAGCCGAGAACCGTTCGGGACGTTTGGGACGGGCGAGCCAGACGAGACGACGGAAACGACGGAACTGTGGGGGGTGCTCACTCGAGACGCGTCCGGACGCTCTCGGCGTGGGCCTCGAGCCCTTCGGCCTCGGCGAGCGTCGTGATCGTGTCGGCGAGGTCGCCGAGGCCGTCCTCGGAGAGCCGCTGGACGGTGGTCGAGCGGAGGAACGTCTCGACGGAGAGGCCGCCGGTGACGCGCGCGCCGCCGTTGGTCGGGAGCACGTGGTTCGTCCCGCTGGCGTAATCGCCCGCGGCGACGGGCGTGTACGGACCGAGAAAGACGCTACCGGCGCTGTCGATTCGCTCGAGGATCGCCTCCTCGTCGGCGGCCATAATCGAGAGGTGCTCTGGGGCGTACTCCTCGGTGAAGAGGATCGCCTCGCTCATCGACCGCGCGAGCAGGACACCGCTGGCGTCGTTTGTGAGTGCTTCGCGGATGACGTCCTCGCGTTCGCGCTCGCCCGCCTGTCGGTCGACGGCGTCGGCCGTCGCTTCGGCGAGGTCGGCGTCGTCGGTGACGGCGACGACCGACGCGTTGGGGTCGTGTTCGGCCTGGGCGACCAGTTCCGCGGCGACGAACTCGGGATCGGCCGTCTCGTCGGCCACCACGACGACCTCGCTCGGGCCGGCCAGCATGTCGATCTCGACGTCGCCCCGAACGTCGGCTTTCGCCGCCGTCACCCACCGGTTGCCCGGCCCGACGATCTTCTGGACCCGGGTGATCGACTCCGTGCCGTACGCGAGCGCGGCGATCGCCTGCGCACCGCCGACGCTGTACACCGCGTCCGCGCCGGCGACGTGGATCGCCGCCAGCGTGGCCGGATTGAGCTCGTCGGCGGGCGGCGTCACGACCGAGACGTGCTCGACGCCCGCAACGACCGCCGGCACGACGCCCATGATCGCACTCGAGGGGTACGCCGCAGTTCCCCCGGGGACGTAGACGCCGACGCGATCGATCGGGCGGAATCGTCGCCCCAGCTCCCGTCCCTCGCCGAACGCCTCGCGCCAGTCTTCGGGAAGCTGGGCCTCGTGAAATTCCCGAACGTTCGCCGCGGCCGTCTCGATCGCCTCGCGGAGGTCCGAATCGAGGTCGTCGAAGGCCCGCTCGCACTGGTCGGTGATCTCGAGGTTGCCCACCTCGACGCCGTCGAACTCGCGGCAGAACTCCCGGACGGCGACGTCGCCTTCCTCGCGAACGCGACCGACGATCTCGCGGACGTCCTCTCTGACCGCGTCGATGCCGGCGTCGCGTTCGAAGAAGGCGACCCGTTCGTCGGGCCCGAGGTCGCCGATCTCCCGTACGTCTACGCTCATGGGCCGAAATTCGAGTGGGCCGCGAAAAACGGTTTTGTTTCGCACACCGCTGTGGATCGGATCGCAGAGCCGCCCGGGATCCTCAGAACAGGACCGTCAACACCGCGAGCGAGAGCGTGCTGACGAGCGCCAGCGCGAGCAGGACGACCAGCGCGGGCGTCAATCCCGTGCGACGAAGCGCGGCGAGTCGAATCTCCGTCCCGAGGCCGACGAACGCCAGCAAGAACAGCCAGTCGTATGCCCGCTCGATCGCCGCGTGCTGGGCCGGCGAGAACACCCCGACGCTCGCAGCGAGCACGAACACGAGAAAGCCGAGGACGAACGTCGGGAACCCCTCCCAGAGCGTTCGGATCGACGGCGGCCCCTGCCCCGCCGCGTTCGTCCGTGCGTAGTAGGTCGCGTAGCCGACGACGACCACGCCGATCAGGGCGTTACGCGCCAGTTTCGTCACCGTCGCCCACTGGCCGGCGACCTCCGAGTGGGCGAACCCGACCGCGACGACCGGCCCTGTCGAGAACATGCTGACTCCGGCCCAGATGCCGAAGACCATTCCGGATAGCCCCAGCAGGTCGCCGACGATCGGAAAGACGACGATCGTGATCGCGTCGAACAGCAGGACCGTCGCTGCGGCGTAGGCGATCTGCTCCTGGCGCGCGTCCACCGCCCCCGCGACTGCGACGACCGCCGAGACGCCACAGATGCTCGCGCCGGCCGCGAGCAGCGATCCGAGGCGGTCGTTCAGGCCGAAGACGTTTCGGGCGAGCCCCTCGACGACGAGCAGGGTGAACCCACAGACCCCGAGCACGACGGCGAGCACGACGCCGCCGGCCTCGAGCAGCGTCTCGAGCGTCACCGACGCGCCCATGAGGACGATCCCGGCGGCCAGCCAGCGCGAGTGGGTGTCCACGCCCGAGGCGGCGACCGCCGGAACGCCGGAGGCGTTCGCCACGACGAATCCGATCGCGATCGCCAGCAGCAGGTGGTGCACGCCGACGATCGGCGCGAGCGTCCGCGCGACGATCGCGCCGGCGACGAGCAGGGCGAGACCGGGGAGGAGGGAAACGGCGCGCATCCGCGATCACCGACGGCGTCGCGTCACGCCCACCCAGGTCTTCGCGCGGGTTTCGACGCCCCTCGGCCCGTCGTCGCTCGTCGGGCTACCCCAGGCGATCAGTCCCTCGACGTCTCGGCCGATGAGTCCCATTCGCTCGAGGCAATTCGGTGCTGGGGGATATAGTATTCGTTGCAACGATTTACACCCGGTCACAGCCGAGCGGTCAGCCTCGGCCTCCTCGACGAGGCTGACCGCCGATGGTCGTGACCGGGTGTGCAATGACGTTCAACGGTTACTATAACACTCCCGATCGCGGCGGTCACTCGGGATCGATCGTCCACACGCCAGCCGCCGAAAGCGTGGCCCTGACGAACAGGAAGATCGCGAGTCCAAAGCCGGCGAATCCGATCGGCGCCGCCAGGAGCTGGGCGGTCCGAAAGTCGAACACAGTCCGCGAGAAGCCGAGGACGAAGAAGCTCAGGATGACCAGCCCGAACGCCACGATCGCGAGTTTCACGAACGCCTGCTGGTTCATACTCGCTCGAGGTAGGATGCGCCGATGCTAAGCTGTATCGAAGCCGCTCGGGCGACGGCCGCGGATCGCCCGACTCGGGTACCGGCTCGTGACTGGGTACACGTACCGGCCCGTGACTGGTCACACGTCGAACCAGAACCGTTATCGGAACGCGTCGACGAATAACGGTTCGAGTACTACACCAATCGTCGCCAGGTCGAGCCGCGACGACTGCACCCGAATCACCGATGACCACGAACGCCACCGAGTCGGCGACTGCCCTCCGATCGAGCCGCGCTCGGTCGGGCCGGTGCCGACAGTACGGTCGCCGGAAGTGGAGCCGCGCTGGCCGGCGCCGACGCGCGCTGACAGCGGGTTCGACGGAGGTGAGCCATGGCCGCTGACGACGGGTGTACCCTCTGTGACCTCCCGCTGCCGAAAAAACCCGTCGAGAACGCCGACGGCGACGCGTTCTGCTGTACCGGCTGCAAGGAGGTGTACGAGACGCTCGCCGACCGGGACGACGTCGAGACGGCCGACGTCTCCCTCGAGGACGCTCGAGAGGAGCTCGAGGACGGCGACGAGTACGAACGGCCCGAGGACTACGAGACGACGTTCTTGCACGTCGACGGCATGCACTGCCCGACGTGTGAGGTGTTCATCGAGTCGGCCGCGGTCGACGACGACGCCATCGCGACGAC
Organism: Natronobeatus ordinarius; assembly: GCF_024362485.1. NCBI lineage: Archaea > Methanobacteriati > Methanobacteriota > Halobacteria > Halobacteriales > Natrialbaceae > Natronobeatus > Natronobeatus ordinarius. Next base: position 2,972,633 of record NZ_CP101456.1, on the reverse strand, counting down.
GCGGGCGAGCTACATCACCGACACCGTCCGCGTCGACCACGACCCCGAACGGGTGACCGAGGACGACCTCCTCGAGGGACTCAGCGGGCTGGGCTACCGGGCGTACCGTCGGGACGATCCGCTCGCCGAACGGCGTGCCGAGGACCGCATCCTCGGGCGGATCGTCGTCGGTATCCTCTTCGGGATGATGGTGATGTTCCAGTACGTCGCGGTCATCTACCCGACGTACTTCGGCGGGCTGTTCTACGACGATCGAACGGCCCAGTTGATCTCCGACGCGATCGCGAGCCCCACGGCCACCTACTTCTTTCTCATCGTTGCCGTCCCGACGACGCTCGTCCTCCTGATAACGGGCGGCCCGATCCTCCAGGGGGCCTACGTGAGCCTGAAGACTCGCTCACCGAACATGGACCTCCTCGTGAGTATCGCGGCGCTCTCGGCGTACGCCTACAGCTGGGTCGTGGTCGTCGTCGGCGGCACCCACATCTACTTCGACGTCACCGTCGCGATCATCGTCGTCGTCACCGTCGGCCGCTACTACAAGGGCACCGTCAAACGGGACGCGATGGACCGGCTCACGGATCTGACGACCTCGAGGGTCGAGACCGCCCACCTGTCGACCGCCGACGGCTCGACGACCGAGGTCGACGTCGACGACCTCGAGCCCGGCGACGAGGTGCTCGTCCGGGCGGGCGAGCGCGTCCCCGTCGACGGCGTCGTGGCCGACGGCGACGCGACGATCGACGAGGCCGTCGTGACCGGCGAGTCCTTGCCGGTCACGAAACATCCGGGCGACCGGGTGGTCGGCGGCTCGCTCGTGCAGGACGGCGCCGCCGTCGTCGAGGTCGGTGACGACGCCGGCAGCAGCGTCGAGCGCATCACCGACATGGTCTGGGACCTCCAGAGTTCGTCTCACGGCATCCAGGGGCTCGCCGACAAGATCGCGACGATCTTCGTCCCGCTGGTGCTCGTGCTCGCGACCGTCGTCACGGCGGCGTACCTGCTGCTCACGGGCGACGTCGGCGTCGCGTTGCTCGTCGGCCTCACCGTGTTGATCGTCTCCTGTCCCTGTTCGGTCGGACTGGCGACGCCGCTCGCGGTCGCCTCCGGCGTCAAGGAAGCGCTCGAGCGCGGCATCGTCGTCTTCGACGAGACCGTCTTCGAGCGGCTCCGCGAGGTCGACACCGTGATCTTCGACAAGACGGGGACGATCACGACCGGCGAGATGCGCGTCGTCGACGCCGACGGCTCCGCGGAGCTCTTCGCGGGGGCGGCCGCCCTCGAGCGTCGCTCCGCCCACCCCATCGCCGAGGCGATCGCCGCCGAGTTCGGCGACGGGGGCGACGAAGTCGGGGACGCGGCGGTTGCCGACGGCGGCGTGGTCGACGAACGCGGTGACGTCGCCGGCGACGCCCCGGATGGAAACGACCGCGAGGATCGCCGCGTCCAGCACTTCGCCAGCTACGCCACCGGCGTCGGCGGCGAGGTCGAGGGCACCGCGTACCTGGTCGGTCACCCCGACCTCTTCGAGGAACGCGGCTGGACGATCCCCGACGACGTCGCGGCGACCATCGACGAGAACCGCGTCTTCGGACGCGTCCCGGTCGCCGTCGGCCGGGACGGGCGTGCTGAGGGGGTCGTGATCGTCGGCGACGAACCGCGGGAGGGCTGGGACGACCTCGTCACCCGGCTGGCCGAGCGGGGCGTCGAGGTCGTGTTGCTCACCGGCGACGACCCGCGGGCGGCCGCGTTCTTCGAGGAGCACCCCGGCGTCGCCCACGTCTTCGCCGACGTTCCGCCCGAAGGGAAAGCCGAGACGGTCGCCCGCTTCCAGGCCATCGGGGGAACCGTCATGGTCGGCGACGGGACCAACGACGCGCCCGCGCTCGCCCGGGCCGACCTCGGCATCGCGATGGGGGGCGGCACGGCGCTGGCCGCCGACGCCGCCGACGTCGCCATCGTCGACGACGACCTCGAGGCGCTCGAGACGATCTTCGACCTCTCGGCCGCCGCGGGCGAGCGCGTCAAACAGAACATCGGCTGGGCCTTCTTCTACAACGGCGTCGCCATTCCACTCGCGATCACCGGCCTGCTCAACCCGCTGTTCGCCGCCCTCGCGATGACCACGAGCAGCCTGCTCGTGGTGATGAACTCCTCGCGGGACCTGCTCGAGGACGACTGAGCCGGCTCGCCCGCTCGTCGTATCTCTCGGGTGACACTCTGCGAAGGCGTCAGGTTGATAGCTCGAGGCGACGTGCACTCGAGGTGAACAATGGCGACCCCGCCTTCGCCCCCCGCTTCGCTCGCCTCTCCCTCCCTCGAGGTGACGACTCTCTCGCCTCCCCTTGCGATCCAGTCGACGCCGGCGTTCGCGGCCGGCCTCGAGCTCACCGACCTGCTGGCGTGGGTCGCGATCGGCGCGTTCGTCGTCGCGCTCGCCCTGCGGTGGTACGACGTGGCCGACGGCGCGCGATACGTCGGCGCGGCCGCGTGGGTGCTCTTTGGCGCGTTCTGGCTCACGATGGTGCCGTACTACTACTACGACGCCCGGAGCCCGCTCCAGACGGTGCTGGCGCTCGCCGCGCTGCCGCTGTGTGCGTACACGGGCTACCTGCTCTACCAGGGCCGGGACTCGCTGCTCTTGCTCACGAAGGCGGTCGCGATCATGGGAATCATCTACCTGCCCGCGGAAACGATCCCGTTCGTCCGCCAGTGGCTGATCGAGACGACCGCCAGACAGGCCCACTGGGGCATGGAGCTGGTCGGACACAGCCCCGGCCTCAACGAGGGCCCCGACGGCTACGTGAGCCGGTTTAACTTCGACCCCGACGAGACCGTCACCGGCCGGACGACCTACATCGTGCTGGCCTGTACCGGCCTCGGGAGCATGGCCATCTTCGGCGGCCTCATCGCCGCCGTCCGGGCTCCGCTCCGGCGGAAGGTCGCGGCGTTCGTCCTCGCGATCGGGGTCATCTGGTTCCTCAACCTGCTCCGGAACGTCTTCATCGGCCTCGCCTCGCCGTGGGGCTGGTTCCAGTACGAGCCGCTGATCTATATCGTGTCCGACCTGATGGGCGAGCCCGAGAGTCGCACCTCGTTCCTCGTCGCCCACAACTTCATCGCCCAGGTGCTGTCGATCTTCGCGCTGGTCGGCATCACCTACCTCGTCGTCCGCATCCTCCCCGAGGTGCTCGCGATCTTAGAGGACGTGCTGTTTATCGTCACCGGCAACGAGTACGACCTCGAGGGCGCCATCGGCCAGCCGATGCGCGCAGACGGTGGTGCCGATTCCGGCGCGAGTGGCGCCGACGACCCCGCTGGCGACGATTCCGAGAGCTGAGATGGCCGCCGTCGACGTCCCGTTCTCGTTCGTCGACCGGGCCCTCTACCTCCCCGACGCCGAGGCGCTCGTGCTCGCCGACCTCCACCTCGGACGGGCCGTCACGTCTGCCGTCGACGCGCCACTCTCGGCGACCGCCGACGTCGTCTCCCGACTCGAGTCCCTCCTCGAGCGCCTCGACCCCGGAACGGTCGTCGTCGCGGGCGACCTGTTGCACTCGTTCTCGTCCCTCCCGCGCGGCGTCGAGGACGCGGTCGCCGACCTCGAGCGCGCTGTCGACGACGCTGGCACCGCGCTCGTCGTCACGCCCGGCAACCACGACGCGATGCTCGAGGCCGCCTTCGACGGCGAGACGGCCGACGAGTACCGCCTCGACGACGGGACGGTCGTGCTGCACGGCCACGATGAACCGACCCTCGGGGCGCAGCGGTACGTGATCGGTCACGACCACCCGGCGCTGTCGGTCGACGGCCGGAAGCTACCCTGCCTGCTCTACGGACCCGACTGCTATCGGGGGACGGACGTCCTCGTCCTCCCGGCGTTCACCCGGCTCGCGCCCGGCTCGACCGTCAACGGGCTGTCCGGCCGGGACTTCCTCTCCCCGCTCGTGAGCGACCCCGACGCGTTCTACCCGGCGGTCAGGGACGAAAGCGGCGACGAGACGCTCTGGTTTCCGCCACTCGGAGAGTGTCGACAGCTCCTCTGATCGACCTCCGGAAGACCATGGGCGATCGCGTGCGTCGTCGCTGAACGCGGCGAGGAACTGGCCGGCCGCCTCTCGTAGCTGCCCAGCTTACGAGTCCGATGCGCTTAGATCGCGTGTACAGTCGTGGCGAGCCAGGCGCTCAGTGGCTGGGACCGCTCGCGATAATACGCATAGAGGTCGTGGCCCCACTCGAGCGCCCCGGGGTTGGCCGTATCCACCAGTGTGCACGGGTGGCCGGTCTTGTCGTCGTGGACGATGAACGCGAGTCGGTGATCGAAGGTCGCGAACTGGACGGGGATCGGTTCACGAGTGATGCGTAGCTGTGCGTTCGGTGCGTCCAGCCACATCGACTTCAGCTCCGGATATCGCTCGAAGTACTCCGTCACTGCTCGTGGAGTCCAGATACTGTCCACCTCGGTTTCACCGCGGAGTTTCGGTTTGAGCTGCTCGACGACGTTCGGGGGAACCACGCTGATACTTCGGGCACCCGTTACGCGCTCCGTACTGTCCCAGTGGTCGAGGTAGCGATCGTGCATTCGGTAGGGGTCCTCGAGCGACGCCGTCACCACGGTCGCCTCCTCGAGCCAGGCGAGGTCGAACTCGAGTGGCAGCTCACCCAGGCGCTCGAGCAACGTGGAGGACGCGAGCACGTCGACGACGCCCAGCCGCCGGAAGGCTGCGTCGGCCTCGTTCAGGACGACGGTTCCGAACTCGGTCAGCTCGTAGCGGCCGTCTCGCGCCTCGACGAGCCCCTCGCTTCGAAGGTCGGCGAGCCGGCGGTTGACCGTCGCTCGCGAGTACTCGAGGCCGTCCTCGAGGTCGCGACTCGAAAGCGGGCCGTCGGACTCGAGACTCGAGAGGACGTCGCGGTGTTCGACGACGGCTGCGACGAGTGTGGCCCCTCGATCACTATTCATACAGTGCACACGGTGTGAACGCAGTATGAATGTTCACCGCCCATGGTCGGTCAGTACTCGAACTCCTCGAACACGTCGGGAACCGTCTTCGAGCGCTCGCGGTAGTGGGCGAACACGTCCGCCGCCCACCCCATCGCGCTCTCGTCGTCCGTTTCGACGTAGCGGGTGGGATGGCCGGTCCGCTGGTCGTACGAAAGAAATACGAGGCAGGTGTCGAACAGGCTGAAATCGATGGGGATCGGGTCCCCAGAGATGTACACCCCGAGTTCGGGATTCTCTCGTCTGAGTTCGTGGATTGTCGGATGCACCTGCATGAACCGCTCGGCCGACGCTCGAGACCAGATCCCTTCGGCGTCGAACGCGGGATCGAGCAGTTTGGGCGTCATCGCTTCGAGCACGCCCGGAGGGATGACACCCTCGTTTCGGAGCGCTCGAAGGCGTGATGCGTCCTCGAAGACCTCGACGTATCGGTCGTACAGGCGGTACGGATCTGTCGCCGTCGATCGGATCACGGTCGCATCGGCGAGCCAGCGGACGTCGAACGGCTTCGGTGCGTCCGCCACGTTCGAGAGAAACGGTGAGTCGGCGATCGTCTCGAGGACGGCGACCTGGCGGGCAGCCGTCTCGACCGTCCGCAACACGGCTTCCCCCAGCGCCGTGAGGGCGTACGCCGTCCCGTCTTTCTCGACGAGTCCGCGCTCGCGAAGCGTCCCGAGGTAGCGGTTGGCCGTCGCCAGCGAGCAGTCGAGGTCGTCCTCGAGAGCACGGCTGGGGAGTGGCCCAGCGGCCTCGAGAAGGGAGAGCACGTCGTGGTGTTCGAGCGCCGTTTCGGTGAGCGAGATCCCCGATCCCTCGGCCATATTACGTTTATGTTGCTAATTGATGTAAATAATCCTTCCGCTGGTGTTCTCACGTTCTGCGTTCCACTCACTCGATGAGCAGAATTTATTTCTTGATTTCAGATATGAAAAGATTGAAGGGATGGCGGGCGATTCCCCGTACATGAATCAGTCAGATCGGTTTCCGTCGGGTCACGTGGCTCGGTGGCTATTCATCTGCATCGTGGGACTTGGGGGAGTGCTTCTGGTGGCAACCGGGGGTGTCGCCGCCGAGACGGATGCACCGGACTGTAGCGAGGTCGACCTCGACCAGAACAGCGAGGGGTATTACGAGGTCGGGACGCTCGAGCAGTTACAGTGTGTCGGCGACGACGCGGACGGGCCGGGCCTCGATGCGGACTACGTCCTGACGAACGACATCGACGCCTCGGCGACGGCGGGGTGGAACGACGGGGCGGGCTTCGAGCCGATCGGCGCGTCGACCCTCGGCTCCGTCGGCGAGTCGACGGACGAGGGCTTCGTCGGGACCTTCGACGGCGACGGCCACACCATCTCGGGGCTCGCGATCGACCGGCCCGACGACGAGAACGTCGGCCTGTTCGGACTCGTCGGGACCGGCGCCACGGTGACCGACCTCACCCTCGAGGACGCCGACGTCACCGGCGGCGAGCACGTCGGCGGGCTGGCCGGGATGAGCGCCGGGTACGTCGAGGACGCGACCGTGACGGGATCGGTGGTGGCGACCGGCCACGACACCGGCGCCGACTACGGCACGCAGGTCGGCGGGATCGTTGGCCGTCTCGACGGCACCGGCACCGTCACGGCCTCGGTCGCGAACGCGACGGTGACGGCCGAGTCGGGCCAGCGCGCCGGTGGGCTCGTCGGAACAGTCACCGGCGAGGAGGGCACCGTCTTCGCGTCCGGCGCCGAGGGCGACGTCACTGGCGTGGAGACGGTCGGTGGCCTCGTCGGGGTGAACAACGGGGAGATTTCGGCCTCGTACGCGACCGGTGCCGTCACGGGTGAAGAGAACGTCGGCGGGCTCGTCGGGGAGAACTTCGACCAGCGGGACCCGGTCATCACGGCCTCCTACGCGACGGGCGTGGTCGACGGTACCGGGACCGTCGGCGGCCTCGTCGCGACCGACGAGAGCGCCGAACCGATCGTCGACAGCTACTGGGACGAAACGGCCTCGGGCATCACCTACTCCGACGGCGGAACCGGCCTCGAGACCTGGCAGATGACCGGCACTGACGCCGAGGAACACATGGCCTTGCTGTCCCATCCGCAATGGTTCCTCCCGGAGGGTGACGACTACCCGATCCTGTTCTGGGAGGCCGCGGACCTGCCGGCGTATCAGGCGCCGGACTGCAGCGACGTTGAGTTCGAGGCAAACGACGACGGCTATTACGAGGTCGGGACGCTCGAGCAGTTACAGTGTGTCGGCGACGATGAGGAGGGGCCGGGACTCGACGCGGACTACGTGTTGACGAACGACATCGACGCCTCGGCGACCTCGGCCTGGAACGACGGGGCGGGCTTCGAGCCGATTGGTTTTAGGGGAGAGCCAGGATCCGGCGAAGACCCCGAACTGTTCACGGGAACGTTCGACGGCGACGGTCACGTGATCTCGGACCTCACCGTGAACCAGCCAGACGGCTTCTCTGTGGGTGGACTGTTCGAATACACCGAAGGGAACATTACCCGTGTTGGTCTCGAGAACGTCAGCGTGACGGCGGAAGCAGCCGCCGGCGGATTCGTCGGGACAAACGAGGGAACGATCACCGATTCGTACGTCACCGGGGAACTCGTTGCCGAACAGGACGTTGGCGGGTTCGGTTTTGAGACGAGTGGGCAGGATGCTGTCTTCGAACGATCGTTCGCGGCGGTCGACATCGAGACTGATGGGCTAGTGAACGGTGGGTTCCTCGCGGGTCACTCCAGTGGGACAGTCAGCGACGTCTACGCGGTTGGCGAGATCGATCTCCCGGATGACTTCGGCGACGACGATGAAGACTATGCGGGCGGACTCATCGGGTGGCATTCGGGTGGCACCGTCGAAAACGCCTACTGGGACGTCGCTGCCACGGGCGTAGACGAGGGAATCGGAGACGATGACGACGAGGGCGTCACAGGCCTCCACACGCCCGCAATGGTCGGCGTCACCGCGACCTACGAACTCGAGTTCGACTTCGAGGACGAGTGGGCCGTCGAGCACGACGACACCCTGTCCTACCCGTACCCTGCCGCGACCGAACCGAAAGCGCCCCCGACTCCCGAGACGATAGGAGCACCCGTGTGTGCCGACGTCGAGTACACCGAGCGCGATCGCAGCCGCGACTTTGGGTACGAGGTCCTCCTCGAGGTCGGAACCCCGATCGAGCTGCAGTGTATCGGCCACGAGGACTCGAGTGCCAGTTACGATGACGACTACCTCCTGACGAACGACATCGACCTCGCGGATACGGCCCACTGGAACGACGGCGAGGGCTTCGATCCGATCGGTGTCCGGGCAGAGCCAGGCGAAGACGACCAGTCGTTCACGGGGACGTTCGACGGCGACGGTCACACCATTTCGAACCTGACGATCGACAGGACCGGTCAGTTCAACGCACTCTTTGTGGCGGCTAACGGTACCATCTCCGACGTGGGACTCGAACAGGTAGCCATTGCAGGAGGCTCGAGCAATACTGCTGGGCTGGTCGGTGTGCTCGAGGAAGGGGGTGCGGTCCACGGCGTGTCGGCTTCGGGGTCCGTCGAGGCAAATCGACAGGTGGGTGGCCTGGTTGCCGTCATGTACCCGGACACCGAGGTGCGTGATTCGTCCTCCACCGTGGACGTCACGGCCCACAACAACTGGGCGGGAGGCGTTGCCGCGGGTATGCTGGAGTCATCGTCCGATGACGAGGTCACCATCGAGAACACCTACGCGGCGGGTACCATCTCCGGGAACGAGAGCGGCGGTGTCGTTGGTTTCCTGGACATCGATACCGAGTACACCAACGTCTACTGGGACGTCAACACGACCGGCCAGGACCACGCCGTCGGAGACGTGGGTGGGGACAACGAGGGACCTACTACTCCTGAGGGCGCGACCGGTCTCGAGACCTGGCAGTTGACCGGCGCAGACGCCGAGGAGCACACGGAATTGCTCTCCGAGCCGCGATGGTTCCTCCCGGAGGGTGACGACTACCCGATCCTGTTCTGGGAGGCCGCCGACCTGCCGGCGTATCAGGCACCGGACTGCAGCGAGGTCGACTTCGTGCAAAATGACGACGGCTATTACGAGGTCGGGACGCTCGAGCAGTTACAGTGCGTCGGCGACGACGAGGAAGGGCCGGGCCTGGACGCGAACTACGTCCTGATCGACGACATCGACGCCTCGGATGCCACAGCCTGGCACGACGCGAAGGGCTTCGACCCGATCGGAGATGAGGACGAAGGCGTCGCATTTACCGGTACGTTCGACGGGGACGGCCACGTCATCTCGAACATCGTGATGAACCGGCCCGAACACGGCTACGGTAACTACCTCGGTGGACTGTTCGAGTACACCGGCAACGACGGGACCATCACCGGCGTCGGACTCGAGGACGTAGACATCACCGCGGACACGAACGTCGGCGGCTTCGTCGGCCGGCACGAGGGGACGATCACCGACTCGTACGTCACCGGAACCATCACCGCGCAAGGGTCGATGGGCGGATTCGCAATGCAGACGATGGGGGATGGCACCATCGAACGCTCGGCCGCGGTGGTCGATCTCACGGGCGACCAGTGGGCTATCGGCGGATTCATCGGTGCCCACGACGCCTCTCGGGGAGCACTCAACGACGTCTACGCCGCTGGCGAGATCACCCTCCCGTCGGACTACGGTGACAGCGACTCGTATTACGCGGGCGGCGTCGCCGGTGGAGCAACCGCTTCACCCGACATCGAAAACGCCTACTGGGACGTCGACGCGACCGGGCTGGACGACGGAATCGGCGAGCGAGACGATCAGGGCGTCACCGGCCTCCACACGCCCGACATGGTTGGCGTCTCCGCGACGCAGGCGATGGACCTCGACTTCGAGGACGACTGGGCCGTCGAGCACGGTGACTCGCTGTCTTACCCCTACCCTGCTATGGTCGGCCTGGAAGCGCCCCCGACGCCCGACTCCCTCGAGTTGGCGTGTCACGCCATCGAGTACGCCGAGGCCAGCGACGGCTTCCTCGAGATCCGGACGCCGATGGAGTTGCAGTGTCTCGGCCACGAGAACGCCAGCGGCAGTCTCGAGGACGACTACGTCTTGATGAATGACATCGACCTCGCGGACACGGCCCACTGGAACGACGGCGAGGGCTTCGAACCGATCGGTGAAGACCGGACGGGCGACAATTGGTTCACGGGCACGTTCGACGGGAACGGCCACGTCATCTCGAACCTGACGATCGACCGCAGTGAGCGCCATCAGGGACTGTTTGCGACGATCAATGGAACTGTCACCGCTGTCGGTCTCGAACAGGTGGACATTACGGGAACCCGATTCAATGCACCACTGGCCGACGCTCTCAAAGAGGATGCGACGGTCGAGTGGGTGTCGGTTTCAGGATCCGTCGAGGCAGAGCAAGAGAGCAGCGGTCTGGTTGCCAGAATGTTCGAGGGGTCTGAACTTCGAGATTCCTACACCACTGCTACCGTCACGGTTTCTTCCGATGGCGGGGGCATCGTCTCCGGGGTGGTAGACGCGACCATCGAGAACACGTATGCTGCGGGCCCCGTCTCCGGGAACGAGAGCGGCGGCGTCGCCGATTTCACCCCTGACGGCAACCAGGTCGAGTTCATCGACGTCTACTGGGACGTCAACGCGACCGGCCAGGACGACGCTGTCGGGAACGACGGCTTCGACGGGGATTCCAACACCCCCGAGGGCACGACCGGCCTCGAGACGACGGCGATGGTCGGCACGGCGGCCGAAGAACACATGAACGTCAGCTTCGGTGCCTTCTGGGCCACCCAGACCGACCCCGACGACTACCCGGCGCTGTTCTGGGAGGTCGGCATGCCACACCCGACGTCGCTAGACTGTGCCGAGATCGACTTCGAGCAGACCGACGAGGGTGCCTACGAGGTCGGGACGCTGGATCAGTTACAGTGCATCGGCGACGACGAGGACGGGCCAGGACTCGACGCGCACTACGTCCTGACGAACGACATCGACGCCGCGCGCTCGCCGTACATGAACGACCACACAGCCTTCGCGCCCATCGGGGACGAGGACGCGCCCTTCACCGGCTCGTTCGACGGCAACGGGTACGAGATCACCGAACTGACCATCGACGACCCGGACGGTGACGGACCAACCGGCCTGTTCGCGGTGTTCGACGACGGACGCGCTGGACACGAGATCCACAACGTGTCGCTGCTCGACGTCGACGTCTGGTCCAACCCCGACGCTGAGGACAACGAACACACCGGCGCGCTGGTCGGAGTCGTCGAGGAGGGCTCGATCTCGAACGTGACCGTGACCGGGAACGTCACCGGTGGTGATAACACCGGGTTGGTAGCCGGCGAGGTGGACGGCTCGATCACGAACGTGACCGCGACCGGGAACGTCACCGGCGATCGGAACACCGGAGTGGTGGCCGGCGAGGTGGACGGTGACTTCCGGCACGTCTCCGCAGCCGGCACGGCCTCCGGCGGGACGCAAACGGGCGGGGCCGTCGGCGTGCTTCGCAACACCGACGCGAAGGCGGTGTCCGCGGACGTCGACGTGACCGGTGACCGGTGGGTCGGCGGCGCCGTTGGCCGTGTCTTCAGTGGTGAGGCGACGCAACTGACCGCGACCGGGACCGTCACCGGCATCGACGAAGTCGGCGGCCTCGTCGGCGCGGTGGCGTCCTCCGGCACGGTCACCGACTCCGTCTCGACCGGCGACGTCTCCGGCGACAGTGAGGTTGGCGGCTTCGCCGGCCGGGTGCACGGCGGCGAGGTGACCGACTCCGTCGCGACCGCCGACGTCACCGCGACTGGTAACCGGGTCGGTGGATTCGCCGGGCGCATGTTCGGTGGCTCCGTGAACAATTCCTACGCGCAGGGAGCCGTCTCCGGGGGCGGTACCGGCGGCTTCGTCGGATACTTTACCTCGGGCGAGATAACCGGTGTCTACGCGACCGGCGCGGTCGAAGACGGTGGCGGGCTCGTCGGCAGTCGCAACCCACAGACGTCTCCCGAGATGACCAACGGCTACTGGGACGTCGACGCCACCGGCCAGGACGAGGGAATTGGAAGCGGCGAACTCGAGGGCATGACCGGCCTCGAGACCGACCAGTTCGTCGACGTCGCCCCGGCGGTCTTCGCACCCCTCGAGTACGAGGAGGCGTGGACGCTCGTCGACGACGACTACCCGGCGCTCGCCTGGGAAGACCGCGCCGTTCCCGCCACGGCCGAGGAACCGATCACGATCGACGAATCGGGGACGTACAGTCTCCACGCGGACCTCGAGGGCCCCGGCACGATCCTCGAGATCACGGCGTCTGACGTTGCCTTCGACGGCGACAATCACGCGCTCGAGGTGGCCGACGCGGGCGGTGTGCCCGCCGTCGTCATCGACGACGGGAGCGAATCTAACGTGACCGTCGCTGCTCTCACCGTCGAGCACGACGCGAGTTCGGCTGCGCTCGAGGTGGGCGACGTGACCGGCGCGACCGTCGAATCGCTGACGGCGAACGCGACGGTCGGCGAGCCCGTCACCCTCTCGTTCGAGGGCGAGAACGTCGTCGTCGAGGCGACCGACACCCCCGCCGAGGCGCCCACGGACAACACTGTGGAAACCTACTCGGCCGAGCGGTACGTCGAGGTGACCGTCTCGGGCGCGGGCGAACTGCGCGACCTCGAACTCTCCTACGACCCCGACGTCCTGCCGGAAGACGCCGCCGAGGAGACGCTCGCGCTGTGGACTCACGACGGCGAGGAGTGGAGCCCGGTTGCCGACTCGAGCGTCGACGCCGACCGACGGGTCGTGATCGGGAACGTGACGGATGGTTCGACGGTCGGCGCGTTCGCCACGCCGCCGATCGCCGACCTCGAGATCGGCGACTTCGCCGACCAGTTCCCCGACGGCGAGGCGGGCGACGACTACGGTACCGTCGAGATTCCGATCGAGGAGACCGCCGGCGAGGGTTCGATCGACCTCGCGGTCACCCTCGAAATCGTCGGTGACGAAACGGGAACGGTGTTCACTGAGACGAACGACACGCTCGAGCTGGCTGGCGAAGGAGCCACCCTCGAGTTCGACGTCGGCGAGATCGACGAGGCGGACACCTACACGGCGACGGTGACGGCCGACGCGACGAACGCCGAGCCGACGACCCGGAGCGAGACGTTCGAGACGCTCGAGCCCGCGACGGCCGCGCTGAGTGACCTCGAGATCGCGGAATCGGGTGAGACGGCGACGATCACCGAAGGCGACGAGGCGAACGTGAGTGTCGACGTCACCAACGCCGGGGACGTCGCTGGCTCGTTCACCATCGAGCTCGAACTCGGCGACGCATTCGAGGCGAACGCGACGACCGACGAGCTCGCCGCCGACGAGACCGAGACGGTCGGCTTCGAGAACGTCACGGGCGACCTCGAGGCCGAGGAGTACGCGGTGTCGGTCGCCGACGCGGCCGGCGACGACGAACTGACGGGTACCCTGACGGTCGAGGCGCCGGCGGAGTTCCTCGTCTCGATCGAGGAGACGAACGAGCCGGTGGACCCGGGTGCGGTCCTGACCGTCACGGCGAACGTGACCAACGCGGGGGACCAGCCGGGCACCCAGACCGTGGGGCTGCTCGACTTCGAGGGAACCGAACGGGACGCGACGGACGTCACCCTCGAGGGTGGGGAGTCGAACGAGTCGGTCGTCCTCGAGTGGGAGACGGAATGGAACGACGGCGACACCGCCGAGGTGACCGTCGAGACCGCAGACGACGCCGCCACGACCGAGGTGACCGTCTACGAGACGATCCTCGAGATCGAGGACTTCGCCGACCAGTTCCCCGACGGCGAACCCGGCCACGACTACGCCACCGTCACGATTACCGTCGACGAAACGATGGACCAGGTCATTGACGGGTTCGAGATCACACTCGAGGTGGCCGGTGTCACCGAAGGCGTGGTGTTCGAAGAGACGATCGACGACGAAACAATCTGGGGTGCCCACAACGAGTTCACCTTCGCGGTCGGTCAGCTGAACGCCACCGACGAGTACACCGCGACGGTGACCGCCGACGCAGAGACCGTGAACGAAACCACCCGATCGGTGACGTTCACGGTCGAGGAGCCACCAGAACCGGCCCAGTTCGAGGTGAGTGACCTCGAGCCCGACGCCCCGACGGTCGCACAGGGTGAGACGCTCGACGTCTCGGCGTCCGTCACGAACGTCGGCGAGGAACTCGACGAACAGGTCGTCGAACTCCGCATCGACGGCAGTGCGGTCGCCACCCAGACGGTCGAACTCGCCGGCGACGAAACCGAATTCGTCGAGTTCGCGGACGTGACGACGGCCGACCTCGAGCCCGGTTCCTACGAGTTCGGCGTCTTCAGCGACGACAGTAGCCAGACCGGGACGCTGACCGTCGAGGAACCACCAGAGCCGGCCGTTTTCGACGTGAGCGACCTCGAGCCCGACGCCCTGACGGTCGAATCGGGCGAGTCGTTCGACGTCTCGGCGACCGTCACCAACATCGGTGAGGAAGCTGGCGAGCAACCGGTCGAACTCCGCGTCGACGGCGACGTCGTCGCCACCGAGTCCGTCTCGCTCGGGAGTGGTGAAACCAAATCGGTCGCGTTCACAGAGATCGAACCAGCCGGACTCGAGCCGGGCACCTACGAGTTCGGCGTCTTCAGCGAGGATGCAAACCAGACCGGGACGCTGACCGTCGAGGCGACCGCTCCGGACGAGGCCGTCCTCGAGGTGGGCGACTTCGCCGCCGAGTTCCCCGACGCGACGGCCGGCCACGACTACGCCCCCGTCGAGATTCCGGTCGAGGAACTCGCAGGCGTCGAGACCGAGGGGCTCGAGGTCACCCTCGAGATCGTCGGCGACGAAACGGGCGAGGCGTTCGTCGAGACGAACGACACGCTCGAACTGACCGGCGAGGAGGCAACCGTCGAGTTCGAGGTCGGGCCGATCCTCGAGGCGGACACCTACACGGCGACAGTGACGGCCGACGCGATGAACGCCGAGCCGACGATCCGGAGCGAGCCGTTCGAACTGGTCGATCCAGACGGGATCACCGACTGCCGGGTGATCGACGACCCCGGCGTCTACGAACTCGCGGGGAACCTCACGACCGACGATGAGGGGAGGTGTCTCGAGGTCACCGCGAGCGACGTCGTCCTCGAGGGCGGCCACCACGTGCTGAGCCACGAGACGGCCTCGGGCGACCGGACGGCCATCGCCGTCGACGGCGGCGCGGAGGGACTCGAGAACGTCACCGTCCGCGAGTTGACCGTCGACGGCTGGGAGACCGGTGTCGCCTTCGAGAACGTCACCGGCGGCGGCCTCGAGTTCGTCGACGTCTACGGCACCCCCGACGCCGATGGCGACCCGACACTCGGAACCGTCGGGATCGAACTGCGCGGGACCGAGGGACTCGAGGTGTCGGCGGTCGACGTGACCGACGTCAGGATGGGCCTCTCGATGATCGAGGCGAACGACACCGACGTCTTCGATCTCGTCACCGTGGGGACGCAGATCGGCGTCTCTGGCGGCCTCGAGTTCCCCGGTGAGCGAGATCCCGAGGGGACCACCGGCGTCGGAAACACCTTCGAGGAGGTGACCGCGGCCGACAGCGCCGGTCAGGGCATCTACCTCCACGAAGCGACGGGGACGACGATGAATCGAACCGTCGCGATCGGCGAGTCCAACGGCATCATGGTCGTCCACGGCGAGGCCCTCGAGGTGACTGCCACCGACGCGGTCGGCTCGTCCGGGCTCTACGTCGGCGGCGTCAGCGACGCGACCCTCGAGGACGTCTCCGCCGAGGCCACCGACGAGTTCGGAAACGGCCTCACCCTCGAGCTGGTCGAGGACGTCACGGTCTCTGACGCCGACGTATACGGGGGGTTGACCGGAATCCACCTGGTCGACGTGACGGGCCTTCACCTCGAGGACGCCACGATGACCGGTGGATCGCTGGGGTTCAACGTCTACCGGTCTGATGGGGCGGTCGAGAACGCGACCCTGACCGACGTGACATACGCTGCAGTCGTGTTCAACGACGAGGCCGACGTCCGGTTCGAGGACGTGGTGATAGACGGCGACGTCGTCTCCGCCGAGGGTGAGGAAGTCACCTTCCTCCCGACGACGGCTCCGGCCGACGGCCCGGATGGGGTGGTGAGCCTCGACCGATACGTCGCCGTCGAGCCGCTGGAAGCCGACGGCTGGCTCGACCTCGAGGTCCACTACACCGAAGCGGAGCTCGGGAGCCTCGACGAGGAGACGCTCTCGTTGTGGGCCCACGACGGCGAGGCGTGGCACGAAATCGAGGAGTCCACCGTCGACACCGACCGCCGGGTCGTCACCGCCACTCTCGTCGAGGACGTGACAGTCGGCCTGTTCGCGGCGGGCGTCCCCGGAGAAGCCGTCCTCGAGGTGGGCGACTTTGCAGCCGAGTTCCCCGACGCGACGGCCGGTCACGACTACGGCACCGTCGTGATTCCGGTCGAGGAACTCGCAGGCGTCGAGACCGAGGGACTCGAGGTCGCCCTCGAGATTGCCGGCGACGACGAGGGCGTCGTCTTCGACGAGACGGTCGACGACCGCGAACTCGAGGGCGACGGCGAGGGCTTCGGCTTCGACGTGGGCGTGATCGACGCACCCGACACGTACACGGCGACGGTGACTGCCGACGCCGACAACGCCGAAGCGGAAACGCGAACGGTGCCGTTCGTCGTCCTCGAGGACGAGCAGGACCTCGCCGACTACGTGAACGACGACGGCGTCGTCGACACCGACGGACTGCGGGCGGCGATCGACGACTGGCGGGGTGGGGTGATCGACACCGACCTGCTTCGCGACGTCATCGACGCCTGGCGAAGCGGCGAGCCGGTCGGCTCGGAACCGACCCTCGCCGACTACGTGGACGACGACGGCGTCGTCGACACCGACGGACTGCGCCGAGCGATCGACGACTGGCGGGGCGGGGAGATCGACACCGACCTGCTCTGGGACGTCATCGACGCCTGGCGATCCGGCGAGCCGGCCGTATAAGCCTCGAGGCGAATCTCCTCGGCAGGGGCCCGCACCCTGTTGCCAGCGCTGATGAGCGTCCCTCCCGGAATCGCGGAGAGCTGGTGATGGCGAATTTAGCGCGAACGTTTGCGCTCGGTTCCCAATCGGGCAATCCACTCGAGGGCGACGCCGACGCGCTCACACTCTGGGTCGACGGCGGCGGTGAGTGGGAGTTCGTTCCTGACGCCGAGGTCGACGCCGATCGAGGTGTCGTCACTGCCGATGTCGACGACGAGATCGGCTTCAGTCCCCTGACGGTCGGGCTGTTCGAGTTCGACGAGCCGTACTACACCGTCGAGATCACGGACACGAACGAACCCGTGACCGTCGGCGAGACGCTGACGGTCGCGGTCGTGATCGAGAACCTCGGCAACGACGCCGCCGACGAGCCGGTCGAACTGTTCTACGATGAGAGCGGTGACTTCGTGGCGGACACCCTCGCGGACAGCCAGAACGTCTCGGTCGCACCCGGTGACACCGGCAGCGTCACCCTCGAGTGGCCCACTGGCGACGACGACTTCGGCCAGGACGTCACCGTCGAAGTCAGAAGCGAGTTCGACGCGGCGACGGATTTCGTGACGATCGAGAAGGACGCGGCGAAGGACGTGGCCGTCGTCTCGAGCAACGAGTGGTTCGCCGAAGACGTCATCGCGTTCGCGCTCGAGCCCGGACTCGAGGACGCGGGCGTCGCGGGTGAGTATCAGCTGGACGTCGTTCTACCCGAAGCGGTCCTCGGCTCGAGCGCTTCTACGGCGGCAGACGACTACGACGTGATCGTTGTCGCCGACTACGGCCAGGACCCGGACAGCGACGCGGTGGAAGCGCTGTACGCCGAACTCGACGAGGAGACGGGCCTGGTCTCGTTCGAGGACGCTGATTTTGACGGTGCGATCAGTACGCGTACAGCGGTGTTCGACGACCCAGACTCCGTCTCCGACGCCGGGGGTGACGACGCCCAGTTGACGATCACAACGGACCACCCGCTGTTCGAGGGCGTTGGTGAAGCCGGAGAGACAATCGATCTCTTCAGTGAAGAGGGAGTATTCCGAACGTGGTTCGACGGATTCGACGACGGCGACGTACTCGGTGAGATTGGTGAGGGGAGCGAGGAGACCGACGGGCCAGCAGTGGGAGTGACCGACGACGGCCACGAGGTGTTGCTCTCGATCACTGACGGCCTCTACATGGAAGAGACCAGCAATCGCGACCGTATCCTCGCGAACGCGGTGACGTTCCTCGCACCGCTCGAGGAAGACGCGTTCTTCAAGGTGAGCGAACTCGAGCCCGATAACGCGACAGTCGAGCAGGGTGAAACGGTCGACGTCTCGGCGGTCGTTACCAACACCGGAGGCGCAGTCGACGAACAGGTCGTTGAACTCCGCATCGACCACACCACAGCCGCCACTCAGACGGTCGAACTCGGTGGCAACGAAACCGAATCTGTCGAGTTCGCCGACATCGAATCTGAGGACCTGGACGTTGGAACGTACGAACACGGGATCTTCAGCGACGACAGTAACCAGACCGGGACGTTGACCATCGAGGAGGTCGACGACGGGCAGATCACCGAGTGTACCGTCATCGACGAACCCGGTGAGTACGAACTGACCACCGATATCAATGCCACCGAGACGTGTATCGAGATAACCGCAGACGACGTGCACTTCGACGGGAACAACCACACGGTTTCGGGTGACGACTCAGGTTCTGGCGTGCTGGTCACCGGTGTCGAGGGAGTCACCGTCACGAACGTCACCGTGGAGGGGTGGTATACGGGCGTAGCGTTCGACGGTGTCGAAGACAGTGCAGTCACGAACAGTACGGCTGTTGCGAACGGAGAGTACGGCTTCTTATTCGAGGACTCCTCGAACAACGACGTATACGGGAACCAGGCGTCCGAGAACGCATTTGAAGGCGAGTTCCGCACCCGGGGCAATGACTTATACTTCGACGAGGGCTCCGACCACAACGACGTCCGTGACAACGTTGCAGTCGGAAACCTCGAACAGGGCTTGGCGACGGACGAGCGTGGCATCTACGTCAGGGACGGGGAGGGCAACACGCTCGAGCACAACACCGCCAGAGACCACGCGGACTGGGGTATTCGGGTCGACGAGCCCAACACGGTGGTAAACAACACCGCTATCAACAGCTCTGGAATCGGCATCGACGTGGGAGGCGACGACGCGGTCGTGAGCGACAACTACGTCGCGGAAAACGGCGAGTTCGGAATTCACGTCCGAAGCTCTTCGGAAAACACCGTCGTGGAGAACAACACTATCGAATCGAACTACGACGGTATCGGCATTCGCACGGGAGCCGCGAACACCACTGTCACCGGAAACACCATTCAGGCCAACGAGAACGAAGGTATCATTTTGGGACGCGAATCCACCGATACCACTCTCTCGGAGAATACGCTCCTCGGTAACGAGAATGCAGGCATCCACCTCCAGGGTGCAATCAACACGACGCTGGCCTCGAACGTCGTGACCGGCGGCGGCGTGGGCGTGCTGGTGTCCGATTTCGAGACTTCGATGGGGACGCAGTTCAGGTCGACCGATACCGACCTCGACGACACGACGATTCACGACACCGACGAGGCTGCGCTGGTCGTCGAAAACGATTCAGAGCGGACCTCCGCCGAGGGACTCGACATCGGCGCGTCCACGGCGGCGAACACGACGCTCTCGTTCGAAGCTCACAACGTTCGCGTCGACCCCGTCGATCCTGGAGCGCTACCCGACCCCACGCCCCCAGAAAACAAGACCTCCATCGATCGCTATTTCGAGGCCGAACCGACGAGCGACGAGAGGGGTGAACTGTTGCACCTCGAGCTCGGCTACGTGGCAGGTGATCTGGAGGGCGTCGACTTCGAGACGCTCTCGCTGTGGACGTTCGACGCGGATGAGGGCGAGTGGGAGCCAATCGCAGACTCGAGCGTCGACCCAGAGAGAGGGGTGGTGACGGCGAACGTGACGGAATTTTCGACGTTCGGGGCGTTCGCTACGCCGTCGAATGCAGCAATCGAAATCGGCGACTTCGCCGACCAGTTCCCCAATGGTGAGGCGGACGACGACTACGGCACCGTCGAAATTCCGGTCGAGGAGACCGCTGGCGTCGACACGGATGACCTCGCGGTCAGCCTCGAACTCGTCGGCGACACAACGGGTACGGTGTTCGATGAGACGGCCGACGCCGGTTCGCTCGGGGCGGGTTCGAACACGACCGTGGCCTTCGACGTCGGCACGATCGACGTACCCGACTCCTATGCGGCGACCGTGACCGCCGTTGCCGACAACGCCGAGGAGGCGACCAGGATCGAGTCGTTCGAGGTGCTCGATCCCAGCACGGTCTCAGACTGTCGAGTGATCGACGGACCTGGCGTCTACGAACTCGAGGAGAACCTCACGACCGACGGTGAGGGCTCCTGTATTGAGATCACCGTGAGCGACGTGGTGCTCGACGGCGGTGAGAACGCGATTACCAACGAGGGAGCGACGAGCGGGGGAGTTGCGATTCACGCAAACGGGGACGACGCCGGTATCGAGAACGTCACCGTCCGAACCGTCTCGGTCGCCGGCTGGGAACGCGGCGTCGTCTTCGAGAACGTATCCGGCGGCGGGATCGAGTTCGTCTCCGCCGACGGAACGACAGATCCGGACGTATCGCCCGCCGGGGGCAGCGTCGGTATCGACCTCCTCGGTGCCGACGAACTCACCGTGTCCGACGTGATTGCAATCCGGTACGACGTTGGGATCTCACTCGAGGACTCGACACAGAACGCGTTCACCGGCGTGGCCGCCCTCCAGAACGAAATCGGCCTCGAGATCGTCTCACACGATGGGGTCGTCCCAGACGAGCCTCCCGAATCCGGTGTCGGCGCTGGAAACACCTTCGACGGCGTTTCTGCGGTCGGCAACGACGCCGCGGGAATCCGCCTCGAAGGCGTCACCGACGTCGCCTTCGACGACGTCGTCGCAGACGGATCGGAAATTGGGTTCGCCGCGGTCGACACCCACGGCGTGGAGGTGACGAACACCACCGCCATCGGAGACGACGCGGGATTCTTCGCCGTCGTCTCGACCGACCTGACGCTCGAGGAGGTCGTCGCCGTCGGGGATGCGGAGGAAAGCGTAGGCGTTGGACTCCAGATGGTCGACGGCGCGACGCTGTCGAACGTGGACGTCCCCCGAAGCGAGATCGGAATCGCCGCTGAAGGCGTCGGGGAGTTCGCGCTCTCGAACGCCGCCGTCGACGGCAGCGACGTTGGGATCTGGACTGTCGGGTCGAACGGAACGGTCGACGACTCGTCTGTCACCAACGTCACGTCGGTTGCCGTCAGACTCGAGTCGATGGGCGACGTCGAACCCGAATCGATGGCCGATCACGGACTCGACTCCGTGGCCGACGCCGAACTCGAGTCGGAGGCCCACGTCGCGTTCGACGCGCTCGAGATGGACGACGTGACCGCTTCCTTCGAGGGAGAGAACGTCGAGATCGTCCCCGTATCATCACCCGCCGATGCACCCGGTGAGACAGTGAGTCTCGGCCAATACGTCGCACTCGAGAACGTCAGCGACGAGAACGGCTGGCTCGAGCTCGAGCTCCACTACGGTGCAGTCGAGATCGGCGACATCGACGAGGAGACACTCTCGCTGTGGAAAGACGACGACGGGAGCTGGTCCGAGGTCGAGGGTTCGACCGTCGACACCGATCGGCAGGTCGTGATGGGGACCGTTACCGAGTTCACCACGGTCGGCGCGTTTGGCGACGAACCGTCAGCCGAACCGAGTGTGGACGACTATCGTGACGAGGAAACCGGCGTCGTCGAGACGAACGGGCTCCGCGAGGCGATCAGCGATTGGCGAGCGGGCGTGATCGATTCCGACCTCCTCCTGGCGGTCGTCGACGCGTGGAAACGCGGCGACTGATACGGTCTGTTTTGGTGGGGCACTGGTGATCGCTCGAACGGTGCAGCGCTCACCAGTAACACGGTACAACGAGCCGTCTCAGACCGGCCGACGGCCACGAGAGTTGCTCTCGTGCGCCCCATCAGAACGCTTTGCGTTCTGAAGACGCCGAAACCGTCGGGGCCCTCAACTGGACTGTTCATCAGTCGAGATCGTCGTTTGACACACCGGAGAGAGTATATCGGCGCCAGCAACGCACCGGTTGACGATCGACACAGGCGATGCTCATCGCTCGTGTCGTAATCAAAACGTGAGTTCCATTCAATCGCTGATGTATAAAATACCAGAATGCTTATGTATAATCGGCCGCTGTAATTCAGTATGGACTGGAGGTTAACAGACCTGTATGCGATAGTAGCGTGGCTGCTTGCATTCGTGGGGCTCGTTCTACTCGTCCTCGCGTTTCTCGATCAGGCAAACCCCGAGCTCGTGAGCAATCCGTTCCAGGGGGCATTCGTGATGGGGCTCGCGTATGCAGCTGTCAAAGTCGCTGAAGCGTACGTTTCTCGAACAGAAGCGTCCCTGGAACGGTCGTGAACGATGTCGAAGGCACTCAAAGTATCCGGATTCCTCGGACTGGCAGTGATGATGTCCGTCGGGATGTATCAGACCTATCTGAACGCCACACTGCAAGGGACACCGACGTGGATGATCGGAGGGCATGCACACCTCGGTGTCCTCTCGATTCTCGCTGTCGTGCTCGGATTCGCGGTTCCTGCACTGCAGCTCACTGGGACGCTCGAACGAGTCGTAACGTGGGCTTTTATCCTCGGGCAGTGGGGGATCCCCCTCGTGCCGTGGTTGGCCATCGGTGGAGGGTTTTCCGCTTTTCACCTGACTGCATTTCTTTGGGGCGCGCTGTTGATCCTCTCGATGCTGATCATGGCGTGGCAGGCCGCGGTCCAGACTGACGCCTCATTTTCTGGACGGAAAACTCCTAATCCAGCAGACGATTAGGCACGTTTCGTTTCCGAACAGTTTCGATGTACAATCTGTGGATTCTCGCAACTGTGCTCGTCTCAGACGGTGTTCCCCGGAGAAATCACCGGTCCCGGCGCGTGTCTGCAGGGAAATCGTTGTTGTAACTGACTACGGGTAGAGGGGGTTCGGTCCGACCGAGCTGATCGGTCAGAACGCCGTGACTGAGTCGAAACGCTCAGAAACACCGCCGGCAGCGGCGTTTCTTCGCTCCCTCCCTTTCCATTTTGCCCCGCTTGTCACAGCATCGTAATCCACGTCGGTTGATCAACCAACTTCGCTCGGCCATCTACATTGAATCGGCAACTACTGTGAACGGCGGGACCCCTCGCTGCAAAACGGTGGGGACGTTTCCATGTCCGATTTTCGATTCTCCCTGCCAATCGGGGGACGACGTCTGTTGTACTGATATAACTCTGTTAAACAGGAGAATATGATGTTTGAAATAGAGGTCGAATCGACGGCTCGAGTGATGGACTAACGGCCGGTTCGATCACGGATAGCTGGTCGAACTCGAGCGAGCACTCGATCTGGGTGTGTCTCGTGCTCTGTAACTCACCGCCAAATGACGTCCTTTTCGACCGAGTGAGCCGATTATCTACCTGGCAGTCACCATGCGCAGGTATGGACAACGACAGTGTCCAGGCCGAGGTCGCGTCACTATGGTGGTACGGTACTAGCCGGGAAATCCTAATAGAAAATATCTGTATTCTACTTTGAGATGACTCTGGCATGCATCGACGTGGTTCGAACGTCACTGCGCTCGCGAGCGGTGACCGTTCGACGCGGGCGACGCGCCCTACCGCCACGGCAAGACTTTTAGACGTTCATAGAAGATTACCCACGAACATGGACTTACAGATCGACGGCAATGCGGCACTCGTAACGGCCTCCTCGAGCGGGCTCGGAAAGGCGTCTGCGAAAGCTCTTGCACGCGAGGGGGCGAACGTCGTCATCAACGGCCGTGACGAGGACCGACTGTCGGCGGCGAAAGCCGAGATCGAGACGGTGGCGACCGGCGAGGTCGTCGCCCAGCCCGGCGACCTCACCGACGAAGACGACATCGTGGCGCTGGTCGAGACGACCGTCGACGAGTTCGGCGGCCTCGACCACCTCGTGACGAGCGCGGGTGGGCCGCCGTCGGGGCCGTTCCTCGAGACCGACGACGAGGACTGGTACGAGGCCTACGACCTGCTGGTGATGAGCGTCGTCCGTCTCGCCCGGGAGGCCGAACCCTACCTGCGTGACGGCGACGGCGGCACGATCGTCACGATCACCTCTCGCAGCGTGAAGGAGGCCATCGACAGTCTCGTGCTCTCGAACGCCGTTCGGATGAGCGTCATCGGCCTCGAGAAGACGCTCTCGAAGGAGTTCGCGCCCGACGTCCGTGCGAACGCAGTGTTGCCGGGTCCCCACGAGACCGCCCGCATCCGCGAACTGGTCGAACAGGCAGTCGAGCGCGGCGATTACGACGGCTACGAGGAGGGGCTCGCCGACTGGGGTGCTGGCGTGCCGCTCGAGCGTATCGGCGACCCGATGGAGCTCGGAAACACGGTCGCGTTCCTCTCCTCGCCGCTGTCGGGCTACGTCAACGGCGTCGCGGTTCCGATCGACGGCGGTTCGGGAGCGTCGAACCTATGAAGCCCGTCGAATTCGACGAGGCGGAGACGTACGAGCCCGAGGAGGGCTGGCGTCGCGTCTCGATGGCCGGCAGCGAGGCGTTCGCCTTCGAGTGGTTCGAGAAGCCGCCGGGGCACAGTTCGCCGATGCACGACCACGAGAACGAGCAGGTCTGCATCTGTCTCGAGGGCGAGCTGACGGTCGTGACCGAAGACGACGAGATCACCCTGCAGCAGTACGATTCCGTCTGGCTCGACGCCTGGGAGGCCCACCGGGTGGAGAACACCGGCGACGAGCGAGCCGTCGGCCTCGACGTGTTCGCGCCCGGACGTTCGTTCGACTTCTGGACCGATCGCGAATGAAGTACCTCGCACGCACCGCAGCCGGCCGACCGCTGCTCGGCGACGACGAGGGGTTCGTCCCGCTCTCGGCGGCAGACCCCACGCTGGGAAGCGTCTGCGAGGCGCTCCCGAGAGCCGCGGCGGGGACGCTCCCCGACGTCGAGACGGCGACGGCCGACCGGATCGACGCCGACGCGGTCCGGTTCGGTCCGCCACTCGCGTCGTTCGGGAAGCTGTGGGGTATCGGCCTGAACTACGCCGAACACGCCGGCGACCTCGACGAGCAACGGCCCGACGAACCGGCGAGCTTCATGAAGCCCGGGACCGCCGTCACGGGGCCGGGCGGCCCGATCAGGCTCCCGCCGCTCGAGCAGAGCGAGCGGGTCACCGCCGAGGCGGAACTCGGCGTGGTGATCGGCCGTGAGTGTCGCGACCTCGAGGAGGAGTCCGTCGACGACGTCGTCGCGGGCTACCTGCCGGTCATCGACATGACCGCCGAGGACATCCTCCAGCGCAACCCCCGCTTCCTGACCCGGGCGAAGAGTTTTGACAGCTTCCTCGTCGTCGGACCGGCGATCGCCGTCCCCGACGAGCCGCTGGCGCTCGAGGAGGTGACCGTGCAGACGGTCGTCGACGATCGAGTCGCAGCCGAGAACGAGATCCGGAACATGCTGTTCTCGCCGCGAGAACTCGTCTCGTTTCACTCGCGCGTGATGACCCTCGAGGTGGGCGACCTGATCAGCACGGGGACGCCGGGTGCGGAACCGATCGAGCCGGGCGATCACGTCAGCGCTGCCGTCGAAACGATCGGTACCGTCGACGCGCCGGTGATGCGGTGTAGTACTCGTTGAGACGACTTTCACCCGGCTACAGTCGAGCGGCCAGCCACAGCCGAGCGGCCGGCCTCGGCAACGAGGTCGAGGCTGGCCGCCGATGTTCGTGGCCAGGTGTGCAATGACGTTCAACGAGTACTATCTCGACCGAGAGGAAGTCCCAGCCAACACCGATGTGGATCTCGTACGACGCGCTACGGTCGGTTCTGCCAGGAGGCGATTAATCTTGAGCAGTATATATTACGACAATAATGAAAAACCACATACGATATTCAGTAACATTTATTAGTTCATGTTGGTGTGTAGCAATTGTAATGACTGGCTCTAGCCGTTACGGATACGACCGTCGGACGTTCCTGAAAGCGACGAGTGTGAGTGCAGCCGGTGGACTCGCTGCGATGGCGGGCTGTCTCGGTTCCGACGACCAGTTCGTCACCATCGGAACGGGCGGAACCGGTGGCGTCTACTACATCCTCGGTGGCGGGATCGCCGACTTGCTCAACGAGGAACTCGAGGGGATCAATGCGTCTGCGGAGTCGACTGGCGCGAGCGTCGAGAACGCTCGAGAGGTCGGCGGCGGGGAGATGACGATGGCGCTCGCGCTCAGTAACTCGGTGTTGCTGGCGGTCGACGGAGAAGGCGACTTCGACGAGCCCGAACCGCTCCAGGCGATGTTCGGCGCGTACGTCAACCACACACAGGTCGTCGTCCCCGAAGACTCCGAGGTCGAGACGCTCGACGACCTCGAGGGACTCGACGTGAGCGTCGGTTCGCCCGGCAGCGGCACGGAGGTCATCGCCCAGGAACTGCTCGAGTGGTACGGCCTGAGCTACGACGACATCAACGAAGAGCGGCTGTCGTTCGCCGAGACTGCCGATGCGCTGATCGACGGACAGATCGACGCCGGCTTCTGGAGTGTCGGCCCGCCGACGTCCTCGATCGAGGAAGTCACCAGTCAGCGTGACATCCGCCTGCTGAGCTTCCCCGAGGACGACCTCGCGGCGATCGACGACGAGTTCCCCTACTACACGGCAGCCACGATCGAGCCCGACACCTATCCCGACCAGGACTACGAGGTCCACAACCCCGGCGTCGTGAACACCATGATCGTCAACGAGGACGCTGACGAAGACCTCGTCTACGACATCACGGAAGCGATCTACGAGAACCTCGACGACCTCGCTACCATCCACGACGTCGTCGGGGAGTTCGAGGGGACCGCTCGCGGCTCCCCGATCGACCTCCACCCGGGATCGGAAGCGTACCTCGACGATGTCGGCCTGTAAGGCGTCGAGGATACTCCGCGTCG
This sequence comes from Natronobeatus ordinarius, assembly GCF_024362485.1. Classification (NCBI taxonomy): domain Archaea; kingdom Methanobacteriati; phylum Methanobacteriota; class Halobacteria; order Halobacteriales; family Natrialbaceae; genus Natronobeatus; species Natronobeatus ordinarius. The sequence continues at coordinate 2,945,514 of NZ_CP101456.1, read as the reverse complement.
CCGGCGCCTCCATCCTCGTCGGTGCGGTCTTCCTGCTCGCTGTAGCCGCGGCCGCGCCGACGATCACGACGGTACAGCTCACCGACAGGGAGTCGGGAGAAACACTCGCCGTCTACCCGCTCGAGGAGGGCGAGGAGTTCGAGATCCGGTACGTCCACTCTTTCGAGAAGACGCCGATCCACGAGACGTACGTCGTCGACGGTTCCGACATCGTACAGGTTCGTGAGGCGTACGCCTACCACGCAGCGGGCCTCGAGCACAGTCGCGAGACGTACCGGGAGGGGAACATGACCGTCAGCGAGTTCGAACGTGAACTGGGGACGTTTTCGGTACGCGTCGCGTCGACGACCGAACAGGACCTCGTGATCGACGGGCGGGAACGGCCGCTCCAGTCGTACGCAGAGAGTGGGTCGACGATCCAGTTCTCGGCCGAACGGACCAACTACGCCGTCTATCGGCTGCTCTCCGCGGCCGGCCGCTGGTAAGAGGGAACACGACAACCGCCAACCATGAGTAGCAGTAATCCAAACGAAGGGCTCGACATCGATCTCAGTGAGGAAACGGACGAATCCACGAGAGGTAGTCACTTCAGTGGGATGACCAAGCGACCGCTATCGGGCAGAATCATGCATCTCGCGATGGCGATCGCCGTCGTCGCGGGGATTTACCACACGGTGACGCCCGCACCGTGGATCGGCGTTCCGGGCGCGTTCATCCACCGACCGATCCACCTCGCGTTCATGGCGGTGCTGGTGTTCCTCTGGTATGAGTCGCATACGGGCGAGTCTTCGGGCCGCGTCCCGTGGTACGACTGGCTGCTCGTGGGCATCACGATCCCGAGCGTCCTCTACCTCGCGTACGCCGTCGAGTACGGCGACTTCGCGGCGCGAGCGGGCGCACCGACGACGCTCGACATCGTCTTCGGCGTCCTCTCGATCCTCGTCGTCCTCGAGATGACCCGGCGGACGACCGGTATCATCCTCCCGCTCATCGCGATCACGTTCATCGCCTACGCCTTCCTCGGGCCGGTCATGCCCGGGCTCCTCGCCCACCGCGGCTACGGCGTCGAGCGCGTCGTCTCACACCTCTACCTCTCCACCGAAGGGATCTTCGGTATCCCACTCGGCGTGAGCGCCACGTTCGTCGTCCTCTTTATCATCTTCGGGGCGTTTCTCGAGGTCACAGGCATCGGCGACTGGTTCATCGACCTCGCGTACGGCTACACCGGACGGATGGCGGGCGGCCCCGCCAAGACGTCCGTCCTCGCGAGCGGCTTCATGGCGAGTCTGAACGGAAGCGCCGTCGCGAACACGGCGACGACCGGAGCGTTCACCATTCCGCTCATGAAACGGACCGGGTTCGACGACCACTACGCCGCCGCCGTCGAGTCCTCGGCCTCGAGCGGCGGTCAGATCATGCCGCCGGTGATGGGCGCTGGCGCGTTCATCATGGCCGTCTGGACCGGCATCTCGTACGTCTACATTATCGCCGCGGCGGTGATCCCCGCCCTGCTGTACTTTCTCTGCGTCGGCATGGCGGTCCACTTCCGCGCAAAGAAACAGGGGCTCGAAGGGCGACCGAAGTCCGAACTACCGGACTCCTGGGAGCTGCTCAAAACCGGCGTTCACTTCACGATCCCGATCATCGCGCTGGTCGTCCTGCTCGTCCAGGGCTACACCGCGATGCTCGCCGGGTTCGTCGCGATCGTCCTGACGGTCGTCGTCGCAACGCCCCCATCTGCAGTGATCGCGTTCCTGCGGGCGCTCGGCTCGGGTGACACGCAGACGGCCCGATCGATGGCCGCCACTGCGGCCGGGACCGCAGTGGGTGCGTTCGACCGCGGAATTCGGATGACGCTCGTCGTCGCGGCCGCGTGTGCCACGGCGGGAATCGTCGTCGGCGTCGTCACCCTCACCGGGCTGGGGCTGGCGTTCAGTTCGCTCGTGGCGAACCTCTCCGGCGGTGTGCTCATCATCGGCCTCGTGCTGACGATGATCGCGTCGATCGTCCTCGGGATGGGACTGCCGACGACCGCAGCGTACGTCGTCGTCGCAGCGCTCGGTGCACCCGCGCTCATGGACCTCGGCGTGCCCGAACTCGCAGCGCACCTGTTCATCTTCTACTTCGCGATCATCAGCGCCATCACGCCCCCGATCATGCTCGCGGTGTTCACCGCCAGCGGGATCGCCGAATCCGACCCGTGGCGGACGGGTGCCACCGCACTCGGCATCGCGCTCGTCGGGTTCATCATCCCCTTCCTGTTCGTCTACGGACCCGAACTCATCCTCATGGCCGACCCGGCTTCGGTCACGATGGGGCACGTCCCGGCGATCGCCCTCAGCGTGGCGACCGCCATCGTCGGGGTGGTCGCCCTCTCGGCGTCGACGCAGGCGTACCTCTTCGACGATACGTCCGTGCCCGAGCGGCTCGTCCTGTTCGCCGGCGCGCTGACGCTGCTGGCCCCCGGCGTCGCGACTGACGCGATTGGACTCGCCGTGGTCGTCGTTATCGCCGGTCGGCAGTACACCGTCGTGAACGGCGGACTACCGTTCGTCTCCGGCGCGAAGCGATAATCCTGCGTCCGGTCCGTCGACGAAACGGATCACTGACGCGCCGTCGGCTCGTTCCGTTTTATCGCGACCGCAGGACGGATCGCGACCGAATCAGCAACCAGTCACGACCGGCAAACTCACACGACGACGACGGGACGGTCCAGCGACAGGATCACCGACTGGGCGACGCTCCCGAAGACCGCTTTTCCCGCCGGCGTCCGATCGCGGCCGCCGAGGACGACGTACGCCGCGTCACGCTCGTTGGCGTACTCGACGATCGATTCGGCCGGCTCACCGTCCAGTCCGGCGATCTCGATCGCGTCGTCCTCCGCGTTCACGAGTTCGCGCGCCCGTTCCGCCGCGACGTCGCGCCGGCTCAGGACGCCGCCCTCGGCGTCGGTACTCGAGACGTGTTCTCGTTGGAGTTGCGCGAACTCCGCCGAGCCCACCGCGTGAACGACGTGGAGCGGAACCTCGAGCGCGCTGGCGAGTTGCGTTCCCTCCGCGATCACGTCCTGTGCATCCTCCGATCGGTCAACCGCTGCGACGACGACCATACGCTCTCACTCGCTTCGAACCGGATAACCGTTATGTCACGAATAAATTGATTACGGACGAGCAGGCCGGTAGGACGGCTCGTCGGGTCCGTCGTGAGCCGTGGGACGATCCCGCCGAAAACCGTCAGACGACCTGGTCCTCGCGCAACCGTTCTCGTTCGTCCGCCGAGTACCCGAGTTCGGCGAGCACCTCGTCGGTGTGCTCGCCGAGTTTCGGCGGGTGGCTGCGGATCGTCGTCGGCGTCCCCGAGAGGTGCATCGGGCTGCCGGCCATCTCGATCGATCCCACGTCGGGATGGGGGACCTCGTGGTGCATCCCTCGAGCCTCGACCTGTGGATGGTCGAAGACGTCCCCCACGTCGTGGACCGCGCGAGCGGGGACGTCGCCCGCCTCGAGCGTCTCGACCACCTCCTCGGTCGTCCGGTCTGCGAACTCGGCCTCGAGGAGTTCCTCGAGCGCCTCGCGGTGTTCGACCCGGTCGGCGTTCGTCTCGAAGCGCTCGTCCTCGAGGAGGTCCGCGCGCTCGAGGGCACGACAGAGGTTCCGCCAGAGCTTCTCGGAGGCCGCCGCGACGACGACGTAGCCGTCCCGGGTGGGGAACGCCTGGTAGGGGGTGATCGTCGGGTGTTTGCTGCCCATCCGTCCCGGTGGCTCGCCCGTCGCGAAGTAGTAACTTGCCATGTACGAGAGCCAGGCGACCTGGCCGTCGAAGAGGCTGACGTCTACCTTCTGGCCGCTCCCGCCGCGCTCGCGGTGGAACAGCGCAGAGAGGATCGCTTGCGTGGCGTACATTCCCGCGCCGATGTCGGCGATGGCGACGCCGACGCGAACCGGTGGGCCGCCTTCTTCGCCGGTGATGCTCATGAACCCGCCCTCGGCCTGCATGATCAGGTCGTAGGCGGGCCGCTCGGCGTACGGCCCCCACTCGCCGTAGCCCGATAGCGAGCAGTACACCAGGTCGGGGTTCTCGGCCGAGAGCTCCTCGTAGCCCAGTCCCCACTCCTCGAGCGTGCCGACCCGGAAGTTCTCGACGAAGACGTCCGCGTCGCGGGCGAGCTCGCGAAGCAGCTCACGACCCTCCTCGGACTTGAGGTTCAGCGTGATCGAGCGCTTGTTCCGGTTGACACTCGAGTAGTAGGCGCTGACGCCCTCGTCGCCCTCGCCGAACTGGGGCGGATGCCAGCCGCGCGTCTGGTCGCCGACGCCGGGGCGTTCGACCTTGATCACGTCCGCGCCCAGGTCGGCCAGTTGCATCGTACAGAACGGCCCGACGAGCACCTGCGAGGCGTCGAGGACGGTGATCCCCTCGAGCGGCCCCGTCTCGGAGTCGGGCTCGCGTGCTTCTCCGACCATCTGCTCACTCGAAGGCGGCGATGCCCGTGAGGTCGTGGCCGAGGATCAGCGAGTGGATGTCGTGGGTCCCCTCGTAGGTGTAGACGGTCTCTAAGTTGGCCATGTGGCGCATCGGCGAGTAGTCGGACGTGATGCCGTTGCCGCCGAGCATCTCGCGGGCGACCCGCGCCTGGTTGCGTGCCATCCGGACGTTGTTGCGCTTGGCCATCGAGACCTGCTGGGGGCGGAGCTCGCCGCGCTCTTTGAGGTCGGCCAGTCGGTACGCCAGCAGCTGCGCCAGCGTGATCTGAGTGGCCATCTCCGCGAGCTTCTCCTGCTGGATCTGGAAGCGAGCGATCGGGCCGCCGAACTGCTCGCGATCCAGCGCGTACTGCCGTGCGGTCTCGAAGCAGTCCCGGGCGGCGCCGACGGCGCCCCAGGCGATGCCGTAGCGCGCCTGGGTGAGACACGACAGCGGCCCCTTCATGCCGGTGACACCCGGCAGGACGTTCTCCTCTGGGACGTGCACGTCGTTCAGGCCGATCTCGCCGGTGATCGACGCGCGCAGCGAGAGCTTCTCGGTGATCTTGTTGGTCGAGACGCCGTCGCGGTCGGTCTCGACGACGAACCCGCGCACCGGCTCGTCCTCGCTCGAGCGGTCGCGCGCCCAGACGACCGCGACGTCGGCGATCGGAGAGTTGGTGATCCAGGTCTTCGAGCCGTTGAGCACGTAGCCGTCTTCGTCGCGTTCGGCGTGGGTCTCCATCCCCGACGGGTTCGAGCCGTGTTCGGGCTCGGTGAGCCCGAAACAGCCGACGGCCTCGCCCGAACCGAGTTTGGGGAGCCACTCTTCTTTCTGGGCCTCGCTGCCGAAGGCGTGGATCGGGTACATCACGAGCGCCCCCTGCACGGAGGCCATCGAGCGCAGTCCCGAGTCACAGGCCTCGAGTTCCTGCATCAACAGGCCGTAGGCCGTCTCGGAGACGTTCGGCGAGCCGTAGCCCTCGAGGTTGGGTGCGAAAAAGCCCATCTCGCCCATCTCGGGGATGAGTTCGGTCGGGAACGTGCCGTTCTCGTAGTGTTCGCCGATGTCCGGCTGCACCTCTTCGGCGACGAATTCGCGAGCGGTGTCACGGATGAGTCGTTCCTCTGCGGAGAGGTCCGCCTCCAGGTCGACGTAGTCGAGCATACACCAGTAGGTATTTTCAGGGAGACCATAATCTTTCGCGTTCTGCCGCTGTCCGTCCGAGACTGCGCTCCCGGTCGCTCGAGGTCGCGTCAGTACTCCGCCAAGCGTCGACTGCATGGTCGAACCGGCCTTCAGCGACGAATTCGACCCTGCAGAGCAGGCTTGGCAAAGCACTCAGCGATAGGTGAGTTTCAGCTCGATCTCGTTCACTGCGCCGAGAAGCAGGTCCGGAATCTCGGTCCTGAAGTACTCCCCCGTCAGCCGCTTGGCCGGACCGGCAACCGAGACCGCGCCGTGAACGTGCCCGTCGAGCACGATCGGCGTGCCGACCGCGCGGATCCGGTCGTGTGATTCCCGGTCGTTGAACGAGACGCCGCGCTCGCGGATCTCCTCGAGTTCGCGCTGGAGCTGTTCGCGGGCCGTGATCGTCCGGTCCGTGGCGGGCGGGAGCTCGCGACCCGCGACGATCGCTTCTAGCCGATCCTCGGGCAGGTGCGCGAGGATCGCTTTCCCCGCGGAGATGGCGTGCAGTGGCTTTCGCTTCCCCACCCAGGAGTTCGTCGGCACCCCGCGTTCACCGGTGAGTCGGTCGACGTAGACGGCCTGTCCGTGTTCTTCGACCACGAGGTTCACCGTCTCGTCGGTCTCCGCGACCAGTCCCTCGAGCGCCGGCGTCGAGGCCTCGACGAGGTCCCGGTATCGGCGTTTCGCCTGCGTCCCGTGGTCTAAGAACTTCAGCGAGAGGCCGAACTCGCCGTCTTCCTCGACGACGTAGCCGAGTTCCTGCAGCGTCGCGAGGTGTTCGTGGGCGGTGCTGTTGGCGATGCCGACCCGGTCGGCGAGTTCCGTCAGCCGAGCCCGCCGCGTGTCGTGCAGCGCTTCGACGATGGCGAACGTCGTTCGGGTCGACTTGATCCCTCGTCCCTCGTCCGGTGTGGCTGGCATTCGATACTACACAGGCGTATTACCCCTATATTGCTTGCTATCACGATCTCCAGACGGGTTCGATCGGTGCCGTCGTTCGCCGTCACGTCCCGATCGTGTCGAACGCGGCTCACGTCCGTCGCGCCTCGATTTCGACAACGCCGAAATTCGACGTCGAACGCGTTCGTCGTGACGTCGGACGACGACGCGCCGGGGCGCAGTCCGCTCTGAGGCGTCGCCGACTGCGATCTCGCGGCGCTCGAAGAAACTGCTCGGCTGGCATCGAGTCGTGATCGGACCGATAGCCTCGAGAAAGATCCCGTGTTGGCGACAATATGTTACAGTCTTATGCCTGTAACGGACGGTCGCCATCGAGCGATCTTGCCGACGAGGTTAATTTCGACGACGCCGAAATACTGGTGAACGACTCGAGTTCGCAGCTGGCGGTCAATCGGGCCCGACCGGCGATCCCAACGACGAAGTCACACTAACAAATACAATTAGAATATCTAGTAAGTAGTGCTGGCAGGCGGCCTATTCGCCACCGAGTGATCGCCGATCAGTCTTGAGTCAGTTACTCGCCTTCGGGTTCCACGTCGCGGCGCGAACGGCGGTTCCATCGGGACACCCTCCTCCGGCTCGTGTCTCGGAGCGCGTTGGACGATACGGCGGTTTACGACGACTGACCGTGGGTCTAGCTCTGGTAGCCGTGCTGAACGATTCGATGCGGATCGTCACCGAGTCCAATATGACTGCCCGCCAGGGTTAGTCCAGTAATAGTGGTATGCTGTCATACTCGGATCGAGTCACACTTCGCGTCTCGAGAGCGAACCCGGGTCGTGGCCTCGAGTACCTGACTCCCGTTCGACTCGAGTGACACCCGTCGCGATCGACCACCCTTCACGAACACGCCTTTACCACGGCCTTCGCCGCCTGGCGACCACTCTCCATCGCACCCTGGATCGACGACCAGCGGGTGTAGTCACCGGCGAGGTACACCGGCCCCTCGGGTGCGCGAACGTCAGGGAGTCCGTCGTGAATGCCGGGCGGCTGGGCGAACTGGGCGAACGGCACGCGCTCGGTGTGCAGGAGGTCGAACCGGCCGAACAGCCGTTCGGGATACCACGACTCGAGCGCCCGGTCGGTCGCCTCGGCGAGTTCCTCGTCCGTCGCGTCGGGGTCGCCGAGGAAGGTCGCGCTCACGAGCGTGACGTCGTCGGGGGCGTATTCGGGCGCGACCGCGCCCAACGGGGCGACGTGGTTGGGGCCGTCTTCCCCGGCGTTGAGCAGGAGTCGGCGGCCGGTCTCGAGGTCGGCCCGTTCGTCGAGGGCGTAGTACTGAGTCACGCAGGCGCGGGCGGCCGTCGGGATCGACTCGAGCCCGGTGAGTTCGCGGGCGCGTCGTGGATCGGTGGCGACGACGACGGCGTCGGCCTCGTGCGTTTCGCCGTCGACGGTGACGGTCGCCCGCCCGTCGTCGGCGGTGACCGACGTGACCTCGGCTCCGGTCTCGATCGCCGCCCCGGCGTCGCGGGCGTGCTCGGCCAGCTGGCGCGGAATCGCCCCCATTCCCTCGGCGGGGACGGCGATGTCGCCCCTCGAGAGCGACCGGAACGTGTACTCGAAGACGCGCTTCGAGGTCGACAGCGAGCGGTCGAGCGTGATGCCGCCGTAGAACGGGGCGGCGAAGTTGTCGACGAACCGGTCGGAGAAGCCCTGCTGGCGGAGGAAGTCGGCGATCGAGGCGTCTTCGCCGGCGAAGATCGTCTCGGGGTCGGTGCGAGCGAGCCGTCGCCGGAGACGAAGGACGCGGAGCTTGTCGCCGAGGGTCACGTCGGGGTTGAAGATCGTCGCCGAGAACGCCCGCGGATCGCGAAGCGGATCCGACAGCGTCGAGCGGTGTCCCGCCCGGGCGATGGTCGCCCCCGGGGCGAACCGCCGGAGGTCGAGCGACTCGAGGTCGAGTTCGCGCGTCACGGCGGGGTAGGCCGTAAACAGCACCTGGAATCCGCGATCGAAGCGGTAGCCGTCGCGCTCGAGCGTCCGCACGCGGCCCCCGACCTCGGGCCGTCGTTCGAACAGCGTCACCGCTCCCCCACCGGCGGCGAGGTGGCGGGCGGCGACGAGACCGGCCAGGCCGCCACCGACGACGAGGACGCGTGGTGTCGACGTCATGGCCGACTGTTCGGACGCGAGGTATAAAGTCGTCGACCCAACGCAGGTGGGTCGGTCGAGGCCGCGTGGCGGGGTCGAAGCGGTGTGGCGCACAAATATTGATGTGCACTCGAGCCGACACCTCGGCTATGACTCCTGACGAGCGAGGACGTGACGTGGTCCTCGTCGACGGTGCTCGGACGCCACACGGAACGTTGCTCGGCGGGCTCGCCGACGTCGAGGCGGTGTCGCTCGCGCGGACGGCGATCGACGGGTTGCTCGAGCGGGCCGACGTCGACGGCGACGAAATCGACTGGGTGAGTCTCGGCAACGCCATCCAGGCGGGGATCGGCCAGGTTCCCGGCCGGCAGGCCGTCGTCGAGTCGTCACTCCCGAACGAGACGCCGGCGACGACGGTGAACGAGGCCTCGGGTTCGGGGCTGCGGGCGATCACCCTCGCGGCGGATCGGATTGCGGCTGGCCGGTCGAAGTTCGCGGTCGCGGGCGGCTTCGAGTCGATGACCAACGCCCCGTGGATCCTGCCTGAGTACCGCAAGGGACGCCGGTACGGCGACGTCACGCTCACCGATTCCATGATCCTCGACTCGCTCTGGGACGTCAACCTCGACGTCCACATGGGCGAGATCACCGAGGGACTCGTCGACCGCGAGGACGTCTCCCGGGCAGCCCAGGATCGGTACGCCCTCGAGAGCCACCGGCGGGCAGCCGAGGCGATCGACACGGGCGCGTACGACCCGGAGCTCGTCCCCGTCGAGACGCCCGATGGGATCGTCGAGCGCGACGAGGGGCCGCGTCCCGAGTCGACGTTCGACGACCTGGCCGCACTGGCGCCGGCGTTCCGCGAGGACGGGACGATCACCGCGGCCAATGCCTCGAAGCTCAGCGACGGCGCTGGCGTCGTGTTGCTCGCCGACGCCGAGGCGGCCGCCGACCACGGGCTCGAGCCGATGGCGACGGTCGCCGACTACGACCTCGTCTACCGGAATCCCGACGAGTTCAACGAGGCGGTGGGCGACGTCGTCGAGGGGTTACTCGAGCGCAACGACCTCGCGGTCGACGACGTCGGCGCCTGGTGGCTCAACGAGGCGTTCGCCGCCCAGTCGGTGTACGTGATGGAGCGACTCGGGATCCCCCGCGAGAAGCTGAATCCGCGCGGTGGTGCGATCGCCTACGGCCACCCGATCGGCGCCTCCGGCGGGATGCTCGCGACCTCGCTGGCCTACCAGCTCCACGACGAGGGACTCGAACGCGGCCTGGTCGGGATGAGCGTCGGCGGCGGCGGTGCGATCGTGGCGCTGCTCGAGCGGCGGTAATCGTCACCGACGGGCGTCGACGTCGCTTCCGAACGTGATAGTGGACCGAACAGCTTACTATCGACGAGCCGTCGACTCTGGTATGACGCTTCCGCCCACCAGCCGCTCACGTCGACTGGACGGTGAGCGGTGATGTCGCTGGCTTCCCTGAGCGCCGCGTCACGAACCCCCCTGATCATCGCAGCCACGGAGTGTCGACGGACGGTGCGCGTGGTCGCCGGTGACCGGACGAAGCTTCTCCTGCTCGGCGTCGTCGCCCTGTTCGCTCTCGGACCGTCGCTGCTCGTCGGGCTGCTGTTGCTCCCCGTCGCCGGCGAGCACCTCGCGGCGGAGGGTGCCGACGCGTTCGGACCGATCTCGGCTGTCGAGGCCGTCACCGGCGCGACCGCGCTCGTCTGGCTGTTGCTGACGCTGATGGCCACGATCCGGACGGTTACGACCGTTGCCGACGTCGACGAGCCGGCGTGTCTCCTCGTCTCGACGCGACTCCGGAACGTCGTGATCGGACTGGTCGGAGCCGAGGTAGCGTTGTTCGCCGCCTGGGTGCTTCCACCTGCGGTGGTCCTTTCAGCGGCGTTCGCACGCGGCGCGGGCACGATACGTCCCGTTCTCGTCGTCCCGGCCGTCGCCGTCCTCGTCTTGCTCACCGCCGTCCCCGTCGGCTTCCTGCTCGGCATCTGGATCCGACACCTGCTCACCGTTTTCGAACCGATCGCCCGGTACCGGACGCCGCTGATCGTCGTCGTCGCCGTCGCCTACTTCGGGGCGATCGCGGCGGGCTGGCTGGACGCCATCACGGTACACCTGTTCGGCCTGCTCTCGGGGAGCCCGCTGGGCTGGCCCGGCCACCTCTTGCTCGTCGCCATCCCGGGCGTCTCACCGTCGACCGTCGGCGTCGGTGGCGCGATCGTCGGCTCGGCGTTCTTCGCCACGCTCGCCGTTGCCGGGGGCGTCGCCTCCGCCCGCGTCCACTGGTTCGCCGACCCCGCCCGAACCGACGAAGAGCCGACGGCCGAGGTCGGCTCTTCTGACCGACTCGGGAGCCTGCTCGAGCGCGTCGGTTCACGCCCCGTCCGGACGGTGGCCGTCACCGCGATCCGTCGAACGCGGCGAGCACCGATCCGGCTGCTGTACGTCGTCTATCCACTGTTCGGCGCGATCTTCGTCGTCGACGACGTCGTCGCGACCGGGACGCTCCCGACGCACGTGGCCGTCCTGCTCTGTTTCTACGTCGTCTGGGGGGCCGGCGCGCTGTTCACGCTCAATCCGCTCGGCGACCTCGGGCGATCGCTCCCGGCCGTGATGACGTCGACCGTCTCGGGCCGACAGGTGATCCTGGGTCGACTCCTCGCTGGTGTCCTCGTCGCCGTTCCTACCGGGCTCGTCGTCGCCCTCCTCGTGGGAGTGGTGAGTCCACTCACACTCGAGCAGACCGCGCTACTGGTGACCGCAACCGTCGCCGGAGTGGTCGCCACGCCGGCGCTCGCCGTCGGCGTCGGCTCGGCCTTCCCGCGCTTTGGCAGCGTCCGGGTGACGAACAACCGCGAGGCGGTGATGCCGAGCAAGACGGCGTTCGCCGGCTACACGCTCGGAATCGTCGCGCCGGGGGTGTCCGCCCTCGTCCTCTACGTCGACGGTGCCCCTGGACTGGTTGCAGCGCTCGCGACGGGGTTCCTCTCGCTCCTGCCGGGCCCCGAGGTGGCCGTTCCCGCGACCGTCGTGACCGTCGCCGCCTGGGTCGTCCTCGCGCTCGGACTGGCCGCGCCGCTGGTCGCAGTCGGCTACGCGATTCGACGGTTCGACGGCTACGCACTCGAGTGAGCCGGCTCGAGCGACCCTCGACGAATCGACACCGACGCTACTGGAACCTCGAGTCGTTCCCTACGGTCTCGGGTAAGTTACTATGAAGTAATCGCACAGGTTACGTTCTGCACAGCTATCATTTCATAATCACCTCGCTGTAATGGACCTGGCATGAGGGGTATCAGCCGGGAAGAATTGACAGGCAAATGCCTTCCCTCAGAAGGTACGCAGTGATGAAGCACTATCAATGATAAACGAAACACGATCGTCCTCAACGGCCGAGTCGTCTCTCAACGAGCGACTCGAGCGACTCGAGTCGATCATCGAATCCCAGCAGGAGACCATCGAAAAACTCGAGGATCGAAACGAGACGCAGCAGGAGACGATCGAGAAACTCGAGAAGGAAACGGACGAGCGAACGAATCGGGACGACTCGAGTGGATTCTCGCTGGTCAGCAGACGTTCAGCACTGGCCGGGATCGCGGGCCTGGCCGGCCTGGGAGCGATGTCGTCGTCGGCCAGCGCGGCGACTCCGCAGGGACAGGTCGGGACCGCCGACCGGCCGCTGAACGCACTCTACGCGCAGCAACTCCAGGGTGTGCCCGACGGCGAAACGCCGTTCGACGTTCTCGTCGGCAGTGAGCGCGCGCTTCGTTTCACTGCCGGAGACGGCGGGGATGCCGGGAACGTGATCGCCGGCCACTCCACGAACAGCGTGGACGGTGACGGCTTCGGCGCGACGATCGGCGGAGGTGGGGAATCCCTCGCTCCAAACACCGTCAGCGGATCGTATTCGACGATCGGGGGCGGCCTCGGGAACGAGACTGGCGACGAGCAGGCAACGGTCGGCGGTGGCAGCGACAACGTCGCCAGCGGCGGTTCTTCGACAGTTGGCGGGGGCGAACACAACGAAGCCAGCGGGAACCGATCGACCGTCGCTGGCGGGGATGTGAACGAAGCGAGTGGGAGCCGATCCACCGTTGGCGGCGGCTTTCAAAATACGGCCGACGGGACACGTTCGACGGTCAGTGGTGGCGATCAAAATCAAGCGGGCGGGACCAACGCGTTCGTCGGTGGCGGCGAGAAAAACGAGGCCAGCGCTTGGAACGCAACGGTGGGCGGCGGCTACGAAAACACCGCTAGCGGGCAGCATTCGACCGTACTGGGTGGCCGAAACAATACGGCTGATGGAACCTACAGCGTCGTCGCCGGGAGAAACGCGAATGCCTCGCGCCCCGGCCAGTTCGTCTTCACTGACTCCCACACCGAGACTGAAAATCACTCGACCGGGATCGCCAATCGCTTCTACTGTATGTTCCAAAACGGCTATTACTTCCGCACCGACTCCGTCGAGGGCAACGCGGGCGTCTGGATGGGCAACGGTGACACTTCGTGGTCCGCTATCAGCAGCGCTGAATCGAAAACGAACATTACTCCCGTCGATGCGAAAGCCGTCCTCGAGAAAGTGGCTAACCTCGAGCTCAGCACCTGGTCGTACAACTGGCAGACCGACACCCGCCACATGGGGCCGATGGCCGGCGAGTTTTTCGAGGCGTTCGGACTCGGTGGCAGCGACGAAGGGATTCAGACGATCGATGCCGACGGCGTGTTGTTCGCCGCCGTCCAGGGTCTCGCCGCCGAGTTGGCAGACCGCGACGAACGGATCGACGACCTCGAGTCTCGAGTCGAGGAGCTCGAGCGCGATGAGGCCGTCGCGACCCCGGAGGTGACCGCGGATGACTGATCGCTCGATCGGCGACTCGAGGCTGGCCCTCCTCTCTATGGTCCTCCTCGTCGGCCTCGCAGCCGTGGTCGGCGCCGCCGCGGGAGCCGGGGTCGGAGACACCGTCACCAGCATCGTCGGCGACGACGAACCGGAGCCGATCGACGATTCGATGGGCGATCTCGAACTGGTCACACAACACGACCTCGAGCCGGCGTCGCTCGAGGACCCCGCCGACCTGACGTGTGCAGTGGGCGAAGACACGGGTCCGGTCTGGGTGACCGACACCGGCCTCGAAGTTGTGGACGACGGTCCCGGCGGGTCGCCGTATCCGGAGTTCCTCGACGATGAAACGGTCGCGTTCGGCAACGTGACCTTCAGCACCGACGGACCGGGTGTGCTCATCTACGAAGGTGGCACCGGATCGGTCACCTGCATCTCGGCCGTCGACGCGACGCTCCGGATCGACCCAGCCGACGCCGACGCCGTGGCCATCGACGGGGCGGTGGACGCGCTCTCGTTCGGTGCCGTCGACTACGACAGCGACGAGACGGACCTCGCCTACGACGCACCGGCCGCGTTCGACCTCACGCTCGAGCCCGCCGAGGCGAACCTCTCCGACGGAACGGAAGTGGTCGCGACCGTCGACGGCTCGACGCTCGAGTCGACCGTCGAGGACGGCCAGGTGACGTTCACGCTCCCCGGCGGCGAGCACGACGTGACGTTCCAGACCGAGATCGGTCTCGCGAAGTACGCCGGCGACGACGGAACCGTCGGCACCGACGGACTCCGCGACGCGATCGACGACTGGCGATCCGGCGAGATCGGCACCGACCTGTTACGGGACGTGATCGACGCCTGGCGATCCGGCGAGGTGGTCACGTGATGGGGGCGCCGCTCGAGCGAACCGCACCGGGAATCACCGCTTCGAGAGCGGACACCCAGCGTCCCGGAACGCGCTCGGCGGTATCCGGGTCAATCGACCACAGGGTGGTGAGCGATGCACCGAACGCATCACGGGCGAGTGAGGACGAGCAACCGCGAAACGCCGAAACCGAGACCAAACGAAACGAGGAAACTCATGACTGACGAACCACAGCGATCGACGGAGACGACCGACGAACAGTCCATCGAAGACCGCATCGAGGCGCTCGAATCGATCATCGAGAGCCAGCAGGAGACGATCGAGCGACAGGAGAATCGGATCGACGAACTGGTCGACGACGGTCCGGCGGCCCCACCGTCCAGTGACGGCGGAACGCTGTCGGTCGGTCGCCGCGGCGTCCTGCAGGCGGGTGGCGCCCTCGCGTTACTGGGCCTCGGAGCCGGGACGGCCACCGCTCAGACGCAGCCACAGGGGCAGGTCGGAACCGCGGATCGCCCCCTCAACGCGTTGCACACGGTCGACCTCGAGGCGACCGAGATCGTCGCGACGACGGACGACGACGACGCCACCGGCGTCACCGGCCACGCATCCGCCACGGATGTCGCGGCGGAAACCCGCGGCGTTGCCGGAATCGCCGACGCCGACGCGAACAACGGTTCGACCCCGGAAGTCGTTCCTGCCGGAGTCGAAGGAACGGCGACCGGCGACGAAACCACCCACGGCGTCAGGGGCGTCTCCGAATCCGTCAACGGACGGGGTGTCGCTGGCTTCGCTACCTCGGACGACTACGACCACAGTTCGTTCACGGGCTCGGGCATCGGCGTCTCCGGCGTCACCGATCTGAGTGGCGACGACGACGGGGTGGTCGATGCTGGTGGCGTCTTCGGGATGGCGGCGGCGACGAGCGGGATGGCCTACGGGGTTCTCGGGCGAAGCTATACACCGGATGGCTGGGCCGTTGGTGGAATTGACTCGTCGGGGTCGGGCTACGGGGTGTACTCCTCCGGCGACAGCAAGACGGACGGCGACCACGAGACGACCGGCGACACCGAACTCGGTGGCGAGCTCGCGTTCGCGGACGAAACCCCGCAGCGAACGGCCGGCCCGATCGCGAAGGGCCACATCAACGCCGATGGGTCGATCGAGAACGCCGTCAACGTCGAGAGTGCCCAGTGGAACAGCGGTGGAGAGCGCTACCGGATCAATTTCACTAACGAATATTACTTCTTCAACAACTATGTGACCGTCGTGACGCCAGTCAACCATGCCCAGTGGCGCATAACCAGCAACTCCGGCGACCTCATTGTCGAGTTCGAGGATTCCGACGGCAACGCCGTCCAACGAGCGTTCCAGTTCGTAACGTACAAGCTACCGAACGGGACGGTGACGACGACGGCGGAGACGGCAGACTCGAGCGAGCACTCGGATACGCTGACGTCGGACGAGCCAAACGGGGCGGCGGACCCGAACTCGTAGTTGGGCGCTCGAGTGACCGATTCTGCCGGGTAAACGAATCGATGACGGGTCACACAAACTGGCGCGCTTAGGGACGACGATGGTGATGACCTGTCCCGTGAATAAACCAATCGACTGTAGCAACATACTTCGAGGTAACCTCGAAGATTACTCGTTCGTTAGTCCGGGTTTATGATCGTTTGGCTGAATGAGCGGGCATGACCAGATGGACCGCTGTGCGGTCGTCGCCATCGCGAATACAAGTAGCTGGGATACTCGGTGTCCTGCTGCTCGCCGTCTCGATCGGGTTGCTGTTCGGGGCAGTCGGCGGCGTGACAGCCGGTGTCGAGAGTGCCGACCACGAGGCGACGGGTCACGCCGACGGCGTCGAAGTCCTCGAGGATGACCTCGAGGGAGACGGGACGCCGGACGATCCGTACCGGATTCACGGCGTCGACGAACTGCAGGCGATAAACCAGAATCTCTCGGCGCACTACGAGCTGTCGGGTGATATCGACGCGAGCGAGACTGCAAACTGGAACGGTGGTGACGGGTTCGAACCGATCGGTGACAGGATGGACGACGACCCGATTATCCTGATCGCAGACGATGAGTCCGACCCGTTCACCGGCTCGTTCGACGGGAACGGATACGTCATTTCGAATCTCACCATCGACCGAACTGACGAGAACGACATCGGTCTGTTCGGTGTCGCGGCGGGCGCGACGATCGAATCGGTCGAACTCGAGAACCCGTTCGTGAAAGGGGACGAAAACGTCGGTGCGGTTGTGGGTGAGCTGACGGACGGCGAACTGCACGACGTGACGGTCACCGACGGCTACGTGCGGGCGTACTACGGGAGCAACGGTGGTGGGCTGGTCGGCACGCTCGTGAACGGAACGGTCGACTCCGCTCACGTCGACGGCCAGGTTCGTGGGAGCGGGGACTACATCGGGGGGCTGGTCGGAGTGATGGACACCAATGACGCATTTCACACCAGCGTCGTTCAGAACTCCGCTTCGGCGGCCGACGTCGACGGTGGAATGTACGTTGGCGGTGCCGTCGGAGAGATCCAAAGCGGGTACGTGGCCAACACCTACACCGCGGGCAACGTGACGGGCGATTACGAGGAAACGATAAAAGCAGGATACCGATTCGGCGGCCTCGTCGGCTCGATCAACGAGGGCGTCGTGGAGCGATCGTACGCGACCGGCGACGTCAACGGAAGCAATCAGGTGGGTGGACTCGTCGGAAACGTCGGCAGTAGCGGGCAGGTAACTGAGACGTACGCCACTGGCATGGTGACGGGAGACGTGACGGACGACTCCGACCACGGCGGTCTCATCGGGCAGAACGACGGTGACGTAACCGACTCCTACTGGGACTTCGAGAACAGCCCCGAACTGGCTCAGAACGACGGCGTCGGTTCCGGTGATACCACCGGCATAACCGGACTTTCGACCGACGACATGACTGGCGAAGACGCCGAGGACAACCTGCTCGAGTTCGACTTCGCGGACACATGGACGACTACCGATTCGTACCCGGCGCTCGCGTGGGAGCTCGAGCACCCCCTCACACCGTACACTGACGGCGATGGGATCGTCGGGACCGATGGGCTCCGGGATGCGATCGACGACTGGCGGGGCGGCGAGATCGACACCGACCTGTTACGGGACGTGATCGACGCCTGGCGATCCGGCGACCCGGTCGTCTGACGACGGCCGTCCCTGCGAAAACGGTGGTTTTGGACTCGAGTGCGGTGACGTGACGATCGACGTCGGTCACAGTTGAGCCGTGAGCTGCTGGTTCGATCGTGACCCATGAGCCGGCAGGGGAGGCTCGCCACCGTAGCCGTCGCTCTTCGACCGAACGGATGCGCTCCGTGACCAGTACGGCTGGCAGCAGGAGCGATACGACGGCGCGGACACTGTGGGAGTGCTGACCAGCGACGACAGTTGTGGAACGGGCCGATTCCATGGGCCCACTCAGCACTCGGCTTTCTCAGCCCGTCGTGTGGCTTCCCCGAGAACTTACTCTGAACTCATCGCATACATTACTATCAGATCACCTAACAAATATACACAGTCATCGTAAGTGAACAGTATGGAGAGGCAGAACGAATCGAAGCGACGAGCAGTTGCGGGCACACGAGATGCGGATCAGCGAACCGGGCGCAAGGCTGGAGCCAGTGAATCGATCTCGCGACGGACGGCACTCACGACGATCGGGGTTGGGCTCACGGGTGCCGTCGTTGGGTTCAGTGGAACCGTGAGTGCGGATGAGTTTGCCGGCGGTTCCGGTACCGAACAGGACCCCTACCAGATCGAGACGTGGGGGCAACTCGAGAACGTCACGTCCAACATGGACGACCAGTTCGTGCTGATCGACGACCTGGACGAGGAGACGGCCGGCTACGACGACTACGCGGCCCCCTCGGCGAACGGTGGCGAGGGATGGGATCCGATCGGGACCAGTACGTGGCGGTTCGACGGAACGCTCGACGGAAACGGCCACACGATTTCTGGTCTCGCGATCGACAGAACTGGAACGGGGGACGACTACATCGGGTTGTTCGCAAACATCGGTTTCGATGGGGAAGTAACGAACCTTCACGTCGACGTGCCCGGTGTGACAGGGAGGAATAACGTCGGCATCATCGCAGGTGGATCGGGGGGTGAGATTACCGACTGTTCGGCGAACGGGGCCGTTACTGCGGAGGACCAGTATCAAGCTGATTTTGCCGGTGGGCTGGTCGGTCGTAACGACGGCTCCATCGTGGACTCCCACGCGACGGGGCCCGTAACTGGTGACATCACTGTCGGCGGATTGGTTGGAAAGAACAACGGAAGCATCACGAACGCCTCTGCGACGGGAATCGTCGAAGGCGCGATGTCCTTCCTGGGTGGATTGGTCGGAGAGAATACGGGGACGATCTCGAAATCGTGGGCGACGGGTGATGTCTCTGATATCGACCTCTCGTGGACCTCGACCGGCGTCGGCGGATTGGTCGGAAAGAACTCCGACGATGGCGTGATCGAAAATTCCTACGCCAGAGGGAGTGCGACGATCAACGGTAACGACAACGTCGGTGCGTTAGTCGGTGAAAACGTCCAGCAGGCAGAGATCAGAACGTCGTACGCGACGGGAGCAGCCTCCGGACCACTGGCTAACGAGGGCGGGGTGGCCGGGCTGAACCAGGCCACCGTCGAAGACGTGTATTACAATTCGGATGTGATGGATTCCGCCTTCGGCGAGGTCGACGGCGGAACGGGCTCAGGGACCGGACTGTCCACGGACGAGATGCAGGGTGCCTCCGCCGAGGACGAGATGGACGACCTCGATTTCGACGGCACCTGGACGACCACCGACGGATACCCTGAACTCGCAGCCGAGGACGATGACGAGAGCCCCCTCGAGCCGTACACCAACGAAGACGGCGTCGTCGAGACCGACGGCCTTCGCGACGCGATCGACAACTGGCGCGGCAGCGAGATCGATACCGATCTGTTGCGCGACGTGATCGACGCCTGGCGAAGCGGCGATCCGGTCAGCTGAGCTGTCTCACATATAGCCCAGATCGCGCAGCCGTTCCATCAACTCCTCTTTGTCCTGGGCCCGCCCGGCGCGTTCGGTCGTTCCCTCGAGGTCCTGTAACCAGGCTGGCTCGTCGTTTGCTTTCTCCGTGCTGATCTCGCTGCCGAGCGATCGAAAGCCCTCCCAGTACTTCGGCGAGACGGGGGTGTCTTCGGGCTCGAGGTCGCCGGGCATGTCGTCCGTTCCCTCGGGGACGTAGCCGTCGTCGGGGAACGCCGCTACGGTGTCGGGAACGACGAAGTTCCAGAACGCCTCCCAGACGGCGGCCTCGTCGAACTGGAGGATCGGGTGGACGCGGTCGTGGGGCGGGTAGATGTCGGGGTCGTGCCGTGGCGAAAAGAACGTCTCGTCCGCGCGAGCTTCCTGTTCGTCCCAGCGGACGCCCGAGATAACGCCGTCGACGTCGTCCGCCTCGAGCGCGTCGTTCAGCGCGACGGTCTTCAACAGGTGGTTACCCGCGTAGGTGTCGAGCAGGAAGGGGAAGCTGTCCTCTTCGTACTCGAGGATCTCGCGGACGTGGTGCTGATTGTGCTCTGAGAGCGCCTCGATCGGGATGTCGTCGCCGGGTTCGAGGTCCTCGGCCTCGACGTACTCCCCGATGTCCTCGTTTCGGGCGTAGACGACCTCGAGGTCCCACTCGTCGGCCCACCGGTCGACGAACGCGTGGATCTCGTCGAAGTGCTGGTAGTGGTCGATAAAGATCGCCGTCGGCAGCTCGTGGCCGTACCGTTCGGCGACCTCTTTCACGAAGTAGAGCACGAGCGTCGAGTCCTTCCCGCCGGTCCACATCACTGCGGGATTCTCGTACTGTTCGAGAGCCGTCTCCGTGACCTCGATGGCCTTCTCGATCTTGTTCTGGATGTGCGGGTAGTCCTCGGGGTCCTCGTCAGTGCCGTCTTGATAGTCGACGGCTACGTAGTCAGGGAAGTTCTCCAGCATGAGTCGTAATTAGATATAATTAGCTCGTGTAAATCGTTTGTGCCGGCGGAAACCTCTGACGGTAGACTCGTTCCGTGGGCGACCGAACCCTGCCGTCGTGGCAAGAACGTGTTCCTCGAGGACGGTCAGTCGAGGCTCGGTATCGGTGAGGCCCAGCTCGTCGACCAGCGGCAAGAGCGCCTATGTGTCGGTGTCGACGATGGTGCAGCGGGCGTGCTCGGTGGCAGTCATCGATACGGTGTGACGATCAACACGGCGGATACGTCTCGACTTCCCGTTCGGCCAGTTCGACGTGCACCGACTGGAGATGATCGATCTCGACCGTGAGCGAGTCGGCGCGCAGGTCGTAGACGTGGCCGCCGCCGTCGCGGTCGGCCGTGATGAAGTGTGCGTGGTAGCCCGGCGGGTGGATCCCCTCGAACTGTTCGGGGATGAAGAACGTCGGCATGCTCCCCTCGACGCCCTCGAACTCGAAGATCGTCTCGTTCTCGAGGACCTTCTCGAGGGTCGGATACGGTTCGATCTGTCCGTCGACGCTTCGCGTCCGGAGGTACTCGAACGTCCCCTCGACGCGCAGCGCGTGGAAGTGGTCGGTTCGGGGCAGCTCCTCGGTCACGCGGTCGCCGAAGTCGGCGAAGCTCTCGACGTTCTCGAGTTCGACGGTCGCGTCGGGCTCGAACGCCGTCACGGCGGCGAACGGCGTCCGCGTCGAGCGCTCGAGCTCGGTCGCCGTTCCGTCACCGCTGACCGCGTACGCCTCGCCGTCGACCACCGCCAGCTCGCCGTCGATCCCGTTGACGGTTCCGAGGCCGAAGCCGCCGTTGTCGAGGAGCTCGCCGATGGCGACCTCGTCCGAGAAGTGGCCGCAGCTGAGCGCGTCGATCGTCGAGACGTGATACAGCGTGTCCGATCCGTCCCCCGCGTCGGCGTTCTGTCCCTGCTCACGCTTCGTCGCCGGCGCGGCACAGCCGGCGAGGGCGCTCGCGAGGCCCACGAGAACGGTACGTCTGTGTTCCCCCATCGTGTTCGTCTTGTGAGGACTCTATAATATAGATACGTATACGCGACGAACTCGCCGACCGGCTCCGGCTGGGGCGACCTCGTGCTCCGCCAAGCGTCGACTGCAGGGTCGAACCGGCTTTCAGCGACGAATTCGACCCTGCAGAGCAGGCTTGGCAAAGCACTAGTACTCCGCCAACCGTCGACTGCAGGGTCGAACCGGCCTTCGGCGACGGATTCGACCCTGCAGATCTGGCTTGGCAAAGCACTAGTGGCTTCCCAAGCCTGAATTGATGAGCGAAACCAGCTGAACACAATCGGTTTCGCTCATCAGTCGACGGTTGGGAGGGTACTAGGGGAACGTCCCCGCTTCCTCGAACGCGTCGACGACGCGCTGGATCGAGACGACGTACGCCGCGGTGCGGAAGTTCTCGAGGTCGTGTTCTTCGTACGCCCCGGTCAGCGCGTCGAAGGCGTCGCCGATGATCGCCTCGAGTTCGGCGTTGACTTTCTCCTCGGTCCAGTAGAAGCGCTGGCGGTTCTGCACCCACTCGAAGTAGGAGACGGTGACGCCGCCGGCGTTCGCTAAGATGTCCGGGATGACGACGACGTCCTTCCCGGCGAGCACCTCGTCACCCCCGGGGGTGATCGGCCCGTTGGCGGCCTCGGAGATCACGTCGGCTTTCACGTCCGCGGCGAGCTCGGCGTCGATCGCGTTCTCGAGGGCGGCCGGGATCAGCAGGTCGACGTCGAGGGTGAGCAGCTCGTCGTTGGTGAGCTCCTCGTCGGCGTCGGCGTAGCCCGACACCGACCCCGTCTCGTTTTTGAACGCCTTGACGTCGCGGGCGTCGAGACCGGCTTCGTTGTAGACGGCGCCGCTCGAGTCGGAGACGGCGACGACGGTCGCGCCGAGTTCCTCGACGAGCTTCGCGGAGATCCAGCCGGCGTTGCCGTAGCCCTGGACGGCCACGGTCGCGTCGGCGATGTCCCGTCCGAGGTAGTCGAACGCCTCTCGAGCGGCGATCACGGTCGAGCGGCCCGTCGCCTCGACGCGACCCTCGCTACCGCCGCTGTCCAGCGCCTTGCCGGTGATGACGCCCGGCTCGGTCGTGTCCTCGATCGTCTCGTAGGTGTCCTTGATCCAGTTCATCTCCCGCTGGCCGGTGTTGACGTCCGGGGCGGGGATGTCCTTGTCCACGCCGATCATGGGCGTCAGCTCCGCCGCGAACGCACGGGTGATGCGCTCGAGTTCGGCCTCGCTGTACTGGGAGGGGTCGACGATGATGCCACCCTTGCCGCCGCCGAGCGGAATGTCGACGATGGCCGTCTTGTACGTCATCCACCCCGAGAGCGCCTTCACCTCGTCGCGGGTGACGTTTGGGTGATACCGGATGCCGCCTTTGTACGGCCCGCGGTCGCCGTTGAACTGCGAGCGAAACGCCTTGAAGCGACCGAGCGAGCCGTCATCGAGTTCGACGGTGAGGTTCGTCTCGAGCACGCGCTCGGGGTGTTTGAGGCGCTCGATAACGTCGTCGCCGACGTCGAGGTACGCCGCTGCGTCGTCGATCTGCGACTGCAAACTTTCGAACGGATTCGCTTCCTCGCTCATTACTCGCCACCTTTTCTCGACCCCAAAATAAGCGTGCCGAATAACGGCCAAGGTATGGGATATAATAACATACTATTTCACCATACTGTGTCCAATGCTTTAGATTGTCGAATGGACGTCTCGGCCCGTAGAGTCAGTCGATAACCGGTCGAACGTCCGCTTTCGCTCGGCGAGCGGCGTTGACGATTCCGCATCGTTCGCCGCATAGCTGTAAAATCAGCGCACACGCTGTGAGAACGTATCCGCCGCGACCTGTGCAACCACGTCGGACCCCGGGGTAGCCAACGACACGTCGCCCCTATCAGATAGATTCGAGGACGGTCGTCTCTCGGCGACTGACTCGTTACTCGTCTTCGAGTTCCGTCTCGAGGCCGGCCGCCTCGGCTCGTTCGAGGAGTTGTTCGGCCTGGGCGATCAGGGGTGCGTCGATCATCTCGCCGTCGACCTGAAAGACGCCCCGGCCCTCGGCGTCGGCCGTGCGTTTCCCCGCGAGGACGGCTGTCGCCCACTCGAGTTCCGCCGGATCGGGGGTGAACGCCTCGTTGATCGGCTCGACCTGGGCCGGGTGGATCGCCAGCTTCCCGTCGAAGCCGAGTTGGATGGCGAACTCGGTGTCGGCGATCAGGCCCTCCTCGTCCCCGAAATCCGTGTAGAGGGTGTCGATCGCTTCGACGTCGTTCGCGGCGGCCGCGATCACGACCCGTTCGCGGGCGTAGAGCACCTCGAGTCCCTCCTCGGTTCGCGTCGCTCCGACGTCGGCCGAGAGGTCCTCGGCGCCGACGATCAGGGCGTCGGTCGCATCGACGCCGGCGATGGCGTCGGCCTCGAGGACGCCGCGGGCGCTCTCGACGAGCGCGAGGACGGGAACGATCGCCTCGCGGCCTGCCAGGTAACTCACGAGTCGCTCGACGTCGGCGGCCGACTCCGCTTTCGGGAGCATGATGCTGTCGAGTCGAACGTCGTCGTCGCCGAGGACTGCCTCGAGGTCGGCGTCGGCTCCGAGGCCGACGGGATTGACCCGAACGCAGACCTCGACCTCGGGGTCGAAGTCGGGATCGGCAAGCACCGACCGGACGGCTTCTCGGGCCTCGGCCTTCCGGCCGGGGGCAACGGCGTCCTCGAGGTCGAACACCACGACGTCCGATCCCGCACCTGGAGCCTTTCGCATCATCTCGGGTCGATCGCCGGGCGTAAACATGACGCTTCTACGAACCATGTGCACGGAGTCGGGCGGAGACGGTTTGAATCTTGACACCGTCGTCGTCGGTCAGCGAAACAACTACGTTTCGAGCGAATCAGCTATCCCGTATGAAGAACCTGCTCTTCGAGTTCGAAGAGGAGAAGATGCCGCCAGCCGTAATCCTGGCGACGGCCATCCTGATCGCCGTCTTTCTCCTCGGAATCGCCTATCAACTACTGTTGCTCGTGCTGTGATCGAGGGAGGAGTCCCCGGGCGCACGCAGCTGATGCGTCCCGTTCTCAGGAGCTGACACTCCGTTCTCAGGGCCAGAGACCGCGTGCGCCGTGGGCTTCGGCGACCCGCTTGAGCGCGACGATGTAGGCCGCATCACGCCAGGTGACGTCTCGGACCTCGTACTCCGCTTTCATCGCGTTCCACGCTCGCAGCATCTCGGTCTCGAGCTCCTCGTTGACGCGCTCGAGAGTCCACTTTCGGCGGTTGATGTCCTGGAGCCACTCGAAGTAGGAGACGGTGACGCCGCCGGCGTTCGCTAAGATGTCCGGGATGACGGGAATCCCCTTCTCTTCGAAGATCTGGTCGGCGGTCGAGGTCGTCGGCCCGTTCGCGCCCTCGACGATGATGTCAGCCTGGATGTCGCGGGCGTTCTCGCCAGTCAGCACGTTTCCGATGGCGGCCGGGATGAGGACGTCGACGTCGAGGGTGAGGAGCTCCTCGTTGGCGAGCGTCTCCGGGGCGTCGTAGCCCGAGACCATCCCCGGTCGCTCGTCGTGGCCTTCGACGTCGTTCGTGTCGAGCCCGTCGGGGTCGTAGATGGCGCCGTCGACGTCGGAGACGGCGACGACCGACGCGCCGAGGTCGTCGAGGTAACGGGCGGCGTTCGCGCCGACGGAACCGAAGCCCTGCACGGCGACGGTCGTGTCGGCCGGATCCATATCGTAGTGCTCGAGCACCTGCTCCGTGACGATCCCGACGCTGCGACCGGGTGCTTCCTCACGACCGTAGCTTCCGCCGATGGACGGGGGTTTGCCGGTGACGACGCCGGGGCAGGTCTCACCCTCCTGCATCGAGTAGGCGTCCATGAACCACGCCATCGTCTGCGGGTCGGTCCCCATGTCCGGGGCGGGGATGTCGTTCATCGGACCGATCACCGGTCGGAGTTCCTGGGCGAGTCGTCGGGTGAGTCGTTCCTTTTCGTCCCCGCTCAGATCCTTGGGGTCGACGACGACGCCGCCTTTCCCGCCGCCGAAGGGAATGTCCATGACCGCACACTTCCAGGTCATCCACATCGCGAGGCCAACGCACTCCTCTTCGTTGACGCCCGGATGGTAGCGGAGCCCACCCTTGTACGGTCCTCTCACGTTGTCGTGGTGGGCTCGGTAGGCCGTGTAAACCTCCATCGTCCCGTCGTCACGCTCGACTGGGACCGTGAAGCGGTGGACGGACTTCGGGTGACGAAGCCGTTCGATGACGCCCTCGTCGACGTCGAGATGGGCCGCCGCGCGCTCGAGTTGACGTCGGGCGGTCTCGACGGCTGTCTCCTCTTCTTCCAGGTCGGGTGTAGATTGGGTGGATGCCATGGTGGATCGTTCGACCATATTACGCGTGCGTTGATGTGGCACACGTCTGAGTGAAAACCGACCGGCGACGGCGGGGTGTTCGCCAGTGAGTTCGCCGGTGCATTCACCCGACGTTTCCCATCCACCTTATTAACCCTTGCTACTCTGCCCAGATTCGAGCAATACTTGCACAGCCCCTGACGTGAGCCGTCATTCGGGCTGTTCCTTCCCGAATGTTGTTTCAATTTACCCCCGCGAGGAGGCGTGGGAACCGAACCAACGAGCATATCCGCGTTCGTTCCTAGGATCGGATATGGACAGGCGCACGTACCTTCGCTCGCTCGGGGTTGCGGGCGTCGCCGCGACGGCGGGCTGTCTCGACGGCGTCGCCGGGATGCTCGACGACGGCAGCGCCGACGGGGCGATTCTCGGCCCGCCGGAAGTCGACCTGAGCGCGGCGAGTCACCCGAGTTACGGCGACGACGTTCCGTCGTTTACCCTCCCCGACCCGCTCCTCGAGGAGGAGATCTCTCCGGAGCGATTCGTGGGCGAACGCGCGTTCTTGCTGACGTTCATCTACACCAACTGCCACGACGACTCCTGCCCGATGCTGCTTTCGCGACTCGTCCACGCACAGCAGGCAGCCGCCGAAGCGGGACTCGAGGACGAGATCGCGCTTCTGGCGATGACGTTCGATCCGGAACGGGACACCGAAGACGTGCTCAGAGAGGAAGCCGAGATCGTCGGTGCCGACCTCGAGGCCGGGAACTGGCACTTCCTCAGACCCGAGAGCTACGACGAGGCCGAGACGGTCCTCGCCGAGCAGTTCGGGCTCCAGCTCGACCACCACGGCCTCGATGACGACGACCACGAACACGACCACGACGACGACCACGGACACGACGACGACCACGGACACGACGACGACCACGGACACGGGAACGAAGCCGACGAGTACGACATCGTCCACTACAACCTGATCCTGCTGGTCAACCGAGACGGGATCGTCGAGCGCGCGTACCCGAACGCGGCGTCGGTCGAGTGGTCGGTGATCACGGACGACCTCCTGACGGTCGTGGAGGACGGATGAGACGACGCGACGTCATCGCGGGGATCGGAAGCCTGGGCGTCCTCGCCGGGGCCGGCGTCCTCGCTGCTCGAGGGCCATCGTTGCTCGACTCGGAGGGCGACTCCAACGGTGGCGGCGATCCGATCGAACTCGAGACGATCGACGCGCCGGGAAGCGAGGCCGGCACGATCACCGTTCCCCAGCCCGGTCAGGCGATGGTCGTCGACTTCTTCGCGACGACGTGTTCGTCCTGCGCGTCGCTGATGCCGACCGTCGCCGAGGCACAGGAAGCTGCCGAGGACGTCACGTTCCTCTCGGTGACGATCGAGCGGGACGAAGAACCGATCAGCGCGTGGTGGGAAGAACACGGAGGGAACTGGGCCGTCGGGATGGACCCCGGAATCAACCTCTACGAGCGCTACGACGTCGTCGCGACGCCGACGACGGTTGCCATCGACGGCACTGGCGAGGCCCACTGGCGCAGCCAGGGGAGCAAGACTCTCGAGGAGATCCTCGAGGGGGCGGCGGCCGCCAGAGAGGCCACCCTGGAGGAGTAGCGGCTGGACCGTCGTCAGTTTGCGGGTTGCAACGGTTTTTCTGGGACGGGTTACCGGCCAGCTACGCTCCCAGTATCCAACGAAGACGTTCGGTTTTGCCACGCCGAATCCACCAGCCCGAAACAGTCGATTGACTGGGATGTCGGCCGGAGTAGTGGATCCCCACGAGTGAGTACGGCTGGGATAACTAATCCGGCGGTCCGATTACGGGGTGTGCATGTCACGATCGAGTCCATCTAATATGCGTATCGGCTGCCCCCGGTGTAACGCGACCGTAACCACCACCGTCCCGCCAGGCGCCGGGATCGCCGACCCGGACGGCGACGAGTCGGCGAGACTCCGGGGCAAAGAGACGAACTGTGGTAACTGTGGCCACGAACTCGAGCTCTATTTCTACTGATCTCGGCCCCGAACGCGTTCGGTTCGGCTCCCGATCGCGCCTCTCCGCAGTCGAACGTGGACCACGACCGCTCCGCAGTCGAATGTGAACTTCGAGGAGGCCCCGACTCCACTGTGCAGGATCGTCCGCCGCGTCGAACAGTCAGGATCTGCCGCAACGAACGTTATGACCACACGGGGCTGTAGCGTCGTCTATGAACGTCGTCGTCGTTGGCGGTGGTCTCATCGGGGTCGCGATCGCAGCCCGCCTCGGCACAGGCGACACTGACGTCACCCTCTGTGAGCGCTCGAGCCTCGGCTCCGAGACGACAGAGGCCTCCGCAGGGATGTTTCTCCGGGGGACGTCGTCGCCGACCCGGTTCGACCAGCGACTTCTGGATCGGGCCTGGTCGACGTACGAGCACTTCCTCGACGACGGAGCGATCACCTCAACCCGGCTCGGTTCGCTGTTCGTCGCCGAGAGCGACGACTACGCCGCGACGCTCGAGGAGGCCGCGACCACCCTGCAGGCGTACGGCGTCGACGCGACGTTCGTCGACGCGTCGGAACTGCACCGGTTCGGGGTCGAGACCGATGGCTTCACGGGCGGGCTCTCCACCGCGAGCGACACCGCGTTCGAGCCCCAGGAACTCGTCGACGCCTTCGCCGAGCGCGCCCGCGAACGCGGCGTCGAACTCCGCACGGGAACCGACGTGACCGACGTCGTCCTCGAGGACGGATCGGTGGCGGGTGTCGAGACCGAGGCCGGGCGACTCGAGGCCGACGTCGTCGTCAACGCGGCCGGCCCGTGGGCGCCGGCGCTCAACGACCTGGTCGGCGTCTCGCTCCCGCTGGCACACACGCTCGGACCGATGCTCGCACTCGAGGGACGGTCGACCGCCGACCTCCCGTTCACGATCTTCGAATCGCGCCGGTATCTCCGCCCGGTCGACGAGGTTACGGTTTACTTTGGCGCGTTCACGACCGACTACGTGGAGGGGCAGCGATACGAACCGACGGCGCTGCGGATTCCCGAGGCGATGCGCACGGCCTCGAGGACGATCGACGAACTCGTCCCCGGATTTACGAACGCCTCGATCGTCGACGAGTGGGCTGGCCTCCGGACGGTGACGCCAGACGGCCGACCGATCGTCGGCGAGACCGACGTTCCCGGCTTTCTCGTCGCCTGTGGACCGACGGGGCTCGGAATCACGCTCGCGCCGGCGATAGCCGACGTCGTCGCGGGACTCCTCGAGGGGACGAGCGATCGGGAGAGCCGAGTCCGGCTTTCACCGGACCGATTCTGACGGCAGTCTGGTAAATACAAAGGACTTTACCAATCGTCGACCGCGTTCCGTACATGGCCGTGGACAGCGATTCGCCGATTCTGTACCTCGTACTCGGGGTCGCCGTGCTCGTGACGGCCGTCGTTCACGTCTCCGTTCTCCCCGACTACTTTCCGGACGACGCCACCCGTGCGGCTCCCTTCCTCCTGATCGGCTGGTTCACCTTCGGCGTCGCCTTCTACGCGATGGGGCGGCTCTTCTCCACGCCGGGTTCACTGCCGAGCATGCGTGGCGCTGACGTCGGGACGGCGCTGTTTCTCGTCTCGTTGCTCGTCGCTGGCGGCCTCGACGCGCTGGGATTCACCCCGGAGGTCGTTCTCGTGGCGTACGTCCCCCCAGCGATCGGGATCTACGCCGGACTCGCGTTGATCGGCTGGGCCGTCGGAAAACGCACGAAAGCCATCAACCGGATGGTCCACGAGGCGGCGTGATCGACGTCACCCCGTCACGTTCTCTCTCGCTTCCAGTCACTCCGGCGCTTTCACCTTGCTCACCAGCACCTGCACGTCCCCGAACCGGATCACGTGGTCGGCAACGCTGCCGAGCGCTGCCCGGTGGAAGCCGCCACGTCCTCGCGTGCCCATGACGATGAGGTCGGCGTCGACGGCTTCTGCGTACTCGAGCAGTTCGCTTCCCGGGGGCCCCGACGGCGTGGCCGTCGTCACCTCGAGTCCCTCCGCGTTCGCCCGGTCGGCGATTCGGGCGACGAACTCGTTCGCCCGATCGCGGATCGCCTCCTCCGCGCTCGCCGCATCGCCTGGCAGTCTGAGGCCGCCGAACGGGCCGGTTTCGACCACGCAGACGACGTGGACGGCCGCGTCGTGGACGCCTGCGAGCTCGATTCCCGTCTCGGCGGCTGACTCGGCGTACTCGCTGCCGTCAGTCGGAATCAGGATGACGTCGTACATTCGAGCGTACTCACGCACGCCGGTGTGAAAAGTTCAGCCCCGACGAAACGACCGCCGGTCGACCATCGTCGCGAGAACGCTTAACCGAGCGCGTTTCGAATGTGAGACTCATGCACGCAGTCATCGTTGGTGGCGGGATCGTCGGGCTGGCGAGTGCGTACGCTCTCGCTGACGAAGGAGCGACGGTCACCGTCTGTGAGAAGGGGTCGATCGGCAGCGGGAGCACCGAACGCTCGGTCGGCGGCATCCGCGCGCAGTTCTCGACGCCGGTCAACGTTGACCTCTCGCTCGAGAGCATGCGCGTCTGGGAGACGTTCGAGGACCGCTTTGGCATCGATATCGAGTACCGGCGGACGGGCTACCTCTTTCTCGCCCGGACCGAAGCGATGGCCGACACCTTCCGCGAGAACGTCGCGATGCAGACCGACCGCGGGGTCCCGAGTACGTTCCTCGAGCCCGAGGAAGCGCTCGAGTACTGTTCGGGGATCCGACCGGAGGCGTTCGTCGGCGCGACCTACTCGCCGACCGACGGCTTCGCCGACCCGCACCTCGCCGTACAGGGGTACGCACAGGCAGCCACCGAGGCGGGTGCGACGGTGCTGACGAAGACGGCCGTGACGGACGTCCGTCAGGACGGCGGTCAGGTGACGGGTGTCGAGACCGAGACCGGGCGACTCGAGGCCGACGTCGTCGTCAACGCGGCCGGCCCGTGGGCACGGCAGGTGGCGGCGATGGCCGACGTCTCCCTGCCCATCGCGCCCAGGCGCCGCCAGCTCGCCGTCGTCGAACCCGAGACGTCGGTGCCGGAGTCAGACCCGCTGGCGATCGACATGGCGCGTGGCTCGTACTTCCGGCCGGAACGCGACGGCGACGCCCTCGTCGGTGGCCACTTCGCCGACGTCGACCCCGACCACGATCCCGACGCCTACTCGACGTCGTTCGATTTCGACTGGGCCGCGTCGGCACTCGAGGCCGCCGCCGACTGGACGACCTACTTCGGCCCCGAGTCCGGGATCAAACGCGGCTGGGCGGGCCTCTACGCCGTGACGCCGGACAATCACCCGATCGTCGAGGAGACGGCCCCGGGCCTGATCACGGCCGCCGGCTTCTCCGGCCACGGCTTCCAGCACGCCCCCGCTACCGGCCGGCTCGTCGCCGAACTCGCCCTCGACGGGGAGGCGTCACTCGTCGATATCGACGGACTCTCGAGCGATCGGTTTGTGGCGGACGAACGCCACGTCGAGCAAAACGTCGTTTGAGGCAGGTCGGGGTATAGTACTCGTTTCAACGGTTAGGATAACCGGGCACCGACGAACGCGGGCGTTCGTCAGAAATCAGTGAGCCGAAGCTGGTCGCTGGGCGTGCCTTCGTCGGGTTCGGCACCCAGCAGCCGCGGGAGTGCCGTGTCCGCGAAGGTGAGCCCCAGCACGAGCAAGATCGGCGCCAGAAAGAGCCCGTAAAAGCCGAAGACCACCGGGCCGAGGATGTACGCGAGCATCAACAGCCCGACGTGGGTTCGCTCGCCGCTGAGGTACGGCCGGAGCACCAGGTCCGGGATCGTATCGACGATCACGATCGCCACCACGAGGAAGGCGCCGATGTAGACGAGCAGCGTCGTCTCGCCCGACAGGACGATCGGGAACGCGGCGGCTCCCGCCAGCGGCACGTAGATGATCTTCATTCCGACGACCGGGATCAGGCTCGCAACACCTGTGAGCGCACCGGCGAGCACCGGGTACGGAACCTCCGCACTGGACGGGACTGCGAAGTTGTATCCCGTGAAGGCGACGATCGCGACCAGCGAGATGATGATCACGTTCAGCAAGTTGCCAAAGAGGACGGCCTCGAGTTCGGCGTCGACGGTCTCTAAGTACTCACGGACGATCGCGTCGTCGTCGAACTGCAAGAGCCAGTTGCGAAGCCGTACGCCGTCGATCAGGAGGTAGTAGGTGACGACGGCGACGACCAAGAGGTTGAGCGCGAACGACGTGGTGATACTCGTGACGGCCGACGCGTGATCCTCGAGGAAGCCGATGAGAGGGTCGAACTCTCCGGCGGAGTACGCGCCGGCGAGTCCGTCGAAAGTTAACTCGGGGAGTTCGCCGCCGTCGTCGATCCAGCCGATGTTCTGGGCGGCCAGTTCGATGACAGCGTACTGTTCGTTGAACTCGTGCAGCTCGAGGACGACGAGGACGGCCGTGTAACTGAGCAGGACGAAAAGCGGTATCGAGAGCGCCGACAACGTGAGTACCGCCCGCGTCCGCACGGGGAGCTTGAACCGTCTGAGGCTCTTGTGGAACCGCCGCGTAGAGTAGTAGACGAACACCGAAACAGTGAGTGCTGCGATGAAGTGGTACGCGACGAAGGTGATCGCTGCGGCGACGGTGAGGCCAAACAGGACGACGAGTACGCGCCTTTCATTCATTGTAATTGACCATTCTGTTGAAACTGGTTACTTATAAATGTACTAGACGTTTCTGTCGGGGAGACGGTGTCAGCGAATTTCAAGCAGACCTGGAGTTTCAACGTCCGCTAAAACCCATCGCGCAGGTAGACCGTCTCGAGCGGGAACAGTCGTTCGAGCGTCTCGACGGTCTCCGAACGCGCCTCGAGTCGGCCTGCTATTCGAGTGTCACAGCTCGCCGACGAACGCCTCGATTCGCCGGAGCGCCTCGCGGAGCTCTTCGAGCCCGGTCGCGTAGGAGACGCGGAGGTGGCCCTCGCCGCCCTCGCCGAAGACGTCGCCGGGGACGACCGCGACGCCCTGCTCGCGGAGCAGCGATTCGGCGAACTCGTCGGCCGTCCCCGCCCAGTTCGGCGGCACCTCGGGGAAGAGGTAGAACGCGCCCCTAGCCTCGAAGCAGGGCATGCCGATCTCTTCAAATCTCGAGCGGACGAACCGTCGACGGCGGTCGTACTGGGCCACCATCTCCTCGACGTCGTCGTCACAGGCGGTGAGTGCCTCGAGGGCGGCGTACTGGGCGGTCGTCGGTGCGCTGAGCATCCCGTACTGGTGGATGCGATTCATCGCGCCGATCGCGGTAGCGGGCGCGAGCGCGTAGCCCAGCCGCAACCCGGTCATCGCGTACGCCTTCGAGAAGCCGTTGAAGACGACCGTCCGCTCGCGCATCCCGTCGAACGTCGCGATCGACGTGTGCTCGCCCTCGTAGGTGAGTTCGGCGTAGATTTCGTCGGTAAAGACGGTGAGGTCGTGAGAAACGGCGAACTCGGCGATCGGCTCGAGCTCGGCACGCGTCATCACGGCCCCCGTCGG
This sequence comes from Natronobeatus ordinarius, assembly GCF_024362485.1. Taxonomy (NCBI): domain Archaea; kingdom Methanobacteriati; phylum Methanobacteriota; class Halobacteria; order Halobacteriales; family Natrialbaceae; genus Natronobeatus; species Natronobeatus ordinarius. The sequence goes on along the minus strand of NZ_CP101456.1, from coordinate 2,912,171 downwards.
GTTGTTCGGGTAACACATGACGAGCACGTCGGCGTCGGCCGCCCCGGCGGTCTCGAGCGCGTCGACCGTCAGCCGGAACTCGTCTTCCTCGCGGGTGACCACGGGCAGGACCTCGCCGCCGGCGAAGAGCACGCCCGGCTCGTAGGAGATATACGCCGGCTGGGCGATCGCCACCGTGTCGCCGGGGTTCACGAACGCCCGGAACGCGAGGTCGACCGCCTCGCTCGCGCCCGCCGTGACGATGATCTCCTCGTCGGGGTCGTACGCGAGGTCGAACCGCTCGCGGCTGTAGGCGGCGATCGCCTCGCGCAGTTCGCGCATCCCTCGGTTTGCCGTGTACGAGGTTCGCCCGCGCTCGAGCGAGGCGATGGCGGCGTCGCGGGCGGCCCACGGCGTCGAGAAGTCGGGTTCGCCGACGCCCAGCGAGATGACGTCGTCGCGCTCCTCGGCGATCTCGAAGAACTTGCGGATGCCCGACGGTGGCACCGCCTGGACGCGCCTGGCGGGCTCGATCGTCATGGCGAGATCGAGAGCCGGTCGTCGTCGTCGCCGTCACCGAATTCGATTCCGCTCTCCTTGTAGGAGGTCATCACGTAGTGGGTGACCGTCTGGGTGATCTCGGGTACTGGCGCGACCTTCTCGCTGATAAACTGCGACACCTCCCTGATCGAGTCGCCCTCGACCTCCATGTCGAAATCGTAGTCGCCGCTCACGAGCCGCAACGCCTTCACCTCCGGGAACTTCGCAAGGCGCGACGCGATGTCGCCGTAGCTCGTCTCCCGATCGAGCGTGACGTTGAGCTCGACCTCGGCGCGGACGCGCTCGCGTTCGAGTTTGTCCCAGTCGACGACCGCCCGGTAGCCCCGGATCACGCCCGCCGACTCGAGCTCCTCGATCGTCGCTTCGACCTCGTCCGCGTCGAGGCCGGTCATTCGCGCGATGTCCGCGACGTCGTACCGCGCGTTCTCACGAAGCAGCTCGAGCACCTCGCGTTGGCTCATATCGCTTCCCAGCGCGAGCGCGAGTAAAAGGGTTTCCTCACGTGCAATGTTGGCGAGCCGAGCGGTCGTCTTCGAAGACCGAGTCCCACAACTTCGGTCGCGTGGACGGGGCGAGCGGATCGACGACCGTCGGTATCAGTAGTGCTGGAACAGGAGCGCGCGCACGTCGTCTTTCGTCTGGACGTCCTCGGTCGTTCCGTCGGGGAGCGTGACGCGGTATCGGTAGTCTGCCGACGGTGACTCCTCCCACTTGTCGTCGTGCGTATCGAGCAGGTTCATCATCCGGTTGAGCATGTCGTCGTCCGAGGCCGACCCGTCGCCGTCGTCTGCGTCGTCTTCCCCAGCTTCGTCTGCGTCGTCTTCCCCAGCTTCGTCTGCGTCGTCCTCCCCAGCTTCGTCTTCGCCGTCGTCTACGTCGGCCTCCCCAGCTTCGTCCTCGGCCTCGTCTGTGGCGTCCTCACCGTCTCCAGCCCCGTCTTCGTCTTCGTCTGTCACATCCTCATCGTCTTCAGTCTCGAGGTCGTCTCCGGCACCATCGCCGATCCCGTCGTCGACGCCGGCTGCGCCTTCGTCGAACGCGATGGCCTCCCGGTCGTCGAGTTCGGCCGCGACGGAGGCGGCGACGTCGTCGGTCGCGGAGGCGTCTCCTGTCCCGTCGACGTCGAGTTCGAGGTCCCCGTCGAGGTTGTCGATCAGAAACTGGACGGCGTCCCGTTCGCGGACGTAGCCGTACCTGCCGACGACCTGTGCCGAAATTTCTTCGCGGAGCTGCTGGATGAACGCGTACTGCTCGTCCGTGACCTCGAGCGTCTTCATGTGCTCTCGATGTCGCGGCGGGTACATAATAGTTCCACGCACTGTCTCGACAGTCGAACGGGTCGGCACGTTCCGCGACCGGAGGTATTTACCCGACGCCTGCCGAATCGAGAGCACATGGTCCTGCAAGAGTCCGAGTCCGAACTCGAGGCTGGCGACGCCGCACCCGACTTCGAGTTGCCCGGAACCGACGAGGAGCCGTACACGCTCGAGTCGTTCGCCGACGACGAGGCGCTGCTCGTGGTGTTCACGTGCAACCACTGCCCGTACGCGAAGGCGAAGTTCGACCTGCTGAACGAACTCGCCGCCGAGTACGACGACGTCTCGGTCGTCGGGATCAATCCCAACGACGCCGAGGAGTACCCCGAAGACGCCTTCGAGAAGATGGTCGAGTACGTCGAGGAGGGAGAGATCGCCTTCGACGCCTACCTCCGTGATGAGTCCCAGGCGGTCGCCGCCGCCTACGGTGCGGAGTGTACGCCGGATCCGTTCCTGTTCGAGCGTGCCGACGAGGAGTTCCGCCTGGTCTACCAGGGGCGCCTCGACGACGCGCCGAACCCGGACGATGAACCCACCGAGTTCCCCATTCGGGAGGCCATCGACGCCGTGCTCGCAGACGAGGACGTCGACCTCGAGTGGGTCCCCTCTCGAGGCTGTTCGATCAAGTGGACGGACGCATAGGTCGGCCCGGTTTCACCCGGCTCGACGGCTCACCGAACGACGACGACCGGAACCGGTGCCCGCCGGACGACTTTCTCTGCGACGCTGCCGAGCATGACGCGAGCGACGCCCGTTCGGCCGTGGCTGCCGATGACGACGGCGTCGAACCCGCCCTCGGCTGCCTGGTCGACGATCACGCGGTGTGGTTCGCCCGTCTCGAGGTCCGTGTTTACCTCTCGGCTCGCCGCGTCGGCCGTCTGGCTCGCTTCCTCGAGCAGTTCTTCCCCGCGATCGACGGCCTCCTCGTAGCCGGGAATTCGATCCTCTCGACCGCCGAACGCCGACCAGTAGCTCTCCGGGAGCGTCACGACGTGGAGGACGGTCACCGTCGCCTCCGGAAACTGCTCCAGTGCGTACGTCAGCGCGTCCGTCGCCGGATCCGATCCGTCGTATGGGACGAGTACCTCCTCACCCATAGGTCGATACTCTCCCAGCACGACGATAACTTCTTCCATAATCATTCGTGATGGTCGGGCGACGATCCGATCGAACTCGTGCTAGCTGCGCTCTTCGGACTGGCCGGAGCCGTTCGCGTACGCCGGTCCCGTCGCGTCGTCGGCTGTCGCGAGGTCGGCCGAAAAACCGCCCTGGGGGCCGACGTAGCGCGTCCACAGCACGAGGAACGTCGGCAGGACGAAGACGCTCCCGAGGAAGGCGTAGGTGATCGTCAGTCCGGTGATCAGGCCGAACTGCTGGAGCGGCGGCAGGATGGCGAACGTGAGGACGCCGAAGCCGCCGACGGTCGTCGCGGCGCTGCCGAACAACGCCCCGCCGGTTCCCGTGACGCTCCGGGAGAGCGCCTCCCAGAGGTCCCGCCCGCGGCGACGCTCGAGGACGTACCGTTCGGCCATGTGGATGTTGTACGCCACCCCGAGCCCGACCGTGAGGCTGGTGATCGTGCCGGTCATCACGTTGAACGGGATCTCGAGCAGGTACATCGTCCCGAGGATCCACGTCACCGAGAGGACGATCGGCAAGAGCGTGATCGCGCCGAGGATCGCGCTCCCGTGGTACCGGCGGTAGGCGAGCATGAGGAAGGCGAAGACGGCTACGAGCGTCACGAGCAGGCTCTCGAGGACGGTCTGGAACAGTTCGTCCTCGATGATGCCGAAGACGATCACCTGTCCCGTGGCCGTGGCCTCGAGACCGTTCCCGTCGAGGACGGCGGCGACGTCGCGAGTCTCCGCGTCGACGAGGTCGCTGCTCGCGCCACCGCGGACCGAGACCGTCAGCAAGAGGGCCTCGTACTCGTCGTCCGCCCGATAGACGACGTCCGCCGCCGCGTCCTCGTCTGCTTCGTACAGCGCATCGTACACCGACTCGAGGTCGGTGTCGGGAACGTCGTCGCCGGTCGTATCCGCGTCAGTGAACGTCTCGTTGAACGACTCGTTCTCGGCGGCGACCGACTCCATGACCGACAGGGGGCTGTCGACGTCGGCGCTGCCGTCGGCGAGAATCACCGTTGCGTCCCCATCGGCGGCGAGCGACTCGGCCTCGTCGATCCGCTCGAGGGTGTCGTCAGCCGTCACGTCGCCCTGGACGAGTACCTGTGACTGGGTGTCACCCCGGAGGAACCGTTCGTCGACGAACTCGAGGTTCTCCTTGGCGGCGTACTCGCCGGGTGCGAACGGCTCGGGGAGCGAGTCCATCCACTCGGGCGGGTCGTCGGCGATGAAGTCCTCCTGTTCGAAGGAGGTGTCGAGCTGGGTCGCCCCGGCGACGCCACCGGTGGTCAGGAAGAAGACCACGATGACGACCGTCCAGGGTGCGCGACGTGCGACCCGCTGTCCACCCAAGAGGACGCCACTCACCCGGCCCCCGCCGGTGCCGAACGCGCGTTTTCGCCGATCGATCCCGCGACGCTCGAGGACGTCGTCGAGCGCCACCTTCATCGCCGGGACCAGCACGGCGAAGATCGCGAACGCCGAGGCGATCCCGAAGGCGCTCGCGACGCCGAACTCCCGGATCGGGGCGACCGGGCTGACGAGGTTCGAGAGGAAGCCGATGACGGCCGTCGCGGTGACCCAGAGGAACGCGACGCCGAGTCCGCCGAGGACGATCGCCATCGCCGGGCGCGTCCCACGCGTTCCGTCGTCGGATTCGCCGCGTTGCTCGCGGTGGCGCATGAAGACGTGGATCGCGTAGTCGATGCTCAGTCCCACGAGTAACACCGGCACGGCGATCATGATCTGATTGAAGTCGATCCCGGACCAGCCCATGAAGCCGAACGTCCAGAGGAGTACGAGGACGATCCCGAACAGCCCGAGGAGAATGTCGAGGAGGTCGCGGTAGGCGATCGTCAAGACGACCGCGACGAACAGCAACGCGAGCGGGAGGACGATCGCGAAGCTGTCGAAGAGCGATCGATCGATCTCGTCGGTGATGATCCCGACGCCGAAGACGAACCCGTCGTCGCCGAATCGCTCGTCGACGAGGTCAGACATCGTGAGCTGACTCTCGACGATCTCTTCCGGCGCTTCACCCTCCACGGCGTCCGCGACCGGCATCTCCTGGGTAACGAAGATCGTTCTCGCGTCGGTGCTCGTCTCTCCCGGATCGAAGTCCGACGGAACGAAGGCGAACGCGCCGTTTTCGGCGTCCTCGCCAAGCACCGCGTCGATGGCGTCCTCGAGTTCGTCCTCGTCCGCTTCCTCGAGTTTCTCGATCTCTTCTTCGAGCGTCGTTTCGATACCCTCCTCGAGTTCGTCGAATTCGTCTCCGAGTTGCTCTCGTCGCTCTTCGAGTTCGTCTGCGTCCTCCTCGAGTTGTTCGCCCCGTTCTTCGAGTTGTTCGGCGTCTTCATCGAGTTGTTCGGCGTCTTCATCGAGCTCTGCTGCGTCCTCCTCGAGTTGTTCGCCGCGTGCTTCGAGTTCGTCTGCGTCCTCCTCGAGTTGCTCGCCGCGTGCTTCGAGCTCCTGTTGGTCTTCCTCGAGCTGTTCGCCGCGTGCTTCGAGTCCCTGAATCTCGTCTGCGAGGATCGTCTCCTCGATCTCGCCGTAGATCGCCTCGAGTGCTTCGGGATCTTCCTCGACTGGTTCGCCTCGTTCGAGGGCGGCGAGCGTCGAGACGGCGGCTCGTAGCTCGTCCATCAATTCGAGGAAGGTTTCAGCCCCCTCGTCGTCGAGCGCTCCCTCGGCCTGGGCCTCGATCACGTCGAACTCGGCCTCGAGCTCGGCGGCTTCCGCCTCGTACTCTTCTTCCTCGATCAGTCCCTGCTCGTACGTCGCGTTCAGTTCCTCGTACTCCTCCTGGAGGGTCTGGGTCTCCTGGAGGAGTTCGGTCAGCGTCTCGGCCGTCTCATCGAGTTCCTGCTGGTCTTCCTCGAGTTCCTGGCTCCGCTGCTCGAGGAGCGCCTGATCCTCCTCGAGTTGCTGGCTCCGTTGTTCGAGCTCCTGTCTGTCTTCCTCGAGTTCCTCGCCTCGTTCTTCGAGTTCCTCGCCCCGTTCTTCGAGCTCCTCGCCTCGTTGTTCGAGCTCCTGTCTGTCTTCCTCGAGTTCCTCACCCCGCTCTTCGAGTTCCTCGGCCGTCTCCTCGAGTTCGTCGCCGCGTTCCTCGAGGTCGTCCGCCAGCTCCTGCTGGATCGCGGTCGAGGCGACGATCGAGGAGAGATCGGAGAAGGCGTCCTCGTCGGCGAGCGTCTCGTTCACCGTCTCGTTCTCACGGAAGTCCCGCTGTAGCTCGAGCGTCGCGAGCAAGCTGTCTCGAGACAGCGCGTTCTCGTCGCGAACGACGATCTGTGCGGTCGTCTCGTTGTCCGCGGTGCCGAAGTTGTCGTCGACGTAGTCGAGAGCGTCGGCTTCCTCGCTTTCGGTCTCGAACTGGTCGAGTCCGGGCGTCTGGTCGAGGGCGGTCACGCCGCTCCCGAGCGCGAGCGAGAGGACGAGCATGACGACGATCACGGCGCGACTTCGTCGGGTGATCGCCGCGATCGCTCGATCAGCGACGCCCACGCGACCCTCCGCCGACGCACCGACTGGTGAAACGAGTAGCGAATCTCATATATCTCTCGTGAACGTTCACGAAATCGTTCGGGAACTGGACGGAGCTAAACCGTGCTACGGGCCCGTCGAAGGAAAACCTTGTCCGACGGTTCAGCTTCTGAACTCGAGGCCGGCCGAGACGACACGCGTTCTGTCAGCTGTTCCGAATCGAAACGACCGACTTATTGGAGTCGAGAGCGGGGAACCGAGGTATGAGAGACCTCTTCCTGCGCGCCGCCCGGGGCGAACGCACGGAGCGGCCGCCAGTCTGGCTGATGCGTCAGGCCGGCCGCTACCTGCCCGAGTACCGGGAAATCCGCGCCGAGCACAGTTTCTACGAGGCGATCACGACGCCCGACATCGCCGAACGGATCACCCTCCAGCCGTGGGAGCGGTTCGAACCCGACGGGGTCGTCATGTACTCGGACATCCTCACCGCCATCGAGCCGCTTGGCTTTTCCTACCACATCGAGCCCGGCGTCGGTCCCGTCGTCGAGAACCCCGTCGAGGGACCCGACGACGTCGAGCGTGACCGAACACCCGTCGACGAGGAACTCCCCTACGTTGGTGAGCTACTCGAGCGCCTGCAGGAGCGTCTCGACGGCCGGGCAGCGGTTCTGGGCTTCGCTGGCGGGCCGTTCACCCTCGCCGCCTACACCGTCCAGGGCGAGCCCTCGCGGAGTTTCATGGCCCTGCGAGAGCTGCGCGCGGCCCACCCGGAGGCGTTCCGGGCGCTGCTCGAGCAGTTCGCCGACGTCGTCGCCGAGTTCCTCGAGTACCAGGTCGCCCACGGCGCGGACGTCGTCAAGCTGTTCGACACCTACGCCGCCTTGCTCGGTCCCGAAGACTACCGGGAGTTCCTGCTTCCGCTGCACCGGCGGATTCTCGAATCGGTCGACGTCCCGACGCTGATCTTCGCTCGGAACATGGGCGGCCGACTCGAGCTGCTCGCCGACAGCGGCGCGGACGTGGTCGCGCTCGACTGGACCGTCGACATGGCGGCCGCCCGGGCGGAACTCGGTAACGTCCCCGTACAGGGGAACCTCGATCCGGCCGTGCTGCTCGGCGACGAGGAGACCGTCCGCGCGCGGACGCGAGAGGTTATCGAGGCGGCCGGCCCGACGGGGCACATCCTGAACCTCGGCCACGGGGTTCACAAGACGACGCCGCCCGAGAACGTCCGGGCGTTCGTCGAGACGGCGAAAGGCGTCGAGCGGTCGTGAACGCGGATCTGTTGCGGTAAGACGATATTACCGCCAGCAGACGACGGGATGTGTGTCGAATCGGGGCCATCCGCGACCGTCACGGTCCGTCGTCAGGGGCTGACGGTCAGGATTTTCGCCCCAAACGGATTTGGGAGTGTGCTTTTGCACCCTCTCGAGTAAGCACTGGATAGATGACCGTCCACAACCTCGAAACCCGTGAGGAAATCTCCAATACGATCTTTACGGCACTCGCCAGCGAACAACGGCGGCTTGTGATCGACATCGTCGGCGCTCAGAGCTCACCAGTCGACGAGCGGGAACTCGCGACGTACCTCGCGGCACGAGAACGAGACATCGAACTCGGCGACGTGACCCGCGAGGACCGACGACGCGCACTGGCTACGCTTCGTCACCGCGTCCTCCCGGAACTGGAGGCGGCTCGACTCGTCGAACGACGCGACGACGGCGTCACGATGGCCGATCACCCCACCGTCGGTCACGCCACGATCGGCCGACTCCTCGAGGCCGACCCGCCGGACGACGTGCTTCGCGCCCTCGCGAACGGCCGTCGGCGAGACGTGTACGCGATCCTCACCGCGGAAGGGCCGTCGATCGACCGTCGAACGCTCGCGCGAACTGTCGCCGCCCGCGAGTACGACGTCGATCCCGTAGACGTTCCCGACCAGGAGGTCGAGGACGTGCTCGTGACTCTCCACCACGTCCATCTGCCAGCGCTCGAGGACGCCGGCCTGCTCGAGTACGATCTCGAGGTCGGACGAGTCAGCTTCAACAGCCACCAGGCGCTCGAGGATGCCACCCTCGAGGCGGACGAATCCGTGACGGTGATTCTGGCCTCGGCGTGATCGACTCGCGGTCGAGCCACGGGTCGTTCGGCCCTGCGGCTGCGAAACGAAGCGTCCAGCCCGGGTTCTGCGGCGCGAGTCGCGGTCGGTTCGCGCGTCTCAGTACTTCGGATCCGCGCCCGTCGTCTCGTAGACGGCCTCCATCAGCCGGTCACGCTCGGCTTGCCAGGCGGGCAGATCGGTGGGGCTCGAGGGGTAGGCCTCGTAGTGGGCGAGGATCTCGTCGGCTCGTCGTTTCGTCTGGTAGAGGTTCCAGATCGTCCCCCAGTGGCCGCGGCTCTTCAGCAGCGCCTCGAGTTTGAGCTTGAGGCCGATGTCGGTACTACCCGAGTAGAGCGCCTCGGCGAGTTTGTCGCCGGGCATCGCCGCGAGCAGCCCCATCAGGTCGTCGACGTCGACCGCCGTCGAGAGGATGTTGTAGACGTCGAGGGCGGCGTAGCGAGCCCCGTAGTGGTTCATCACGCGCTCGTTGTACCGCCAGAAGGTTTCCTCGCTCGGATCGCCGGTCTCGAGGGCCTCGATCACCTGCTCGCCGGCGTAGCTGCCGGCGTAGGCGGCGCCCGCGATGCCGCCGCCGGTAGTGGGGTTGACGTGTCCGGCGGCGTCGCCGACCGCGACGAAGCCCGGGTGGACGGCCGAATCGTAGGGTCGGCGCGTCGGCAAGGCGGCGCCGAGTTTGTCCTCGACGCGCGCGCCCGCGAACTCGGGGCGCTCGCGCAGGTCGCGTTTCAGATCCTCGACGAGCTTCATCGGCTCTTCGGTCATCTGGAAGCCCAGGCCGGCGTTGATCTCCGTCTCCGTGCGCGGGAAGTACCAGAGGTAGCCCGCCGCTCGCTCGGTCGGCTTGAACACGAGCGCGTCCGACCACTCGACCGGCTCCTCGACGTGGATGATCTCGCGGTAGGCCGAACAGAAGTGGGTGTAGTTGACGTTCGTGTCGAACGTCGAGTCGGCGAAGTCGACCTTATCCTGCAAGAGCGAGAGCGAGCCCGCCCCGTCGACGACGACGTCGGCCTCGTACGTGACCGGTTCGCCCTTCCGAATCGCCGTCACGCCCGTGACCCGACCGTCGTCGGCCTGGCGCACGTCCTGCACGACGGTGTCGTAGTGAAAGTCGGCGCCGGCGTTACCCGCACCCTCGATGATCCGTCGGCCGTACTCCCAGCGGTCGATGACCGCGAGTTCGCCGGGGACCGGAATCTCGAGCACCGTCTCTTCCTGTGGGATCTCGAACCGGCCGTGGTCGACGTCGGTGTTCGTGAAGGCCGGCTCGAGTTGTGACTTGGGAATTACGTCCGGGAAGGCGTCGGCCCCCTTCAGGGCGTCGCCGCAGGCGATGTGTCCCGCTTCCTCCTCCGTCTTTCGCTCGAGGACGACCACGTCGTATCCCTCTCGAGCGACCGTCGCGGCGGCGTAACAGCCGGCGGTTCCCGCGCCGACGACGACCACGTCGGGCGACTGCGTCCCCGCCGTCGTGGCGTCGGCAGACTGCTCCTGAAGGCTCATACCACCGTGTGCTAACCGGAACGGGAAAACGTTTGTCTTGCCCGACGCTGCCGCCGGGATTCGTCGCCTCGATCCCCCGCCCTCCGGTGAACGAGCGCGGCTCACCGGAAACGCCAGGCTCATAGGCGCTCGCTCGAGTCGGTCACGTAGACACGTCTCAGATGAACTGGCAGTACCGGCACGTGGTTCTGCTCCTCTGTATGCTCGCGTTTTTCGTCACGTACTTCGCTCGGCTGGCGATCAGTCCGGTCGTCCCGTTCATCACCGAGGAGTTCGAGATTTCGAACACGCTGATGGGTATCGCCCTGACGGGGATGTGGCTCGCGTACGGTCTCGCGCAGTTTCCGAGCGGGCTCCTCGCCGATCGCCACGGCGAGAAGCTGATCATCCTGGTCGCCGTCGGCGGCACGACGGTGATGAGCCTCCTGCTCGCGCTGTCGCCGGCCTACGGCGTGTTCGTTCTGGCAGCAATCGTCCTCGGTGGCGTCGCGGGGCTCCACTACGCGGTCGCGACGACGTTGCTGTCGAGGACGTTCGACGAGCTCGGGACCGCCGTCGGCGTTCACTCGATCGGTGGGCCGCTGGCGGGCCTGATCGCGCCGGTCGCCGCGGCCTGGATCGGCGTGCGGTACGGCTGGCGTCCCGCGATCGCGGCGACCGCGATCGTCGGCATCCCGGTCTTCGCGCTGTTTCTCTGGCGGGTCCGTCCGACCGATCCCCGACGGCCGGACGAGCCGTTAAGAGCGAGCCTGGAACTCGGCGCACTCGTCGGGCTCGTCTCCCGGCCGAAAATCGCGTTTCCCCTCCTCATCGCGACGGCTGGCACGTACGTCGTCCAGGGATTGCTCTCGTTTTTCCCCGCGTTCCTGATCGCGTTTCACGACTACACGGCGACCGCAGCCGGCGTCGCGTTCTCCGTCTTCTTCCTGGTGAGAGCTGGCAGCCAGATCGTTCTCGGTCGCGCCTCCGACGCCTACGGGAGAGACGCCGCGATCGCCGGTTCGATGCTCGCCGGGGCCGTCGGACTGCCGCTGCTCCTCCTGAATCCGGGGCTCCTCACGATGGCCGTCGGCGTCGTCTTCATCGGCGTCAGTTCGAGTTTCTTCTCGGCGATCGATCCACGGTTCATGGACGCACTCCCCGTCGAAGAGCGAGGAACCGGATTCGGCCTCGTCCGAACGGTGTACACCGTCCTCGGCGCGAGCGGCTCGGTCGGCGTCGGCCTCACTGCCGACCTGTTCGGCTGGGCCGCCGCCTTCGGAACGCTGACGGTCCTCTTTTCGGCCTCGTTTCTCGCACTGGTGTTGAATCGAGTACTCAGTACGGGATACTGATCGAGTCGCAAAACGCTTATCTGGTCTGGCACAGCCAGTCATGGTATGTCAGAGCCACGCATCGTCACGGTCGGCGCGTCGCCGATCGGGGCGACCGAACTCACCGGTCGGGATCTGTTTTCGGCCGCGTTGACGGAAGCGTTCGATGGCCTGCCGGATCCCGCCGAGCTCGTCGAGGCGGTGTACGTCGGCAACCAGTCAGAACGGTACGAGGGACAGATCATGTACGGCACGCTGCTCGCCGAGTGGGCGGGTCTGCGAAACGTCCCGGCCGAACGGGTCGAGGGCTGTGCGGCCGCCGGCGCGCTCGCGCTAAAACACGCGGTCCAGGACGTTCGCGCCGGCACCTACGACGCCGTCCTCGCCTGCGGCGTCGAGAAGATGACCGCCGGCGGGACCGCGCTGGCGACCGACGCGCTCTCCTCGGCGTTCGACCGCGCGCTCGAGCAGCGTTCAGGGATCACGGCCCCGAGCCAGTACGCCCTGCTCGCCCAGCGCTACCTCCACGAGACCGACGCGACCGAGGAAGCGCTGGCGAAGATCGCGGTGAAGAACCACCGCAACGCGGCACAGAATCCGCGTGCGCACTTCGGGCGGGAAGTAGACGCAGAGACCGTCCTCGAGTCGGACTACATCGCCCCGCCGCTGAAGCTGTTCGACTGTGCGCCCGTGAGCGACGGCGCGGCCGCCGTGCTCGTGACGACTGCGGAACTGGCCGACGAACTCGTCGCCCGAGACGAGCGGGTCCGCGTTTCCGGCGTCGGCGCGGCGGCGAACAACATCGCCGTCGCCGAGCGCGACCTGACGTTCGTCGAGGGAGCGAACGTCGCCGCGACGACGGCGTACGAGCAAGCCGGCGTCGACCCCGAGGACGTCGACGTCGCGGAGGTCCACGATGCGTTCACCGTCTGTGAGGCCCTGCTCGCCGAAGCCGTCGGCTTCGCCCCGCGAGGTCGGGGCTACGAGAGCGCCCTCGAGCCCGACGAGCGCTCCGAGGGGTGGACCGACGTCCACCTCAGCACGAGCGGCGGGCTGAAAGCGCGCGGGCACCCGATCGGGGCGACCGGACTCATGCAGGCGATCGAGGCCTACGAACAGCTCACCGGGCAGGCCGGCGATCGACAGGTGGCCGACGCCGAGACGGGGCTGCTCCTGAACGAGGGCGGCGTCGCCGACGCCGTTACCGTCGCCCACCTGCTCACCGCGGAGGGATCGGCATGAGCGACGAGTACGCCGACTACGCCCTCGAGTCGCCCGCCGACGTGACCCCCGAGAACCCGTACACGCTTCCCGGCTTCTTCGCGGCGATGGCCGACGGCCAGTTCCTCGCCGCCCGCTGTACGGATTGTGAGACGCGCCTCGTACCCCCACGGCCGGCCTGCTACGCCTGTGGAAGTCGTGCGCTCGAACTCGAAGAGCAACCCCGGGAAGGAACCGTCGTCTCCTACACCGAGGTCAGGAACCCACCCTCGGCGTTCGCCGACGAGGCGCCCTACACCGTCGCCGTCGTCGAACTCGACTCCGGTGCGCGGCTGACGGGCCGGGTCGACGCCCCCTACGAGGCGGTCGCGATCGACGATCCGGTCCGACTCACGATCCAGGAGCCGGGGCCGGCCGAACTCGAGGTCGCCCGCGAGTACGAGGAGGCGTGGCCGATCCACGTCTTCGAGCCGCTCGAGTAACTGTTCTCTTCGGGCGGGAGTACCGCGAGCGTAAACGCCGGGGAGGATGTCACCTGAGAATCGGCTGGCGGCAACCCGAACCGAAATCGATCGGACTCGAGCCGTCGGTGGTGCGGTTCGTGGAACTCCCGCGTCAGTTCCACTCGCTCTGGGAGCGTCGCTCCAGCAGCGCTCGGAACTGTTCGGTCGTTCGCTCGAGTAGTTCGCCGGTCGACCAGTCGAGGATGACGCCGTATCGCCGGACGAGGTCGAGTTCGTCGAGTTCGCCCGCCCGGTAGCGCTCGGCGATCGACCTCGAGCGACTGCGCGGAGCCACTCGGTGCGGTGCTCGCGAATGTGTGCTCGCTCCTGTGCTGTCGCCTCTCGGTCGATCGCGTACTCACACAGGTCGGGGTCGACCGGTTCGATCACGACGCCGTAATCTTTCCGCGCCCGTTCGACGGAGACGTACTCGTCTTCGACGTCCTCGAGGACCGCCTCGGGATCGCGATCCAGTGGGTCGCCGAAGCCACCACCGCCCGAGGAGGGTCGCACGAACTCGTCGCCTTCGTCGATCGGGACGTTCGAGAACACCGTCCCCATCTCCGTCGGCTCGTCCCCCCTGGTGAGGGTCACGCCGTGGGGGACGCCTGGAAGGCCGCCGTTGATCCCCCACGTGATCGACCGCGCTCGGTCGGAGCAGTAGGAGATGACGCTGTTTTCACACTCGAGCAGTCGGCCACCTTTGCGGACGCCACAGCCGCCGCGGAACTCGCCGGGGCCGCCGGAGTCAGTGACGATCGAGTGCTCGCTCGTGAGCAACGGCGTGTCTCGTTCCTGGCCCTCCAGCGACTGGACGGCGAGCCCGGCACCGAAGACGGGTGCGGTCGCGTTCGAGCCGTCTTTGCCGTCGCGACCACCCCAGCCACCGGCCATCCAGTCGTACCACATGAACTCCTGACCGTTTCGGCCGGGTCGGTGGTCTCGACCGCCGGCGAGCAGATACTCGAGGTTGAACGCACAGGCCATCGCCCGCTCGGGGAGGACTTCGGACCAGAGTTCGAAGATGGCGTTCATGACCTTCTCGTAGGCACCCGCGATGGCGCCCGCCGTTGGTCCCGAATTCGCGATCCGAGCCGCGTAGTACGCGATGGCTTCGGTCCTGTTGTCGAGGCTGGCCGCAGACGGTCGTAATCGACCTGGAGTGACGTGAAACGGCTCCTGTAGAACAGGGGGTGAGAGACTGGACAACGTCGCAAGTCGATCGGCGCCCAGTGGAATGTATACAAAGATAATATAAGATAGGCTCCGAACGATCCCCAGATGAGTCAGGTATTAGATGAGCGAGACGTCGAGATCCTGTTCGCGATCGCGGAGGGGAAAACGCTCAGCACCGAGGAGATCCACGAGGAGACGGAGATTCCGAAATCGACGGTTCACTACCGCCTACAGAGCCTGAAAGAAGAGGGTATTATCACGAACGACCTCTATGAACTCGACCTCGGGAAGGTCGGCCTCGGTATCACCGTCATCTCGGAGATCTGGGCCGAGTTCGGCGAGGGTTATCACGAGCGGATCGGGCGGAAGCTCGCCGAGATCGAAGGCGCCAATCAGGTCTACTTCACGATGGGGGAGACGGATTTCGTCGTCATCGCCCGGCTCACCTCGCGGGAGATGGTCGAGCGGCTCGTCGAGGACTACGAGTCGATCGAGGAGGTGCATCGGACCAGTTCGAAGTTCGTCATCACGACGCTCAAATCGGACACCGGCATCGGCACGCTTAGAGACTACAGCCGGGAGTCGCTCCTCGCTGAACACGGGCTGGACGGGGACGAAGCCGAGCGGTGACGTCTCACCCTCGGCGTCCCTCGCAGTACAGGGACGCTCACTCAGATAGCCCGCCGTGACGGTAGGTCCGTGTGCAGGTCGGTGGAACGCACCCGGGCTCGAGACATCAGTGCGTCTCACGCCGGTTCGACCTCCGCTTTACAATCCACGGTGCCGTGGCCGCTCCTCTCGAGAATCTGCACCGACCGATCACGGGACACCCACGAAACACTAGTAAAGGCTGGCTCACGAACACTCACGCAGATGAACGCCACACTGGACGAGCGAGACGTCGAGATCCTGTTCGCGATCGCGGAGGAAGAATCGCTCAGCACGGAAACGATCCACGAGGTGACGGGGATTCCGAAATCCACGGTCCACTACCGCTTACAGAACCTGAAAGAGGAGGGCGTCATCACGAACGACCTCTACGAACTCGACCTCGAGAAGGTCGGCTTCGGAATCACCGTCATCTCGGAAGTCTGGGCCGAGTTCGGGGAGGGCTATCACGAGCGGATCGGGCAGAAGCTGGCCGAGATCGAGGGGGTAAACCAGGTCTACTTCACGATGGGGGAGACGGATTTCGTCGTCATCTCACGGCTCACCTCGCGCGATATGGTCGAACGGCTCGTCGAGGACTACGAGTCGATCGAGGAGGTGCGCCGAACCAGCTCGAAGTTCGTCATCACGACGCTCAAGGCGGATACCGGCATCGGCACGCTCAGAGATTACAGCCGGGAATCCCTGCTGGGCGCACACGGGCTATCCGAGCAGAACGCGGGGGAGTGACGCCGGGCCGTTCGAGCCGGCTGACCGATGGCCGTGGTCAGACGGGTTGCCGGACCGAGTTACCGGTACCCGCCGGCTGGTCGCATGTGTACCTGACCTCAAACAGCAGTTCGTCTCAATCGGTGCGGCGGTCCCGGGCGGTGGTTCGAATCGCCTCACAGATGACGTCCATACCGACGTCGGCCTGTTCGGCCGTGAGCACGAGTGGCGGGATCAGCCGAAGGACGTTCCCGTGTCTTCCGGCACTCCAGACGAGGACACCGTTTTCGTAACAGCGCTGCTGGATCGCCAGGACGAACTCTTTCGACGGGCCATCCTCGTCGGCGAACTCGACGCCCACGAACAGCCCCTTGCCTCTGACGTCCACGATCTCGGGGACGTCGGCGGCGATCTCGTGGAACCGGTCGCGGATGGCAGAACCGAGCGTTCGGGCGTGGGCGAGCAGGTCGTGTTCCTCGATGTACTCGATCGCCCGGAGGCCACCGACCATCGCCGGGACGTTGCCCCGGAAGGTGCCGACGTGGCCACCCGGTCCCCAGGTGTCGAACTTCTCGTGGTAGAGCATCGCGCCGATCGGGAGACCACTGCCGCCGAGGGCTTTCGCCATCGTGATCGCGTCCGGCGTCACGTCGAAGTGGTCGCTGGCGAACCACTCGCCCGTGCGACCGAGGCCGGTCTGGATCTCGTCGACGATCAACAGCGCGTCGTTGTCGTCGGCGATCTCACGGAGTCCCTGCAGGAACTCCGCTGGCGGGACGACGACGCCACCTTCACCCTGGATCGGCTCGACCCAGATGCCAGCGGGCGACTCGTGGCCGCCGTACGGGTTCTCGAACTTCCGCTGGGCGGCGTCGAGCGCCCGGTCGCAGTCGACGCCCCCGTCGCCGTCGGACGGATAGGGTGCGTGTACGACGTCCGGGAGCAGCGGGGCGTACCCCTCCTTGTACGTCTTGCCGGCCGTGAGGCTCAGTGCGCCCGCGGTCGTCCCGTGGTACGCTCCCTCGAAGGCGAGCAGGCCGTGTCGGCCGGTGTTGTGCTTTGCGAGCTTGATCGAGCCCTCGATCGCGTCGCTGCCGCTCGGACCGCCGAAAACGACGTTGCTCGCCCCGGCCAGCCCGCCAGGGGCGATCTCGCGTAGCTTCTCGATCAGATCGACGCGCGCCTGCGTCGGGAAGTCGATCGTGTGGGTGTATCGGTCGAGTTGTTCGTGAACGCCCTCGAGGACGTACGGGTTCGAGTGACCGACGTTGAGGACGCCGATGCCGCCGAAGAAGTCGAGGAACGTGTTTCCGTCGACGTCTCGAACCGTCGCACCGCGAGCCTCCTCGAGTGCGATCGGAACCCGTCTCGGGTAGGCAACGGCGCTACTGTCGATCTCCCGTTGGCGGGCGAGCAGCCGTTCGGAAGCGGGTCCCGGAACGGTGTCGACATCCGGCTCGGTGGAAAAGTGGAGTTCGTGAATCGGTGGATCAGCACACATACAAGCGTCTGTTCGCTATTTCGGCTTATACTTTGTTATGTGTTCTACCTGAGGGCGAAATATTGGTTGCTGTCCAACACCCGGTGTGTCCTCCCCCGTCGAAACCGCGTTCGACTATACCGTCGATGGCTCGGTCGTCCCCCCGATGGAGACGCGGTCGAAGATCGGCACGGTCTGACTCGGTCGCAGCCGGCGAGGTCTTTTTGTCGCTCGCTCCCTGAACCGGGGTATGCATCGCGGACTCGACACTGGCGACTTCTCGCAGTCGCTCCGCGTCCTCGCCCTGGGGCCGCCGTGGCTCGAGGAGGCGGCCGTCACTATCGAGGGCGAAGGAGTCACCGTCGACAGTGAACGGGCGGCCGACGACGGGACCGTCCCGACCGGCGAGGTCGACTGCGTGCTCACCGACGATCGGCGGACGATCGAGTCCATCGACGACCGGATGCCGGTCGTCCTCGTGGCCGAGCCAGAAGCGGCGGTCGACGTCGATCGGGTGCTCGAGGACGGCGTCGCCGACGTGGTGACGCGGGCGACGCTCGAGGACGGGTCGCTGCTTCGCCACCGACTTCGACGAGCAGCCGAGTGGTCGGGCAGCCGTCACGCGTTAGATCGACAGGAGGCGTGGTACCGGTTGCTGGCCGAACGCTCGTCGGCGATCCTCGTGGTCGTCGACGAGAACCGGAAGGTGACGTACGTCAGCCCCTCGGTCGAGCGGCTCACCGGCTACGACGTGAGCGAGTTACTGGACGGACAGGGGAGCGAGTTCGTCCATCCCGACGACTACGACGCGTGCGTCGACGCGTTCGAATCAGTGTACGGGGACGGGCCGGACGCGACGGAGACGTGTGAGTACCGAATCCAACACGCCGACGGCAGCTGGCACGTCCACGAGGCCGCGTTCACGAACCGGCTCGAGGATCCGATCGTCGAGGGCGTGGTCGTCTCGATTCGCGACGTCACCAAACACCGTCGAATCGAGCGTGAGCTGGGTGAATCCCTCGAGCGGGTTACCGACGCGTTCTTCGCCCTCGACGCGGAGTGGCGCTTTACGTACGTCAACGATCGAGCGGCGTCGATTTTCGGGATCGAACCCGAGCAGTTGCTCGGGCAACGATTCCTCGAGGTGTTCCCCGAAGCCGCCGGAACAGATCTCGAGCGGGCGGCCGTCGACGCGATGAGGAGCCAGGAGCCGGGGACGCTAGAGACCTATTACGAACCGTACGAGATCTGGATCGACGTCCGCCTGTATCCGTCGCAATCGGGCCTCTCGGTGTACTTCAGGGACGTGTCCGACCGGGTCGAACGCGAACGAGAGGTCGTCGACCGGACCGAACAGCTCGAGACGCTGGTCGAGAACGTTCCCGTCATCCTGTACGCGCTCGACGCGGAGGGGACGTTCACGCTCTCTGAGGGGCGGGGGCTCGAGCCCCTCGACCTTCAGCCGGACGAGGCCGTCGGCGAATCGCTCTTCGACCTGTTCGCCGACCAGCCCGCGATCTGTGCTGACGCGAGGCGGGCGCTCGACGGCGAACCAGTCCACAGCTACCGGACCGTCGGCGACCGGATCTTCGAGACGTGGTACCGGCCGATCGTCCGCGACGGACAGCTCGAGCGGGTGATCGGCGTCGGCGTCGACGTGACCGAACGCACCCAGTACGGGCGGGCGCTGAGTGCGTTACAGGAGACGACCGGCCGGCTGCTCGCCGTCGAGTCGAAGCAGGCTGCCTGTGAGTACGTCGTCGACGTCGCAGCCGACGCACTCGGCCTCGAGAACGCCGTCGTCTACCGGTTCGACGAACGGGAGAACGGACTCGATCCGGCGGCGTACTCGACGACGCTCGTCTCGACCGTCGGGATGCCGCCTCGTATCCAGCCGAACGAGAGCGTCACGTGGGATGCGTTCGTCGACGGCTCCCCGCGACTGGTTAGCGACGTCGGTGAACGTCCCCTCCTCGACGGCGACCACGGCGACGTCCGAAACGGACTCTTCGTTCCGCTCGGCGAACACGGCGTCTTCGTGGCGCTCTCGACGGAGCCCGGTGAACTCGACGAAGGCGACCTCGACCTCGCGCAGTTGCTCTGTGCGACCGCGGAGGCAGCGCTGGATCGGATCGGTCGAACCCGACGGCTCCACGAGCGCGAACGCGAACTCAAGCGACAGAACGCGCGCCTCGAGCGACTGAACCGCACCGGTCGGCTCAGAGAGGACGTCGAGGAACACCTCCTGCGGGCGGAGAGCCGAACGGAGATCGAACGGGGCGTCTGTGAGCGACTGATCGAACTCGATGAGTGCGTCTTCGCCTGGATCGGTGAACCCGATCCCGGTGGCACGCACGTCGTCCGCCGCGAGTCGGCCGGCGTGGAACGTGGCTACCTCGACGCCGTCACCGTGACGACCGTCGACGCCGACGCCGCCGAACCGGCAGGACGGGCGGTGCGGACGCGATCGACGGTCAGCGTGGAGAACGCCGCCACGTCGTTACGCGACGGTGACTGGCGACCCGAGGCGCTGTCCCGGAACTTCCAGTCGGTTCTCTCGATCCCGCTCGTCTACGACGACTTCCTCTACGGCGTGCTCTCGGTCTACGCCGACCGCCGAAACGCCTTCGACGAGACGATCCAGTCGACGCTCGAGGAACTCGGTGAGGCGATCGCGTACACGATCGACGCCGTCAGCAGAAAGAACGCGCTGTTGAGCGACGCCGTCACCGAAATCGACCTCGCGCTCGGAGACGAGACGGTGTTCGAGACACTGGCGACCCAGTTCGAGACGACGGTCGACCTCGAGGGGGTCGTCCCGGGTGACGACGAGGCTGCGGTCGTCTTCGTGGCCCTCGACGCCACCGTCGAGGGAGACGAGGTGGAAGCGTTCGACGGCGTCGACGAGGCGACCGTCATCGGACGGACCGAGGAACGGACGATGCTTCGCATTCGGCTCACGGAACCGTTTCTCGGAACCGCCGTCGAAGACCAGAACTGTGACCTCCGGGGACTCACGGCCGACGAATCCGGCGTTCGTGCGACGGTCGACGTCCCACAATCGGTCGACGTCCGTCAGGTGCTCGCCGGACTCAACCGCCGTGGTCACACCGTCTCGTTGCTCGCCCGGCGCGAGGCGGCCGCCAGCACGGAAAGCAGCCGCCCTCGTCCGGGCCACCAGCCCCTCTTAGACGATCTCACCGACCGTCAGCGCGAGGTCGTGCAGGTCGCCTACCACGGCGGGTTCTTCGAGTGGCCCCGCCAGAGCACTGGCGAAGAACTCGCGGCGTCACTCGAGATCTCTCCGCCCGCGTTCCACAACCACGTTCGGACGGTCCAGCAGAAGCTCTTCTCGAGCCTGTTTGCCCGAGACCAGCGCAGTGGCGGTTAACTGTTTAACCCCCCTCTGAGTGTCCGATTACAGGATTAATGAATAACCTCTTTACCCATCACGCTGAACGTACGGATAGCTCCCCTTGGGATGCTGGGGGACGTAGTACCAAATGAGTGAGATGACTTCGCAATCGTCACGGACACCGATGGAAACGCAGTATACTGTACAGTACGATCGACTCGACGACGAACCCCTGAGCGTCGCCGTCGCAACCGCCGTCGCGACGTTTTCCGGGATCGACGTTACCGAACTCGAGCCGCTTCACTACGCGATCAACGCCGACGCCCTCGAGCGACTCTTCGAACCCCACGCGGACGGGCTTCGATCGGGGGGGTCAGTGACGTTCGAGTACAATAACTGTCTGGTGACGGTGACCGCCGACGGCGCAATCACCGTCGAATCGGCTGACCGAGCCTGAGGCTGTTCTGGCGGTACTCTCCGGCACACACCTGTCGTGACAGCAGACCACGTTGGGCCAGCGGACGCTCGTATGTGTGCCTACGCGCTCGCACGGGCAATCGACAACAAGGTCCGCGCGAGTGGGTGTGAGTATCGCGTGAGCGGTTGAAACCCGGCTCCACTCGTGTGAGAGACAGCGCCTGAGCCGACGGAACGACGCTCAGTCCTCGACTTCGGGACGGCTCGACAGCCACTCGTGGGCCGCCTCGAGTCGCTCCGGGTCGGTCGCGGTCACGGTGATCCGCTTTCGTTTCTCGCCGGGATAGCAGCCGACGCCGACGTCGAATCGCTCCTGGAGCTCGACCAGCAGGGGATTGAGGTTGCTCTCGGGAACGCTCGAGTAGACGCTTCGCGACCGGACGTCGCCGACGAACTCGTCTTCGACGCGCTCGAAAACTACCTTCATCTCCTCGGGAACCCCCGGGAACACGTAGACGTTCTCGACGACACAGCCGGGAACGATGCCTTCCTCGTTCGGGATCGGCCGTGAGCCCACCGGATACCGCGCCGACCGGTCGACGTCGTAGTCGAACTCCGGGAGCCGGCGTTCGATCTCGCGGACGGTCCGCTCGATGTCCGCCCGAGCCGCCGGGTCGACCTCGAGCGGCCGCTCGAGCGCGTTCGCGACCGCCTCGAGCGTGACGTCGTCGGGAGTCGAGCCCAGCCCGCCAGTGACGACGACGTGGTCGAACCGGTCGGCGAACCCCGACACGGCGCGTTCGATGGCCGGCCCGTCGTCGGAGACGACCCGGATTTCGCGGACGGCGACGCCGCTCGCGGTCAGCCGTTCGGCCAGCCACATCCCGTTCCCGTTGGCGATCTCCCCGGCGAGCAGCTCGTTACCGACGTTGAGAATTCCCGCGGTCGTCATGTTCGATTCGGGGCCCGATACGTCCCCAACCGTCTTCAACGCTTTCGGAAGTGGCCGATCAGCCGTCCACCGCGGGCGCTGCCGGCACCAGCGTCGAGATGCGGGCGTTCTCCTTGAGCTCGAGCCCGCCGCCGGCGACCGACAGCGGCACCAGCGGCAGGTGGCCCATCACCAGCAGCGAGGGGTGTGAGCCGCCGCGGGCGAGCAACTCGTTTCGCGGCTGGAGCGCCAGCGGCTCCTCGCCGTCGACGACGAACTCGTTGTACTGGAGGACGTACTGGCCGCCCGCGAGCTCCCACCAGCCGTACTCGTCGTCCGACTCGCGGTGGGTCGTCGAGATGGGCTCGAGGTCGGCGTCCTCGAGTTCGTCGCCCCCGAAGTCGATGCGTCCGGGGCCGGCGACCTCGTACACCGCGCTCACGGTGAGGTCGACGCCGTGTTCGTGCACCTGTACGGGCTCGTACACCAGGTTGTCGACGCGTTCTGCGAGAGGTCCCATACGAATCGTCTCAACGGAGTGATCGATAAAAAAGGTGGTCGCCTCGAGGGGGCACAGTCACCCCGCGCGAAGTGATCGAAATTAGTAACGCAACTCATCGTCTTGATTCAGTGCTCACCAGTAGTTGAGATATTGGCACTGATGAATACAAAGCGCGTATCGGTCACAGCGAATCAACGAACTGGCTCACGACCTGATTGAACCGCTCAGGTTCTTCGAACGGCGGAGCGTGGCCGCTCTCATTGAACAGTTCCACCCTCGCCTCGGGAACGAGTTCGGCGACGTGCCGAACGGCGTCAACGGAGCCTCTTGTTTCGGCGGCACCAGCACAGACCAGCATCGGAACGTCGATTTTAGGGAGGACAGACCGGTAGTCTCGTGTGTGCGTATCGAACAGGATTGCGCTTTGAATCGGTGGTGGCGTCCGGGAGATTTCGTCGTACTGTAAGGCTCTCATCTCGGCAGTTGGGTCGGCGAAAACCTGCTCCGTGGCCTGATCGATGAGACCTTGCTGGTCTGTCTGAGCCAGTTCAAGCAGGCTCTGTACGTCCTCCAGTCGAGCGAGCCCGTAGTCGTAATCGTTCCATTTGAACCGGGTCGCCTCAATATCAACATCAACCAATCCGCGAATTCGGTCAGTACCGAACTGGTCCACGTAATCCCACGAGACAAACGCGCCCATCGACCAGCCGACCAGAACTACGTCCCCAAGGCCACGCTGCTCGAGGAACGCGTGGAGATCCCGAGCATATTGGGGGACCGTGTGGCCGAGCTCTGTCTTCTCTGACCGGCCGTGTCCTCGACAATCAAACGCGATTGCCCGATACTCGTCCGAGAGCCCGGCCAGCTGCGGTTCGAAGAACCGGAGCCCATGTAATACGCCGTGGAGAAACACAATCGGTTGCCCCTCTCCGAAGTCTTCGTAATAGAGGTCGGCTCCATTACATTGGATGACGGCCATAGCTTCGTACTTCGGGTCCTGTTTCGATAACTGTACGTGCTGCAGACAGCCTCTGTATCGGTCACGGCGATTTCAACACAGCTGTGATCTACCACGGGGAACCGTGTGCGAATCCACGCTGCTCTACGAGACCGCCGCAATCCGGACGACTATGAGGCGTGCGCTCGAGGACTCGAGCATGGTCACGATCCTGTCACCGGAGGTCTCCCGGTTCGTCCGTGCGGTCGCGCCCGATTCCGACGCGGTCCTGGCCGAGATGGACGCCTACGCCGACGAGGAGGGCTTTCCGACGGTCGGTCCCGAGGTCGGCGCGTTCTTGCGGCTGCTCGCCCGGACGACCGATGCGCGACGGATCTTCGAGTTCGGCTCGGGCTACGGCTACTCCGCCTACTGGTTCGCCGAGGCGCTGCCCGACGACGGCGAGCTCGTCCTCACCGAAGTCGACGCCGACGAACTCGAGCTCGCCCGCGAGTACCTGACCCGCGGCGGCTACGACGAGCTGGCGCGGTACGAACTCGGGGACGCCCTCGAGACGATCGACCGCTACGACGGCCCGTTCGAGGTCGTCCTGATCGACCACCAGAAACACCGCTACGTGGAGGCGTTCGAGGCGATCAGGCCGAAGGTTCCCGTCGGCGGCGTGATCGTCGCCGACAACGCCATGACTGCGGGCCCGATTCAGTTCGAACAGTTACTCGAGCTCGTCGAGGGCGCCGACCCCGACGACGTTAACGAGGACACCCGCGGCATCGCTGACTACCTCGAGACGGTGCGAGCCGATCCCGACTTCGAGACCGTCGCGCTCCCACTGGGAGAGGGAATCGCCGTGAGCTACCGGGTCCGGGACGGAATGTCGTAGTCGCCCTCGAGGATGCGCTCTTCGGGCGCGTCAGCGCCCGCCTGTGCGCCGTACTCCCGGAAGCCGAGGAACGTCGTCGTCCCGAACGCGCCGAGGAGCGTCGCCCACGTGAGGGCGGTGAGCGTCGCGGCGACGGCGACCGTCGAGACTGGGAGCGCGGAGCCGACGGCCGCGACGCCGACGACGTGGGCGGGCGTGACGGCGAGGAAGGCGATCCAGAGGCCGATCGACAGCGTGGCGAGCGTGCGACGGCTGACGGTGCGTGCGTATCTCGCCAGCCCGTAGACGCCGACGGTCACGAACGCGACGGCGGCGAGACTCTGGGCTGATGCGGCGAGCGTCGTATTTGCCACACCCGCTGTGGCGAAGAAGGTGAGCGAACCCGCGAGCAGGGGCCGACCGGCGCGATCGGGGAGTTGACTGACGTCGTTCACTGCTTGGCTGGGTGCAGCACACGGTGCGGTATATATCTGTTGGTGGACGAGCAGCTCAGCGACGACCGCTGCCCGGCTGTGGATCGACGTGCGGGGCGGGGAGCAGGTCGTCGAACGGCTGGTCGTCGAGCCACTCGAGCAGGGCGACCAGCTGGTCGGTTGCGGCGTCGAAGAGGCGTTCGCCGACGGCGGGCGTCGCGTCGGTCTGGTCGCCGAAGACGCCGTTCTCGCTGTTCTCGATCGCGTCGTAGGTGACCCGGGCGCCGTTGACGGCCATCTCCTCGGCCTCGAACGTCGGCCGGCCGGCGTCGCGGGCGGCCTCGAGGTACTCCTCGCGCACCAGCTCCCGTGCGATGTGCATGATCATGGCCGTCTCCTTCGGTCCGCCGTGGGGGCCCGGCTGTGCGAAGACGTCCTCGATCAGCTCCGGGATGGACTCGTCCCACATCCACTCGCAGGCGAAGGCGGTGCCGTCGTCGCGCAGGCGACGGCCGACCTCACGGAGGTGGACGACGTTGCCGCCGTGGGCGTTGACGTAGACAATGCGGTCGACACCGTGGTAGGTGAGATTCCGCGAGAGGTTCTCGACGTAGTCCCGGAACACCGGCGCGTCGACCCACATCGTCCCGTGAAACTGGCGGTGGTGGGGACTGACGCCGATCGTGACGGGCGGCGTACAGAGGTGGCCCGTCCGGTCGGTCGCCGCTCGAGCCAGCGCGCGAGCGATCAGGTAGTCGGTCCCCTCCGGGAGGTGGGGTCCGTGTTGTTCGGTCGAGCCGAGCGGGACGACCGCGAGCGACTCCTCGGCCACGTACTCGCCGAGTTCCGGCCACGTCTCGTGGGGGAGATACATGAGACGTGGGTTCGGCTCGAGGAAGAAAACGTTACCCCTCGCCGACGAGTCGTCGGCCCGGTGTTCGAACGCCGGACGTCGGATCTCCGTTCAGGGAATCGACCACGTCCGATCCTCGAGTACCTCTTCCGTCCGATTGTCGGCCAGCCCCATCTCCTCGTAGGTGACGATGGTCTCGACGCCGCGTTCCCGGGCTTCCTCCTGAGGGATCTGCTCGGCGTTGGGTCCCGGTTCGTTCCCGACGTAGGCGATGTTCGGGTTGGTCCCGGCGTCCTCGAGCAGCCGGTAGACGGAGGTCCGTTCGGGTTCGTCGTCGGCCGGTCCCTCGACCTCGTCAATGAGCTGTCGGGGATCGCTGTCGGGGTCGTTCATATCGCCGAACTTGATGATCTGCGGGGGACAGGCAACCTCGCAGGCGGTGGTCCCGACCAGGTCCTCACCTTTCATCCCGTCCTGACGAGAGGGACAGAACGTACACTTGCCCATAACGCCGCGGGGCGGGCGGCTGTCGACCCACTGTCCGCGCTCATCGTAGATGTGATCGGGATCGATCTCTCCCTGCGGGACGTCCGGTTCGCCCCACTGGAAGTAATTGACGCCGTACGGACAGGCCACCTGGCAGTACCGACAGCCGATGCAGATGTCGTAGTCGGTGAGTACGAGGCCGTCTTTCGAGCGAGTGTGTCGGGCCGTCGTCGGACACACCTTCTCACACGGCGCGTCCGAACAGTGCTGACAGGGACGAACCATCAGGTCCGGCTCCCCACCGCGGTCCTCGTCCTCGTAGGCGAGGATGTACATCCAGTTGGCCCCCTCGTCGAGGTTGTGTTCTTGTTGACACGCGACGACGCAGCTGAGACACCCATCACAGTAGGCGAGGTCGATCGCCATCCCCCACTGGACGTTGTCCTCGTCGTCCTCCTGGGCCGCGGCGACGCCATCCGACGGGTCACCGACGGCCGATCGGGGATCGCCGTCGGCGTTCTCTTTCGTCGCCATCGCGCCGAGTCCGAGGAAGGCGGCGCCAGCGCCCATCTTCTTCATCATCTCGCGTCGAGACTCCTCGTCGTCGAGGTCGAACGTCGAGAGGGCGTCGCTCAGCCGTCCTTCCTCCCGGGCGGCTTCGATCTCCTCGGCCATCGGGCGATCGTCCTGGCCGAACTCCTCGACGACGGCGTCGTGGTACTGATCGTAGAACTCCTCCTCCGTGAGTTCTCCCTGGACGAGTCGCTGGGCATCCCGTGCCATCTCCATGCCGAGTTCGGTGTCGTACTCGGTCTCCTCGAGGCGTTCCTCGAGTTCGTCCTGCCACGCCTCACCCATCGGGTGGAACGTCTCGTCGTCGACGTCGTCACCGGGAATCATCGAATCGGTGCACCTCCGGAGCGAGGACCGATCGTATCGAGTGCCGTCATTGTGAAAACCCAACTGCGTGAAACGAGTCCTCGAACGCCCAAAAGCGCCTGCCCTGCATTCTCATGCGTGTCAATCACACACTGCTGGCGGTCGAACGACGACTCCGGTCGCTCCGTCGCTCGCTCGAGCGTCGACGCTGACGGATGGCTGTACCGCTGTCCCGACGCAGCCGCCACAGGGCCACGGTGACGCCGGAGCTGACGTCCAGCGGCCTGTCTCACTCGGAGACGTCGCCGACCCGTTTTGCCTCGTGTTCGGAGACGACTTCTCGGGCCAGTTCGCGCTTCGTGTGCTCCTCGGCCAGATGATCGACGAGCCGCTGGTCGGGACGAACGTCCTCCTTGCAGAGCGGGCAGCGAGCAGGTGGTCGTGATGCCATACCACACGAACGACTGCCGGGGGCAAAAGGTCCGGGCCGGCACGCGTTTTATTTTCCGTGCCGTGGTCGTCTCACCCGCATGGACATCGGCGTACACACCCCACCGCTGGCGGACGAATCGCTCGAGGGCGCGCTCGCCTACCTCGCCGACCGCGGCGTCGACGCGATCGAACCTGGCGTCGGTGGTCACCCGGGCGACGACCACTTGCCTCGCGAGGCGTACCTCGACGACGAGGATGCCCAGGCGGAACTCCACGACCTGCTCTCCGAGTACGACATGCGCATCAGCGCGCTGGCGACCCACAATAATCCGCTCCACCCCGACGAGGACGTGGCGTCGACGGCCGACACCGAACTCCGGGAGGCGATCCGGCTCGCGAGCCAGCTCGAGGTGAACGTCGTCACCTGCTTCTCCGGTCTCCCCGCGGGCGGCCCCGACGACGCGGTCCCGAACTGGATCACCGCTCCGTGGCCGCCCGAACACGCCGAGGCGCTCGCCTACCAGTGGGAGGTCGGCCTCGAGTACTGGGGGGATCTCGCCGCCCACGCCGACGACCACGGGGTCGACGTCGCCATCGAGATGCACCCGAACATGCTCGTCTACGAGCCCCACGGGCTGGTTCGTCTGCGCGAGGAGACGAACGAACGGATCGGAGCGAATTTCGACCCCTCACACCTCTACTGGCAGGGCATCTCGATCACCGACGCGGTCCGCTACCTCGGCGAGCGCGACGCCATCCACCACGTCCACGCCAAGGACACCCGCATCTACGAGGAGCAAGCCCGCGAGAAGGGCGTCCTCGATACGACCCCTTACGACGACGAACCCAACCGTTCGTGGCTCTTTCGCTCGGTTGGCTACGG
The DNA here is from genome assembly GCF_024362485.1 of Natronobeatus ordinarius. NCBI lineage: Archaea > Methanobacteriati > Methanobacteriota > Halobacteria > Halobacteriales > Natrialbaceae > Natronobeatus > Natronobeatus ordinarius. The sequence goes on along the minus strand of NZ_CP101456.1, from coordinate 2,884,021 downwards.
CCACGGCGAACGCCACTGGAAAGATCTCGTCTCGACGCTCCGGCTGGTCGGCTACGACGACGTCCTGAGCATCGAGCACGAGGATTCGCTGACGAGCTCGCGGGAGGGGCTCGAGAAGGCGATCGAGTTGCTCTCTCGCGTCGTCTTTGCGGAACAGCCCGGCGAGGCCTACTGGGCGGAGTGAGACGGTCTGTTCTGTGTCGTTGTGAGACGACGCGACCGCCGAGCCCCGATTGCCGGCTCCTCGCGCAGTCGATCACCGAATGATCGTCACGGGGACCGTCGCCCTGTCGACGACGCTCTTGGCGACGCTGCCGACGACCTGTTCGCGCTCGCTCGAGAGGCCACGGTGGCCGACGTAGATCGCGTCAGCAGCCGTCGACTCCGCGTGATCAGCGATCGCCTCGGCGGGTCGTCCCGCGAGCAGTTCCGTCTCGACGCGCAGTTCCTCCTGGCGGTCGGTCGCGACGTCCGCCGCCAGGGAGCGGGCGCGCTCGAGCGTCCGCTGGCCGTGCTCGACTGCCGCCTCGCCGCCCGGCATGACGATCTCTCCCTCGACCAGTTCCGTCCGCGGCGTGAGCACGTGGACGATCTCGAGGAGGGCGTCGCTGTCGAGCGCCTGGCGGGTGGCGTACCGGACCGCCTCGTCACTCTCCGCCGATCCGTCGGTTGCGACGACGTAGTGCATACGCGAACCTACCGCCGTCACAATAATAGACACCACCACGTGTTCCCACGGGACGGGAACCCGCCGTCGGGTGGATCGCCGCCGTCTGACGGCGAGCGCCCGGATCGGTCCAGCGCAAAACCATAACTGTCCGCTCGGTGAACGGCGGCACATGACCCTCGACGTCGGCGTACTCGGCTACCGGTTCATGGGTGAGGCACACGCGAACGCGCTCGCGCGGCTGCCGATGTTCTTCCCGGACGCCCCGGCGGTGAACCGGCGCGTGCTCGTCGGCCGGGACGAGGAGGCGCTCGCGGACGCCGCCGATCGGCTCGGGTTCGAGTCGACCGCGACCGACTGGCGCGACGTCGTCGACGAGGTCGACGTCTTCTACAACCTCGGGCCGAACCACCTCCACGCCGAGCCGTCGATCGCCGCCCTCGAGGCCGGCACGCCCGTCTTCTGTGAGAAACCCCTCGCGCCGACGCTCGAGGGTGCCGAGGCGATGGCCGACGCCGCACGGACGGCCGACGTCCCGGCCGGCTGTGCGTTCAACTATCGGTTCGTGCCGGCGATCCAGTACGCAAAGCAGCTGCTCGAGGACGGCACACTGGGCGAGATCCACCACGTCCGCGGCCGCTACTTACAGGACTGGCTGGTCGATCCCGACGCCCCGTGGGCGTGGCGACTGGACGAGGGGCTGGCCGGTTCGGGTGCGCTCGGAGATCTCGGTTCGCACACGGTCGATCTCTTGCGCTTTCTCGTCGGCGACGACGAACTCGCCGGCGAGATCGAGCGCGTCAGCGGCCACCTGCGGACGTTCGTGGACGAACGTCCAGTCGAGGACCGGGACGACGACGTCGAAACCCGACCCGTCACCGTCGACGACGCCTACAGCGCGCAGGTCGCCTTCGAAAACGGCGCGATGGGCACGCTCGAAGCCTCGCGGTTCGCGAGCGGCCACAAGAACGACCACACGATCGAGATCCACGGTTCCGACGGCAGCCTGCGGTTTTCACTCGAGCGACTGAACGAACTCGAACTCCTCCGCGACGGGAACCGCGGCTACGAGACGATTCTCGTCACCGACGAGGACGATCCGTACGTCGACCACTGGTGGCCCCCGGGACACGTCCTCGGCTGGGAGCACACGTTCGTCCACGAGAACTACGAGTTCCTGACCGCCGTCGCGGGCGAGGCGTCTCGAGACGACGGCGAGGCCTTCGAGCCGAGTTTCGAGGACGGGCTCGCGGCCCAGCGCGTTCTCACGGCGATCGAGGACAGCGACGAGCGCGGCGAGTGGGTCGACCTCGAGTGACGACGGCGTCGCGACAGCCACCGAGCGAGTCGATCATAACGATGGTTGTAGTCTCTTACCGGTGGTCGCCGTCCCGGTGGGGCGATCACCGGTAAACAGTTACAACCGTCATTATCAGTCCTCGAGTACTTTCGCGACCGTGAGGATCGCGTTGAACGCGGGCGGTTCGTCGGTCAGCCGCACGACTTTTTCGGTGGAATCGTATTCGACGAACTCCGCGGTCTGCGCTTCCGGCAGGTGGTTGTGCGTGAGTGCAATCTCGACGCGATCGAACGTTCCGTTCGGGATCGGCGTCTCCTCGGCCTCCATCTCCGCCACCGCGTCGACCAGTTCGGTCACGGGAACCGGACCGTTCTGCTCGGAGAGATAATAGAGCATGTATCGGCGCCGGCGTTCGTGGAGTAACGTCATGACCTCGTCGACCGTCGTCATTGCTCAAAATCTGGTTTGCACGTAGAAAAACACACCGGTGGTTGCAGGATCTGTGAATTTTCCCGGTAGAAAACCAAACAGTTTGAAAAATTGAACTGCGACAACTGGCCGAACGGTGCAGCTGGTCGGTAGTGTCGAGAAGATCAGTCTGTTCGTCGTCGAACGCGGACGGAGAGGTATCGGGATCGAACTCGACTAGAAGTAGTCTGCCGCCTCCGCGGCGTACGTTTCGGGGGCGACGTCGACGATCGGTTCGTCGTGGAGGATCGTGAAGAAGAACGCGTCGTTCACGTAGTGCTCGCCGAAGACCGGTCGGGCCACGACGTCGACGACGGCCGTCGACGCGGGGTCCTCGAGCAGGCGAAGCGCGAGGTTGTGGCTGTTCAGCCCGAGCTCGGCGTAGTACGAGAGGACGTTCACGATTCCGGCGGCGAGGTCGGCCACGACGTCGTCGTCGGGCGCCGGGAGCCCCGTCACGTCGGTGACGCCCGCGACGTGCCACTGGTGTTTCGGGGCGAACGGCGCGAGCCACTCCACCTCGCCGGTCGAGCCGACGTACCGCGGTCCGTCGCGTTCCTCCTCGAGGTAAGCCTCCCAGTACCGGCGGCCGTGCTCGTCGTGGTAGGCTCGCTCGTGGCGACGGATGCGGCGCAGCTGCTCGGTGCCGTGATCGTCGACGATCGTCTGGAGGTGCGGGTGAACGACGCTACTTCCCGACGAGGGGAGGATGTTCATGTTGATCGAGGCGTACGCCGCTTCCTCGTGGTCTCTGACGGCGTGGACGTACTCGAGCGCGCAGGCGAGGCCGTCGGCGAAGTGGTCCACGGTGAACTCGTCGATCGAACGGAAGTGGTCCTCGGTAAGGACGACGACGTTCGAACCCCTCGCGTACGGGAACAGGTTGGGGAACGAGACCGCTTCGCCGACCGAGCCGCGATCGACGCCGACGAAGTTGGGGTAGGTCGGCGTCGCCTCGGTGACGTTCTCGGGACAGAAGAAACAGCCCTCGCCGTCGCCGACGAAGTCGTCGAGCGGTGGTTCGTCCTCCGGCATCGGGAAGACGTCCGGGACGATCCGCGTCTGCCGGCCCGTCAGTGGATCTGTCCGGTGTTCGATCTCGACAGCGTCGGCTTCGAACCCCTCGAGCGGGTTGTGAAACGGCGCCTCCTCGACGGTTCGGTCGAACTCGATAGCCATCCGTGTTGACCGTTCACGCAGTTCGACCAAAAAACACTAGGCCCGGAACTCGAACCTGACGCCGCCGTCCTCGCTCTCGGTGACGGCGAGCGTCCACTCGTGGCCCTCGGCGATCTGGGCGACGATCGCGAGGCCAAACCCAGTGCCGTCGTCGGCGGTCGTGTAACCGCGCTCGAGGACCCACTCGCGCTCGTCGGCGGGGATTCCGGGGCCGTCGTCCGCGACGAAGAAGCCGTCGCCGAAACCGAGCGGACCGACTCGGACCGTGACGGCCGGGCCGGCGTGTTCGACCGCGTTTCGAAACAGGTTCGCCAGCAGCTCCCGCAGCCGCTCGGGGTCGGCGTCGATCGTGCCGTCGTCGACGACGAGGCGACTTGGTTCAGTTCCAGTCTCCTGCCAGGCCGTCCGGGCGACCGGCTCGAGTGCGGTCTCTTCGGCGTCGAGCACCAGCTGGCCGTGTTCGGCCATCGACAGCAGGTTCTCGATCAGCCGCCGCATGTAGTCGGTGAGCTCGTCGACGTCGCGAAACTCCCGCCGGAGGTCGGCCTCGAGCTCGCCTACGGGCGTCTCCGGATCGACCTCGAGGACGGTCTCGGTCGCCTCGACGTGGGCGTCGAGCAACGTCAGCGGATTCCGGAGGTCGTGTGCGACCATCCGCCCGTACTGGGCGAGGCGCTCGTTCTGTTCCTCGAGTTCGCGTTCGTACGTCTTGAGGTCGGTGATGTCGTTGTTGATCGCGACGAATCCCACCGGCTTCCCGTCCTCGAGCAGCGGGGCGATCGTCTGGTCGATGACGTAGTGGCTCCCGTCGGGTCGCTCGTTGACGACCTCGCCGTGCCAGACCTCGCCCGCGAGAATCGTCTCCCAGAGCGCCTCGAAGAACGCCTCGTCGTGGACGCCGGCGTTGAGGATCGCGGGCGTCTCCCCGACGGCCTCGGCCGCCGAGTAACCGCTCATCGCCTCGAACGCCTCGTTCACGTACTCGATCGTCCCCGTCTCGTCGGTGATGACGACCCCGTGGCCGGCGTGTTCGACCGCGCTACGAACGCGCTTGAGTTCGCGTTCGTATCGTCTCCGCTCGGTGACGTCCCTGACGGTCGCGACCTGGTACGGCTCGTCGTCGATGGTGATCCGTGAACTGACGACCTCGACCGGAACCGCCTCGCCCGTGTCGAGTCGTTCGTACGACGTCTCGATGAGCCGCGTCTCGCCCTCCTCGAACGCCTCCCAGCGGGCTGCTAACTGATCGCGGGCGACCTCGGCGTTGATCTCGGCGACGTGTCTCCCCTCGAGGTCCTGGCAGTCCGTTCCGACGAGGGCTGCGAGTCGGCGGTTGACGTACGTCGCCCGGCCGTCGGGCTCGTACGTGGCGACCCCAACGCCGACCTGGTCGACGGCTCGCTTGAGAAACGCCAGGTCGCGCTCGCGTGCTTTCTGGTCGGTCACGTTCTGGTTGACCGCGACGAACCCGACCGTCGCTCCCCGGGCGTTCTCGATGGGGGCGATCGTCTGGTCGATGACGTACCGGCTGCCATCCGCACGCTCGTTGATCACCTCTCCGCGCCAGACGTTGCCGGCGCGAATCGTCCCCCAGAGGTCGGCGTAGAACGCCTCGTCGTGCTCGCCGGAGCTGAGCATCGCGGGCGTGCGACCGACGGCCGCCTCGCGGTCGTAGCCGGTGACCCGCTCGAACGCCGGATTGACGTACTCGATCGTCCCAGTCTCGTCGGTGATGAGGACGACGTGACCGGCGTGTTCGACGGCGTTCCGAAAGCGGAGGAGGTCCGACTGCAGATCCGTCGTGTGGATGGCGTGAGCGACTTCGGTGGCGATACCCGCCAGGAGGTCGTGCTCGTCGATCCCACACGACTCCGTGACCACAGCGAGCAGCAGGTACTGCTCGCGGCTCACTTCCACGGCCAGTATCGTGAGACACTCGCCGTCGTCGAGGTGACGGTGGGCACTCCGCACCGGCGCTTCGCCCGCACAGACGACCTGTGGGCGGCCGGTTCGAACCGCCTCGGCGAGCACGGAGTCCTCGGGATCGTCGTGGAGTCGTTCGAGGAGGGGGGCGGTGCCGTCGGCCGACTCGAGCGGCGTCAGCTCTCGGTCGTCGTAGCGAGCGAGTTCGATCCGAACGAGCGGTTCGTAGCCATCGAACGCGCCGTGAACGGCGTCGGCGATCTGCGCGTCGTCTCGGCCGACCGTCGTGAGTTCCGCGTCGATCGCCGTCCGGAAGAGTCGGCGCGTGAGCCGATCCTGCAGGGCTCGTCCCCGCCTGAGTTCGTCCACGTCCGCTCGAGCCCGGTACCGAACGACGGCGTTTCGGACGCGGTTGCCGAGCACCGCGTAGCCGTCACGGGGTCGAAAGTGATCCGTCCCGGCGAACGAGAGCGTCTCCCGGACGAACGCCTCGTCGGCGCCGTCGATCACGAAGACGAACGGGAGGTATCGGTCGTGCTTGCGAACCGACTCGAGCAACGCGGCCCCCCTTTCGTCGGCCAACTCGCGACCACAGACGACGCAGTCGACGGTCGCCGACTCGAGGCGCTCGAGGACGGCTCGACCGTCGGTTTCGACAGCGGCCGTCAGCCGGTCGTCCCGTCGCTCGAGTTCGGTCGCCACCTGAACCGCAGCCTGCCGCTCGGCGTCGGCGCAGACGACGTCGATCGGCCCGCCGGCCTGCTCGACCGAACGGTTCCGATCTGCCCGGCCACGGGCGGAGAAGCCGGCGAGACGGCTGTCTGTACGGTCCATCTTCGAGGGGTTCGAAACCAGCCACCGTATCCCTTACGGCCGAGACGGCGGGCAGTGCCGTGACCGCGAGCGAGCCGCGCTATTATGTGGTGTGGCAACTCGGCTCGGTGTTTATCCGTGCGGGCCACGAATCACGACGCGACCGCCGACAGCCGATCGTGAACCCAGATTCACCCACCATGCCAACCCACGTTCTCGTTCCCCTCGACGGATCGGAGCAGGCCACCGCTGGCCTCGAGTACAGCCTCGCGTCGGTTCCCGACGCGGCGATCACGCTCCTGTACGTCGTCGATACCGGTCGGGACCACTACGCCGGCGTCGGCGACGCCGAGACGCCGGAACAGCGAGCGCGAGCCACCGCCGAGCGCGTCTTGTCGACGGCGAAGTCGCGCGCCGAGGCGGTCGGCGTCGAAGCACGCACGACGATCCGGACCGGCTCACCCCACACGGAGATCCTCGAGTGCCTCGTCGAGCGCGAGGCCGACCACGTGGTGATGGGCAGTCACGGCGAGTCGCCGATCACCCGGCCGTTTCTCGGCCACGTCAGCGAGGCCGTCGTCAGTCGCGCGCCGGTCACGACGACGGTCGTCTCCGAACCGCCCGCGACCCTCCGCGAGCGCGACCTCCCGGGCCACGTCGTCGTCCCCACCGACGGCTCCGAGCAGGCCGAAGCCGCACTCGAGTACGTCCTCGCCGAGTTCCCCGACGCCGAGGTAACCGCCCTGCACGTCGTCGACCTCCCGTTCGAGTCGAGCCACGACGAGGTCGACGGGACCTACCTCGAGGCGATTCGCGACGACTTCGACGAGCGCGCCGGGCAGGTCCTCGCGTCGGCCGAGACGATCGCGGCCGACCACGGTGCGTCGATCGAGACGGTCAGCAGCTACGGGGAGCCGACGACGGAGATCGTCGAGTACGCCCTCGAGGCGGACGCAGACCAGATACTCATGGGAAGTCACGGGCGCTCGCTCGCGGCGCGGCTGGTGCTCGGGACCGTCGCGGAGACCGTCGCGAGGCGCTCGCCGCTCGCGGTGACGCTCGTCAGGGGGCGTCCACACGACGCGTGAGCGGGCCGCCGCTGGCTCGTCACCGGACGTCAGTCGTGGGTCGATGACTCTTCGTGTGGCCAGGCGCTGATCTCGTCGTCGTCGCCGGGCGGCAGCGGGCCGTCGAGCAACGGGTCGTCGGTCGCGTTCATCCACTCGTGGAGCCGCCGCGAGAGGTCGACACGGACGTCCTGGTACCGTGGTTCTTTGACCACGTTCACGTCCTCCTGTGGATCGTCCTGGAGGTCGTACAGTTCCTCGTACGGGCGAGGCGGGATGCCATACTCCTCGCGCACCTCGCGGCCGGCCTCGCTGGCGAAGATGTCCGACGAGAGGTACACCTTCGGCAGGTGCCAGAAGTTCCTGACGTACTTGTACCGGTGTGTACGGATCGCCCGGAACGGGTTGTACATGTCGTGCCAGCTCATCTCGGCGAAGAGTTGCTCGCGTTCCTCGTACTCCTCGTCTGCCAGCAACGGGTAGAAACTCCGCCCGTCGATGCCGTCCGGAACGTCGGCGCCGACGCACTCGAGGAGCGTCGGGAGCACGTCGACGTTGCTGAGCAGTTCGTCGTACCGGTCGCCACCGTCGGCGAGGCCGGGACAGCGCATCACGAGCGCGGCTTCGATACCCGCGTCGTAGGGGCACCCTTTCGCCCGGGGGAAGGCGATGCCGTGTTCGGTCGTGAAGGCCACGAGCGTCTCCTCCTCGAGGCCGGTGTCCGCGAGGCAGTCGAGAATCGTTCCCATCGCCTCGTCGACGGCGTACACCATCCCCCGCATCTCCGCCAGGTCGAGCCTGATCCCGCGTCGGTCCGGAAGGTAGGGAAGCGGGCGGATCTCGTCGGGATCGTCCGTCGCGTAGTAGTCGGCGTCGAACCCGAATCGGCCGTGTTCCTCCTCGACGCGGTGGAGTTCGAAGAAGCCGATCGAGGCGAAAAAGGGCGCGTCGAAGGCCCGTTTCTCGAGGAACGTCGAGACGACGTCGGCGACGTTTCGCGCCCGATTCGCCTGGTGGACGGCCGGCGAGACGCCGGGGTAGAGGTTCCCCTCGGAGTGGACGTGATCGTAGCCCAGCCGATCGGTGTCCTGACTGATGTGCTGGAGGCCGAACAGGTGGGTCTCGTAGCCGGCGTCGTGCAGGTACTGTGGCAGGATGCGCTCGTCCTCGTGCAGCTCCCAGCTACCGTGGGCCAGTCCCATCAACCCGTTGACGTGCGGATACCGGCCCGTCATCAGGCTTCCGCGGGAGGGCGAACACTGCGGGGCGGTGACGAAGTGATTCTCGAACAGCGCACCGTCGTCGGCGAGTTCGTCGATTCGCGGCGTCTCGACGTCGACGCCGTAACACCCCAGGTACCGGCCGAGGTCGTGACAGTGTATCAGGAGGACGTTCGGCTGCGTATCGGCCATGAGAGACGTCGTACCACGACCGGCGGGATAATGGTTGGGCCGTTGACGGCGGCGAGCGGCGGCGTCGCTCGGCGGTGAACGGGACGACGACTCCAGCGGCGGGTCTGTCTCGAGTCCGTGATCGTTCAGCAGAGTCGACGATCTCGGCCACCGATCGTTCGGCTCGACTATTTACCACGGGACGTAGACACTGGCGAACGGTGACGTAGATGACAGACCACTGGTACGGAAAGCCGATGTCCGAAGACGACGCCGTCGAGTTCCTCAACGACCGCGGGACCGGCGTGCTTTGTCTCGCAGCGGAGCGTCGAGCCTACGGCGTCCCCGTCGCGTTCGCCTACGATTCTGGAAGCGATCGAGTGCTCTTCGATCTCGGCTTCGCCGCCGAGAGCAAGAAACGATCGTTCATCGAGAGGACCGACGAGGTGTGTCTCACTGTCTACGAACACTCGAGTCCCCACGAGTGGCGAAGCGTCGTGGTGACCGGACCGCTCGAGGGGCTCGCCGAGGACGACGTCGACGAAGAACTCGAGTCGTGGTTCTACACCGTCGCTGGCGACGTCGACGTCGAGGAAACCGACCTCGAGTTGCAGTGGTACGAGCTCCGTGCCGACGATGTGTCGGGGCGCTACCTTGGCTAGATACCGATCGCCTGCCGACTCATCTCGAAGCCCCACTGTGGCACTTCGTAGATGATCGCCGCCGCAATGAGGATCTCGCCAGCAGTGACGAGCACGGTAACGAGGTCCGCTTTGCTACTGCTGACGGGGACCCCGAACGGCAGGTTGTACTCGGTCGGCGAGAGCGGATAGAACAGCGCGATGCCGCGCCGACTTCCCGCCACGTCGAGCACGAAGTGTGTGAGGACGCCGATCCAGACGTACTGGAGGTTCTCGAAGTAGTACGGAAACGCGAGAAACGCCACGAGCACCGGCAGGTTGTGGAGCGTCTTCCGGTGGCGGCCGAAGTCCGTGTCGACGTCGGGAAAGAGCGCCCCCAGCGTCACCGGAATGGTGATCGCCACGATCGTCTCGAGCGTCTTCAGGTCCAGCGACGGCTCGAGGAGGAGCCCCAGTCCGACGCTGAGTAACACCGCGTTGAGAACGTGCCCCCGCTTGTTCATCTACCTGTGACTGTTCAGCCGACGGTTGAATAGGTTTCCCTCGGTCGCCGACGTCGGGTCGGGTTGGGAGTTCGGGTCGGGCCCGCTCGACGGTCGGGGTAGGGCCGTCCCGGATCACCGCTCCTCATCCGAGAGCAGGGTAGCGCGGACCTCGATATCGTCGCCTGCGACGAGCGTCACCTCACAGTCCACACAGCCGAACGTCACGACCGTATTGCCGCTTCCTGAATCCGCAAACAGGAGATCGAGCCCGGTCGGATCGACGTCGTCGTACAGAATGCACGTCTTTTTCGTGATCTCCTCGCCTTTCACCTCGGCGATCGCTTCGAGGACGACGTCGCTCAACGGTCGACCGCTCGAGGAATCGTACGCCTTGCGGACCGTGTTCTCGTCGGACCTCATCGACTGTTCCTTCACCGGTCGCTCAGATAAGTACGTCCCCGGAACACCGTCTGGATCCGTTGGATTCGCCGACTGTCGTCGGTGAACGGGTCCGCCGTCCGCTTTCCGGATGGGGCAACGAACGCGTCCTACTCCCCGTCGAGAATCGAGTCAACCTCTCCGAGCGACTCGAGTACGTACGCTGGCTCGATCTCCGACCGCTCGAGGTCCGCTCGCGTCGTGACCCCCGTCAGGACGAGCGCGGTCGTCATTCCTGCTCGCTGGCCGAGTGCCACGTCGGTGTCGAGGCGGTCGCCGACGACGAGGGTATCGGCTGGGTCGACCTCGAGTCGGGCCATCGCGGCCTCGGCGGCGATCGACGAGGGTTTGCCGAGGATGGCGTCCGGCTCTCGCCCCGCAACGGCTGCCATCGCGGCGAGCACCGCGCCCGATCCGGGCATCGTCCCGTCGTCGGTCGGAATCGTCACGTCCGGGTCGGTGCCGTAGAAGGGGACATCGCGCTCGAGCGCCTCGAGCGCCGCCCCGAGGTTGTCGTAGGTGAACGCGCGGTCGATCGAACCGACGACGAGATCCGCCGCCGTCGGGTCGGTCGTCACCTCGAGGCCAGCCTCCCGTACGATCGCGGCGAGTCGATCCTCGCCGACGAGGTAGACGGCGTCGCCGTCGTGAGTCGACGCGAGGTACTCGGCCGTGACGGTGGCCGACGTGAGCACGTTCTCGGGACCGATCTCGATGCCGTGGTTCCCGACGCGTTCCCGGTAGTGGGCCGCGCCGCGAGTCGGATTGTTCGAGAAGAGCAGGCGCGAGAGCCCGGCGTCCTCGAGCGAGCGAAGCCCCTGGGTCGCGCCCTCGAGCAACCGCTCGCCCCGAACGATCGTTCCGTCGACGTCGAGGATCGCCGCCTCGTAGGTCGTCATCGCTCGAGGGGAGGGGTCGCTGCCGGTTGAGCGTTCGGGTTCCGCTCGTCGGGTTCGATCGCCGGAGACGAATGCACCGCGTTCCGGACCTGCCGCGACGCGAAAGATTCATGTTCGATGTCAGGAAGGAGTTGGCATGCCAGGTGCACGTATCGATCGCGGCGATCGGATCGCGCTTCGGACGGTCGAGCGCGAGGACGTTCCGTTCCTCCAGCGAGCGTTCGCGAACCCCGAGATTCGGTATCCGCTCGGCAACGGCATCCACCGGACGCTCGAGGAGGTCGAACGCCGCTTCGAGGACGACGACCAGCGCCAGTTCCTCGTCTGCCTCGAGCCCGAGGACGCGAATCCGGGAACCCCCGACGGCGACGAGGTCCGGCCGATCGGCGCGGTCGCGATCACGGGCGCCGACTGGCGGCGTCCCGAACTCGTCTACTGGCTCGTTCCCGACGTCCACAGGGAAGGCTACGGCAACGAAGCCGTCTCGCTGGTCCTCGAGTACGTCTTCCGCGTCTACGACACGCCCGCCGTCGGCGCGAGCGTCTACGATCACAACGACGCCTCCCGGGGTCTGCTCGAGTCGCTCGGCTTCACCGAGGAAGGACGCCTCCGCCGGTACAGGTTCGTCGACGGCGAGTATCGCGACCTGTGCCAGTACGGGCTCCTCCGGGGTGAGTGGCGGCGAACTGACGCGTCGAACCGAAACTGACGCGAACTGACACGCTGAACCGAAACTGACGCGAATCGTCCCTCACGCCTGCCCGGGTGCGAATTCTTATCCGCGAACCGGTCCTAGGTCGACCATGACACTCGAGGTCGAACCACCCGAACCGCCGGAACTGTCGTCCGTCGACCCGAACGAGTACGAGGACGCAACGATCGGGGGCGGCGACGTTACGGAGGAGATCGATTACCGCCGCGAAGAACTCCAGGCGTTCCTCGAGGAGGGCGCCTGGAAGGAAGCGTTCGACGTCTGGGTTGCCGACACCGACCTCGAAGCGGCGGAGTACGCGATCGTCTGCGACCTCGAGCTGTTCGCCGACTTCGATTTCTTCTGGGACGACTTCGCCGACCGCGTCGGCTACCACGCGCCAGGAATCCCGGAGGACTGGCGCGAGCGATCCTATCACCCCGACCTCGACTCCTGGGGCACCGTCTCGGCGATCAACGCCGAGCTCACCGAGTTCGGCCAGCTCGTCTGTGAGGTGCTCAAAGACGAGTACATCGACTGGGAAGCGGCGTACGAGCCACCCGAGGACCTTCCCGACTTCGGGTGACAGCCGACACCTGGTTCCTGGTTCGCGAGCAAACGCTCGCGGCGAGGCTGCCGTGGTCGCCCGCTTCGACTACCGTCGAGCGACCACGAACAGTGTCTCGGGACGGTTGTGAGCCAACTCGATCGAAAAACCGGCCTCTTCGAGCTGGTCGGTCACGGCCTCGAGGCCGAACCGTTCGTCCACCGAGGGGCCGTCGTCGCCGGGGCCGTCGGCCGACCAATCGACGGTAACGAGCCGGCCGCCGGATCGGAGCACGCGGGCGAGTTCCGCGAACGCCGCCTCGCTCGCGTACTCGTGGTGGGTCATCACCGAGTACGCCCCGTCGAGGTGGTCGTCGTCGAACGGGAGCGCAGAGACGTCGGCCGTCACCGTTTCGACCGCGTCCGGGAGTTCTTTCTCCCGGTACAGGTCGTGCATTTCGGGCTGGACGTCGACCGCGTACAGCGTTTCCACGAACGGGGCCACGTCGTCCGCGTAGAAGCCCGTCCCCGACCCGAGGTCGGCGACGGCCGCCCCGTCGTCGAGTTCGAGCGCCGCGATCAGTTCCTCGCGCGAACAGAAGCGGTAGCGAGACGGATCCTCAAGCGCGTCGGCCCGGTCGATGGGGAACGTGTGAAAGCCCATACGCGCTATTGGGACGGGCGTGCAAAGACCTGTCCGGTTTGGATCGATCCGAGATGGGCGCCCGACCCGTGGGAAAGAACGATTGTGGACGAGGGCCAGTATCATGGTATGGAGTATCGTGATGCCGGCCGCGACGACGTCGAAGCGATCCAGCGAATCGCCCGGGCGTCCTGGGAACGGGACTACCCGGACATTCTGAGCCGGGAGACGGCCGCTGCCGAAGCCGTCGAGGAGTGGTACGGCCGGGAGGCGATCGAACGCGAACTCGAGACGCCGGGGTCGGCCCTGCTCGTCGCCGAGGACGACGACGAGGTCGTCGGATTCTCCCACGCAGTCGTCAGCGGCGGCGAGGCGACGATCTTGCGCGTCTACGTTCACCCCGCGTATCGCCACGAAGGCGTTGGGTCGGGACTGCTCGAGCGAACGATCGACGAGGCGACCGACCGGGCGGCCGAGCGCGTCAGGGCGATGGTGCTCTCGGCGAACGAACCCGGCGACGCGTTCTATCGGAGTGTGGGATTCGAGCCCGTCGACACCGGCGAGACCGTGATCGACGGCGAGCCGTACGAGGAGACGGTGTACGAACTCGGGAACGACGCGTGAGAACGTGAACGGCTACCGGTCCGTGGCCCGGAAGCGGTCACTGCCGTCCGGCCTCAGGGTCGTGATGGCCTTCGAAAGCTCGGCTCGCCGATCTCGAGTTCGCGCCGTGAGTGACACACCGAGTCGACCGGTGACACGTGACGATACCTTTTTGCCGATCGGGGGAAATTCAGCGGGGAAAGAGCGACCATGCTCCGTGAACGTCTGTCGGTGTATCGATCGCGAGTCCGGCGTGAGCTCACCGCAGCGTTCGACGGCAGCCACAGCGCTCACGAGGTCGCCGCGAGCTTCGCCATCGGAATCTTCGTCACCGCGATGCCGACGGGCGGACTCGGAATCGGCCTGTTCTTCCTGCTCGCCTACTGGTTCCCCTGGCTATGCAGGACCGCCATGTTCGCCTCGGTCGTCGTCCTCAACCCGCTCGTCAAACCGCTCGTCTACGCCGGGAGCGTCAAACTCGGGGCCGTCCTCCTCGGAACCGACCCCCTGGTACTGTTCGACGTCGCCGCCCTCGATTACGCCGTGACCGTCGTCCAGCTCCTCCTGCTCGGGAACGTCCTGATCGCCCTCGCTCTGGCGGGGGTCGGGTACGTCGTCGTCCTCGAGTTGACGCGATCACACCGTCGCCGGCACCGCCACTCGCGCCGGCTCACACCATGACTACGGGCTGATTTCCTCGACGAGCGACTCGAGCGACGCACGCGCAGAACAATCACCGGTCCAATCGCAGTGTGTCTCGAGCGACGCCGATTACGAGAGGGCGCGCTTTCCTCGAGTCGTCCCCGAGCGCCGTCGAACGGTGACTGCGCCGACGATCATCACGACGAACAGGAGGGCGGCCGTGAGGAGGTAGACGAGGTCGAGCGCAGGCAGGTAGGTCATGACCGCGTGACGGCCGAAGAGGACCGTGAGGAACGCGAGCACTGCGGTGACGGCAACGAGTCCCGTGACGGCGGAGCCGTCCACCCGGCGAGGGGCGATCATCACGGCGAGAATAGCCGCCGAGAGGAGCACGAGCGTGGCGGCGTACTGGAGCGTCTGGATCACGGGCGTGTAGGTCCCGATGAAGAGGGGGCTAAGCGTCACGTGGATCGGGATCATCGCCGCGCCGAGTCCGAGCGCGCCCGCGACGTGGGTCGTCGTGAGCCCCGGCGCCCAGACGGCGACCGCCGATCCGACGAACAGGACGAAGATGACGACGGCGGTCCAGAAGTGGAAGTTGAGGATCGTCAGGTCGTAGACGAGGACGGTCTCGCGGCCGAGGTAGACCTGGATCGGCGTCAGGATCATTCCCGCAGTGATCGCGTAGGTGACCCAGCGGCCGATCGAGGCGCTGCGCCAGGCGGTGATCGCCGTTCCGATGATGAAAAAGCCGGCGACCATCGCGACGACGCGGTGGATCCACTCGAAGAAACTCGGGAAGTTCGCCGGGAACAGGTTCAACAGCCCGCCGTCACACAGCGGCCAGTTGGCGTCACAGGCGAGCCCAGCACCGGTCGCCTTCGCGGCGACGCCGAGGAGGATCGTCGCCGCGGTCAGGACGACTGTCGCCCCGAGCAGGTGCGAGAATCCGAACCGGTCGATCGGCGAACGAGCGGACGAGTCGGACGTGTGATGTTCGAGCGACACGGGTTTGCCGTGGCTAGGGATGCATCGTACTTAGGTGATCCGAGTCGTTCTCAGCCGGAGGGAATCGAGTGGCTACCACGCGAACGCGTTCGACCCCGGCGTCGCGATCCGGGCCCATATCCGCCGGATTCAAGCACGGCCCCCGCCACCCTCGAGCATGGAGAAACTCGAGCGACTCACGACCGCCCTCGAGCGCGAGGACCGCTCGTCCGTCTGGTTCGCCCGGCCGAACGCGTTCGCGTGGCTGACGGGCGGGTCGAACGTCGTCGATCGCGAGCGCCCGATCGGCGTCGCCGCCGTCGGCTACGACGGGGATCGCGTTCGCATCCTGACCGACGAGATCGAGGCCGACCGTATCGAAGCCGAGGAGATGTCGGACCTCGAGGACGCCGACGTGGCCGTCGACGTCGAGTCCTACCCGTGGCACGAGACGTCGCTGGCCGAGGCCCTGGCCGAGCGGGTCGACGGGTCGGCGGCGGCCGATTTTCCGGTGCCGGGCTTCGACCGGATCGATCCGACGCCGCTACGGACGCCGCTGACCGAGACGGACGTCGATCGGTATCGCCGACTCGCCCGGGAGACGGCCGCGTCCGTCGAGGCGGTGTGTCGCGAGCTGCAGCCGGGGGACACCGAGCACGAGGTCGCCGCAGCGCTGGGAATCGCGCTCTCGGCGCGGGAGATCGAGGCGCCGGTGGTCCTCGTCGGCGGCGGCGAACGTGCGCGGGCGTATCGCCACTACACGCCGACGACCGCCGAACTCGGCGAGTACGCTCTCGTCTCGGTGACGGCCCAGCGCGGCGGACTCCACGCGAGCTGTACCCGCGCGGTCGCGTTCGACTCGCCGTCCTGGCTCGAGGAACGCCACGCCGCCGCGGCACGCGTCGAGACGACGGCGCTGGCAGCGACCCGGGAGGCCGCCGAGCGTGGGGGAACCGCTGGCGACGTCTTCGCCGCGATCCAGGACGCCTACGACGAGGTGGGCTACGCAGGTGAGTGGGAACACCACCACCAGGGCGGGGCGGCGGGCTTCGCCGGCCGGGAGTGGATCGCGACGCCCGACCACGACGCGCCCGTCGTGACGCCGATGGCCTACGCCTGGAATCCAACTGTACAGGGCGCGAAAAGTGAAGACACCGCCCTCGTCACGGACGAGGGGGTCGAGGTGCTGACGACGACCGGCGAGTGGCCGACTCGTTCCGTCCAGGCCGTGGGTGACCGGGACCTCGAACTCGAGCGGCCGACCGTCCTCGGACTCGAGTGACCGGCTCGAGCGGGGTCACTCCCCGTTTGCGTCGGCCGACTCGTCTGCGTCGTCAGTCTCGTCGGTTTCGTCGACCACGTCGACGCTGCCGTCGTCGACCGTGATCGTCACGGGTTCGACGTCCGTTTCGAACTCGTCACGGCCCGGTTCGCGGTCGAGAACGCGATCTAGCGTGAAGATGGTGTTGAGTTCGTGTTGCACCTGGTCGACGACGCCGCCGACGAGTTCGCTCGGCTGGATGGCCGTGTACTCGTAGGGGTTGTTGCCGGCACCCTCGCTGGCGCGCTTTTCGCGACTCACTTTCTCCTCCTCGTGGAGTTCCGCCAGCGCCTCACGGACCGTACTCGGATAGAGGCCGGTCCCTTTCGCAACCTCCTCGGAGGTGCTGCTGGGGTTCGCGAGCAGGTAGACGTAGATCTTCGCCCGGGTCTCTGTGTCGAGGATCCACGCGAGCAGGTCGACGATCCGGCCGTCGACCTCTTCGATCGCGGCGTCGGTTACTCGATCCGACGACCGTTCGGCGTCGTCGGCCACCCCGATCTCGAGTTCCGCTGTCGTCTCGATCTCGAGGTCGTCCGGTTCGTCCACTCGGCGGTCGTCGGCGTCGTCAGATCCCATAGTGTCCTCTCGTACGGGACGAAGTCTCGCGCGGAGTTAAACCTTTGCGGGGACAGCCTTCAGGTTCGGCTGATCCGACGAAAAACGGCCGAACAGCGTTTGAAACGCGGGTATATTTCGGTGAGTCGGGGCTGAAGCGGTCCTCGTCGACACCCGCCGGCGACCGTGTGTCCCGTTCACAAATTACTCTCACGTATCTAAGTGGATGGTAAATATTAAGCGTCAGCATAGCCTAGCCCGATCCACGCATGACCGAATACGTCTCGACCACGCCGGGGCTGTTCCCGCTTCCGGACTGGGCGAAAGACGACCTCTCGGACCTGAAGGGACACCAGAAACACGACCTCGTCAGCGGCGACGAGGACGAGGAGATCACTGCGGTGTACGAGCAGGCCCGCGGGGAGGTGATCGGCCGCCAGCACGACGCCGACCTCGACCTCGTTTCCGAGGGGCAGCTCCGATGGGACGACATGCTCGCGCACCCACTGGCCGTCCACGACAGCGTCGAAACCCGTGGCATCGTCCGGTACTACGACAACAACAACTTCTATCGCGAGCCCGTCGTCCAGGACGACCTCGGCTTCTCGGGCGACGTCGCCCGCGAACTCGAGTCGGCAGCCGAGTCGACCGACGACTTGCAGGCCGTCCTCCCCGGGCCGTACTCGCTCGCCGACCTCGCGACGGACGAACACTACGGCGACGAAGAAACGTTCCTCGCCGCGGTCGCCGACTTCCTCGCCGGCGAGGTCGAAGCGTTCCCCGACCACGAGACGCTGTTCTTGCTCGAGCCCTCGCTCGTCACCGACGCCCCCGGTGACGGCCTCGACGAGCGCGCCAGCGAGGCGGTCGATACGGTCGCCGCCGCCACCGACGCCGACGTCGTCGTCCACACCTACTGGGGCGCACTCGAGGAGAAGGTCTACGCCCACCTGCTCGACGCGGAGATCGACGCCGTCGGCTTCGACTTCGTGACCGAACAGGAGGACAACCTCTACAACCTCCAGGAGTACGGCGCGACCGACGACGTCGCGCTCGGACTCGTGGACGGGCAGAATACACTCGTCGAAGACCCCGAGGCGGTACGCGACCGCGCGGAGTGGGTCTTCGAGCGCCTGCCCGTCACGGACTTCGACACCGTCTACCTGACGACGAACACCGAGACGTTCTACCTGCCGTACCGCAAGTTCGAGGAGAAACTCGCCGTCCTCGCCGACGCCGCGACTCTCGCGGAGGTGACCCCAGCATGAGCACGAAAGACCAGTTCCGACCCGCAGAGCACGACGCAGAGCACTTCATCCTGACGACCGTCGTCGGGAGCTACCCGAAACCGAAGTGGCTGAACCGCGCGAAGGAGCGCTACCAGGACCCCGACCACGAGTTCGACGAGGGTGACTGGGGGGAAGCGAAAGACGACGCCTCCCGCCTGATCACCGACGAGCACGAACGCGCCGGCCTCGACGTCGTCGTCGACGGCGAGATGCGCCGCACTGAGATGGTCGAGTTCTTCGCCCACCGGATCGAGGGCTACGAGTTCAACGGTCCCGTGAAGGTGTGGGGCCACAACTACTTCGACAAACCCTCGGTCGTCGACGAAGTCGAGTACGGAGAGACCTGGCTCGTCGACGAGTACGAGTTCACCGCCGCCGCCAGCGATCGACCGGTCAAGGTTCCGATCACGGGTCCGTACACCCTCGCCAACTGGTCGTTCAACGAGGCCTACGAAAACGAGGAGGAACTCGCCTACGCGCTCGCCGACCTCGTCAACGAGGAGATCGAGAAGCTCGTCGAGGCCGGCGCGCGCTACATCCAGATCGACGAACCCGCCCTCGCGACCACGCCCGACGACCACGCCATCGTCGGCGAGTGTCTCGAGCGCATCGTCGACGACATCCCCGAGGACGTCCGGACCGGCCTGCACGTCTGTTACGGCGACTACTCGCGCATCTACCCCGAGATCCTCGAGTTCCCCGTCGACGAGTTCGACCTTGAGCTCGCCAACGGCGACTACGACCAGCTCGACGTGTTCAAAGACCCCGAGTTCACGAAAGACCTCGCGCTGGGCGTCACCGACGCCCACGTCGCCGAGGTCGAGTCCGTCGAGCAGATCGAGGAGAATATCAAGAAAGGCCTCGAGGTCGTCCCGCCCGAACAGCTCGTCGTCTCGCCCGACTGCGGGCTCAAACTCCTGCCCCGCGAGGTCGCCTATGGCAAGATGGCGAACATGGTCGAAGCGGCCCGCAACGTCGAGGAAGACCTCGACGCCGGCCGGATCGACGTCGAAACCAGCCGGGCAGCACCGGCCGACGACTAATCTCCTAAGCGTCGACTGCAGGGTCGAACCGTCCTTCGGCAACGGATTCGACCCTGCAAATCAGGCTTGGCAACGTACTGGCTCGTACGGATCGTTGTACCGTGTTTTCGGTGATCGCTCGAGCGGAGCTTCGATGACCGGTGCCGAATCACGACAGACCGTCTCACTCGAGCGTCGTCAGCGGCTCGTCCCCGGTGGCGCTCTCCCGGCCGACGAGCGTCTCGATCTCGAGGGCGTACCACTCGGTTTCGGCACCCTCGGCCGCCAGTCGAGTGTGCGTGTCTGCGTTGGCTGCCTGGCTGAAGAAGATCGCCGCCGCCCGATCTGCAACCTCGTCGTTCGAGAGCGGTCGGAGGGTCCCGGTCGCGATGACGCTTTGCCAGGTCCCGTCTGACTCGTACTCGTAGGTCGCCAGCGTGACGGTCTCGCTGGTCTCGAGAAACTCCCGCTTTCGCCCTTCCTGGCCGGTGACGAACTGCATGATACAGCGGTCGGTGAGGGCGTCGTAGCCGTAAGAGAGGGGAATTCCGTAGCCGACGCCCTCGTTGGCCAGCGAGAGGACACCGTGTCCGCGGTCGGCGAGGAAGCGCTCGGCCATCTCCGTGGAAACGTCCACCCCTAGATCTTCCATACGCTCCGTCTCGAACGGCCACTCATGAACGCACCGACCCTTCACCCTTCAAGCCAGGGTTGTAAGCGAGGTGCGGGCGTTCAAGCACGGCTACCGTTTCCCTCGAACCATTCAAGCACGGCTACCGTCGCCCTCGAACCGTTCAAGCAGTGCTGTAACACCTCACTCGGCGCCCAAATCGGACGGCCACCGATTTCGATCCGCCGAACTGGACCGCGGTCACCGACCGAACGTTCCCAGTGAGGACTGGAGACTGCGGGTGGCATCGCCCGCCTCGAGTTCGTAGCCGACGAGATCCCGCAGGTCGACGGCGTAGTTCGTCCCGCCGCGCTCGAGGACGAGGAGTCGACCCTTGACGCCGACGACGGTTCCCGACGCGATCGTCTCGGGGACGGGGCGGCTCTCGAGGGCGAATCCGTAGTCGAAGGTGAAACGGTCGAGCACGTCGTGCTCGGCGAGCAGGGCCTCCCAGGCGCCCTCGTCGACGTCGGCCGCGAGCGAGTCGAGCTTCGCCCGCGTCCGGACGCGGTCGACGAGGTCGCGGGCGAGTTCGGCCTCGAGTTCGCGGGCGATGCGGCCGTTCGAGACGGTGTGGACGTGTGCGCCGTGGTCGGCGCCCTGTTCGCGAAGGCGGGTCTCGAGTCGCCAGCTCCGGGTGACGCCGACTTTGAACGTGTCGGGGGCGAACGCGGCGAGGTAGACGGCGTGTTCCTCGTAGCAGTCCATCTCGTCTTTCAGGCAGGTGCCGGTGCAGCGGGCACAGATCCAGGTGCTCGCGTGCAGGTCACAGTAGGGGGCGACCTCGTTCTCACAGGCGTGGTGGACGTCGCCGTCGATCGCGCCGGCACAGTGGCGCCGTCCCAGGGTGTACGAGAGGTCGTCGCCGGCCTCGAGCGGCTGGCGTCGAACCCGGTTACCGTCGCTCAGCAACAGCGCGGCGTCGCGTCCGCTCGAGTCGTAGCCGACGAGTTGCACGCACGATCGTACGCCGGGGTCGACGATAGGCGTGACGATATAGTAACCGTTGAACGTCATTGCACACCCGGTCACGACCGTCGACGGCCAGCCTCAGCCTCGTCGTCGAGGCTACCCGTCCGGCTGTGACCGGGTGTAACTCGTCTCAACGAGTCCTATAGCTGGGATCGACGAGAGGTGAGAGTATGCTGCCAGATACGTGTAGCATGCGCGCACCAACATTGTCAACTCCGTCGGCAAAGTAGGAATCGCCTGGATCGCGAGGTCCAACGAGATGGGGCGACCCATTGCTGGCATTCTCGCAGCGACGTCGATCACAGGACTCTCGCTCGTCTGGTTCCTGTGAGAACGAGTGTCAGCCATCACGACATTGATCGACGCAAATTGATTAAATTCGTCGGTAAACACCGCAACAGGACCACTACTCTTTTACCGATTCGGTCAGATTATTTGAAAAACAATGCCCAGTTCGCCCAACGAACGACACGAGGAGGGTGATGAGGGCACGGTCGCGCCGCGCGACGCGGGTCCTGACCGTGGCGCCGGACTGACCGTCTCCGTCGTCACCGACGACCCGACAGCCGGTCCGGTCGACGAACTTCGCGAGGACTCCCGGCTCGAGGTCCGGACCGTCGACGTCGACGCGCCGGACTGGCCGGACGAACTGGACGATGCTCACTGTCTCATCTTCGACGTCAACTGCCCCGATCGAGCCCGCGAACTGCTCGAGCGTGCCGACGCCGCCTGCCCCGAGCTACCGGTCGTTCTCGCGCCGCGCGAGGGCAGCGAGCGGCTCGCGACGGTCGCCCTCCGGGCTGGCGCGGCCGAGTACGTGCCGTCCACGAGCGACGACCTCCCGGCGCGAACGCTCGCGGCGATCGATGGGGACGGGAGCGGGGCCGACGCCAGCGATCGATTCGAGGAGGTGCTCACGACCACGATCCCGGATGAAGCGTTCGTCCTCGACGAAGACGGCGTCTACCTCGAAGCGAGAGTGCGTCCCGAAGCGGGAGAGCTCTACACCGTCTCGGCCGAAGAGCTCGTCGGCACCAACCTCGAGGACGTGTTTCCCGACGCGCTCGCCACCGAGTTACAGGGCTGTATCGAGCGAACACTCGAGTCAGGGCAGCGCCAGTCGGTCGAGTACGAAGCTGAGACGACGGAGGGAACCAGACGGTTCGACGCCCGGGTCGTTCCGATCGAAGAACCCGTCAACGGCCGTCGAGCGGTCGTCTGGCTGGCCCGGGACATCACCGAACGGGCCCGGCGGGAGCGCGAGCTCCGTCGCCGTCGAGATCAACTCGAGACGCTCAACGGAATCAATCGGGTCGTCCGTCGAGTGATCCGGACGCTCGTCGAGGCGCCGACCCGGGAGGATATCGAGCGTGAAGTCTGTGAGCAGCTCGTCGCGTCGGGCCTGTACTGCGGCGCGTGGATCGGCGAATCCGACGGCTCCAACGGCCTCACGGTCAGGACTCGCGCCGGTGAAGCGACGACGATTCTCGATCGAGTCGCCGATCGGTCCGTCGATCCCGAACAGCCGGTGCTCGAAGCGATCGAAACGGGCGAGATACGGTCGAGCAACCGCGTCGGCGAGGAGCCACGGCTTCCCGAAGCCATTCGACGGGCTGCGCGAGCGGACGACGTTCACTCTGCCATCGTCGTGCCGGTCGTCCACGACAACACCGTCTACGGCGCCCTCGTCGCCTACGCGAGACGGGACGACGCGTTCAGCGAGCGCGAGAAGTCGGCGTTCGGCCTCCTCGGCGAAACGATCGGCTTCAGCATCAACGCCGTGTTGAACCGACGGTCGCTCTTCGCCGACGCCGTCGTCGAACTCGAGATCCGCGTCGAGGACGGACAGTCGCTCTCGTTTCACTTGAGCAAAACGTACGACTGTACGTGCTCACTCGAGTGGGCCGGCGACGTCGACGGGACGACCTACCAGTACGTGACGGTCGAAGGGCTCGACGGCGAGACGGTGATGGCGGAGGCGACCGACCACGAGTCGGTCGACGAGTGTCGACTCATCTACGACGATTACGAGCGCTGTACCCTCGAGGTTCGGTTCCACCAGTCCGGCGTTCGAACGCTCACGAACCACGGGGCGACGGTTCGGGAGATCACGGTCGAAGACGGAATCGCATCGTCGGTCGTCGAGGTTCCTCGAGACGCCGACGTCCGGGCGGTCATCGAGGCCCTGTCCACGGTGTACGAGAACGTGACGCTCGTCGCCAAGCGAGAGGTCGACCGTCCGGTCCAGACGGCCACCGAACGGCGAAACCGAATCGTCGACCGACTCACCGACCGTCAGTTGACGGCACTCCGACTCGCCTACTACGGCGGCTACTTCGACTGGCCACGGGGAAGTACCGGCGAGGAGATCGCCGAGTCGATGGGCGTCTCCCCACCGACCATGCACCAGCACCTCCGAAACGCACAGCGCGAGGTGCTGACCGAATTCTTCGACGATCGACACTAACGAATTAGGGTATAGCGTCGTATCGATCGACGTCGTACGATCACGTCGCCGCCGACGTGGCGCGGCAGGTGGCCCCGGTGGGTGCTCGACCGACTACGGTGGTCGGATGTCAACGACTACGGCGGCGAGTTTCGAGCGACGTGGCTCCGCAGGTACTCGAGTTCCAGAGCCGGATACGAGGGGGCGGCAGGTGGTGGTGGATGCGGTAACGTTCCCCTCGCGACCGGACAGCCTGCCTCCAACTGAAGGCACCGCACGGTACGAAGTCGCCCCTCATAACGTTACCCGCTTACAGGTTCGAGTATTCGGGTCGGATCGAACGCTGGTAGCGAACGTCCCACTCATCCGCACTGTTTCTCATCAGTTCCGGCCGACTCCCTGCACGGTCGCAATCGCGACGATAACTCGGTATCGCAACCTCACAGCCGAGTGATGGCGACCGGCCGAGTGTCGTTACCGGTCTGTCATCCCCTCGGCGAACCCGCCACACCGCGCCGTGATGGCGTCGTCGAGCAGGCCACGCTCGAGCAGGTCGACGACCGCCTCGACGTCCCGGTGGACGGGTCGATCGTCCTCGAGCGGCGGGACGACCTCGCGAATCAGCTCGTACGCCGCGTCCGTCCCGGTACCGAGGGAGAGCCCGTCCTCCTCGAACGCGTCGTCGACGAACTCGGCCGCCTGGGCGCCACAGACGAGTTCCGAGGCGACGACCGTCCGCGCGCGCTCGAGGGCGCGACGACCGTTGAGCGCCGCGCCGCCGCTCATACTGACATGGTCTTCCTGGCCGCCGCTGACGGGCGTGTTGTCGGTCGCGGCCGTCCCGATGGATCGGAGGTCGTTGAGACAGGCCGCGGCGGTGTACTGGGTGATCATGTAGCCCGACTGGACCCCGCTGTCGGGGGCCAGAAACGGCGGCAGGTGTGACTCCTGGAGGTTCGGGTTCACCAGCCGATCGATCCGACGCTCGGAAATCGCCGCCAGTTCCGTCAGCGCGATCCGGACGTACTCGAGTCTGAGCGCGATCGGCTCGCCGTGGAAGTTGCCGCCCGAGAGCACCGCGGCGCGGTCGGTGCCCGACGCGCGGTCGTCGAGTCCCGCGGCGTCGAACACCAGCGGGTTGTCCGTCGCGCTGTTGAGTTCGACCTCCACCGCCTCGCGCAGGTGGGAGACGGCGTCGCGGACGGCGCCGTGGACCTGCGGGAGACACCGCAGCGAGTAGGCGTCCTGGACGCGGTCGCAGTTGCGATGGGCCTCGACGATCTCGCTATCCGCCGTGAGCCGGCGGACGTTCTGGGCGCTCGTGCCCTGACCGGCGTGGGGACGGACGCCGTGGATCGCCGGATCCGAACTCGCGGTCGTCCCCAGCGTGACCTCCGTCGTCAGCGCGCCGGCGACGTCGGCCGCGCGGACGAGCGCCTCGGCGTCGACCACGACGAGCGACGCCAGTCCGACCGACAGCTGCGTACCGTTGATCAGCGCCAGCCCCTCCTTCGGCGCGAGGGTGAGCGCCTCGAGGCCGATCTCCGCGAGCGCCTCGTCGCCCGGAAGTCGGCGCGACGCGCTCGCGTCGTCGGCCCCATCGACCAGTGCCTCGCCTTCTCCGATGAGCACGAGCGACATGTGTGCCAGCGGCGCGAGGTCGCCGCTCGCGCCCAGGCTCCCCCGTGACTTCACGACCGGGTGGACGCCTTCGTTCAGCATCGCCACGAGGTGCTCGAGGACGACCTCGCGGATTCCCGAGTACCCCTTCACCAGGGCGTTGATCCGCGTGACCATCATCGCGCGGACCTCCTCGCGGGTCAGCTCCCGACCCGTCCCCGCGGCGTGGCTGCGTAACAGGTTCGTCTGAAGCTGCTCGATTCGGTCGGGCGGAATCCGCTCGTCGACCAGCTCCCCGAAGCCCGTGTTCAACCCGTACACCGGCTCGCCGCTCTCGAGGACGTCTTCCACGCGCTCGCGCGAGGCTCGCACCCGCTCGCGGGCCGCGTCGGCGATCGAGACGGGGACGTCGGCTCGAGCGACGGCGGCGACGTCCTCGGGCGTGAGCGAGTCGCCGTCGAGTACGACCGTCACGATCGAACCACCCCGTCGTCGGCGACGACTGCTCCAGCTTTGATCACCGTTTCGACCGCGGGGGTGTCGAATCGGTAGGCGACGTGGGCGTACGAGGGCGCCTCGAGCACGAGCGCGTCGGCCGTCGCGCCCTCGCGCAGGGTGCCCGTCCCGTCGTCGCGTCCGATCGCCAGCGCGGCGTTTCGCGTCGCCGCGAGCAGCGCCTCCGCGGGCGTCATCCCCATCTCGACGCAGGCGAGCGTCTGGACGAACTCCATGCTCCGGGAGTGGCAGTTCGGGTTGAAATCGGTGGCGACGGCGACGGGAGCGCCCGCCTCGAGAAACGCCCGCGCGTCGGCGTACTCGGCCCCGAGGCCGAAGGCGGTCCCGGGAAGCAAGACGGGGACGGTTCCCGCATCCACGAGGGCCTCGACGTCATCGTCGGTCGCGTAGAGCAGGTGGTCCGCGCTCGCGGCACCGACCTCGGCGGCGAGCTGAGTCCCACCGAGGTGTGAGAGTTCCTCCGCGTGCACTTTCGGCGTCAGTCCGGCGTCGGCGCCGGCCTCGAGCACCCGCCGGGACTGCTCGACGTCGAAGACACCCTCCTCGCAGAAGACGTCGCAGAACTCGGCGACGCCCTGATCGGCGACGGCGGGAAGCTGCTCGTCGATCACCTCCTCGACGTAGGCTTCGGCGTCGCGACCCTCGGGTACGGCGTGAGCACCCATGAACGTCGCCACGAGGTCGACGGGGTGGGCCTCGTCCGCGCGGGAAATCGCCTCGAGCATTCGGCGCTCGGTCTCGGCCTCGAGGCCGTAGCCCGACTTGACCTCGACCGTCGTCGAGCCGCGGGCGAGCATGACGTCGAGGTGGGCGAGCAGCTGCTCGAGCAGCTCGTCGTCGCTCGCCTCTCTCGTGGCCCGCACTGTTCGGAGAATGCCACCGCCCTCGGCGAGAATTTCCTGGTAGGCCTTCCCCCGGAGCTTGGCCTCGAACTCGTCGGAGCGGTCGCCCGCGAAGACGGCGTGGGTGTGTGGGTCGACGAAGCCCGGGACGACCGCCTTCCCGCTCGCGTCGATCGCTTCGCCGGCGTTCTCGGGTGGGTACTCGCGGGTGAGTTCGTCCGACGGGCCGACGGCGACGACCTCGCCGCCGACTGCGACGAGTGCGGCGTCTTCGACGGTCTCGAGGACGGCGTCCGACCCGTCGCCCTCGGCCGGGCCGACCACCAGTTCGGCGGCGTCGTGGACCACGAGCGTCTCGCGCCCGTCGCTCACCGCCACTCACCCCCGTATCCGGCGAGGAAGTGCGCGACCGCGCGGGCCGCCGCGTCGCTCGTCCGGCCGCTCTCGTCCAGCGGCGGGGCACACTCGACGACCTCGAATCCCGAGAGCCGGTCGGCGCCCGCGACCTCGAACAGGGCGGCATAGAGATCCGCCGTCGTCAGGCCGCCGGGCGTCGGGGCGCTCACTCCGGGCGCGAACGCGGCGTCGAGGACGTCGACGTCGAGGCTCACGTAGAGGAAGTCGACGCCCGAAACGGCCTCGAGCGCCCGGCTCACTGCCGACGCCGGGTCGCGACGCACCTCGTCGGCGGTCACGACCTCGCCGCGCTTTCGCTCGAGGTAGTCGGCGTAGGCGGTCGACGTCTCGAAGTGACGCGCCCCGACGACCGCCAGCGCGTCGAGCCCGCGGTCGAACAGCTGACGGTAGGGCGTCCCGCTCGAGGGACCGTCGACGGGCTCGCGACAGTCGAGGTGGGCGTCGAAGCTGATCGCGCCGACGGAGCCGCGCTCGAGCAGCGGCGCGACGTTGGGGACGGTCAGCGAGTTGTCGCCGCCGAGAAAGACCGGCAACGCGGCCGTCTCGTGGACGGCGCTCGTGACCTCCTCGGCTTCCGCCTGGACCGAGGGGACGTCGGAGAACGGAAACCGGAGATTCCCGAGGTCGCCGATCGAGCTCACGGGGCCGGCGTCGTAGTGGTGGCTCTTCACGCCCGCGAGCGCCTCGCGGATGGCGTCCGGGCCCTCCTTCGCGCCGCGGCGGCCGATGACCGCGCCATCGTAGCGCTCGCCGACGAGGACGGCGTCGTACGCGCCCGCTGCCTCGAGCGTCGTCGGCTCGACCACGTCGCCGAACGTCTCGTCGTTCGGGTCGCTCGCGGGGCTCTCCCAGCGCGGCGGGCGGGCAAACGACGTCATGGGCGTTCGTCCCCCTCCCTCGTAGCGGCGTCGTCCCGGTCTCCAGCCATCGGAACGTGGACGTCGGAGTCGCGGGCCTCCTGCAGAGCGTCCTCGTAACCGGCGTCGGCGTGGCGGATCACGCCCATTCCGGGATCGGTGGTGAACACCCGCCTGGCCTTCTCGGCGGCCAGATCGGAGCCGTCGAGGACGACGTGGTTGTTCGCGTGCAGGGAGTTCCCGATGCCGACGCCGCCGCCGTCGTGGACGCTCACGATGTCCGCGCCTGCGGCGCAGTTCAGCAGGGCGTTGAGGATGGGCCAGTCGGCGACCGCGTCGCTGCCGTCGCGCATGGCTTCGGTCTCCCGGTGTGGGCTCGCCACGGAACCGGCGTCCAGGTGGTCGCGCGTGACGACGATTGGCGCGCTGATCTCGCCCTCACGAACGAGTTCGTTGATCCGCAGGGCGAAGCGAGCGCGTTCGGTGAGGCCGTCGGGGTCGTCCCCTGCCTGGTATCCCAGCCAGCAGACCCTCGAGGGAAGCCCCTGGAACGCGACCTGTTCGCTGGCGAGGTCGATCCACCGATGCAGGTGCTCCTTCTCGGGGAACAGCTCCGTGACGGCCTCGTCGGTCCGGTGGATGTCCGCCGGATCGCCGGAGAGGGCGACCCACCGGAACGGCCCCTTCCCCTGGCAGAACAGCGGCCGGACGTACGCCGGGACGAACCCCGGGAAGTCGAAGGCCGACTCGTGGCCCCGGTGCTCGACCACCTGCCCGCGGATGTTGTTCCCGTACTCGAAGGCGATCGCTCCTCGTTCGGCGAGCTCGAGGATGGCGTCGACGTGGCGTTCCATCGTATCGAGACTCTCTGCGACGTACGCCTCGGGATCTTCCTCGCGGAGGGCGTCGGCCTCCTCGACCGTGTACCCCGACGGGTAGTAGCCCTCGAGTTCGTCGTGGGCGCTCGTCTGGTCGGTGACGACGTCCGGGATCCAGTCGCGCTCGAGCAAGCCCTCGAGCAGGTCGACGGCGTTCACGTGAACCCCGACGCTGTAGGCCTCACCCGCCTCGGCCGCGTTCTCGGCGCGCTCGAGGGCGTCCTCGAGATCGTCGGCTCGTTCCTGGCAGTAGCCAGTCTCGAGCCGGCGGTCGATCCGTTCCTCGTCGACCTCGGCGGCGATACAGACCCCGCCGTTCATCGTGACCGCGAGCGGCTGGGCGCCGCCCATGCCACCGAGGCCGGCCGTGACGACGACCTTGCCCTCGAGTCCGTCGCTACTGGGGAAGTGCTGGCGGGCGCACTCCGCGAGCGTCTCGTAGGTGCCCTGGATGATCCCCTGGGTGCCGATGTAGGCCCACGAGCCCGCGGTCATCTGGCCGTACATGATCAGCCCCTTCGCCTCGAGTTCGTGGAAGTGTTCCCAGTCGTCCCACTTGCCCACGAGGTTCGAGTTGGCGATCAGCACGCGCGGGGCGCGTTCGTGGGTAGCGAATTTCCCAACGGGCTTGCCGCTCTGGACGAGCAGGGTTTCGTCGGCATCGAGCTCCCGGAGCTCGTCGACGATGGCGTCGTAGGCGTCCCACGACCGGGCCGCCCGGCCGGTTCCCCCGTAGACGACCAGCTCCTCGGGCGTTTCGGCGACCTCGGGATCGAGGTTGTTGTTCAACATCCGCAAGGCGGCCTCGGCCCGCCAGTTCCCGCACTCGAGGTCGGTTCCCGTCGACGCACCCTGGTACTCGCGCCACCGCTCGCTCGGCTCGCCGACGTCGTGATTCTCGGCCTCCTGTGGCGTTTGCATACTCCCTCCGTTCGTGACGAACGACGAAGGGTTTCGAGTGAGCGTACGCTGGGTGTTTTATATATGGGCGCCGTCGACACGCCCATGCACGAGGCCACGTTCCGCCTGCACGGGGCGGGTGACCTGGCGCGGCTCACCGACGCATTCGACGCCCGCATCTCGCTGTGGTGTAACGACCACAGCGACCTCCTGGAGCTGCGCTGTTCACCCGTCGACGTCGACCCGATCCTCGAGCGCCTCGACGCGGTCGTCGGGGTCGACGACGCCGTCGTCGACGGGGGCGACGTCGTCGCGGTGACCAGTACCTGCGCGCGGGCGGGCGACGCACCCGCCGTCGATTCTCATCTCGAGGAACACGGCTGCCTGCTGGTTCCGCCGCTGCGGTACGCCGACGGGATGCGCCACTGCCGGGTGCTCGCGCTCGAGGCCGACCGGCTGACCGGCCTGTATCGCTCGCTGCTCGAGTCGTTCGACGTCGACGTCGGCGCGAAGCGAGAACTCGAGGGCGTCTCGAACCGCCCGTCGGACCGGTTGCAGGGGTCGACGCCGACGCTGAGCCGGCGACAGCGACAGGTGTTCACGCTCGCCCTCGAGCGAGGCTACTACGAGATTCCACGCGAGATCACGATGGCCGAACTCGCCGCCGAGGTGGGTATCGATCGTCGAACGGCTGACGAACATCGTAGACAGGCCGAACGGAAGCTGCTCGAGACGCTCGCCGAAACGTCTCTCGTGGGGTGAGCCGCGTTCGGTGGACGCCAGCAGAAGTCGCTTCGGGTGGGCGCCAGCGGCGTCGCGTCACTCCCCGAACAGGTCGTCGACGGCCCGTCGCGCGGCGAGCGCGGCGTCGTCGGCGACCTGCTCGAGGTCGCGGTCGTCTTCGGGAGCGTTGAGGTAGACGTCTACCTCGAGCATCCCCTCCTCGAACCTGACGGTGACGTCGAAGTCACGGACCGCGGACTGCTTGTACCGCGAGAAGATCACGTCCTCGGCGGCGTCCGCGGCGGTTTCGACGACCGTCTCGTCGGACGGTTCCTCGGTCGACATTTACGCGCCGCCGGCGCCCGGGCCGCCGGGCCCCATCGGACCGCCACCCATCGCGCCGCCACCGAGTAGCTGCTCTAGGTCCTCCTGGAGGCGCTCGAACTGCTGCTGGATGCGATCTTCCTGTTTCTCGAGCGTCTCGAGGCGGATCTCGAGGGTGTCGACTTTCTCCTCGAGGTCCTCCTCGGCTTCGTCGTACGTGGTCTCGACGAGGAGCTCGCCGACCTGGCGGTACATCTGGGTGTCCTCGTCCATCTCCTCGAGCTGCTCGAGGGCGGTTTTGGACTCGTTCAGCGTCGACTCGGCTTCCTGCTTCTGGACGGCGACGGTCTGGGCCGTCTCCTGCAGTCCCTGTAGCTCTTCGATCTTTTCCTGTGCTTCCGGCGGCAGATTTCCTTGCATACGTCGACCCTCGGCCTCCGCACTGATAAAGCCAAGCTTTGCGTCCGAGCCGAGGAGTGTCCGACACGGGGACAGAAAATCGAGCGCCGACGGCGACCGCTTTCCGATCGGCGCTTCCGTCTGTCGTGGCTGTCTCAGCGGCCTCACTCGACCTCGAGTAACTCGACGAGATTCCCCTCCGGATCGCGGAGGAAGCAGATTCGCGTCCCGCTCTCGGTCGTCCGGGGCTCACACAGCGCCTCGACGTCCTCGGGCAACGCCTCGAACCGGGCGTCGAGGTCCTCGACCGCGAGCCCGACGTGGGTCGCACCCGGCTGGTTGAGCGCCGGCGGCGTTCGCGAGTCGGCTTCGGGGTCGTACTCGACGAGCTCGAGGCGAACGCTCCCGGCCTCGAGGTGGGCGAACCGCCCGGTCGCCCCGGGGACGTCGACAGCGTCGGCGAACGCCGCACCGGAGACCGAAAAGCGGTCGAGTACCTCGAGGCCGAGGACGTCCCGGTAGAAGGGGAGCGTTCGATCGAGGGCTTCGACGGTGATCCCGACGTGGTGGACGGTGGGCGGTGACATGGAAGACGTCGCAACTGCCGGGAGGAAAAACGCATCGGTGCTTCGGTGCCGGGTGCCGTGTATCGATCCCGCGTGCACCGGGCCCGTTTGTCGCGCAGGTTGGCCTCGTTGACTCGTGTGCCAGCCCCGTTCACCTCGAGTTCGCGTGTGTGGACGGCGACCGCGTACCTTTTTGGTCACCTCGGCGCAAGTAGGGCGCATGGTCGACGTCCTCGACAACAAACGGGCCGCGACGCGGTTTCGAATCCTCGTCGAGATCGCCGAGCGCCAACCGGCGGTAAGCCAGGGTGAGATCGCCGACGAGGTGGGCGTGACGAGCCAGGCGGTCAGCGAGTACATCCGCGCGCTCGTCGACGACGGCCTCGTCGAGAAGGAAGGGCGCTCACGGTATCGCGTCACGAAAGAGGGCGTCGACTGGCTCTTTTCGGCCGCCGGCGACGTCCGCCGCTTTGCCGATCACGTCACCGAGGACGTCCTCGGGGCGATGGGTGAAGACGCCGCCATCGCGACCGACGACCTCGAGGAAGGCGACGCCGTCTCGCTGTCGATCGAGGACGGCCTCCTCCACGCGAGCCCCGGAACCGAAGGGCCGGCGACGGGAATCGCGACCACCGACGCGGCCGCCGGTACCGACGTCGGCGTCACGAGCTTCGAGGGCGTCATCGACCTCGAGCCCGGTTCGGTGACGGTGTGGCAGGTGCCGCCAGTGCGGGCGGGTGGCAGTCGGGCCGCCGCCGGCGAGGCGATCACCGACGGCTGTGTCGCCTCAGATCTGGTTCTCGCGAGTGGGGTCGAGGCGGTCGTGGCCCTGCGTGAACTCGACGTCGAGCCCGCAGTCACGCTCGCCGTCGGAGACGTCGCCGCCAGCGCCGCCGAGCGTGGCCTCGAGGTCGCCGTCGTGGCGACGACCGACCTCGTGGGTCGGATCACCGACACGCTTCGTGACGCCGACGTGGCGTACGAGGTTCTGGAGGGGTAGTCGGCCGGAGTCAGCGAGCGACTGGCGAGCCGGGCGGCTCTCGAGCCGTCCGCTGTGGGTGGATTACGGGGGCAGAAATCAGTCCCAGACGTGGATCGCGACGACTGCCAGCGAGCCGAAGACGACCGCAGCGGCAAAGCCCCACGCTGCGAGTTCGTCCGGCGCGCCGACGAACATCCCGGCGGCCCCGAGCGTAGCGATCAGGCTGAAGATGAGTGCGAGTCCGAGACCCTTGTCCGTGCCCGTCTCCGTTGCGTGTGCCATGTGACGACGTTGTTGGGGGGTGGTCTTAATTGCACTTATTCGTCGTGACGGTCGTGGTCTGCGAACTCGTACGGATCATTGTAACGTTTTATCGGTGATCGCTCGAACGGGTCAGCGATCACCGGTAACGAATCACAATAGACCGTATCACGTCCTGACCGCGACGAAGCGAAGTCGCCGATAGTCGGCCGTCCACGTCCCGTCGGCGAACAGCTCCGGCCGAAGTCGATCCTCGACGGCCTCGAGGACGGCATCGCGGTCGCCCGAGGGAACCGACTCGAGGAGGCCGTCGCCGAACTGCTCGAGCCAGCGCCGAAGCCCGTCCTCGCCGTCGTCGAGTTCCGTCGGCCGGTCGAACAGCCGCGCGTACCGGACTTCGAGGTCGTGAGACTCGAGCCGGGCTGCGTACTCGCCGATCGACGGGAAGTACCACGGATTCGCACCCTCGTAGCCCCGGCGCTCGAGTTCGTCGACCGTCGCCGAGACGATCGCTTCGACGTTGCCGTGCCCGCCGAGTTCGCCGACGAACCGGCCACCGGGCTCTATGGCGTCACGAACGGCGCCGAGGACAGCGTCCTGGTCGTGGATCCAGTGCAGCGCCGCGTTCGAGAAGATCGCGTCGAACGGCTCGTCGAACGTCATCGACCGCGCGTCGGCACAGACGAACGCGAGGTCGGGGTAGGAGGAACGCGCCTGCTCGACCATCGCCTCGGCGCTGTCGAGGCCGACGACGTCGGCGCCGGCGGCCGCAATCTCGGCCGTCAGGTGGCCCGTCCCACACCCCAGGTCGAGGATCCGTTCGTCGTCGGCCGGCGAGAGCACTTCGAGGAGATCTGCGCCGTACTCGTAGACGAACGCGTGGGAATCGTCGTAGACGTCGGCATCCCACGCGTTCGGTCGACCGTCCCGATCAATCATCGCGTAGTGATGTGCTGGATTCGTGTTGAGTGTTTCCATTCCCCGAGCCACGTCGCGAGAGATCGCCGAACTCGAGTCGGCGATTCAGCGTCGTTCGGACGGCAGGGTCGACGAGGTCGTCGCGGACGAATCTCATGTGACTGTGTGTCAGTCGACCCGAGCATACTTGGGTCGTCTCTCGAAACACCATCGGTATGCGAGCACCCGTCACGCCACCACCGCTCGAGCGAGGCGACCGGGTCGCGATCGTCGCGCCCGCGTCGAACTCTGCCCTGGAGTTCCCACACGTCTACGAACGGGGACTCGGGCGCCTCGAGACCGTCTTCGACCTCGAACCCGTCGAGTTCCCGACGGTGTCGAAGGGACGGAAGTACCTCTACGACCACCCCGAAGAGCGCGCACAGGACGTGATGGACGCCTTCGAGGACCCCGAGATCCGGGGCGTCGTGACCGTTATCGGCGGCAACGACCAGGTCCGGATCCTCGAGCACCTCGAGCCCGACGTCTTGCGGGAGCACCCGACGCGGTTCTACGGCTACAGCGACAACGCCCACCTCGCGTCGTACCTCTGGAACCTCGGGATCGTCTCCTTCGCCGGTCCGTCGGTGATGACGGAACTGGCGATGGACAGTCAGATGTTCGAGTTGACCGTCGAGTACGTCGAGCGGGCCTTTTTCGACGACTCGCTGGGCGAACTTCGGCCTGCCGAGGCGTTCACCGACGAACCAGGCGACTGGGCGGACCCGGACGCCTTGGAGCAGCCCCGCGAGACGGAGCCGAACCCGGGCTGGACGTGGACCGGCGGCGACGGCCCCGTCGAGGGACGGATCTGGGGGGGCTGTCTCGAGATCCTCGACCAACTGTTTCTCGCCGATCGGTTCGCGCCGCCGGACGACGACCTCGAGGGGACGATCCTCGCGTTCGAAACCTCCGAGGAGATTCCGGACCCGGCCTGGGTCGCGGGCGTCCTCAGGGCGCTCGGCGAGCGCGGGCTGCTCGAGCGCTTCGCCGGCGTGCTCGTCGGTCGCCCGCCGGCGCGCTCACACCTCGAAGATCGGCCGCCCGAGTGGCGCAAGGCGTATCGCGACCGCCAGCGGGAGGTGATCTCGAGCGTGGTCGCTGAGTACAACCCCGACGCGCCGGTGGTCCTCGACGTGGACTTCGGACACACGTACCCGACGATTCCGATCCCGATCGGCGGCCGTGTCGAGATCGATCCCGGTACGGAGACGGTCGCGTTCGACTGAGGGCAGCCGAGAGCGGCGAAACCAGTAGGGCTAGCGGCCGCCGTTTTCCCCCTCGAGTGCCTCCCGTCTGAGCTGCTCGCCTTCCTCGCTGCTCACGGTGAGTTCGGGAACCGTCGTCGGTCGGTACTCTTCGTCGATCGCGACGAAGACGAAGTACGATTCGGTGGTCTTCTCCCGTTCGCCGGTCCGGAGGTTCTCCCGGTAGACGCGCAGCCGGACCTTGACGCTCGTCTCGCCGGCGTCGTAGACGTAGGAGGTGATGAAGGCGGTGTCGCCGAGGTGGATCGGCCGCTCGAAGTTCATCTGGTTGACCCAGGCAGTGACGCAGGTTTGCCCCGAAAAGCGCATCGCCGACATCGCGCCGATCTCGTCCATCCACTTCATCACGGTCCCGCCGTGAGTCGTTCCGAGCATGTTCGTGTGGTTCGGCTGGACCATCTCGCGGTTCTCGATGTAGGTCTCCAGTAGATCGGTCATCGTCAGTCCCTTCGGAACGGTGGGGACCAGTGTCCTTCGATTCGCGGGAAACGAGTGCGGCGGAACGCTCGGCGCGACGATCGGTTCTCGATGCCACCAAACCCATCGGTTCGCCACACCGCCGAACCCATCGGTTTGCGAGGCCACCAGCGCTCGGCCCACGGCCGCCGACGAACGTATTTGCTCGAGTCACAGACGATCACGTTTCGGTGGGCGTTCGGCGTTCGATACTGGTAAAAGTCGGGGCCCTGTTACAGACGCTAATGAGTGATGCAGGCGACGCGAGCGTTCCGGAGCCCTCCGAGCCACCGGATCGTGAGCGTGGCGACGTCCACGTCCTCGGGACGGCTCACGTCTCACAGGCCAGCGTCGATGCGGTCAACGAGACGGTCGACCGCGAGCGACCGGACGTCGTCGCCGTCGAACTCGACGAGAGTCGCTTCCGCCAGATGCGAGGCGGTGCGCCCGAGGACATCGAGGCAAGCGATCTCCTGAGCGGTAACACGGTGTTTCAGTTCCTCGCCTACTGGATGCTCTCGTACGTCCAGTCGCGGCTGGGCGAGCGCTTCGACATCGAACCCGGAGCGGACATGAAAGCCGCGATCGAAGCCGCCGAACGCAACGGTCACGGCGTCGCCCTCGTCGATCGGGACATCCAGGTGACGATCCAGCGCTTCTGGGCCCGACTTTCGGTCACCGAGAAGCTCAAGATGGTCGGCGGACTCGCACTCGGGGTTACCGATCCGCGGACGATCGGCCTCTCCTTTGGCGCCGGTCTCGGGATCTTCTTCGGCGTCGTCTTCGCCGCGTTCGTCGCTCCCCTGCTCGGGCTCGGTGAGACCCTCTCTCTCGGGATCACCGAGGCATCGACGCTCCAGTTCGTCGGCGCGACTGGCATCGGCCTCGTCGGCGGGCTCTTGCTCGGATTGCTCTTCGTCCCGTCGCTCGAGGGCGCCGCCCGGTACACCGGCGGGCTGTTGAACGGCTTCTCGGCGCGGCTCCTCTCGGGGGCCGCCATCGGCGTCGTCGGCGCGCTCGCGCTCGTCTCGACGGGCACGTTCGTCGGGCCGCTCGACGCCGGAACGTTCGAGAGCGCGGGGAGCCTGACGATCCGCGGCGGCGTCGGCGTCGTCGCTGGACTCGGACTCGGCGTCCTCGTCGGTGGCGTCGTCGGTATCGTCCTCGACGCACTCACGGCCGACGTCGAGGAGTTAGACGAGATCGACATCGAGGAGTTGACTGACGGCGACGTCGTCGCGGCGATGATGGAGGAGTTCCGCCGGTTCAGCCCGCGCGGGGCGAACGCGCTGATAGACGAACGTGACGCCTACATCGCCCACAAGCTCCACGCGCTTCGCGAACAGGGCTACGACGTCGTCGCCGTCGTCGGCGCCGGCCACAAGGCGGGGATCGACCGCTACCTCGCCGATCCCGACTCCCTGCCGCCGATGGCGTCGATCTCTGGCACCGACTCCGGGCGGCGGTTCTCACCGCTGAAGATCCTCAGCTACCTCGTCATGATCGGCTTTCTGGCCTTTTTCTTCCTGTTGCTCATGGCGGGCGTCCAGAACACGTTCCTCCTGCAGGTCTTCCTCGCGTGGTTCCTCTTCAACGGAATCTTCGCGTTCACCCTCGCCCGCCTCGCTGGCGCCCGCTGGACGAGCGCGGGCGTCGGTGGTGCGGTCGCCTGGCTGACGAGCATCAACCCACTGCTCGCACCGGGCTGGTTCGCCGGCTACGTCGAACTCCGTCACCGGCCGGTGAACGTCGGCGACATCCAGACGCTCAACGACATCATCGGAAACACCGACCTGCCGATGGGCGAGGCGTTCGAGGAGATGTTCGACGTGCCGCTGTTTCGACTCATCATGATCGTCGCGATGACGAACATCGGAAGCATGCTCGCGTCGTTCCTGTTTTTCATCGTCGTGATCCCCTGGCTCGCTCCCGAGATCGGCGGCGTCGACGCGCTGATGGCCGAACTCCTCCGCGGCGCGGAGAACAGCCTCGAGCTCATTCGAGGGGTGATCGCGTGAGCTATCGCACTCGAGGGGAGCCCCAGCTGTCGTTCAGCGACCGGGAGCTGTTCGACCTCGCAGTCGCCTGGATCACCCTCAGCGTCGCGTTCGCCCTGTTCCTGAACGCACCCGCGGCGGGTCGGTTCTCGATCGGCTTTTTCCTCACGATGGCGGTGCTGAGCTTCTTCACCGTCGGCGTCGGCTTTTTAGCCCACGAACTCGCCCACAAGGTCGTCGCGATCCATTACGGGCAGGTCGCCGAATTCCGGGCCGACTACCAGATGCTGTTCCTGGCGATCATGACCGCGCTGATCGGCTTCATCTTCGCCGCCCCGGGGGCCGTCTACCACGCCGGCCGCATCACCGTCCGCGAGAACGCGATGATCGCCCTCGCCGGCCCGCTCACCAACCACGCCCTCGCCCTCTTTTTCTTCCCGTTCACGTTCGTCCTCGGCCCGATCGGGACCATCGGCCACATGGGGGTACTCATCAACCTCTTTCTGGCCGCGTTCAACATGATCCCCTTCGGCCCGCTCGACGGCAAGTCCGTCTGGGACTGGAACACAGGCGTCTTCGCCGCCGTCTTCGTCCCGAGCGTCGCGCTGCTGGTCGGGTTCTTCCTGACCTACGGGTTCTGGTGACGGGCTCCGGGAAAGCTAGTCCGCGCCCTCGAACACGCCCAGGTCGTAGATCTCGAACGGCGGCTCGGGGAAGTCGTCCGATCGGGACTCGAACCGATCGATCGAGAGCGACTCGAGCGAGAACGGGGCCCCGTAGCCACACAGCAACTGGCGCACCGCCGCGGCGGCGATGGGCGATGCGCTCAGTCCGAGGCCGCTGAACCCCGTCGCGACCACCAGCCCGTCGGGCGCGTCGTCGGGGGCGTCGATGATCGGCAGCCAGTCCGGCGACATGGCGTCGCCGGTCGGACAGCAGCCGTCGCTCACGATGCGGGCCTCGCCGTACTCCTCGAGGAGTTCGTCGAGCCGTTCGGCCAGCAGGAGGTGAAACGCCTCGTCCACGTTGTGTTTGACCGACGGCTGTGGCCCCAGCAGCCCCTCGATCCCGGCCACGTGGAGCTCGCCGTTGTGCTCGGGGCGCCAGAACGTCGCCATGTAGCCGTCGAGGCCGAGCTCTTCGGGGAGGTCGTCGCCGAAGTCGAGGTCCATGTACCACTGCGGGTACGCCTCGCTCACGCGGTCGTTGCGGTCGGCGTCCTCGTCCAGATTCACGTGCCAGAACCGTTCGGGCTGGATCGGCACCTCGAGGACGTCCTCGAGCAACGCCCGCGACCACCGACCGGCGGCGACGACCACGCTCGAGGCCCGGATCTCGCCGTCGTCGGTGTCGATGCCTCGCACCTCGCCGTCCTCGACGAGGACGTCGGTCACCTCGACGCCGGTCTCGATCGTCGCGCCGCGGTCGACCGCGTCCTCTCCCATCGTCGTCGCGAACGTGTACGGATCGACCCAGCCCATCCGTCGGTACAGCATGCCGCCGGCGATCGGACTCCCCTCGCTCGTGTCGAAGACGCCCGGATACCGGTCGGCGATCTCGTCGGCGTCGAGCCAGGTCGCGTCGTAGCCGCCGTTCGCGGAGACGAGTTCGGTGTACTCCCGTGCGACCTCGGTCCGCTCCGGGCCGTGGAGGTTGATCAGTTCGCGTTCGGTGTACTTGTAGTTCCGGTGGCCGTCGAGACCCTCGAAGAACCGAAACGACAGCCGCCCCGCCTTCGGCAGGTGGGGGAACTGATACTGGGGCTGGATGATCCCGGACGCGTGACCGGTCGTCTCCCCCGCAATTTGTCCTTTCTCGAGGAGGACGACGTCGTGGTCGGCCGAGAGCTCCCGCGCGATCGTGACGCCGATGCAACCACCGCCGACGACCGCTACGTCGTACGAGTCGGTCATCGATCGACACCCTCGCCGTGAGCCGTCTCCAGTTCGCTCGCTCCCTGCCGCCGCCCCAGCTCGCCACAGTAACTCATGGTTGCTGTTAAATACCCACATGGCGAATATGAGCGTTGGCCAGTGTATGTCGGGGTAATAAATATCACCGGTCGGCGTCGGCGAGGACCTGGAACCGGTCGACCGAGGTCGGCGGCTGTCTCGTCGAACCCACCATTTACTACCCTCGGTTCGGTACGTCATCCCAATGTCACGGACCGTGATCACTCCCGAGGACGGCGTCGTCTACGAGTTCACCCCGGACCTCGAGCCCATCGAAACCGTCGAGTCCGGCGCGAGCCTCACCGTCGAGACGGTCGACAGCTTAGAGGGTGCAGTCCAGTCCGAGGACGACCTGCTCGCGACGGTTCCCGAGGAGGTCAACGCAGCGACGGGGCCGATCGGGGTCGAGGGGGCCGAGCCGGGCGCCGTCCTGGCCGTCGAGGTCGAGGAGATTCGCCTCACCGAAGCGACCGGCCGCGTGATCACGATCGAGGGCTTCGGCCTGCTCGACGGCCACGAGGGGATCGACGCGCCCCGGACCGAGATGACGCCCGTCGACGGCGAAGCCATCCGATTCCGCGACCTCGAGGTACCCGTCTCGCCAGTGATCGGGACGATCGGGGTCGCCCCCGCCGAGGACGCCTACACCACGCTCGTCCCCCACGACCACGGCGGCAACCTCGACACGACCGACATCACCGCCGGGAACACCGTTTACTTCCCCGTCTTCCAGGACGGCGCGATGCTCGCGATGGGCGACTGCAAGGCCGCGATGGCCGACGGCGAGATGTGCGGCACCGGCTCGGAGATCGCCACCGAGATCGACCTCTCCCTCGAGTTGCTCGAGGAGCCGGCGATCGACCTCGAGCGCCCGCTGATCGAGACGGCCGACGCCTGGAAGACCGTGGCGAGCGCGGAGACGCTCGAGGAGGCCTGCGAGCTGGCTAACCGCGACGCCATCGGGCTGCTGGCGGCCGAACACGACTTCGATACGACGCAGGCGTACCTGTTCTCGAGTCTCGTCGGCGGCCTCGAGATCAGCCAGGTGGTCGATCCGCTGGTCACCGTGCGAAACGCGGTGCCGAAGGCGTACCTCTCGAGTCCGCTTTGAGCGTCGCTTCGAATCGCTTTTGAAATTTCACACGACGACACTGGAGACGCCGTTTCTGCCGTCTGCGAGTCGTCTGGTGTGGAGGTGGCGACCGTCAGCGATCCATCGGATGCTGGGAGAAGAACTCGGACAGGGCCTCGGCGCTGCCCGTCGGGTTGATCTCGAGCATGCAGTGGGTCGCATCCGGGACGACGGCGCGCTCGGCGTGCGGGAGCCACGACTGCACCGTTTCGTGGATCTCTTTGAACGGAGCTGCGGTGTCGGCCGCCGTCACGTTTAACACAGGTGCGTCGATCTGGGCCGCGTCCGCTTCAGTGAACTCCCAGGCGTCCATCGCGGGAGCGTCGTACTGAAAGAGCGTGTCCGAATCGTCGACCCACCGCTCGAACCAGCCGGCCGGCAGCGTCCGATCGAAGGCCGCGGCGTACTCTCGACCGCAGATGCCTTGGAAGAACGTGTCGAGCCCCGCGGCCATCTCCCCGTCTTCCAACAGGGGCGCCGCCGTCGTCTTCCACTCGTGGTATTCCGGCGACTCGTCGAGCACCTGGGGTACTGCGGGTTCCATCAGGGCGAGGGTCTGCACGGCGTCGGGGAAGTCGACGGCGAACTGCAGGACGATTATCCCGCCGTAGGACAGGCCAGCTACGTGGGCCCGATCGATCCCCACATGTTGCATGACCGCGTGACAGTCTGCTGCCTGTTCTTCGATGCTGAGTGGGAGGCCGGTACTCGCACTGTCACCCCAGCCGCGGCGATGATAGTGAATGAGCCGGTAGCGCTCGGCGAGCGCGGGTTCCTGGAGGACGGCGAAGCACTCGTCCCCGCCGCCGCCGTGGACGAACACGACGGGCTCGCCCGAGCCGCTGTCGTACACCTCCAGTTCGGCCCCGTCGACGTCGAGGGGTTCCATCTCCGGCAGTTCGGCGCGATCGCTTCCGGATGAACCTTCGTTCAGCCGTTTCGCATCCGTCTCGAACTGATCGCTGGCGTTTGTCATAGGGTAGGCTCTCCCCGGCCCCATCCATGTGAAAATCACACATAGAGTCACCTCGTGACGAACCTGCAGGGACTGACCGAGACTCATCCAGTGAGCGCGCACGTCCACGCTTTGAGGGCACTGAGCATCGGTTCATCCGAATTAGCCAGGCATCGTCCGCGCTCAGTCGCTCGTCTCCGGCGTCGCTTCCCGAACCCGTCGTGGGACGACCCTTCGGTCCGGAAGTTCCGGATTCGGCTCTCGACCGAGCGTGAGGAGGCGCTCGGTGCGCGTGAGCTCTGCCGCCGTCGGGCTCGATTTTTCGATTGCCTCGAACTCGACCGCCACGCCGTCCGGATCTGGAGCGATACGGACGACGCACAGCTGGTACGACGGGTAGAAGACGGCCGGGAGCACGCCAGTGACGACGTTCCGTCGATGGAGCCGTTTCAGCCACGTCCCGGTGTTGACGAGCAACCTGTCCTCGACCGCCGTCACCCCCGGTCGGTGGGTGTGGCCGTAGCAGAAAATCGCCGTCTCCGGCCGGTCGGCGAACACCTCGCGGGCGGCCTCCACGTACGGTTCGTCGGGGTCGACCGTGAGATCGGTCTCTCGAATGCCGAACCGGTCGACGGTCTCGCCGACGTCGCGGACGATGAGGGAGGTCGGGATTCCCACGAGGATCAGCAGGCCGGCGACCGCCGCGTTGACGACGAGAAGGAAATGGACGGCCTCGCCGACCAGACCCAGTCGATCGAGGAGCGCGTCCACCACGTCGACCGGCATGGTCCAGACGCCGGCCACGTCGAGCCCCGCCAGCACGGCGAGGACGAGGCTGACGTTGAGGAGGAGCAAAAACGGGATCGATGCATACCGCAAGACGGGGTTCATCTCGCGGTAGAAGTACTTCGAGAGGAGCCAGCGAGGCACCCGTTCGGTCGGCGTGATCGCCTGGACGTCCTTCAACCAGTTGTACCGCCCCCGATCGGACAGCTTCCCCGCCCGGCTCGTCACCTGGGTGTTGTAGAAGTACCCCATCGGCGTCTCGTACGGGTTGCCGAAGTCCTCGAACCGGTTGTTAGAATCTCGCTGGTGGCCGTGTTCGAACCAGATCGTTCGGTCACCGACCGGGCGCGTGATCGATTCGGCCTGGACGAGGTCGACGTTGTACTCGGCTAACCGATCGACGTACTCCTCGTACGCGGCGAGCTCGTGGTCGTGGTTACCCGGCAGGAGGGTGATCGGCAGCGACTCGCCAGTCGCGCGCAACTGCTCGAACAGGTCGGGATAGCGCTCGAGCAAGGCGTCGAACTTCGCCAGTCCCTCGAGTTCGGTGAACTCCCACAGTCCGAACGCGTCGCCGTTGACGATCAACTCCGCGTCCTCGTCGATCGACTCGAGACGCTCGAGAAACGCGAGTAGCTCCTCGAGGAAGCCGACGTCGCCGAGTTGGTCGTCGCCGCCGATGTGGAGGTCGCTGATCACGTAGTAGACCGGGCCGTCGGCATCGTCGGCCATAGCGCTAGCCTTCGCCACCGACACGCATAATGCTCTCCTCACCCCTCGTCGAGGGCTCACGCCGCTCAGCGCCTTTATACGACTCTGCCGTGTCGTATCCACACATGGGATACGTAGTCAAGATCCCCAAACTCGGGCTCGAGATGGATTCGGGGACGGTCACGGCCTGGTTCGTCGAGGAGGGCGAGGCGGTCGAGGCGGGCGACGTGATCGCGGAGATCGAATCCGAGAAGACCACCGGAAAGGTGGAAGCCCGGGAGAACGGGGTGTTGCGACGCCGGCTTCTCGAGGAGGGCGAGTCCGCCGAGCCGGGCGCGCCGATGGGGATCGTCGCCGAGGCGGACGCAGACATTTCCGATCTCGAGGCGTCGCTCGAGGGCGAGGTGCCGGACGCTGAGGCGGCGACCGAGGCAGCTGCAGGCGTCGAAGCTCCGACGCCGGACGCCGAGGCGACGACGGAGGCGGCGGCCTCGAGCGAAGACGTGAAGGCGTCACCGCGAGCCCGCAAACGTGCCGACGAACTCGGCGTCGACCTCGCGTCGGTCGACGGAACGGGGCCGCAGGGATCGATCACGGAGGAAGACGTCGAGGCCGCGGCCGAGACAGAGGGTGAGACGATCGAAGACGTGAAGGCGTCACCGCGAGCCCGCAAGCGCGCCGACGAGCTCGGTGTCGACCTCGCGTCGGTCGACGGGACGGGACCAAAGGGGTCGATCACGGAAGCGGACGTCGAGGCCGCGGCCGAGGACAGAATCGAGGGCATCGAGGAACGCCCCCTCGACGGCATGCGACGGACGATCGCCTCTCGGCTGGGCCAGAGCTATCGCGAGGCGGTCCACGTCACCGAACACCGGGTGGCGGACGCCGAGGCGCTGCGGGCCGCCGCGAAGGCCGCGGCCGCCGTCCACGACGAGTCGGTCACGGTCACCGACGTGCTGCTGGCCGCCATCTCGGCGGCGCTCGAGGACCATCCCGCGTTCAACGCGACGTTCGAGGAGGACGTCCACCGCCTCCACGGCGAGCACAACCTCTGTGTCGCCGTCGACGTCGAGGACGGGCTCCTCGCGCCGGTGATCCGCGGCGTCGACGACCTCGAGATCGACGAACTGGCGAGAAAGCGCGCGACGATGACCGACCGGGCGCTCTCGGGGCAGTACACGATGGACGACCTGCGTGGCGGGACGTTCACGATCTCGAACCTCGGCCTGCTCGGCGTCGAGTCGTTCGACCCCGTGATCAACCCGCCCCAGGTCGCCATTCTGGGCGTCAACGCCCTCGACGAACGGCCCGTCGCCCGGAACGGCGAGGTCGTCGTTCGGCGGACGCTCCCGCTTTCCCTCTCGTTCGACCACCGGCTCGTCGACGGCGCCGACGCCGCACGCTTCCTCGAGACGCTCGTCGGCCACCTCGAGGAACCCTGGCCGCTGCTCGAGGGCGTGACGCCCGCGGACGTCCCGTCCGACGTGCACTGGCGCGACGATGGAGCCGCTGCGGCCGTCGCAGAACTCCCGGAGCGCGACGTGACGGCGCACGTCCGGCCGGACCTCTCGGGGAGCGTCGCCGCCGGGAGCGCCGAGTGGCCCTTCGACGTCACGCCCGAGTGGGGCGGCGGCCGCGCGCCGACGCCCGTGGACTACTTCCTCGGCGCCCTCTCGGCCTGCCTCGCCGCCAGCATCGGCATTCAGGCGGACATGCGCGACGTCGACTTCAGCGGGATCGACGTCGGAGTCGTCGGGGCGCCCGCAGACGGAAACGAGTCCGTCGAGGCGATCACGATCGACGTCCGTCTCGACGTCGAAGACGACGTCGACGACGACG
Source organism: Natronobeatus ordinarius (assembly GCF_024362485.1). Classification (NCBI taxonomy): domain Archaea; kingdom Methanobacteriati; phylum Methanobacteriota; class Halobacteria; order Halobacteriales; family Natrialbaceae; genus Natronobeatus; species Natronobeatus ordinarius. The sequence continues at coordinate 2,839,022 of NZ_CP101456.1, read as the reverse complement.
CGCTCGAGCGGATCGTCGCCGGCGGCGAGCGGACCTGCCACGTCGCGGAGCTGTTGCGTGAGGACCTCGAGATGAATCTCGCCTGGTCGCGGACGTAGGATGCGAGCCGATCGAGGAGCGTTCACCACCTGCAACTCGTTCAGTCACCGAGCACCCGTCACTGGTTGCATCCATGGCTTTGGCGGACGTACCGACTGACGGGCTGGCGAACCCCAGAGCGGACGCCGAGTGTGCGTTCGTCCGACGTTCGCCGGAGGAACCTATCATGTCAGTGAAAAACGGCGTAGACGTACAGCAGCTGGGCGACGCGATCGACGCGATCACGGAGAACCCGGACGTCGGTCAGTTCCGGTTTTTCGCCGAAACCGAGTGGACCGACGGGCTGAAGTGCGTAACCTCGATCGACGAGTTCGACCAGGCCGGGGAGCGAATTCGAACGGAGGAGTTCCGCGTCGAGGGCGACGAACCGGAGCAGATCCTCGGCGAGCGAACCGCACCGAACGCCGTCGAACTGCTGCTCGCGGCGCTCGGATCGTGTCTGAGCGTCGGTTACGCGGCACACGCCGCGGCGATGGACATCGAGCTCGACGACCTCCGGTTCGAACTGGAAGGCGACGTCGATCTCCGGGGCTTCCTCGGAATCGACGAGGACACCCGCCCCGGCTACAACGAGGTGACGTGCACCACGCACCTCGAGACGGACGCCTCCGAGGACCAACTCGACGAACTCAAAGAACGGGTCGAGGCGACCTCCCCGCTGATCGATATCGTCGCGAACGAGGTTCCGGTGAAAACCGAACTGGCCGTGGAGCGGTCCTCGTAAGCGGGTCACTCGACGACCCCGAGCGATCAGTCGAACACGTCGCTCACCAGCCGTTTCTCGGCCTTCCGCAGGTGTTCGCCGACCGTGCTGGGGGCACAGTCGAGGACGTCGGCGATCTCCTCGTGGCTCGTCTCGCTCGGCTGCTCGTAGTAGCCCAGTTCGTGGGCGACGGCGAGGACCTCCCGCTGACGGTCGGTCAGTGAGCGCCCGCGGTGGACGCCGTCGCGGTAGGTACCGATCTCGAGGACGGTGATCTCGAGAGACGGTGGAAGCGACTCGACGGCCCGCGAGAGATCCGACCCCGTCCCGACGACGGTGAGCTCGACGCCGTCGGCGCGAAACGTCGCGGGGAGCACCACCACGAGGCTGTCCCGGGTGAACCGCTCTCGGATCTCGGCGATCCCCGGCGGGGCTCGAAACCGGACGTAGGCGTAGACGACGCCCGACTCGACGCTCGAGAGCTCCCACGAGCGGACGTCGGGGTCGGCCTCGAGCACCTCCCGGACGGTCTCGGCCGGGGCCTCGATCGAGAGCGTGTACGTCGGCGTGTCGGTGTCTGCGACCCCACCCGCCAGCAGGTAGATCGCCCCGACGCCGTCGGTCGCGGCGAGCGTCGTGACCGGCGTCTCGACGGACGGTAGTTCGATTCGGAGCCTGGCGTACTCCATCTCGTCGCGACCGATTTCGTCGGGATAGAAGTTAAATCGCCGGTCCAGACCGGCAGCAGAACCAGTCGTGGCTCGGGCGTACGTGGAGACATGGCTGGGAACGTTCCAACCACGGATCGACTCCCCCTGCTCGGCAGCGCGCTCGAGGTTCGACGCGACCCGTTTCGGTTCATGGAGGAGGCGCCGAAGACCCACGGTCCGGTGTTCCGCGTCTCGATCCCCGGGCTCTCGTTCGTCTGTTACGCCGACGCCGACCTGGTCGAACGGGCGCTGGTCGATCGATCGGACCGATACCGAAAGGACCCCCGCGAACGCGACGTCCTCGGGGAACTGCTCGGGGACGGCCTGCTCACGTCCCACGGCGACACCTGGGAACGGGGGCGCGAGCACGTCCAGCCCGCGTTCTACCCGGGGCGACTCGAGGCGTACGCACAGGTCATGCTCGAGCGGAGCCGGCGGCTGGTCGAGGGCTGGACGGACGGTGAACGGATCGACGTCCACGAGGCGGCGACCCGGCTCACGCTCTCGATCGTCGCGAAGACGATGTTCGGCGTCGACGACGTCGAGGAGACGGGGGTGATCGCCGGCGCCGCGACGGCCATCGCGCGGCGGTTCGAGCCCTCGAGCGTGCCGATGGAGCTCCCGCTGTGGGTGCCGACGCCGGCAAACCGGCGGTACCGGCGCGCGATCGGCGAACTCGACGACGTCGTCGGGGCGATCCTCCGCCGGCGACGGTCCGGAGACGCGAGCGACGGCGATCGACCCGACCTGTGTTCGGCGCTGCTGTCGGCCGGGGAGGCCGGATCAATCACCGATCGCGAGGTCCGCGATCACCTCGTGACCATGCTGCTGGCCGGCCACGAGACGACCGCGATCGCCCTGACGTACACGCTTGGACTCCTCGCGACCCACCCCGACGAACTGGATCGGGTAGTGGCGGAGGTTCGCGAGCCGGCCGAGCTCACGCCGGGGACGGCCCTGCCACACACCGACCGCGCGATCAGCGAGGCGCTCCGGCTCTACCCGCCGGCGTACATGCTCCACCGGCGAACGGTCGAGCCCGATACGGTCGCCGGCTACGAGGTGCCCGCGGACACCCGCGTCGTCCTCCCCCAGTGGTCGATCCACCGCAGCGACCGCTACTACGACGACCCGCTCGCGTTCCGACCCGAGCGGTTCGAACCCGAGCGACGCGAGGACCGACCGGCGTTCGCCTACTTCCCGTTCGGCGGCGGGGAGCGCCAGTGTATCGGCCGCCGGTTCGCGCTGCTCGAGCTTCGACTCGCCGTCGCGACGATCCTTCGGTCGGTCCGACTCGAGGCGACGCCCGAGACGGAGTTGACGCCGACGCCCGCGCTCACGTGTCGTCCCGACGGCCCCGTGTGGCTACGCGTTGGTCGGTGATCGAGAGGCACGTTGATCCGAATCTTGATTATCCAGTCAGTAGAACCGACAGTCGCACACGACGAAGTGTGCACACGGAGGAACCGTCCCGTCCAAAGCACAGTTCCTCCGTGATAACTCCCCGAGTGGGGGCAGGGGAACGTTCGCCCAGGGTGTACGTGAAGTACCACGGGTCGGGTGACCCGTGGCGTCCGTGTCTACCCTGTAGTCGGGGCAACGGTCTTTAATTCCTCTCGCGCTTGACTCTGCGAGTCTCGCGCCGACTTTCCGTGTCGGTAAACACCCGAAGCGAAAACTGCTCCGTGAGAGTCGGCCTCTTCACACAGGCCCGATGCCGTCCGTCTCACCTTCCGAACACTTGGAAGGGTTTCGAGAGACGGCACATTCTCATTCTGCTCGTGGAACCATTCTTGCGCCACACAAACCGCTGCTTTCCGGTCAGCGTGGTCTTGGAAGTCGCACTCCATACATTTGAACCGCTTCCAACGCCGATTCGCTCGCTCGGTGTGCAAGCATTCCGTTCGCGGACAGCGTTGACTCGTGTACGCCGGGTCAACATCGTCTGAGGGGATTCCACCCCAAGCGGCTTTGTACGTCACCATATCTCGGAGTGCGGCGAACGGCAAGGAGTGCAAGCGCCGGTTCATTCGCGTGCCGTAATCGATTGAGTCTCGCATGTCTTTGAGGTCTTCAAAGACGATTACCGGTTCGTTGAATTGCGAAACCCATCGTGTTACGTCGCGCGATACTTTATGGAGTTGGTCGTGAACGAAGTCTTGTTCTTCGGTTTGGACCACGTTCTCGAACGCGGATTGTCCGACTTTCTGCATCCGCTTCCGTTTGGTGAAAAACTCGTGGCGAACTCGTTTGATGTCGGGGTACTCGATGACGACTGAATCGAGTACGTCACCAGTAGCTCTATTCAGCGCGGTGAGTGCCACGCAGTCCTCGTTAATGTCCACACCAACTACTGTCTCTGCGTAGTCTGGAGACGCTACGGTGCGTGTCTTGTGGGTGACTGTGACGTGTACTCGCCATTCGTCGTGTTTATACACGAGTTCAGCTACGCCCACTCTCCACGAGTCAGAGTTAAGAGCGTTCTTGACTCGTTCGAGGTGGTTGGGACTACCGCGAAGTACGCCTTTGACGTGGTTGTACGGTTTGTAACTGACTCTGAAGCGAACATCTCCCGAATCATCTACAGTGAGGGCGTATCCTTCGTTGTGATTCATCCGCATTGGATACGTCTCGTCAATGTAGGGAAACGGTCGGCCCCACTCGTTGTCTTTGTGGTCGTGGTACGTCTCTATCTCACCCAGTGCTTTCTGGACGAGGAGTTGAGTCGTGTTTTTCACGAGGTTGGCGTTATCCACTACGGTGTCGTGGATGTCGTCCCAGTCCCATCCCTCACGGTCGAGGCGGTTGACTTCGTTGCGAACTCGTCGGGCTTCGAGACACCCTTCGTACAAGTTGTCAGGACTACCCGTTTGGATGGTTAATCCAAAAGAAAGCGTCTGGGTCAGTCCTGCATCTTGCATCGTCAATAAATTGTCGTGAATCGTTGTAAGTGTAGTGATTTGTCGGCATTCACCCACGGGTCAGGTGACCCGTGGTACTCTGCCTTGACCGCTGATAGACTTTGAGTATCCCACGACGTTCCCTCGCCACGCCGGGGGGTGGCAAGTCAGAGAAACACATGTGTCTGGAAATCCGACTCGAGTGTGACTGTGGAGAACGACTATCGCACAGCGACGCCGAGAACGAGTCGAACGGCCACGTCGTCTGTCCGAGCTGTGAATCGGTGTACGCTGTGACCGTTACGCAACTGTTCTAACGGGGCCGAGACCGGTCCGCGGCGACGACGTTCGCGTCGGCCGCCGCCTCGAAGACGGCCTCGACGTCCACGATCCGCGGCCCTTCGTCGCGGACCTCGAACGTGACCGTCGCGTTCGAGACCTCCCGTTCGCGCTCGCCGTCGGCGGTGATGACGCCCCGCTCGACCTCGAACGGGAAGGAGTCGCCGGCCTCGAGCCGTCGCCCCTCGTCGACCCCGAGTTCGGAGACGACGCCAGGGACCGTTATCGCCCGGACCCGACGGTCGCACTCGCCCGGGGGCCGAACCGGAGGCCGACGCCGCCGGGGTCGTCCGGCCGGGTCGGGAGGAGGCCGCCGGCGACGCCCGAGAGACTGCTCTCTGCCGGGAACGCCCGCGAGACGGCGGCGCCGACGAACTCGCTCGCGTCGAGGATCGCCCGGGTGCCGATGAACGGCCGGTCGAGGATCCCCATCGTCGCCAGTCCGGTCATCGTCTCCGTTTATGCACCCGACCCGATCGTCGCCCGGACCGTCCCGTGGCGGACGGTCGTCTCGGTCGGATCGACCGCCCCCGTGGCGAGCAGCGCCGCCGCGGCCCCGGCGACCGTGTCGTCGGCCGTTCCCGTCACCGGCTGCTCAAGCACGCCCACAGGACGCTCGGGCTCGTCCTCGAGCGCCGACGCGAGCCGCTGGCCGATCGAGGCCCGGTCGGGCATCACGAGCGCCTCGACGGGATCGGCGGCGAGTTCGGGGCCCGCGAGGACGCACTCGCCGGTCCGGCGCTTCGCGTAGTTGTCGCTGACGCTCGCGCCGCCGTCCGGGTTGACGACGAGTCCGACGGTCGGGCCGTCGGTTCCCGTTCCCATCAACCGACGTCGCGTCGATGGGAACGGGAGTGCGGTGGCGGACCGACTCGAGTACGGACCGGTGTCCTTTTGCTCGCCCCGACTGGTCGTTCAGACATGACCGAGAACGCGGAGGAGGCGACCGACGAGTCGGAGGGACTCACCTACGCCGAGACGGGCGTGGACATCGAGGCCAGCGAGGACGCCACAGCAGCACTGCTCGAGGCGTTCGGCAGCGGCCTCACGACGGAGTACGCCGGGCTGCTCGACATCGGCGATCGCTACCTCGCATTGGCGACCGACGGCGTCGGGACCAAACTCCTCGTCGCCGAGGCGATTTCGGACTTCTCGACGATCGGCATCGACTGCATCGCGATGAACGTCAACGACCTCGTCGCCGCCGGCGTCACTCCGGTCGCGTTCGTCGACTACCTCGCGATCGACGAACCCGACGACGACCTCACTGCCGAGATCGGCGAGGGGCTGGCCGTGGGACTCGAGCAGGCCGACCTCACGCTCCTCGGCGGAGAGACGGCGGTCATGCCCGAGGTCATCAACGGCTTCGACCTGGCGGGGACCTGTGCGGGACTCGCCGAGAAAGACGAGTTGATCGACGGCGAGGCCGAAGTCGGCGACGCCCTCGTCGGCGTCCCCTCGAACGGCATCCACTCGAACGGACTGACGCTGGCCCGCGAGGCCGCGACGCAAAATCACGAGTACACCGATCCGTTCCCGCTCAACCCCGAGCGCACGATCGGCGAGGAACTGCTCGCGCCGACGCGGATCTACACGGCCCTGCTCGAGCCGATGCGCGACCACGGCGTTCACGCCGCGGCCCACGTCACGGGCGGCGGCTTCACGAACCTGCTCCGGATGGGCGAGCGCCACTACGTGATCGACGATCCGCTGCCAGCCCACCCGATCTTCGAGTTTATCCAGGAGGAGGGGAACGTCTCCGACGAGGAGATGCACCGGACGTTCAACATGGGCACCGGCTTCGTGGTCGCCCTCCCCGCCGACCGGGCCGAGGCGTTCGCCACCGACGTCGACGGGCAGGTGATCGGCCGCGTCGAGGAGGGTGACTCGGTCGAGATTCGCGGGCTCTCGCTGTCCTGACGGTGCCCGCCTACCGGTCCGGCATCGTCGAGTAGCCGGTCCGGCGTCGCATGTCCGCCCGCTCCGACGGCGGCGGCGCCATCGTCGAGTACATCGTCGGCGGCCCCGAGGCGGTGTCGCCGGAGTCGAACGCGTCCAACATCGATTCGTCGTCTTCGTCCGCCGATTCGTCGGTCTCGTCTCCCGCGTCCTCGTCTTCGCCGGCCGTCTCCTCTTCCTCCCCGACCGCCCCCTCGTCTTCACCTTCGCCCTCGTCGGCCGTCGCCGCCTCGAGCCGATCTCGGACGTCCCGGACGTCGTCCCCGAACCCCTCGAGCGCGTCACCGACCGTCGAGCGGAGCTCCGACTCGAGACCGTCGTCGTCGGATTCGTCCGCCGATTCGTCTTCCGACTCGACGTCCGTCTCGGCATCGGTCTCGTCTCCCGCCGCTTCGTCTTCCGCCCGCTCGTCGGCGTCCTCGGCCGTTTCCGCGTCGGCCCCGGTTCGGTCGCCGTCACCTCGATCCGCCGCCTCGTCGCGGGACTCGACGACGTCCCGGAGCGACTCGAGCGCCGCCTCGAGGTCCTGGCCGTCGTGGTCGGCCTCGGCCACACGGGCGAGTTTCAGGAGGACCCGGAGGTCGGCGACGTGCTCCGGATCGCCGCCCGCGATCGCTTCGGGGATCGTCCCCGACTCGCTCCCGTCCGGCAGCTCTGCGAGGCCGAGCGCCTCGAGCAGCTCACGAGAATCCGTCGTCGAGAGCAGTGCCCTGGCGTCTTCGGCCGCCTCCGGAATGCCGTCCGCCGCTTCCAGTGCGTCGTAGCCGTCTCCTTCGGACGTCTCCTCGAGCGGCGGCAGCGAGTCGACGCCACGGTCGGCTGCCTCGAGCAGTTCGGTCACGCGGTCGTGGAGTTTCTCGGTCATGGTCACCTCGAGCTCACGTCGCCTCGCCCGTCGACACCTGCTCGACGATTCGATCGGTCATCTCCTCGCGGCTGAGATTCGCCTTCACGCCCACGTCCTTGGCCACCGACTGCAGGTCGCGGTAGGACATCAGTTCGAGGAAGTCCTCGAGTGTCTCCCGGCGGAGTTCCTCGAGTTCTTCGACTTCCACGTCACCGGCTCCGTTCCCGGCGTCGACCGCCTCGACGTCCGGTTCTTCGTCGGCTTCGGCTTCCGGTTCCTCGTCCTCCTCGGGTGCAGCCTCGTCTTCCTCGGCTTCCACCGCATCCTCGTCCTCGTCCTCGCCTTCGGACACCTCCGCGCCCTCCTCGTCCTCGAGCGGTTCGGACGGAATCGCGTCGGCCAGCCGGTCGCCGACTCCGCCCTCGTCCCCGACCGACCGGAGCAGGGAGACGAGCGAATCGCGACCGTCGAGGTCGGCGAGTCCGGTCACCACCGCGCCGGCCGTCGCCGTCTTCACGTCGTCGCCGATCTCGCGAAGGTCCTTCCCCCGTTCGATCCCCTCTGAGACGGTCTCGTGGACTTCCCGACCGATCGTCTCTCCCAGCTGTCGGCCGACGGAGGCGCCGAACTCGCGACCGACGGCCGCCCCGATCGCCTGCGCGTCGAGCTGGTCCTCGAGACTGCCGTCTCCGAGCAACTCCTCGACGTCGAGCTGGTCGTTCACCGCCTCGACGACGGTCCCGGACAGACCGGCGTCGTCGCTCACGCGCCCCACCTCGAGCCGTCGAGCCGATCGGCGTTCGGGAGTCCGACCATCGTGTCACCCCGAACCGTCGGCTTCGTCGTCGGCCGTCTCTTCGCTCTCGCCGTTCCCCCCGTCGCTCGATTCAGTCTCCTCCTCCTCGCTCGAGTCGCCGTCGTCGGTTTCCTCGGCCGCCGCGTCCTCGGCTTCCTCCTCGTCGGCTTCGTCGCCTTCGTCCTCGTCCGTTTCGGCCTCCTCCGCGTCGGCCTCGTCTTCGGCGTCCTCCTCCGCTTCTTCCTCCGCTTCCTCCTCGTCGGCTTCGTCGCCGAAGAGCTCCTCGATCAGCAGATCGCCGACCGTCTGCCCGATTGCCTCGCCGATCGCCCGACCGACGACCTCGCCGACGATGCCGCCGATCGTCGCCCCGAGGTGGCCGTCGTCCTCGAACTTGCCTTCCCACTGGGTGCCCTCGAGTAGCTCGTCGACGTCGACGTTGTCGGCGATCTCCTCGTAGTCGATCCGCTGGACGAGCGACTCCTCGCTCATGACTGGGCCTCCGCTTGCGCGCCGGCTTCCTCGGGCAGGGCCTCGTCCACGCCCGGGACGTCCTCCGGCTCCTTCTCGGTTCGCTCGAGTAACACCTCGAGCGTCGTTCGCACGATCTGCGCGATCACCTGCTCGAGCGGGAGGGCCGCGAGCAGGCGCGTCACCCCGCTGCGGATCCAGCCGCCGATCGAGGGGAGGTACCCCCCACTGTCGTCGTCGGCGTCTGCGTCCGCGTCATCCTCGGCGTCTGCACCGCCGCCGACGAACGGCACGACGGTCGTCAGCGCCGTCTTGACGCTCCCCAGGACGCGATTGAGGGTGCCGCTGATGCCGCTCCCGAGACTACTCAGAAGCGACCCGGGCCCGCTGTCGAGCAGGCCGGACACCGCCGACAGCAGGTTGCCGAGGAGCCGATTCGATCCCGGACGCGCCGACACGTCTAGGACGACCTCGTTCAGGTCAACCTCAAGCCCCAGAACGTTGAGAAACAGCCCCTCGAGGTCGAGGTGGACAAGTTCGGATTCTTCGGCTTCCGCTTCTTCACCTTCAGCTTCGATCTCCTCCTCACTTTCGTCTGCTTCCTCGGCCTCTTCGCCTTCAGTTTCGACCGCTTCTTCTTCTTTTTCTGCTTCCTCGGCCTCAGCTTCATCTTCTTCTGCTTCCTCGGCCTCAGCTTCATCTTCTTCTGCTTCCTCGGCCTCAGCTTCATCTTCTTCTGCTTCCTCGGCCTCAGCTTCATCTTCTTCTGCTTCCGTTTCGTCACTCGCTGCTTCCTCCGATTCGTTCTCGTTGCCACCTTCGTCGTCCTCGCCGCCGTCGGTAACAAGTTGTTGCGAGGTTGTCGATCCCTCGCCGAACGGGTCGTCACGACGTTCCACTCGGCCGGAATCGACACGTTCGTCGTCGGTGCGATCGTTCGATCTCGATCCCATGTGCTAAAACCACTCGAGCATAGGACGTACGCCTGTGTGGCCGTTGGGCTTGCGTGTGCTACACTCACGGTCGTTCGACTGCCGACCCTCAAGAGCGGCTATTTGACGGGCACGTGCTCGAGTCGGTAGCCGTCCCCAGTTTCGAGGGGGGAGACGGCGTCGACGGCGTAGAGCCGAAGCTGGCGCTCCATCTTCGTCACGACGGGGACGTCGTAGTGTTCGGCCGTATAGCGGAGCTCCTTCCCGCGCTCTCGGCGTCGAGCCACGAATTCCCGATGATCCGTGAGTCTCGTGTCGGCGATCCGGTTCGAGAGCGCCTCGAGTTCCGCGACGCGGTCGTCGAACACCGAAACGAACTCCTCGGTGAGTTCACAGCCCACCGAGTTCCGGCCGGCGCACATCGCCGCGAGCGTGGTCGTCCCGGTCCCCCAGAACGGGTCGAGCACGGTGTCGCCGTACACTGAGTACATGCAGGTGAGCCGGTAGGGAATCTCGAGCGGGTACGCCGCCGAGCGTTCCCGGAGATCGTCTCCCTCGAGCGCCTGGAGTTCGCCCTGCACGTCGGTCCAGACGTCCGTGAACCAGCGGTTGCGCTCCTCCCAGAAGTACGCCGCCTCGTACCGGCAGTCCGCGCCGGCCTCGAACTGCCGAGACGTCCCGCCGTTGCGAAAGACGAGGATGTACTCGTGCTCTAAAGTGACGTAGGCGTTCGGCGGGATCATCCCGCTGCCCATGAACTTCGCGGCGCTGTTGGCGGGTTTGCGCCAGAGGACGTCCGGCAGCGGGTCGAAGCCCCGGCGCTCGAACGCGTCGACGATCCGGGCGTGGTTCGGGTAGACGCGGAAGCTCCCGCCGACGCTCCGTGTCGCGTCGCCCACGTTGATACAGGCGATGCCGCCATCGACGAGGACCCGGGCGACCTCGTCCCAGACGCGATCGAGCTGGGCGTGCATCGCCTCGAACGCCGTCCGTCCGTCGCCGGCCTCGAGCGCGTCGCCGACGGCGGGATCGAGCTCGACGAAGAGGTTGTCCCACAGGTCGATCATCGGGTACGGCGGCGACGTGACGACGAGTTCGACCGAGTCGTCGGCGACCGCCTCAAGCTCCCTCGAGTCGCCGACGATGACGCGGTGGGACGTCTCCATGGCTCCACAGTGTCGGCGTCGGCCCCTTAGCTCCTTCGTCACCGGCTCGCCGCGCTCGCGTCGATCCGGACCCGGACGTGATCACGGGTCGTCCAGGGGGGCCACCAGCCGGTGACGGGACGGCTCGAAGCCGAGTTTGTCGTAGAAGCCGAAGGCACGGTCGTTGTCGGCGTCGACCTCGAGGGTGAGCGCCGCACACCCCAGTTCGCGTGCCCGGTCCCCGGCCCGATCGATCAGCTCGCGGGCGAGACCGGTGGCGCGGTACGGCTCGCGAACGTAGACGTCACCGACGAGCAGTTCGTCGGGGCCGTCGAAGACGGGCGGCGATTCGTCGACCTCGATCGTGACGAAGCCGGCGAATTCGCCGTCGCCGTCGATCGCAATCCAGATCTCGTGACGCTCCGAGTCGAGCTGGTCGAGCCGGAACTCGACCTCCAGTGCGACGAGGTCGACGTCCTCGGCGAGCGAGTGGCGGTCGACGACCGCCTCGAGTTCGCGGTGGTAGGGGAGCCAGAGCGCTTCGACGTAGCGGCGAACGGCGCGCTCCTCGGCAGGGAGCGGACGGATGTCCATAGCTGTCCCCGCTGAGGAGCTACCGGATAATAGATGCCGGTGATCATGACGAAGGCGGATCGAACCGGGATCCGGATCGTCCGTCGCCACGCGGGGTGTGCGGACGACGCGTCACGTCCCGGACGCGATCACTCGCTCAGCCACCAGCCGTAGATCTTCGCGAGTTCCTCGCCGTCGGCCGTCTTCTTGCTCTGACCGTAGGTCTTGCCCTCGAGGACCTGGCGTTCGACCGCGTTCAGCGCGAGCGAGAACGCGTGGCGGTCGCCGTAGCCCTCGCCGGAGGCGACGAACAGCCCCTTGTCCGTGTAGAGCCGAATCCGGGCGAGCACCAGCGCCATCCCGCGCAGGGTCTCGTCGTGTTCGTGGAAGTGGACCTTCGCCTCGAGAACCCGCATGTCGCGGTACTTCCGGGCGGCGTTCTCGATGCGCTGGGCGATCTCCTCGCGGGTCAGCTCCTCCATCAGGTCGACGCCGAACACCTGGACGGGGAGGTGCCCTTCGTCGGTCCAGGTGAGCGACTCGAGCAGGTCGGTCTTGGTGACGATCCCTTCGAGCGCGCCGTCGTCGTCGACGACGACCGCCGAGGAGGCCCCGAACTCGAACATCCCCTCGAGCACGTCGTTGAGGTCGGCGTCGGCGGTCGTCGTCCCGACCGCGTCGACCATCACGTTTCGGACCGGGAGCTCGAGCATGGCCTCGCTCTCGCCCTCCCGGGCGCCGAGGCCGCCGTGGTGGCCGCCCGTGCTCGCGTCCATGTCCTCGCTGGGGTCGCCACCCTGGGAGCGCTGGAGCTCTCGGGTGACGAACTCGAGGACGTCGTAGAGGCTGACGATGCCGACGACGTTCTCGCCGTCCTCGGCGGCGACGACGGGAAGGTGCTCGATGCGTTCGGTGCGGAACGTCGCGAGCGCCTTCCCGAGGCTGGTCTCGGGGTCGACCGAGACGACGTCCGTGCTGGCGACGTCCGCCGCCGAGAGCACCGACAGGTACGACTGGACGTGCTCGAGGAGGTCGTCGGCCCTGACGACGCCGGTCAGGTCGTCGCCCTCGAGGACGGGGAGGATGCGGGTGTCACCGCCGACCATGAGCCGGGCGGCCTCGCGGAGGTCCTCGTGGCGGTCGATCGTCGGAACGGGACGGACGAGCGACTTCGCCTTCCGCTGAGACGGCTGGTGCGAGGAGAGGACGTCACGTCGGGTGACGATCCCGTCGAACTCGCCATCGCTCGTGATCAGCAGCGCTTTTCGGTCGGTGTCCTCGAACGCGCTGCGGAGCTTCGAGACCGGCGTGGCGTCGTCGACCGTCTCGAACCCCTCGTCGATGACCTCGGTGACTTTCATGTGAGATCGTTGGCGGTCGCAGGTTAATTCCCTTTGGGGTCGTTCCCACGTCGTGGGGGAATCGTCGTCGCTTCCCCGGAGACCGCTCGCGGCTTCGATCTCGAGTTCGTAGCCGACGATCGACAGCTGCCGGGCGCCGATCGGCGTCACGTCGGGGGACCACGCGTTCGCCTCGAGCAGTTCGCCGAGGTCCGTCCACCGGTCGGTGGGGAGTTCCTCGAGTTCGCCGAACGCGAGGACGCTTCGCCACCGCGACCGAGACTCGACGTCGTAGACGGCGAGACAGGCCGTCTCCGTCGCCTCGGCGAAGGCGAGCTTTCGACTGTCGGCGCCGAACTGCCAGAACGAGAAGACGGCACGGCCGGTCTCGTAGCCGAACGAAATCGGAACGGCGTAGGCGTGGCCACCGTCGGCGAGCGAGAGCACGCCCGTCCCCTGCTCGGTGAGGAAGGCGTCGATCTCGGCGTCGGTCATCTCGGCACCGCGGAGGTCCTCGAGGTCCGTCGATCCCGTCATGGCGGCCGCTTCGGGGGCCTGGACATAGGACTTTTCGGCTTTCGAACCGGTCGGGTTGGGAGACGACCCCGTTCGAGCCGATCGACGCCCGTCGCCGCGGACGGGAGGCTCGAGGCGTGTTCGGGAACCGTCGCGATCGTTGATAGTATGTGATAAATTCTCACCAGGAGTTTACAACCGAGGGGCGAGACGTAGCTCCTGTGTCGAGGACAGACGCGTCCGCGCGGCCCGACGCCGAGCCGTCGACGACCGATAACTGGCACGCCAGAGAGGTCGAGGACGTCTACGAGGAACTCGACGCCTCGGCGGACGGGCTCGAGACGGACGACGCACGCGCGCGCCTCGAGCGCGACGGCCCGAACGAGATCGAAGCCGAGGAGGGAATTTCGCCGCTTTCGATCTTCATCGACCAGTACAAGCCCGCGCTCATCTGGGTGCTGATCGTGGCCGCGGTGGTGATGGCCGCCGTCGGCCACACGATCGACGCCGGCGTCATCGCGGGCGTGGTCGTGTTCATCACCGTATTCGGCTTTCTCCAGGACTACCGCGCCGAGCAGAGCATTCAGGCGCTCAAAGAGATGTCGACGACCTACGCGCTCGTCAGGCGCGACGGCGAGAAGACGGAGATCGACGCCAGAACGGTCGTTCCCGGCGACGTCATTTTCGTCGAGTCGGGTGACATCGTTCCCGCCGACGCCCGGATCATCGAAGAGTCGAACCTGCGAACCGACGAGGCAGCCCTGACGGGCGAGAGTGTCGGCGTCTCGAAGGACGTCGGCGTCGTCGACGCGGAGACGTCGCTGGCCGAGCGGACGAACATGCTCTACAAGGACACGGTCGTCGAGCGCGGCTCCGGCACCGCGATCGTCGTTGAGACCGGCCCCGAAAGCGAGATCGGCCAGATCGCGACCGCGCTCGAGGAAGCCGAAGAGCGTGACACCCCGTTCCAGGCGGAGATGGACCGCCTCGGCAAGCTCATCGCGCTGGGTGTGATCGGCATCGTCTCGGTGATCGCGCTCACCGAGTACGTCGTCGGCGACACGCCGGCGCTGCAGGTCTTTCTGACGGCGGTCGGCATCGCCGTCTCCGCCGTTCCCGAGGGCCTGCCCGCGGTCGTCACGCTCTCGCTCGCGCTCGGCGCGCGGCGGATGGCCGAGAAGAACGCGCTGGTACGCCGGCTGCCGATCGTCGAGGCGCTGGGCTCGGTTGACGTCATCTGCACCGACAAGACCGGGACGCTCACCGAAGAGGAGATGACCGTCACGCGCGTGTTCGCCAACCGCGAGAGCTACGAGGTGACCGGCACCGGCTACGAAACCGACGGCGAGTTCCTCGCCGACGGCGAGCCGGTCGACGACGATCGCGTGGCCGAACTGCTGCGCTGTGGGATGCTGTGTAACAACGTCGACATCGGGACGCGTGAACGAGACGACGAGGATGAAAGCGGCGAGGCCGAGCGGACCTACCTCGGCGACCCCACCGAGATCGCGCTGTTCGTCGCCGCGCAGAAAGGTGGCTTCGACCACGAGGAACTCGACGAGGCGTACCCCCGGATCGGCGAGGTCGACTTTACCTCCGACCGAAAGCGGATGACGACGCTCCACGAGACGCCCGACGGCGACCGGGTCGCGTACATGAAAGGCGCGCCCGAGGTCGTCGTCGAGCGCTGTGACCGGGAGCTCGTCGACGGCGAGATCAGCGAGCTGACCGACGAACGCCGCGAGGAGATCTACGCCCAGAACGAGTCGTTCGCCGAGAACGCCCTCCGGGTGATGGGCTTCGCCTACCGGCCCGACGCGCCCGACGAAGCGACCGAGGAGCTCGAAGAAGAGATGGTGTTCATCGGCCTTCAGGGGATGCTCGACCCGCCCCGTCCCGAGGTTCCAGGGGCGATCGAGGCCTGCCACCGCGCCGGCATCGACGTCGTCATGATCACCGGCGACAACGCCGTCACCGCCCGGGCGATCGGCCGCGAGGTCGGCATCGACTCGCCGCGGGTGGTGACGGGACCCGAACTCGAGGAGATGAGCGACGAGGAGCTCGCCGACGTCGTCGAGGAGGTGGACGTCTTCGCCCGCACCTCGCCCGAACACAAGACGCGGATCCTCCAGATGCTCCAGGCGAAAGGACACACGGTGGCGATGACCGGCGACGGGGTGAACGACGCGCCCGCCGTAAAGAACGCCGACGTCGGCGTCGCGATGGGGATTCGCGGGACCGACGTCACCGAACAGGCCTCGGACATCGTCTTACTCGACGACAACTTCGCCACGATCCGCGACGCGGTTCACGGCGGCCGGCGGATCTTCGACAACGTCCGCAAGTTCGTCAACTACCTCCTGTCGGGGAACGGTGGCGAGGTGACGATGATCTTCACGGGGACGATGGCCGGCCTCGGGCTCGTCATCACGCCGATTCAGATCCTCTGGATCAACGTCGTCACCGACGGCATCCCCGCGCTCACGATGGGCGTCGATCCCGCAGCCGAGGACGTCATGGACCGCGATCCACGACCACCCGGGGAGGGCGTGATCACGAAACGGATCGTGGCCTCCATCGTCGGCATCGCGATCTTCATGACGATTTGCCTGCTCCCGCTGTTCACCCTCAACTTCTACGGCGAGGTGCTCCCGGGGTACGACGTCACGGGCGCGGTACTCGGCTGGGAACCCGCCTACGAGCCGAGCCGGGAGCTCGCCCAGACGATGGTGTTCACGGGATTCGTCGTCTTCGAGATCGTCCGTATTCAGGCGATCCGGTTCCGATACGGCCTCGGTCTCTTCTCGAATCCGTGGCTCGTGACCGCCGTCGCCGTCGCGGTCACGCTCCAGCTGCTCGTGCTCTACACGCCGACGGGCCAGCTGCTGTTCGACGTCGAACCGCTCGAGGTCGTCCACTGGGCCCAGATCGGCGTCGCCGCGGTCGCGTTCGCCCTGCTGATGGCGATCTTCGTGAAGGTGCAGGATCGGTACTTCGACCGGTACTGATCTATACCGAGAGAACCGGCTGGCTCGCGTACGCGAGGACGTACTCGGCGGCGTGCTCGAGCACGTCCGGCGAGGTGTCGTCCGGCTCTCGCGGGAGCACGATGAAGTCGGCGCCGATGGATTCGGCGGCGTCGAGGACGACGCTTCCGGGGTGGCGGGTCTTGCGCGTCTCCGAGAAGCCCTGGGTCATCGAGGTCGATAGCGGGACGTCCGCCTCGGTCGTGACGGCCTCGACGTCGCCGAGGAACTCCCGGGCGGTTTCGGCGACGTCGTTCTCGTCGACGGTCCCCGCGTTCATTCCTTTGACGACGCCGCGTCCGAGGACGTACAGCGCGTGGACCGACGCGTCGTAGCGCTCGGCGACGGCGACGGCGTACTCGACTGCGGTGGCGGACTCCTCGCTCCCGTCGACCGGCGCGAGAACCATGTCGACCGTAAACGGCTCGCTGACGTCCATGTTCGGTGGTGTGTGCGCAGTCGTCAAAAAAGCACCTCCCGAGACGCGACCGACGGGCCGAACTTTCGGGGGTGTTTATGCCGTCTCGCGCGCAACCTCCGGCCATGTTCGATACGGTCGTCGTCGCAACTGACGGTTCGAAGAGCGTTAGCCGGGCCGTCGACGTCGGCCTCGACCTCGCCTCCCGATTCGACGCCGACGTGCACGCGCTCTCGGTCGTCGACGCCGGCGAAGTCGACGCCTCACCCGAACAGCTCCGCGACGAACTCGAGGTCGCCCTCGAGACCAACGCCGAGAGCGCCCTGGCAACGGTCCGGGAGCGAACCGGCGCGGGGATCACGACCGCGGTGCGTGAGGGGCACCCTGCCCCCGAGATCTGTGCGTACGCCCGCGAGGTCGACGCCGACCTCGTCGTCACCGGCACCCGGGGTCGCCACGGCGAGAACCGGCTCTTACTGGGCAGCGTCGCCGAAAAAGTGGTCCGAACCGCTCCCGTCCCGGTGCTGACCGTCCGGCAACTCGAGATCGGCGAGCAGACGGCCGCCGGCGCGTAGTCACTCGTCGGTGAGTGAAACGGTTCGTTCCGCGTCGCTCGAGCGATAGATCGCGTCGATGATTCGCTGGACGGCCAGCGCGTGCTCGACGCTCTCGCCGACGTCGCGGCCGGCCACGATGGCGTCGAAGAAGGCCCGCTGTTCGTCCGAGTGGGTGTCGTTCTGGCGGGTCGTCACCGTCGTGTCCTCGAGGTGGTCGGATCCACCCGTCCCGGCGGCGTGGATCGTGAGGTCGTTCTCGAGCAGGTCGAAGCGGGCAGCGGCCTCGGTGCCGTGGACGACGAACTCGTGGTTCGATGGGCGGTTAGTCGCCCAGGCGACCTCGAGCGAGATCGACCGGTTGCCGGCACAGCGGACGAACGCGCTCGCGGAGTCGTCGACGTCGAACCCTTCCGGCCCGGCGTCCTCGCCCCACATCTCGAGGTAGGCGTAGTTCTCGCGAGGGCCGAACTCAGAGCGCGTGACGCCGGCGACCTCGAGGACGTCGGGATACTCGAGTAAGTAGAGCGCGAGGTCGATCGCGTGGACGCCCAGGTCGATGAGGGCGCCGCCGCCGGCGATCGCCCGGCGGGTGAACCACGAGCCGCGGCCGGGGACGCCTCGCCGGCGGACGTAGTTGGCCTCGAGGTGCGTTACGCGGCCGAGGTCACCACGCTGGATCCGGTTCCTGACGATTCGGACGGCGTTGGAAAAGCGGTTGTTGAAGCCGACCATGCAGGTGGCGTCCGACGCCGCCGCCGCGGCAGCGATCCGTTCGGCGCTCTCGAGGTCGTGGGCGAGCGGTTTCTCGAGCAGGACGTGGAGGTCGCGGTCGAAGGCGTCGACGGCGTACTCCTCGTGGAACCGGTTCGGCGTCGTGACGATGACGGCGTCGACGTCGTCGTACAGCTCGTCGTGGTCGTCGTAGACGTCGACGCCGTACCGTCTGGCGAAGGAGCGTCGGGCGTCGTCGGCGACGTCCATGCCACCGACCAGCTCCACGCCGAGGTCGAGGAGGCGTTCGGCGTGGTACTGGCCGATATTTCCGAGGCCAACGATGCCGGTTCTGACGTCGGTTCGATCTCTCGTCATCTGGCGTAGCGAGGTGTCGTGGCGGTGGTCTCGAGGCGGTTCGGCGGGGTGACGTGACGGTCGGAGTGAATACGTCGATCCTACGGGCTCGAGGGGCTTCGTTCCATCGGCGAACGCGGCTCGCTGGCGGGGCGAAAACGGGTTCGAACGGCTCGTCTAGCTATCCGCCTCGGTCTGGGTCCGCCCAGTGTCCGGTTCGGTTCGCTCGAGGTCGACGAGTCCGTGGACGAGGGCGTCGCCGGATTCGGTATCGAACAGGTGGACGTTCGACCGGTCGAGCACGACGTCGACGGACTGGTCGGCCTCGAGGTCGGTGTCGGAGGTGACGCTCATCAACAGCTGGTCGGGCGAGGTCGTCACGTCCTCGTCCATCGTCCGCGTCTCGTCCTCGGCGAGCATGAGGTAGACGAAGATCTCGTCGCCCATCGGCTCGATCACGTCGGTCCGGGCGTCGATCAGGTCGGTCGGATCGGCGAGCGTGTCGGCGAACTCCGCCAGGTGAACGTCCTCGGGGCGGACCCCGAGGGTGACCGCGTCACCCACGCTCGCGCCGGGAATCACGTCAGGCTCGAGCGCGACGTCGAAGTTCTTCGTCTCTAAGCCGTCCTCGACGACCTCGCCCTCGACGAAGTTCATCGACGGCGAACCGATGAAGCCCGCGACGAACAGGTTGGTCGGCTCGTTGTAGCACGTAAGCGGCGGGGCGATCTGCTGGAGCTTCCCCTTGTTCAACACCGCGATCCGGTTCGACATCGTCATCGCCTCGGCCTGGTCGTGCGTGACGTAGATGATCGTCGTCCCGAGCTCGCGGTGGAGCCGCTGGAGCTCGGTTCGCATGTGGACGCGCAGCTTCGCGTCCAGATTCGCCAGCGGCTCGTCCATCAGGAAGACGTCCGGGTCGCGGACGATCGCCCTGGCGATCGCCACCCGCTGGCGTTGGCCGCCCGAGAGCTCGTCCGGCATCCGCTCGAGCATTCCCTCGAGCTGGACGATCTCGGCCGCTCGCTCGACGCGACGCCTGACTTCCTCGTCGTCGTACTTGCGCAGCCGGAGGCCGAAGGAGATGTTCTCGTAGACGTCCATGTGCGGGAACAGCGCGATGTTCTGGAAGACCATCGCGACGCCTCTGTCCTTGGGGGCGAGGGTGGTGACGTCGTCGTCGCCGATGTACACCTGCCCATCGCTCGGCTTCGTCAGCCCCGCGACGGTCTCCATCGTGGTCGACTTGCCACACCCCGAGGGACCGACGAAGGTGACGAACTCGCCGTCCTCGACCTCGAGGCTCACGTCGTCGACCGCGGTAATGTCTTCGTAGCGTTTCGTGACGTTCTCGAGTCGTACTCGTGCCATTGGTGAATCACTCCTTGAGTGCGCCGGCAGTGAGGCCGCTGACGATCTTCTCCTGGGCCACGATCACGAGGATCGCGACCGGGATGACGCCGATGATGCTCGCGGCGGCCATGAGGTGGTACAGCACCTCGTACTGGCCCTGGTAGCCCAGGATGCCCTCGAGGATCGGCGCCCAGTTCTCGGGCTGGCCGTCGGTCATCAGGAACGAGAAGAAGAACTCGTTGTAGACGGCGATGAACGTCAACACGCCCGCAGTCGCCACGCCGGGGGCCGACAGCGGGATGATGACGCGAAACAGCGCACCGAGTCGGGTCGTCCCCTCGACGCGGGCGGCGTCCTCTAAGCCGTCGGGGATCTGTGAGTAGAAGGTCGTGAGGATGAAGATGGCCAGCGGCATGAACAGCGCCGACAGCGGCATCACCATCGCGCCGGGGGTGTTGTAGAGGCTGCCGTCGCCCGTGACCGGCTCGAGGACGGCGAACTGGAGGTTGAACAGGTCGTTCAGCGGGATGAAGAAGGCCGCCGGCGGGAAAAAGGACACGACGAGCACGAGCAACATCATCGGCACTTTGCCGGGGAACTCGAGCCGGCCGAACGCGTACCCCGCGAGGCTCGCGACGACGAGGACGATGATCGTCGACGCCGTCGCGATCACGAAGCTGTTGAACATGTACCAGTGGAAGGGGATGACCTCGAACACCTCGACGAACGCGCCGGGGTTGAACCCGTTCGGCGTGAGGATGATGTCCTGCTGTCTGCCTTCGGGAGTCAGCGCGACCATGAGCAGCCAGTAGAACGGAAAGAGCGTCGTGAACAGGAAGAAGATCGTCGCGACGTAGAACATCGACCGATAGGCACGTTCGGGATCTGAGATCGAGTCCGCGACCCACTGCTGGAACGGGCCGCGGTCGAGTTCGGCCTCCTCGCGCTCCCCGAAGATTGTGCCGCCGTCGGCGCGGTGGCGCTCCGACCGGTCGACGTCGGAACGGTCGTCCATCAGTAGATCCCTCCCTCGGTGTCGCGGAAGAACGCGACGTACACCGAGATGATGAGGCCGATGACGAGGGCGGTCGTGAAGGCCACGGCCGCGGCCGTCGCGAAGATGCGGGTGCCGCCGAACATGGCCTCGACGACGAGACACGTCAGCGAGGGGACGGTCGTACAGCCGGCGGTCGACTCGATCAGCCCGTAGACGCGCATGGCGTCCATCGTCCGGAACAACATGGCGACGAGCAACGCCGGCAACACGAGCGGCAGGGTGATGAACTTAAAGCGCTGCCACGGCGACGCGCCGGCGACGCGGGCGACCTCGTAGAGGCTCCGGTCGACGCTCTGGAGGCCGGCGAGGATCAACAGCGCCATGAACGCCGCGGACTTCCAGATGTCGGCGACGAGGATGATCACGAACGCATCCTGGCTGTCCGCCAGCGGATCGGGACCGAAGATCCCGAGCCACTGCATGAGGTCGCTGCCGAAGCCGACCTCCGGCTGAAAGAGCAGGAAGAAGATCATCCCCTGGATGACGATCGGGACGGCCCACGGCAGGATGATCGCGACGCGCACCCACCGCCGGCCGCGGAAGTCCTGATCTAAGACGTACGCCTGCCCGAAGCCGATCACCGTCTCGAAGAAGACGCTGATAATCGCGAACGCGAGCGTCACGAACAGCGCCTGCTGGAGGAACGGCGTCCCGAACTCGACGAACGGGAACGACGCAGACACCCCGACGTCGAGGAACTGCCGGGCGAGCCGGGCGTTCCCGGTGAGGATGTCGACGTAGTTCTCGGCCCCGACGAACCCGCCGAGGGGTTCCGCACCTCGCGTCTCGTCGGCGCGCAACGACATGATAAACGTCATGAGCAGCGGGTAGAACGCGATGAACGCCAGTAGCGCGAACGCCGGGATCAACAGCAGGTAGGCGTAGGCCGCCTCGCTCAGGTTCTCCATCCAGTTGACGACCACGTTGCCCGTCCGGTCGCGTTCGCCCGTCTCGCCGCGGGTCAGCCCGTCGGTGTCAGTCGCCATGCTGGTCCTCCACGTCCGCTTCGCTTCGCTCGAGTCGCGCCGATAAGTCGCCCATCGCGGCCTCCGGTGACTTCACGCCACGGTAGGCCGCGTGAACCTCCTGGAAGATGAGCGCCGACTGCTCCGGCCAGACGTCGGTCACCGGTCGCGGCACCGCGTTCTCGCCGGCGATCTGGATCTGTTCTGTGTACCTCGCAACCGGCCCGATCTCGTCGGGGTCCGCTTCCTCGACGAGCTCTAAGACCGGCGGGAGGAAGCCCTGGAGTTCGAAGATGGTGAGCATGACCTCGTCGTGGGTGAACGCCTCGATGACCTGCAACGCCTCCTCGGCGCGGTCGGTGTTGGGGTTGAGCGTGAGGTGCCAGCCGCCGAGTCCGGCGGCCGTGCCGCCGACGCCCTCGTGTTCGGCCTCCGCTTCTGAGACGGCGTACGGCATCGCCATGACGCCGAGACCCTCGCCAAAGACCTCCTCGTCGCCGGTCGCGGCGATCGCGAACGGCCAGTTTCGGTGGGCGACGGCGCTGCCACCCTCGAAGGGGCCGAGGGACTCCTCCTCTGACCACTGGACGATCGCCGACGGACAGATCTGCTGGTAGCCGTCCAGCGCGTGCTCGTCGCCGTCGCCGTGGATGAACGCCCGCATCATGCGGATCGCGTCGAGGACGGGCTCGTCGTCGACGGTGATGGGCCGGTCGCCGGCGGTGAACAGGTTCTCGGTGCCGCCAAAGTAGCCCCCGCCCCACGTCGACATCGCCTCGGTGAACGTACAGCAGGCAAGTCCCTCGTAGGCCGCCGCCTGCGTGGTGAAGCCGAAGTCGAGGCCGGCGTCGTCTCGAGTATCGGCGACGACCTCGGAGAACTCCTCCCACGAGGGCGGGTCTTCGTCCCAGCCGTCGGTGTCGTGTCCGGCCTCCTCGACGAGGTCTCGTCGGTACAGCATCGTGCCGAAGTCGGGAAACAGCGGCACTGCGTGCAGGTCGTCCGTCTCTGGGTGGTACGCAGTCTCGAGTGCTGCCTCGAGGTACTCCCCCTCGACGCGCGCTACGACGTCGTCCGGGAGTGCCTCCGTCAGGTTCGTCGTCTGTTCTCTGAGGATAAAGGGGATGGTCCACCCACTGTCCATCATGAAGATGTCCGGCGGGGAGCGTCCGGCCTGGAGCGCGGACTGGTACGCCTGCATCCGCTGGGCGGAGTCGTCGACGCTCGCTTGTACCTCGACCGTGATGTCCTCGTCGAGCCCTGCGTCCCACAGCGCTTCCTGGACCGACGGCTCGTCCCCGTCCGCGTGCATGATGTCCTCGAAGTCGGTGTCACCGGACATCACGACGGTCTGGTCATCGCGCGTCCGGCCGAGACAGCCGGTGATGGAAACCGCTCCCACCGACGCCGTCGACGATCCGACGACGAACGCCCGGCGAGAGAGGCCGTATCGACCCATTGCCCCTAAGGAAAGTCCGCGCGCACCCTTAATTCCTGACGTTGCAGCATATAGATTTTCGTGACCGTCGAATCGGCTGGTGCGTTCGTGACCGGCTACCTGGGCCGACAAACTGGTGGTGGCGCCGTCACCGGCTGCCCAGATCGGCGGCTTTCTCCACCTCGCTTCGCAGTTGCGTCGTGTCGAACTCGTGATCCGGACGGAGGCGCACGAAGTCGAGGAACTCCCGTGCCGCGAGGAGCTCAGCTGGTGTGTACACCGTCGCCGCCGCACGGACGGTCTCTCGACCACCGATCTGCGGCTCGAGGACGGCCATCGCACACGCGAGGTCGTACGCAGCCGTCTCCGCGGAGCGGTCCTCGCGCATCCGCGTTGCGTCGATGAAGTAGAGGTCGCCGTCGCTCAGCAGGATGTTCTCCGCGCGGAGGTCGCCGTGGGCCAGCCCGTGTTCGTGGAGCGTCGAGAGCATCGCGTAGAGTTCGGGCGCGAGGTCGGCCACCTCCTCCGGCGAAAGCTCCTCGAGCGTCTCGAATTCGGGCAGGTACTCGAGGACGAGGACGCCGAGCCCGTTGGCCTCGAACGCCTCGATGGGACGGGGTGCGTTGAGGCCGCTCTCGCGCATCCGCCTGGTGGCCTCGTACTCGTGTTCGACCATCTCGAGCGGAGTGTCGAACCGGTCGAAAAAGCCCTCGGTGCCCGAGGAGAACGCGCCGACGTTCCGGCCCGTGGTGAGCACCGCGTGGACGAGCGCGTTCTGCCGGGTGACGATCTTGACGAAGAACTCGTCGTCGACGACACACGGCGTCGAGAGCCAGTTGTCCGCCTCGAGAAACTGTACCCGAACGACCTCGCGATCGTATCGGTCCACCAGCGTGTGGAAGACGCGCTCGAGGCGGTCCCACTCGACGGTCCCCCGAGCGAGCTGGCGGATGTCCATACGTGTCGATGGAATGCGATCGTTAAATGCGTCCCGGTGATGGATTCGAATCCGCGTGCCGGAGGCGTCGTCGCCGACTGAACGTATCAGTAGAATTTTACTCCGCGAGGTCGAACGTGAGGGCGATCAGAATGTACGCCGTCGACGACCTGAGTGATGCGATCGACGTAACGAGGGAGTTTTTGACTCCGATACGGGCGGGGATGTGGCTCAGGCTCGTGCTCGTGGTCTTTTTCATCAGCGGGGCTGGGATTGGCGGCGGGACGCCACCGGTCGGCGATATCGGAATGGTCGCCGACGGGCCGACGGTCCCGGTCGAAGAACCGACCGACCCGACCGGCGAGCCGATCGATCCCGAAGCCGACTTCCCACTGGAGGAACTCCTGTTGGTTGGCGTCGTACTGCTACTCGTCGGCTTCGTCATCTGGCTGGTGTTCTCGATCCTCCGGGCGATCATGGACTTCGTCTTCGTCGAAAGTCTCCGTTCGAGTAACGTCCACGTCAGACGCTACGCACGCGAGAATCTCGGGCGAGCGGGGCGACTGTTTCTCTTCCGGGTGATCGTTGGCCTGCTCGCGTTCGGTCCCCTCGTACTCGGCTTCTTCGTCGTCGTCTTCACCGCGGACGCGCTCGAGGAAGTGGCGTTCGCTTCTCTCGCGTTGCTCGCGTTGCTGGCGATTCCGATCTATCTCCTCTACGCGATCGTGATGCGGTTTACCACCGTCTTCGTCGTCCCGATCATGCTGCTCGAGGAACGGACCGTCCTCGGCGGCTGGAAACGGTTCTGGCCGACGTTCACCGCGAACTGGACGGAGTACGTCGTCTACCTGGTCCTGGTGTGGATCATCTGGGTGCTCGTCGGCATCGCCATCGCGTTCCTCGCGTTCTTCGGCGTCCTCCTGATCGGGCTCCCCTTCGGTATCCTCGCCGTGATCTTCGCCGCACTGCTCGGTCCGATCGGTCTCGTCCTCGCGGCGGTAACCCTCCTCGCCGCGTTCGTCCTGTTTCTGGTCTACATCACCCTCATCGAGGTTCCCATCTACTCCTACCTTCGGTACTATGCCCTGTTACTGCTCGGCGACACGGACCGCGAACTCGACCTGATCCCCGAACAGCGCGCGGCCGTTCGTGGAGACGGTGGCCGGGACGAGGACGGTCGATGGCGGACCGACGAGGACGAGCGCCAGCTCGAGGAGGACGATGAACGGGCCGACGACGGAGACGACGATGACGGCTGGAATAACGACGATGACGGCTGGAATAACAACGACAACGACGACGATGGCTGGGACGACGAGTCAGACGAGTGGAACACCTCGAGCGACTGGGACGACAACGACGACGACCGACGGTGGTGAATGCATCCCGTTGGTGATGGTAGCCACACCTCATCGGGGAGAGTGACCGCGCCGTTGCGTCCGTCGCGAGCGTGATCAGGTGGCCACCGAACGACCTGTTCACGCGAATTTCGGGCGCTCGGTTCGACGGGTTTAAGTTGTCCATGGCACTCTCTTCGACAGAGACAGGCTTCGCCTGTTTCACTGACCCGTAGGAGCACACCCTGCGTACTACGGAGGTGAACGATGGCAGATTCGGAAATCGAACAAGCAGTGGCTCGCGCACTCGAGGAGTCGCCGGACCGGAACTTTACCGAGACGGTAGACCTCGCGATCAACTTGCGCGACCTTGACCTCAACGAACCGTCGAACCGTGTAGACGAGTCGATCGTCCTGCCGTCCGGAACCGGCCAGGAAACTCAGATCGTCGTCATCGCCGAAGGTGAGACCGCCGTCCGCGCCGAGGAGGTCGCGGACCAGGTCCTTTCGGAAGACGACGTGGCCGATCTGGACGACGACGAGGCCAAAGACCTCGCCGACGAGACCGACTTCTTCATCGCCGAGGAGGCGATGATGCAAGACATCGCCCGGTACCTTGGTACCATCCTGGGTCCCCGGGGGAAGATGCCCGACCCGCTCTCGCCCGACGAGGACGTGGTCGAGACGGTCAACCGACTCAAGAACACCGTGCAGCTTCGCTCGCGTGACCGACGCACGTTCCACACGCTCGTCGGCGCCGAGGACATGAGCGCAGCGGAGATCGCCGACAACATCGACGTGATCCTCCGTCGCCTGCACGCCGACCTCGAGAAAGGCCCCCAGAACATCGACTCCGTCTACGTGAAGACGACGATGGGCCCATCCGTGGAGGTGGCCTGAGATGAGCGCCGAAGCAGAACGCAAAACTGAGAACCTTCCCCAGTGGAAGAAAGAGGAGGTCGACGCCCTCTCCGAGCTCGTCGAGAGCTACGAGAGTATCGGCGTCGTCGGCATCGCCGGCATCCCCTCGAAGCAGCTCCAGGACATGCGACGGGGCCTCCACGGCACCGCCGTCCTGCGCGTGAGCCGAAACACGCTCACCGAGCGCGCGCTCGAGGCGGCCGACCTCGACGACCTGCTCGAGCACGTCGACGGTCAGGTCGGCCTCATCGCGACGAACGACAACCCGTTCGCGCTCTACAAGGAGCTCGAGGCGTCGAAGACGCCCGCGCCGATCAACGAGGGCGAGGTCGCCCCGAACGACATCGTCATCCCCGAGGGTGACACCGGGATCGATCCGGGGCCGTTCGTCGGCGAACTCCAGCAGGTCGGCGCGAACGCCCGGATCGACGAGGGTTCGATCAAGGTCATGGAGGACTCGCAGGTGCTCGACGCCGGCGAGGAGGTCTCCGCGGACCTCGCGAACGTCCTCAACGAACTCGGCATCGAGCCCAAGGAGGTCGGCCTCGACCTCCGCGCCGTCTATTCGGAGGGCGTACTCTTCGACCCCGAGGACCTCGACATCGACGTCGAGGCCTACGAGAGCGACGTGGCGACGGCCGCCGCGCGCGCCCGGAACCTCGCGGTCAACGCGAGCTTCCCGACCGCCGCGACGGTGCCGACGCTCATCGCCAAGGCGACGGGCGAGGCCAAGAGCCTCGGTCTGCACGCCGCGATCGAGGACGAAGAGCTCATGCCCGATCTCGTGCGCAAAGCAGACGCCCAGCTGCGGGCGATCGCTGCACAGATCGACGACGAGGAGGCACTGCCTGAGGAACTCCAGGACGTCGAGGCACCCGCCCCCGCGGCGACGCCCGACGAGGACGAATCGGCCGACGACCACGACGAGCCCGAGGAGGCCGCCGACGACGACGAAGACGACGAAGATGACGGCGACGGCGCAGCCGGCCTCGGCGCGATGTTCGGATAACCACTAACGGAGGAACACGACAATGGAATACGTATACGCTGCACTCATCCTGAACGAGACCGACGAAGAGATCAACGAAGAGAACCTGACCGGCGTCCTCGAGGCCGCCGGTGTCGACGTCGAGGAGTCCCGCGTGAAGGCGCTCGTCGCCGCGCTCGAGGACGTCGACATCGACGAGGCTGTCGCCGAGGCAGCCGCCGTCCCCGCCGCCGGCGCCGCTGCCGGTGGCGCGGCCGCCGACGAAGCCGCCGACGACGAAGAGACCAGCGACGTCCCCGACACCGTCGACGAAGACGAGGACGAAGACGACGAGGAGGACGACGCCAGCGGCGAGGGCCTCGGTCAGCTCTTCGGCTAAGTCGCCCAACGACGACCCGGAAACCACGATTTTCTTTCGACCGACGCGCCGAGGAGCGACGGCGCCGTCGAGTCAGTACACCAACAGTTATTAGCCAGCCGTTCGCGGGTTCGGTATGACAACCACACTCGGCCTCGACTGGGGCGGACGCGGCTGGATCGCCGTCGTCGCCACCGGCGGCCCCGACAGCCTCGAGTTCGACGCAGCGTTTTTCCCGTCGATGCTGACCGTCTGGCGGGCGTGGCGCGACGACGCGGAGACGATCCTCGTCGACATCCCGATCGGGCTGCCCGCCGGAACCGACGACCTCGAGGACGAGGGGCCGATCGTCCGCGAATGTGACGCGGCGGCACGGGAGCTTCTCGGACCCGACCGGCGCTCGAGCGTCTTCGACGTCCCCTGTCGGGAGGCCGCGAGACAGCCGACGTTCGGCGCGGCGAACGCGCGAAACCGCGAGCGCGCCGGTCGTGGACTGACGATCCAGGCGTGGGCCATCACGCCGCGGATCCTCGAGGTCGAGGCGCTTCTTCGGGAGTTCGACGACGCGAGGGAGGTCGTTCGCGAGGCCCATCCCGAGGTCTGTTTCGCGGCCCTCGGCGACGGCCCAATCGCGGCGTCGAAAACGACCGACGAGGGGCGACAGGCTCGACTCGAGGCACTCGCCACACTCGGCGACCACTACGACTGGGCAGTCGGGCTCGACGAGCGGTACGAGGCGCTCGAGGCCGAGCACGTGACCGACCTCGAGCCCCACGAGCGCCGGATCCACGGCTCGGATCGTGACGACTTACTCGATGCGTTCGCCCTCGCGGTGACGGCGTTCGCGGGCGACCTTCGACGGTTGCCGTCCGAATCGGCGGCTCCCGAAGTTCCGCGGGACCGGCACGGATTGCCGATGGAGATCGTCTATCACGAGCCGACGACGCGTTCGAGCTGATCGAGGAGACGCCCGACCACTCGAGTGTCAAACACACGCAAACGCTTTTTGCGGGGATCGATGTACGAGCGGTCGGAGGCACGACAGATGGTAGACGCAACGATCGACGTTCTGTACCGTGGAGCACTCGAGTGCGACCAGAATTACATGGTCGAGGGGAAGGTGTTCGGCACGCACGACGAGCCCAACCCCGACACCGACTACGGCGAGATACCCGTCTGGAGTCTCGTCATCGACCACCCCCAGGGGACGATCCTCTGGGACACTGGCTCACACCACGAGGCGCTCGAGGGCCACTGGCCCGAGGGGCTGTCCCAGGCGTTCTATCCGTACGACGCCCACGAGCATCGACTGGACGACGACCTGGAGGCGGCCGGCTACGGCATCGAGGACATCGACTACGTTTTCCAGACGCACTTACACCTCGATCACGCCGGCGGCCTCGAGTTCTTCGACGGCACCGACGTTCCCGTGTTCGTCCACGAAGAAGAGCTCAAATTCGCCTACTACAGCGCCAAGAGCGACGAAGGAAGTGCGGCGTACGTCCTCGAGGACTTCGACCACGACCTGAACTGGCACGTTCTCAAACGGGAGCGCGAACAGCACTTCGAGGACGTCGAGTTCATTCACTTCCCGGGGCACACACCTGGGCTGACGGGGACGATGATCCACCTCGACGACGAGGGCACGATCGTCTTCACCGGCGACCAGCTCTACCAGCTGCCCAACTACGAGGAGGGAATCCCCCTCGGCGGGCCGCTGGTGTGGGGCAAGACCCAGTGGCGCGAGAGCCTCGAGCTGATCCGCGCACTCGAGCGCCGCCACGACGCCGAGGTCGTGCTCGGTCACGACTACGACCAGTTCGAGGAGATCCGTGGGGGGTGGGGATAGTGAGCTACGAGCGATCCGTCTCGGCCGACGCCCACGCGCTGACACCCGAGACCGTCTGGAATATCCAGATGCCACAGCTGCGCTTTGGCCCCCACGCCGTCGAGGAGCTTGGCTACCAGCTCGCCGATCTCGGCGTCGAGGACGGGGCCCACGGCCTGCTCGTCACCGACGAGCGCCTCGTCGAGATCGGCCACGTGGGTCGCGTCGAAGACCACCTCGAGGAATCGGGGTACGACGTCACCGTCTGGGATAGCACGGAACGTGAGCCCTCGATCGAGGTCGTCGACGACTGTCTCTCGTTCGTTCGCGAGCACGAGGGCGAGGACGGCTACGACTTCTACGTCGGCTTCGGCGGCGGGAGCTGCCTCGACGTCGCGAAGGGGACCCGGGCGATTATCGCGAACGGTGGGGAGGTTCTCGATTACATCGCCGAACCCACCGGCGAAGGCGAGGCGCTGACCGAACCGGGCCCGCCGCTGATCCTCATGCCGACGACGGCCGGCACGGGTTCGGAGATCTCGCCGGTGGCCATCTTCGCGGTCGAGGAGAAAGAGACCAAAGAGGGCATCTCGAGTAACTACATCCGCGCCGACGCGGCGGTCCTCGATCCGACGTTCACGACGACGCTCCCCCCGAAACTGACCGCGGAGACGGCGATGGACGCTCTCGGGCACGCGATCGAGGGCTACACCACCCACCGGTTCGACGACCTCTTGCGGGCGACCGAGCCGCGCGAACGGCCGGTGTACGCCGGCCGAACGGACCTCACCGAGATGTTTTCGGAGCGAGCGATCGAACTCCTCTCCGGAAACGTCCGCCGGGTCGTCAACAACGGCGACGACCTCGAGGCGCGGTCGAACATGCTCAAGGGGGCGCTGTTCGGAGCCATCTCGGGGCTGACCGCGGGGGCGAGCCTCTGTCACGCGATGGCCTACCCCGTCGGAAACCGGTATCACACGTACCACGGTGAGACCATCGCGGTGCTCACCCCAGCGAGCACGCTCGGCTACAACGTCGCCAGCGATCCCGAGCGATTCGTCGAAGTGGCAGCACTGCTCGGCGCCGATACGGCGGGAAAGAGCGCTCGCGAGGCGGCCGACGAGGCCCGACAGGAGTTCGTCCGCCTGCAGCGGGATCTGAACGTCCTCCCGAGCGGGCTCGCCGATCTGGCCGACGTCACCGAGGAAGAGATCGACTGGCTCGCCACGCAGACGGTCGAGAACCAGCAGCGACTGTTGCGGTGCAATCCGCGCCCGGTCACGAAAGAGGACGTGGTCGCGATCTTCCGCGACTCACTGCACAACTGGGGCCCGGGGGAATGACTCGACCACCGATGACCGGAACGGGCTGTCGACCGGACGATCCGTCTAGAGACGGCTCCCCTTGCACCCTCCGAGTCAGTCAGAACCCTACGCCAGACCCCCTTACCAGTATGGCTACACTCGTATCTGACACAGATCCTACGTCTTCAATAGACAATGGTTTCAACTGACGGCGCGACGTGGTCCGCCTGGGATACTGTCTTACAGGCCCCCGAAACCCAGCGAGAGGTCTTCGAGTACGTGTTCGACGATCCCCTGCTCGCGTGGTCATTCGTGCTCAACATCGCGCTGGCCGGCTTGACCATCCTCGGCATCGTCTACCTCGGACGAAACCTCACCGATCCGCGATCGAAGCTCATCGCCGTCTCGGTGATGCTCATCTCCGTCGTCTCGATCTCGAGTTACACCGGCCTCACGACCGGGTTGACCATCAGCTTCTTGGAGATGCCGGCGGGGCACGCACGGGCGGGTGAGGAGGTCCTCACGATGTGGGGTCGATACCTCACCTGGGCGTTCTCGACGCCGTTCATCCTGATCGCTCTCGGGATGATCGCCGGCTCGAACCTGACGAAGATTCTGACCGCCTCGGCGTTCACCATCGCCATGTGCGTCACCGGCCTCGCCGCCGCCCTGACCACCTCGAGTCACCTCCTGCGCTGGTGGTGGTTCGTGATCAGTTCGGCGTTTTTCCTGGTGATCGTCTACATCATCCTCGTCGAGTGGGACGCCGACGCAAAGGAGACGGGAACCTCGGGACTGTTCAACACGCTGAAGATCCTGACGGTCGTCAGCTGGTTCGGCTACCCGATCCTGTGGTTCCTCGGCGTCGAGGGAATCGCGCTGCTCGAGGTCGCCTACACCTCCTGGGGCTACAGCATCCTCGACATCGTGAGCAAGTACGTCGTGACGGTGTTGATCATGCTCTACGTCGCCAGGGAACCCGAGGAGATCGTCGCCGGCGCGGAGTACGGCTCGAGCCTCCCCGAGTTCACGCCGGCCGACGACTGAGCCACGGCGGCGACCGACGCGGTTCCCGAACGCCATGACGCCACCACTCACGTACCTCGAGTTCCACGCCGTGTTCGTCGTTCCGCCGATCCTCCTACTGGCCTGGCTGGCCGTTCACCGGTCGGAAGCCTGGTGGGACCGTCGCGTGGGCTCTGGGCTGGCGATCGTGATCGCGCTCGCGCTGGTCTACACCACGCCGTGGGACAACCTGCTGATCGCCGAGGGCGTCTGGTGGTACGGGGAAAGAGCGACCGTCGCGACGATCTGGCACGCCCCCATCGAGGAGTACCTCTTTTTCGTCCTCCAGCCGATCCTGACGGCGCTGTGGCTCGCCCAGTTTCTCGAGGTCGCGGACGTCTCGCTGCACATTCCGACGCGCCACCGCGTGATCGGCGCGCTCGCCGGGATAACGGTGAGCCTCGTCGGGTTCGGCCTCCTCCAGACGACCACGACGTTCTACCTCGGCGCGATCTTGTTCTGGGCGGGCCCGATCCTGGCGATTCAGTGGGCGTTCGGGCTCACCTACCTCTGGCGCGTCCGCCGACTCACGGTCCTGGCGATCGCCGTCCCGACGTGTTACCTCTGGATCGCCGACTGGATCGCCATCCGGCTCGGGATCTGGATCATCTCGCCGGCGCACACGACCGGCTACACCCTCGTCGGATTGCCGATCGAGGAGGCGCTGTTTTTCCTCGTGACGAACGTCTTCGTCGTCCAGGCGCTCGTCCTCTACGTGTGGGTCCTCGAGCGACGCCACGAACTGCCGACGCTCGAGCAGGCGGCCGGCTGGTTCGGGAGGGACGTCGATGTCGGGTGAACACCACGCCGTGGACCGCCCGGTGAACCACTGGCCGTCAGCAGCCGACGCCGCGCGCAGACGAGCAGCTCGGATGAGCCTCGGTTTGGGCGCGTTCGCCATCGTCCTCGGGCTGGCGACGGTCGCGGTGTTCGGCTCGCCGACGATGGCCGTCCAGTACGTTCCGCTCGCGTTCAGCGTCCTCGTCTTCGGGGTGCCCCACGGTGCCGTCGACCACCTCGTGTTGCCACGCGCCCGGGGCGAACCGGTCACCCGACGGGCGCTCGCGGCCGTCGGCCTGCTCTATCTCGTCGTCGGTGGTGCCTACGCCGTCGTCTGGGTCGTCTCGCCTGCACTCGCGTTCGCCCTGTTCATCCTCCTCACCCTGGTCCACTGGGGGCAGGGCGACGTGTACGCGATCGTCGAATTCGCCGGTGCCGACCACCTCGAGACCCGAACGAGCCGCGTCCTCACCCTCGTTGTCCGCGGCGGGGTACCGATGCTCGTGCCGCTCGTAGCCTTCCCCGACCAGTACGCCTTCGTCGCGGGCACACTCGTTTCACTGTTCGATCCCGCCGCCGCAGCCACGCTCGAGCCCGTCTTCGAGCCGTCGGTCCGGACTGCCGTCGCCGTCGGCTTCGGTACACTGGTGGCCGTAACGCTCGGACTCGGGTACCTCCGGGCGACGTCGCGCGGCCCGTGGCTGGTCGACGCCGGCGAGACGCTCGGTCTCCTCGCGTTTTTCGCGCTCGTCCCGCCGATCCTCGCCATCGGACTCTACTTCACCTTCTGGCACTCCGTCCGGCACATCCTGCGAACGATGCTGGTCGACGATGTCGCACGCCAGGCGCTCGAGCGTGGTGCGCCGGGAGCCGCGTGGCTGCGCTTCGCTCGAGACGCGGCCCCGCTGACGGCGGGTGCGCTCGTCGTCGTCGGCGTGGTCGCGCTCGCTGTACCGCGGACGCCGGCGACGCTTCCCGACGTGGTCGGGCTCTACCTCGTCGGTATCGCGCTGTTGACCCTGCCACACGTCGTCGTGGTCTCGATGCTCGATCGTGAACAGGGGATCTGGTCGGTAGACGGTGTGGAAGGGGAGTAGGGCGAAGGGACGAACGCTATAGTAACAACTGAAACGATTTACACACTGCTCGCAGCAGAGCGGCCAGTACTGACGGAATCTCGCCAGTACTGGCCGCTGAGTCGCGAGCAGGTGTGCACTGACTTTCAGTGGCTACTATACACCGCGTCACCTGCTTCGTCTCTCGGTAGCTCGATGCACACACTGTCAGGCAGTTCTGTGCCGATCAGACAACCGTCGACGAAACGACCCCATCGAATCACTGTGTTCTTCCGACTCTCTCATAGAGCAGCGGAGGCGCGTGTCATAATACAACACACTGACCGAAGCCTAACAAACGAGCGTTGAGGAATCACCGTATGGAACTCGTGGAAGCCACCGCAGACGACCTCGATGCGCTCGTCGAACGCTGGTACGACCTCGCAAAGAGGATGGAGGAGTACTCCGAGTTGAACGAACTCGTCTACGCGGACGTTCACGAGGTCTCCGACGACGGCTTCCGCGCTCACCTCGACGACGAGGACGTCACGGACTACCTCATCGTTCACGAGGGCGAGACGATCGGCTTCCTCACGCTTTGCGAGGGTCGCCACCCCTCCCGGCAGTACTCGAAGTACCTTCGCATCGTGAACATCGCTATCGACGAAGACGACCGGAGTCGAGGCCACGGCACGGCGGTTATCGAGCGTGTGAAAGAACTCGCTCGCGAGCGGGGATGTGATCATCTCAAAGTCTCCTGCGAGTGGCAAAACGAGGGCGCACGCCGTTTCTACCGCGATACGGACTTCCAGCCGAAGCAAGTCGATTACGCACAGCCACTAGAATGAGTCGAAGTACGCTCGTCTATCAGGGTGCTCCAAACAGTATGAGGTCTTCTGTGACAGTGTTTTTCAATTAGTACTCACGATCTTGATCACGTCGCCCTCCTCGAGTTCGTAGCTGTCCGAAATCTCTCGAGACGAACGCGCGTCGACGGCGTGGAGGTAGCCGTCACCGATGTCGGAGTGGACGGCGTAAGCGAGGTCTCGCGGGGTCGATCCCTCGGGTAAGAGGAAGGCGTCGGGGAGGACGTTCCCGCTGCCGTCGGACCACTTCGAGGCGTCCTCGACGGGGTAGACGGTGACGTACTCGAGCAACTCGTAGACGGCGTGGTCGAAGGCGGCCTGGACGCCGGTGCCGTCCCACTGGCCGATCGCCTCGCCGAGCCCCTCGAGCGCCTCGCGCTGGGCGTCGCTGACGTCGCCCGTGATCTCGAAGGCGGCGTCGCCGGGGTCGTAGTCCACGAGGTCGGCCTCCGCGGCCCGTCGGAGCGCGAGCTCGCCCTCGGCGGTGGTCGGGATCACGGGTTTGTCGAGCTCGAGCAGGCGCTCGACGTTTTCGGCGGGGGCGACGTCGATCTTGTTCGCGGCGACGACGATCGGCTTCGTCCGCCGGCGGACGTCCCGGGCGAGCGCCTCGCGGTGCTCGTCCTCCCACTGGATCGGATCGTCGGGGTACTCGAGGTCGCGGAGGATCGTCGCGACGTCGACCGGCGTCGCGCCGAAGCCGGTGAGCATGTCCGCGAGCACGTCGTCGAGATCGAAGTCGGGCGAACGGGACTTACGCTCCACGGACTCCCAGTTTCGCTCGACGATGCCTGCGAGCCAGAGGTCCATCTCTTCTTCGACGAAGTCGACGTCCTCGAGGGGGTCGTGCTCGCCGAGCTCGACGGGTTCGCCCTTCGCGTTCGTCCCACCGGAGGCGTCGATCACGTTGACGATGACGTCGGCGTTGGTGAGTTCGTCGAGGAACTGGTTGCCCAGCCCCTTCCCCTCGTGGGCACCGGGGACGAGGCCGGCGACGTCGAGCAGTTCGATGGGGACGTACCGCTTGCCGTCCCGGCAGTTCTCGCTGGTACAGCGTTCGTCGCGCTCGAGGCAGGGGCAGTCGGTGCGGACGTAGCTCACGCCGCGGTTTGCGTCGATGGTCGTAAAGGGGTAGTTCGCGACGTCGACCTCGGCCATCGTCGCCGCCGTGTAAAGAGTAGACTTGCCGGCGTTCGGCTTCCCGGCAAGTGCAATCGAGAGCATGCCACGGGGTAACCCGCGTTGGGAAAACTGTCTTTCGATTCGCGGGGTATGGGGATCCAACACCGCACAGCGTTCGACCGCCAAGACGAGTCACGTGGCGGTGGCGGTCGTCACGCGACGGCGAGGCAACTCCGGTCAGAGCTCGAGTGCCATCATCACTTCGTCGACGTAGTCGCCGTTGAGCTTGTAGTGGTCCTCGCGGACGGCCTCGATCTCCCAGCCGTGTTTTTCGAGGAAGGTGATCGCGTCCTCGTTCGTCGATGGGACGCTGTTGTACACCTTCTCGTAGCCGTTCGAGCCGGCCCACTCGAGGCCCCGCGAGAGGAGGTGCGAGCCGATGTCGTGGCCGCGGTACTCCTCGATGACGCCGACGGTGAGTTCGGCGGTGTGGCTCAGTTTGTCGAGTTCCGGCGAGTGGAGATGGACCCAGCCGACGACCTCGTCACCGACCGTGGCGACGAAGAACATCCGTGACTCGAGTTCGTTGTTGCGCAACAGGGCGTCCTGGTGATCGATCTCGTCGGCGACGCTCTCGGCGACGATGTAGGTTTTCTCTTCGGCAACCTGACGAATCGCGCCGACGATCCCCCCGAGATCCTCCTGCCTGGCCGGGCGAATGTGGAACTCGAGGTCCTCGGTGACGTACTCCTCCTTGGCTCCGGCGTCGATCGTCACCCGAAGTGAACCATCTTCGTCCTCAAGTCGCCCGTCGCGTTTGAGAATCGCGACGTGGTGACGAAATCCACCTGGATCGATCCGCAGTCGGTCTCTCACCTCGTCCGCGTCGGCCGCCCCGTGGCGCTCGACGTACTCGTAGATCCGCCTGCGGTCCTCGTGGCCGAACGAGAGCTCCTCACTCGTGGACATGGTCCATGATAGCACCTCACAGTATTTAACTGTTGTAGACACCCTTCTCGAGAATTCGTGCGGTCCACAGCCGATCACGAACGGCCGCGGTCAGCCACGGCACCGGCACCGAGACTGGTCGCTCGGCTGTGATCGAGTACAACTCGTTTCGACGACCACCATAATAGCGCAACGGGTGAAGGACGAGCCGTTAGTGAGCCGCGTTCGACACCTCGAGTAGTGAGAGATGACCGAGCTCGAAGTGGTCCTCGCCGGATTCGCTGTCGTTTTCGCCGTGGGGGTCGGGCTAGTCGCACACGAGTGGTCTCACGCGCTGGTTCTCACGGTCGCCGACGTCGACCACGCTCTCGAGTACCTCCCCGACCGAACTGACGGCGTCGTCGGCGCCCTCGCGAGCACGCGATGGGCGCGAGTTCGTCCACAGCCGACGGGCCGGGAGCCGCCCTGGGTTCTTCGGCTCGCTGCGCTGATGCCACTAACGCTCGCGCTCCCGGTCCTTGGACTCGGCGTCAGTGGCTATCTCTCGAGCGACGACCTCGTCGTGACGCTGGCGGTCGCCGGCTGGCTCGCCTGTGCGATCCCCAGCCCGCAGGATTTTTCGGTCGCGTTCTACGCACACCGAATCCTGGCTGAGGCTCGGGATGACGAGACGAACACACGAGCGTGACGCCCGTCGAGTCAGTTTGGCTCACTCACCGTGAGACTCGACGGCCACTCGCGGATTAACGTAGGCTGCTCGGTCACACCCGGATGAGCACGAAAGTCGAATTGTGGCAGCCGTGACCACCTGACCCCGCGTTTCCGTCGTACGGCTGCAGTTTCAGCTGTACGTCTCCAGTTCCCGGCGCGTACACCCCTGGTTTCCGTCGTTTCGTCCGTCGTCTGTGGAGGGCCTCGTTGGGCTATGGTACTCGTTGAAACGATTTATACCCGGTCACAGCCGAGCGGTCAGCCTTGGCCTCGTTGCCGAGGCTGACCACCGACGGTCGTGACCGGGTGTGTGATGACTTTCAACGGTTACTATAGAGCGGACGTGGGCTGTACGGACGTTCGTGATCGACTGTGCACTGCCGTTCAACGACTGCTATAGCGGCGGGATGGGCCCACCCCGGGTTTCCGACGTTCTGGGAGGTCGATTGCCCACCCGCGTTCGGCCGAGTGTGGGCTTCCCAACGGGACAGTCCCACCCCGGGTTTCCGTCGTTTTCGCCGCCGCTATCGTCCCAGTCGCTATCGTCTCTGCTTGAGTCGCTATCGGCCTGAATTCACCGAGAACGGTCGACCCAGTTTTCCATCCGGTTATCCTCGAGGATCGTCTCGCGAACGACGTCCGGGTCCTCGATCAGTCGGTTCTGGAGGTGGATGCCGCCGGCGCTGCCTTTGTTGATCTTCTCGATTTCGACGACGCCGAGAAAGGCCTGCTCTTTCAGGATATCCCGGAACCGTCGGACGGAGAGGACGTCGATGTCGACGTGCTCGCAGATGCGCTCGTACTGGTCGTAGACTTTGCTCGTGAGGAAGGCGTCGTCCTGTGAGGTGATCGTGAGTTCGGTGAGCGCGAGCAGTGCGGCTTTCGCCTGCGTGGGCGCCCCGTGAACGAGTTCGCGAAACCGATCTTTCTCGGCGTGTTGTTGGGCCTGACGGACGTGTTCCTCTCGGACCGTCTCCGCCCCGTCCTCGGAGGCGACTTCGCCCGCGTGGCGGAGAATGTCGATCGCCTTCCGGGCGTCGCCGTGTTCCTGGGCCGCGAAGGCAGCCGACAGCGGGATCACGTCGTCCGAAAGCACACCCTCCTGGAAGGCGTCCTCGCGGTTGTACATGATCTCGCGAAGCTGGTTCGCGTCGTACGGTTTGAACAGCAGCTCCTGATGTTGAAAACTGCTCTTGATCCGTTCGTTCAGGTTGTCGACGTACTGAATCTTGTTGCTGATCGCGATGATCCCAATGCTACACTCGATCTTGCCGGCTTCCTCCGCCCGCGAGAGTTTCATCAGCAGGTTGTTGTCG
Organism: Natronobeatus ordinarius; assembly: GCF_024362485.1. NCBI lineage: Archaea > Methanobacteriati > Methanobacteriota > Halobacteria > Halobacteriales > Natrialbaceae > Natronobeatus > Natronobeatus ordinarius. Next base: position 2,800,274 of record NZ_CP101456.1, on the reverse strand, counting down.
GTCATCAGGTCGATCTCGTCGAGGATGATGATGACGGAGTCGAACTGTGCGTCGAGGACGTCCCAGAGGAGTTTGTAGTACTTCGACGTGCTCAATCCCGTGTACGGGACGGAGACGTCGGTGGCGACCTCGTCGTTCAATTTCGCCGCGAGCGAGGAGATCGCCTGCGTCTCGGTGTTGTCCTCGGCACAGTCGATGTAGGCTGTCCCGATCTCGACGTCGTCTCGAGCGGCATTTTTCGCACGCTGGCAGACGTGCCGGGAGACGAGTGACTTCCCGGCGCCGGTCTTGCCGTAGATCATGACGTTCTCGGGGGAGTAGCCATGAACGGCACCGTTCAGCCGCTTGGCGAGCTTGGCGATCTCGTCGTCCCGGCCGACGATGCGATCTGCCTCCGGGACGTGACCGATTTTGAGCAGATCCTTGTTCGCAAAAATCCGGTGACCTGACTCGAAGAGCGGGTCGGTAACTGAGTCGGACGACGAATCGGGAGACATCTAGCGTGCAGGGTCTCTCGCCTCCGATGATATAAATCTGGTGACCTCGACCGCCCCATGTTTCCGACGTAATTCGCTTGTTTCTCCGGACCTAGAGGGCTGTATCCCAGATATCAAACCAGTTTGAGGTTAACCTGATTTCCGACGTATGTGCCCGAGACACATGGGGCCGAACAGCCTCTGACGTGGGGTCGAACAGTCCCAGACATATGGCGGCAGACAGGTACAGACACCTCCGAATGACGCGTTAGTGGCAGCGAGTTCGGTGGCCCAACCGCTGGTTCGTCACTTCCCCCTCACCGCACCGCTCGTTACCCACTCCGAAATTCATTGCGCCCCACTCCGCATCATCGCGCACCCACCCCGGATTTCCGACGTATTGCCGATGGATCTCTGGTGGATCGCCGGGCAGTTGCTGACAGTGATTCGATCGGATCGGCCAGATACTCGAGAACCGGACGGAAACGGCAGTCGACACCCCATACTTCCGTCGTATCAACTCCCTCGTATCAACCTGATTTCCACTGTCCGCTCTGATTTTGGTTCATATTCTTGAACCAGTTAGGTTAAGTACTTGATCTGAGTATCGCCCATTAAGCTCACTTCGTTTTGTGAATAAAGCGAAGTGTTTCTTCGTTTTGGACTGACGGTCCAGTCGAAAGGAGCGGTCGAGCGAACCCGTTCTGGAGTCGGTCGGTTGATCGTCCTCGACGGACGGTTCGATCACTCATCAGCAGGTGGCTGGTCGATGATACGACCGCCCTCATTCAATAAATCCACCGTCGAGATCTCCTTCCACTCCACCCACCCTCCCGCTCACCACTACGTCGGAAACGTGGGGTGGGGGACTACTGATATGCGTTCCCCAACATCGTCGTCCACTCGAGAACGTTGGAAACGTCGGAAACGTAGGGGGTGTGACGACACGGCCGCGTCGACGGCCGCCACCAGATTTCGAACGGGTTACCGGCCAGGAATACCGGTGAGCAGCTGCGCCGTATCGTGGACGTTCCGCGTCTCGAGCAACAGCTCTGCCGCCTCCCGAAGCGTGAAGTCGGCCTCGAGGTCGACGCCGTAACTCCGCGCGTACAGCTCGAGCCAGGTGTTCATGGCGCCCTCGAGCGCCTCGAATTCGGCGTCCGAGAACGGAACCAGTCGGCCGCCGGTCCGGGCCTCGACGTAGAGCCAGATCGCCTGGCCGGCCCCGTCCCGGAGGTACCGTTCGGCTGCTTCCCCATCGTCGTAGCGTTCGGCCGCTTTCCCATTGTCGAGATCGGCATCGAACGACGCACGATCGCGTTCGGCGCGACGCTCGAGGGCGGCGATGCGCGGGCCGTATCGGCTCATACACTCGATTGTTGTGGCTTCACGTGCGCCACGTCGGCTAGCCACATCAGCCGCTTCGGTACTCGACACCTTTGCCGCCGCGGGGGTGTTCCCACTCGGTATCGGCGACGATGGCGCAGGTGCCACACTCGACGCAGGGTTGGGTGTCGAGGCTGACGAGCGTCTCCTCGCTGCCGTTGGTTTTGACCGTTTCAGCGCGGTAGCAGCCGCCGCCGAAGTCCTCGGCACTGACGGGGCAGGCGTAGACCGCCGCCCCGCTGGCCTCGAACGACTCGTCGCGCAGCCGGATGTGCGGGTTGCCGACGTCGGTGTCGTAGGTGAGGTCGCCGATCCGATCGACGAGCTCCGGCGGCTCTACCGGGCTCTCCCAGTGGATCGTCCGGCCGTGTTTCTCGCCGACGATCGACGGAACCGTCACGTAGCCCGTGCGCGTATCGGGGAGCATCGAGACGAGCAAGGGGGAGTTGTACGCCCGCTTCAGTGCCCAGTCGGCGACGGGATTGCCGATCGCGACGCTCCCGATCGGAGAGTTCAACACGCCCTCGACGACCTTCGTGACGGTATCGCGTTCGCCCACCGTCCGGGCGAGTTCGTACCGTCGTGGCCGGAGTTTGCCCATCGTCCCAGACTCCTCGAGCATCGACGCGTACCGGCGGCCGACGGCTTCGGGGTCGGCATTCCCGCGCGTGACGGCGAAGGCGTCCGCGGCGAGGGCACCCGCCGTCACCGCGTGATTCATCCCCTTGATGATCGGTCCCTGCGCCTGCATCTGGCCGCCGGCGTCGCCGACGAGGACGAGCCGATCGCGGTAGGGTTCGCGGTGGGCGATCTTCTTCGAGTCCGGCACCAGCTTCGCGGCGTACTCGCGTTCGTCGTACTCCTCGCCGAGCCAGCCCGCGAGCAGCGGGTGGGTGAGCAGCGCGTTAAGCAGTTCGTGGGGCTCGGCCCGCTGTTCGACGAGGCTGTCGAGGTGAAACACCGTCCCAATCGACAGTGACTCCTCGTTGGTGTAGAGAAAGCCCCCGCCGCGGACGTCCTGGAAGAGGTCACCCGAGAACAGGTGGGCGACGCCCTCGTCGTCGCCGATCGAGAAGCGGTCGTTGACCGTCTCGGGGTCCATCTCGACGACCGCCTTCACGCCCTGGAACCACTCCTCGGGCTCTTCCCAGTCCATCAGGCCGGCGTCGCGGGCGAGTTCGGAGTTGACGCCGTCGGCGGCGACGATGAGGTCCGCTGTGATCGGATCCAGTTCGTCACAGGTCACCCCGACGATCTCGCCGTTCTCCCGGAGAAGCCCGTTCACCCGAACGTTCGTGAGGACGCCGCCGCCGGTCTCGCTCGTCTTCTCGTGGACGCGCTCCTCGAGCCAGGCGTCCATTTCCCGCCGAAGCACGGCGTCACACCAGTCGGTGTCGTGCTCGTGGAGGTCGGTGAGGTCGTACGTTTTGACCTTGTTCCCGGCGACGTTGTGGATGTAGTAGTCAGTCACCGGGCGTTCGGCCGCCGCCTCGCGGAAGCCGGGAAACAGGTCGTCGATCGTGTATGGGGCCGAGTTCTCGGCGTAGATCAACCCGCCGGAGACGTTCTTCGAGCCGGCCTCGACGCCTCGCTCGAGCACGAGCGTCTCGATGCCGTGGTCGGCCAGCCGCGCGGCAGCGGCCGCACCGCCGGGGCCACAGCCGACGACGATCGCCTCGTAGTGTTCGTACTCACCGTCACCTTCCGCCTGAGTCGCCGCCATCAGTCGTCACCTCCGTCGGCGACGGCCTCGAGTTCGATCTCCCCTGATTCGACCGCCTCGGTCAGCTGCGGGAGCACCTCGAAGAGGTCGCCCTCGAGGAAGTAGTCGCTGAAGTCCCGGATCCGGGCCTCGGGGTCGGTGTTGATCGCGACGATCGTCTCCGACTCGTCCATCCCGACCTTGTGCTGGACCGCACCGGAGACGCCAGCGGCGATGTAGAGGTCCGGGGCGACCACCTGTCCCGTCTCGCCGATCTGGCGCTCCTCCTTCGAGTACCGCTCGACGTGGCCGTCGAACTGGTACGAGGAGGTGACGATCCCTCGAGTGATGCCGAGTTCGGCGTCCTCGAAGGCGTCGACGAGATCCAGGCCAAGCTCCATCCCGAGGGTCGGGTCGTCGCCGATCCCCCGGCCGAGGCAGACGATCACCTCGTGTCCGGTGAGGTCGACGCCCGCCTCGAGTTGATCCCACTCGGTGACCTCGACGCGGAACCACTCCTCGTCGAGGTCCATGTCGTGTTCGACGACGAGCCCCTCGCGCTCGGGGTCGGGATCGATCGGCTCGAAACTGCCCGGGATAACCGAACAGCCCTGCGGGTGGAAGTCCCGGTCGGGGTTGTCCAGACAGAGGATCGTCGAGTACTCGAACCCGGAGAAGTCGGGTCGTTTCATGTGCAGGACGCGCTCGAACGTCTTCTTGACGCCCGGCTCACCCGTCTTCACGGGGTTCGAGACCCGCTCTTCTTGGATGAACAGGCCCGAACAGTCCGAGGCGAGCCCGGAGTCGAGTTCGGCCTGTACCTGTGCGGAGAGGTCCCGGCCGTTGTTCGTCGCGGGGTAGAGGAAGTAGCGGGGCTCGTCGTACTCGCGCCAGTCGGTGCTCTCGGCCGAGCCCTGCCCGCGGGCCATCGCCGCGACGATCTCGGTGTAGGGCTCGTGCAGGAATCGCTCGAGTCGGGGGTCGTCGTGGTAGACGGCCACGTCGGCCCCGTACGCAATGCACTCCTCGGCGAGTTCCGCCATGTCGTCGCCGACGAGGACAGCCACGACGTTCTCCTCCTCGAACTCCGTGGCGTACTCGTCCATCAACTCGCGGGCCTTCCCAAGCATCTCCTTCGAGACATCGAGCAGCTCGCCCTGCTGAGTCTCACAGTAGACCCACATGTCCTCGTAGTGGCCGCCCTGGAGCGCACGGACGTGCTTCTTGTCGCGGGTGGGATGTGAGAGGCCGTCGTCTTCTTCCTCCGCTTCTTCGTCTTCTTCCTCCGCTTCTTCTGCCTCCTCGTCTTCATCTTCCTCGGGCTCTTCGTCTTCGGCTTCCACTCCTTCCGCTTCGTCGACCTCGTCACCCTCCGCCTCCTCCCCGACGTCCTCACGCGTCTCCTCGTACTCACCTTCTGTCTCGGTCCCCTCCTCGACGCCGTCTCCCTCGCGGACCGTCTCGAGTCGCGTCTCGATCGCCTCGCGGGCCGTCTTGCGGTCCTGACCGGCCCGCTCGGCCTCGAGGACCGAGTTCAGTTCGTCCACGTCGTCGATCGTGTCGAGCGCTTCGATCAGTTCGTCGACCGTGTGTGCTTCGGGATCTACCATGGTTCAATCACCCCCCGCGAACGGCTGCAGTTCCTCGAGTACCTCGGCCATCCCCTCCTCGTCGGTCGGATCGACCATCGTCGCCTCCCGTTCGGAGGGCGCTTTCGGGATCGGATCGACCGACGAGACGATCGTCGGCGAGCCGGAGAGCCCGATGTAGTCGGGGTCGAGGTTCATATCGACGTGGTCCCACGACGTCAGGTACTCCTCGTACTCCTCGGCACGTTCCTGGGTCTCCGCGCGCAGGCGCTTGTGCTCGAGGCGGTGGGAGGCCTTCCGGTAGGTGGGCGAGAACTCCGGATCGGGAACGACGGCGCAGGGCAACGGCGCCTCGACCGTCTCGATCTCGTCGACGTCGCCCTCCACCAGCCGTTTGGCACGCAGCGTACGTGCTTCGGGATCGACGTCGAGGGCGATGACGTGCGTGACGATCGGCCACTCGAGCCCCCAGGCCGTCTGCGGCCCAGTCTGGCCGGTCTCGCCGTCGGCCGTCTTGAAGCCGGCGAACAGCAGGTCGACGTCGGCGATCTCATCTCCGTACTTTTCGAGGGCCGAACTGAGCGTGATCGCGGTCGCCCAGGTGTCGGCGGCCGCACACTCGCGATCGGAGAGCAAGTAGAGGTCGTCGGCGTACACGGCCTCCATCGCCTCGCCGAGCACCGACTTGTAGCCCGGCGGCCCCATGCTCATCACGCTCACGTGGCCGCCGTGGCGGACCCTCGTCTGGAGGGCCGCCTCGAGCGCGAACGCGTCGTTCGGATTCATCACCGTCGGCGTCTTACCCCGCTCTAAGTGGCCGTCCTCGTCGAACGAGACGGCCCCCTCTGAGAAGTCGGGGACGCCTTTCGTCAGGACGACGGAGCGCATACCCTCCACCGGCTTTGCAGTGTGCTCTCTTTCACCATGATCGTGTCACTCTATCGCAACTGTGACTATTAAGTATGTGGGTGAAAATCGCCGGTGGAAACTGCCGGAGGCCCGTGTGGCTCGTCGGAGGAAACTGCTTGAGGTCCGTGTGGCTCGTCGGCGACTCCCGAACTCTCACTCGAGGTCGCGTTCGCCCGTCTGCATCGTCACCGTGCCGTCGGCCCTGATCGTCCCGTCCACCTCGGCGTCGGGGCCCAGTTCGAGGTCGTCACAGGAGACGTCCCCGAGGACGCGGGCACTCTCGCCGAGGACGACCGAGCCGTCTCGCGTCGTCACGTCGCCGTGGATTCGCGTTCCGTCGCCGATCGTCACGTCGCCACGGGCGCGCAAGCTACCGAAGACGTTGCACGCTGAACCGACGTCGATCGTCTCGGCGCGGACGTTCCCGTAGAGGCGACAGACGTCGCCGATCCGGGCGGGGGTCGAGACGCGCCAGGCGTCGTCGGTGACCGTCGCGTTCGCCGGGATCACGAGCGGCTCGGGCCCATCTTCCTCCTCGTTCTCGTCCTCGAGGACTTCCGAGAGCAGTTCCCGGGCGGTGTCGTCCTCCCCAACGAGCAGTAAGTGTTTGAGGTAGACGAACAGGAAGATCACCGTCGGCATCGGATTTCGGATGACGATCCAGCCGTTGGCCTCGAATCCCTCCTCGACCTCGACGTCGTCGCCGATGTCGAGGTCGCCGGCCACGCGCAACTCGCCGGAGACGTGCACTCGCTCGCCGATGTAAGCGTCCTCGCCGACCAGGACGTTCCCGTCGACGTCACACAGGACGTCGAGTCGACAGTCGCCCGCCGCTTCGATGTCACCCGCAAAGCGTGCTCCCTCGCCCGCGAAGACGTTTCGGCCACGCACGCCGAACTCGACGCTCGAGCGACCGCCGACGAAGACGTCGCCGTCGGTCACGAGGTCGCGTTCCTGCGCTTCGGTGCCGGCCGGAACGACGAGTTCACCGAGTGGATCCCTGCTGATCGCCACACTCGAATCGATACGACGCCCGCGTAATAAACCCCGCGCGACCGTCTGACGGGTGGCAGACGGACGAATGACGACGATCCACCGTGTCTTCGACCAACGCCGATTCGTCGCGCCCTCGACCAACGCCGATTTACCGCATCCTCGACCGACGACGATCCGACCCGTCGCCAGCGATCGAAGCCGTCCCGTTTTTCACCGGCCGATGCGTACGCCCAGTCATGACGACCCTCGCGTTCGACGACGACGGCGTCGACGTCGTGTACGAAGGAACCGAGTTTCGCCTCGAGCGGGAACTTATCGAGGAGGCGACTGGCAAGCGCTACCACGACGTGACCGACCACGAGGTGCTGAAGATCGTCGAGAAGGGGCCGGACCTGCGCGGCGAACCCCGGCGCGTCGGCGACATCCTCGAGTGAGCCGGTCTCTCGAACGTCCTCGATCGGGCCGACCTCCGAAACGGATCGAATCGCTCGAGTAGCGGCCCGTCCCGATGCCGAGTGAGTTGGAACCCCCGCATCCTTTATCAACTGTCACGATATAGGGTCGCACATGGTTCAGTGTGAGATGTGTGGTGCGGAGACGTCGTCCCCGACGACCATCAAGGTCGAAGGTGCGAAGCTGCAGGTCTGTTCCAACTGTACCGGATTCGGCACCGAGGTGAAGACCCCGGGTTCGACCTCGAGTACGTCCACGAAGTACTCGACGTCCTCGAGTTCCGGCGGCTCGGCCGCCAGTGGATCCTCGTCTTCGAGTGGGGGAGCGACCGGTTCCTCGCGTTCCGGCGGCTCGCGCCGGCGGGACATGTTCGACGAGATGGACGAGATCGCGCCGGACTACGACGATCGTATCCGTCGCGCCCGCGAGAAGAAAGGGCTCAGCCAGTCCGACCTCGCCAACGAACTCAACGAGAAAGCGAGTCTCATCCGCAAACTCGAGCGCGGCGAGACGCTCCCGAGCGACAGTGTCCAGTCGAAACTCGAGCGACACCTCGACGTGAGTCTCACCGGCGGGGCTGGCGCCGACGACGACGCCGAGTGGAGTGGGGGCTCCTCGACCGGGAGCTACACGCTCGGCGACGTGGTGAAACGAAAGGACTGACTCACCTCCTCCGGCCGCCGACCGGCCGGTTCTCGAGTGTCCGCCGTCGAGCGTTCGCCCGCTCGAGTGTGCCGTCTCGTCCGTTCCGTCGATCGTCTAGATGGAATCAATAACTTACTTCTCACGGGCTGTTAAACGGTGTGGTATACCATGGAGCACGATCTGATTGATCGGGTAGTGCACGAACCGTCGCGCGAGTTCGTGGAATCGACGAACGTCTACGCGTTCATGGAAGCACACGGCATCGACGACTACGACGAGTTGATCGAACGGACGACGACGGAGCTGGGGGACGGCGAGAGCGGCGTCGACTGGTTCTGGGACGAACTAGTCGACTACCTCGAGATCGAGTTCTACGAAGCCTACGACGAGGTACGCGACGACAGCGAGGGACCGCAGTTCACCGACTGGTACCCCGGCGGCGAGCTCAACATCGCGCACAACGTTCTCGATCGCCACGCCGCCCTCGAGTCCCCGACGCGGAACACGGTCGCCACCATCTGGGAGGGCGAAGACGGCGAGGTTCGAGAGGTTACCTACCACGAACTGCACCGCCAGGCGAACAAGGTGGCCAACGCGCTGGAAGAGCGCGGCGTCGGGACCGGCGACACCGTCGGGCTCTACATGCCGATGGTGCCCGAGGTCGTCTCGATCCTCTACGGCTGTTTCAAAGTCGGCGCGATCGCCGTTCCCATCTTCTCCGGCTTCGGCGTCGAGGCGACGGCGACCCGGATCGAGGACAGCGAGTGTTCGGTCCTCTTTACCGGCGACGGTTTCTACCGCCGGGCCAGCCCCATCACCCTCAAAGACGCCGCCGACGAGGCGATCGAGGAGGCGGGTCACGTCGAGCACACGATCGTCTTCGACCGCCTCGGCGCAAGCGACGAGCACTCGGATCTGGCGGTGCCCTGGAACGACGAGCGCGACGAGTGGTGGGACGACGCCGTCGAGTCCGCCGACGACGCCTACGAGACGAAATCTCTGCCGTCGGACCAGGAGTCGATGCTGCTCTACTCCTCGGGGACGACGGGCAAGCCGAAGGGAATCGTGCACACTCACGCGGGCGTCCAGTTGCAGTGTGCCAAGGAACTGCACTTCGGCTTCGACGTCAAACCCGCCGACCGCTTCTTCTGGGTGTCAGACATCGGCTGGATGATGGGGCCGTGGACGCTCATCGGGAACCACACCTTCGGCGGAACGATCTTCATGTACGAGGGCGCGCCGGACTACCCCCAGCCCGACCGGTTCTGGGAAATGATCGACCGTCACTCGATCACGCAGTTCGGCATCTCCCCCACCGCTATCCGGGCCCTGCGAAAGCACGGCGACGAGTGGGTCGAGGGCCACGACCTCTCCTCACTGCGGATCCTCGGCTCGACGGGCGAACCGTGGGATCCCGAGTCCTGGGAGTGGTTCTACGAGCACGTCGGCGGCGGCGAGGCTCCGATCGTCAACATCTCCGGTGGGACCGAGATCTGTGGCTGCTTCCTGATGCCGATGCCGACCCAGCCACTCAAACCCTGCACGCTCGGCGGCCCCGGCCTCGGGATGGACATCGACGTCGTCGACCACGCCGGTGAGTCGGTCAAAGACGACCACGAGCGAGGCTTCCTCGTCGCCAAGGACTCCTGTCCGTCGATGACCAAGTCGCTCTGGTCGGGCGACGAACGCTACCTCGAGGAGTACTGGTCGACGTTCGAGGACATGTGGGACCACGGCGACTGGGCTCAGAAAGACGAGGACGGCTTCTGGTTCCTTCACGGTCGCGCCGACGACGCGCTGAACGTCGCCGGCCGGAAGGTCGGCCCCGCCGAGATCGAAGGCGTGCTGATCGACCACGAGGCGGTCAACCAGGCCGCCGCCGTCGGCGTCCCCGACGATACCACCGGCACCGCAGTCGTCGCCTACGTCATCCTCGAGGACGGCGAGGACGCGTCGGACGACCTCCGCGAGGAACTGCGCGAACAGATCGGCGAAGAACACGGCAAACCGTTCCGCCCGCGCGAGATCCTCTTCGTCGACGCCTTCCCGAAGACCCAGTCGGGCAAGATCATCCGCCGGGCCATCGAGGCCGCCTACACCGGCGAGGACCTCGGTGACCTCTCGAGTCTCGAGAACCCCGACGCGCTCGAGGCGCTCGAGGACGCGCGCTGATCTGAGCCCGTTCGTATCCTTTCAATTCGGCAGTTCGATTGACCGCCGACGTCGCCCGTCGATCAGAGCTAAGTCAGTTCGTGGGTAACTCCCGGGTATGCTCCACGCGAAGGGCCCACTGCTCACCGTCGACGTCGGTGAGCGAACGGCGACCAGGACCGAGATCGACGACCTGCTCGAGGAGACCGTCGGCGGCCGAGCGCTCGCGACGGCGCTCGCCCACGATCGAATCCCGTTCGACGCCGACCCGTTCGGTCCGGCAAACCGAGCGTACCTCTCGACGGGGCCGCTCCAGCAGAGTCAGATGTCCTTTACCGGGCGGATGAACATGACCGGCCTCTCGCCGCTGACCGACGGGCTGGTCTCGACGAACGCCGGCGGCTACCTCTCGCGGAACTTCGTTGAGACCGGCATCTCCGTCCTCGAGCTCGTCGGCGAGAGCGACGTTCCCCTGGCGATCCACGTCACTGACGACGATGTCGAGTTCGAGGAGGTACCCGACCTCGAGGGCGCGCTCGTCTCCGACGTTTCTGAGCACGTAGCCGAGACTCGGGGCCTCGGCCCCGAACACTGCATCGCCATCGGCCCGGCGGGGGAGAACCTCGTCCGATTCGCCTCGGTGATGACGTTCGACTCGAGGGCGTTCGGTCGCGGCGGGCTCGGGGCCGTGCTGGGCTCGAAGAACGTCAAGTGCGTTACCTTCTCCGGGGACGCCGAGCCGCCCGTCGAGATCCCGAACCCGCCGGAGATGGACATTCACCGCGAGGCCGCCGAGTCGGACGATCTGATGCGCCGGCAGGGGACCACCGGCGGCACGGAGTTCATCAACGACAACTTCGCGCTCCCGACGCGCTACTTCGAGGAGTACGAGTTCGAACACGCCGATGCGATCGGCGGGAACGCCGTCGAGGAGAAAAAGTACAAGAAAGGGGCCTGTTCGGCCTGCGCCTACGCCTGTAAACTCCCCACCCGCGACGAGGCGGAAGGCATCGAGACCGAGGGGCCGGAGTTCGAGACCGTCTACGCCTTCGGATCGGTCCAGGGCGTCGGCGACGTCGTCGACGTGATGAAAGCCAACGAACTCTGTGACCAGCTCGGTATGGACACCATCTCGGCCGGGGTGACGGTCGCGGCCTACCTCGCGAGCGAGGACGCGTTCGGGGACGCGGAACTCGCCCAGGAGGTGACCGAGCAGATCGCCTACCGCGAGGAGATCGGCGACACGCTCGCCGAGGGCGTCGACCGCTGTCACGAGGAACTCGGGGTAGACAACTACACCGTCAAGGGCATGGAGTTCGCCGCTCACGACGGCCGCGTTCTCCACGGCCAGGGCCTGTCCTACGCCGTCGCCAATCGCGGTGCGGACCACATGTACGCGAGCATGCTCAGCCTCGAGTACGCTGGCCAGCTCGACCCGGAGGGCACCCTGGGGAAAGCCGAGACGCTCGTCGAGCAGGAAGAGCGCAACGCCTTCCGCGACACCGGCATCGTCTGTGCGTTCGGCAGCGACTACGTCACCGACGACCGGCTCGAGACGCTGTTCGACGCCTCACTCGAGGAGCTGCTCGCCGTGGGCGAACGGACGGTGCTCTTAGAACGTCACTTCAACAACCAGCGCGGCTTCGATCGGGAGGCAGACGACCTGCCGTACGAGATTCCGGACCTCGAGGACGCCGTCGCGGAGTACTACGACGCCCGTGGACTCACGGACGACGGAACTGTCCCCGAAGCCACGCTCGAGTCGGTCGCGCCGTCGGCGGACTGACCCCGGTGTAAGACCACTCCTTTCGAGCCCATCCTTTCGAGCCCATCCTTCCGAGCCCATCCTTCCGAGCCCATCCTTCCGAGCCCGTCCTCCCGAGCCCGTCCTCCCGAGCCGTCAACAGAAGTTCTGCGTCGCGTACACCTCGTCGTCGTCGGTCACGGAGATTCCGATCCCCTCGTTGGTCCAGTGGTCGGCGAGGAGATTCTCGCGGTGGCCGTCTGAGTTCATCCACCCCTCGACGATGCCGTCGGCCAGCTCGCGCTCGTCCGTGTATCGGACGATCTCGCCCGAATCGGTCCGGACCGGCTTGTCGAAGTGCGTGTGCGCGATGTTCTCGCCGCCGATGTAGTAGTAGCCGCCGCCGGCGTCCGCACGGCAGTCGTAACCGTGTTCATCGTAGCGGTCGGCGAATGAATTTCCGTCCGGATCGGTGTGAGCGAAGTAGCCGCGCTCGGCCATGTCCTCGCTGTGCGTCCGCGCGATCGTCTGGAGTTCCTCGTCGAACTCGAGTTCCTCGAGCCCGCGCGCGGCGCGTTCCTCGTTCACCGCCTCGTGGACGTACTGCTCGACGAGCGTGCGGTCGAGTGCGCCGCCGTCACCCGTTTCGTCGCTGGTCCGCCAGGCGTCGATGACGTCGCGGAGCAGGTCGGTGTCTGTCGTTCCGCTTCGCCAGTCGTCGATCGCGTCCCGGAGGCCGTCCGTGTCGACGACGCCGTCGTCGCCAGCGTACTCGTCGACCGTCCGATCCTCGTTGATCCGATCGGTCCCGGCGCCCGAGTCGCCCGTCTCGAGATTCGGTTCGACCGCATCGTCGTCGTCACTGCTGGCCAGTCCCTCGACGTTCGGCTGGGCACCAGCCGGACCGGACGCGACGGCTCCGACGCCGACCGCGGTCGTGAGGAGCAGTCCGATCACCGCTATCACTACTGTCGACCGTGAACGTCCGGTCATCGATACAGTCTCCGCTGGGTGAACGATCGAGAAAAGCGGCTCCGTTCACATGTGTCGAGTGTATACGGCGGTGGACCTCGCGTATCGTCAACGGACGAACCCTGATCGGTACGCTCCGAGCGCGTGTCTCGCTGTCCGGCGACGGACGGCCGACGTTCGGTCGCGAACCTACTCGAGGTCGGCCACCAGCCGCGAGAGCGTCTCGAGATCGTACTGCCCCGGCGCGGTCGCCTTCGCGGGATCGACGGGCGCGTAGCCGACCGTCGAGCCGTAGACGGGGGCCACTGCGCGGGTGTGTCGGCCGACTTCGCCCATGGCCATCGTCGCCACCGTATCGCCGTGGGATGTCAGCTGTTCGGTCGCCGAGAGCAACGCGAGCGCGTCCGCCTTCGACGCCGCCGTCACCGCGAGCTTCGCCACGTCGGCGTACTTGCTCGCCTCGGTCAGCGTTCGCACCAATTCGTGTCTGGGCGGCGTCCCCTCGAAGTCGTGGGCCGACGCCACCACGGCCACGTCGCGGTCGCGAGCCGTCTCGAGCACCGCGTCCGCCTCCCCACCGAGGATCGACTCGAGTTCGACGTCGATCGCTTCCACGGCCTCGAATTCGGTCGCCTCGGCGAGTGCCTCGAGTCGGCCCTCGTCTCCGGCCTCGCCGCCTTCCCACTCGGCACGGTTCGTCGCCAGGATTGGAAGCTCGCCGTCGTAGTCCTCGAGCGTTGCCAGTGGTTCGTCGGCGAGGTCCATGCGGAACTCGATCGCGTCGGCGTGATCGCGGGCGTCGGGTTCTTCGGCGAGCACTGCGGTAGACGCCGCGAGGACGAACGAGTCGAAGTTCATGTTCGAGCACTCGCGTCGGTGGTCAAAAAGTCTCCCTCCCGGTCCGACGGGTCCCGCCTGACCGCGACCCACGGTATAATACGCCTCCGGGTACAGGTGATCAGCCATGACGCTCATCGACGCCCCGCTCGCCGACCTCGCCCGGTCCCTGCGGGCCGACGACACAGAACCGAGTGCGCACCTCGAGTACGTCCGTGACCGCTTCGACGACCACGAACCGTCCGTCCGGGCGTTTCTCCCGGAAACCCAGCGGTGGGGCCGGCTCGAGCGCGCGGCCTCGAGTCTCGAGACGCGATATTCGGAGCCCGGCAGTCGCCCGCCGCTTTTCGGGGTTCCGGTCGGCGTCAAGGACATCTTCCACGTCGACGGTTTCCCGACGGAAGCGGGCGCCGACGTCCCGCCCGAGGCGATTACGGGTCCCCAGGCCGCCACGGTTTCGGCACTCGAGGAGGCGGGCGCGCTCGTCCTGGGAAAGACGGTTACCACCGAGTTCGCCTACTTCGCACCCGGCCCGACGCGCAACCCACACGACCACGGTCGGACGCCCGGGGGCTCGAGCAGCGGGTCGGCGGCGGCGGTCGCCGCCGGCCTCTGTCCGCTGGCGCTTGGCTCTCAGACGATCGGGTCGGTGATCCGCCCGGCGGCCTTCTGCGGGGTCGTCGGTATGAAGCCGAGCTACGGCCGCGTCTCGACGGCGGGGGTCGTCCCGGTCGCGCCGTCGGTCGACCACGTGGGCTGGTTCACCCAGGACCTCGCCGGGGCCCGCCTCGCCGCGGGGGTGCTCTGTGCGGACTGGCGCGCCGAGGACGGCTCCGGGGAGCCCACGGTCGGTGCCCTCGAGGGACCGTACCTCGAGCAGGCGTCGGCGACGGGACAGGCGCAGTTCGAGGCCCACCTCGAGCGACTGTCGGCGGCGGGACTCGAGGTTCGGCGGATCGACCCGTTCACCGATCTCGAGTCCGTAAATCGCCGCCACGAGCGGTTGGTCGCCGCCGAAACCGCGCTCTCACACAGCGAGTGGTATCCGGCCTACGGCGACCGGTACGCACCGGAAACTGCCGAGCTGATCGAGGAGGGCCAGGCCGTCACGGTCGAGGAGCTGGTGGCCGCCCGCGCCGGACGCCGGGCCCTGCGCGAGCGGGTCCACGACGCGATGGCCGACCACGGGATCGACGTGCTCGTCAGTCCGGCCGCCCCCGGCCCGGCCCCCGAGGGGATCGACTCGACCGGCGACCCGATCATGAACCTCCCGTGGACCCACGCTGGACTCCCGACGGTGGCACTACCGGCGTCGACGACCGACGACGGCCTCCCGCTCGGGCTGCAGTGTACGGCACGCTTCGGCGCCGATGAGCAGCTGCTGGCGTGGTGTCGGGACCTCGAGGCAGCGCTCGCATGAGGATGGCTGGTATCGACTGCGCGTCTCTCGTGTGGTGAGCCGGCCAGCGAGTCGGGGGAGCTCGCGGTCGGCTGGCCCGCGAGAGGAAAGGTCCAATTAGCTGGACCACACACCTTCTGTGTATGGGACTCGGTTCAACCGCGAAGAAACTCCAGATGATCTCTGACAGCGCAGAGCAGATGTACAAACAGGTCCAGGAGCTTCAGGGGCGGATCATCAGCCTCGAAGAGGAGGTCGACGAGACTCACGAGACGGTGACGACGCTCGACCACCGGGTGGAAGAGCAGCGGGCGCTGCTGGTCGCCATCGCCGAGGAACAGGGGCTCGACGCCGAGGAGATTCTCGCGGAGGCGGCGATCGAGGAAGCCGAGGACGACGAAAGTGGGGACGACGGCGACGAGACGACGACGGAGGGCGACGGTACGCCGGAGGAATCCGCGGCGGCCGACGCGGAGTAGTCGCCACAGGCCGGGTCGAAGCGACGTTCTCCGCTTCGACCGGCGAGTAATTCCACGGGCCGTCCTCGAGCGCAGAGCAGGAGACGGGAGCGACGACCGATCGCTCGATCTTATCCTCGTCGCCCGTCGACAACCTCGAGTTCATCGTCGAGTTCGACGGCGAGTTCCGCGTCATCGAGCGGCACACGGACCGAGAACCGCCACGGGTCGGTCTCGAGGATCGTCGTCGTCTCGTCGGTCACGGCCCACCCGAGTTCCCACGCCGGGATCGCGGTGAGGTCTCTCCCGTGGCTATGGTAGAAGGCGATGGCGGTGGGGTGGTAGAGGAGCACCTGGGCGATCGGCACGTACTGGAAGCCGGTGCAGTCGGTACAGTGGTAGACGACGTAGGCGTCGAGCTCGCGGGTGTCGTGGAGTGAGGGCAGCGACCCGTCGCCCTCGTGGATCTCGGGGCGCACGTCGCTCGCACACCACGGGCACTGGCCGGCGACCATCGAATCGAGAACGGTCCGGCTGCGCCGGTGGACCGCCCGGAGCAGCGCCGCTTCGTTCCGGCCGACTAACCCGTGGGGCGGAACGTAGACGTCCGTATAGGTTGCGTCGCAGGCGTCACAGCGGACGCGAAAGAGCGTCTCGTAGAGGTGGGCCTCGATCGGTTCGCCACAGCGGTGACACGCTGTCCCCACCGGGAACCGACCGATAGCGGGGGTCGCCTCGGTGAGCAGGCCGGCGACGAGCGTCCGATAGAGGGCCATTCCGGGCCACCGGAGCCGGTAGCCGTCTGCCTCCTTGGCCACGTAGTTCCCGACCAGCTTCGTCAGGTGGTAGTTGAACCGCCCGGAGTCCCGGACGCCGACGCGCGACTGCAACTCGGCGTACGAGAGTCGGGGGATACCCGTCTCCGGTGAGGCGGTCGCGGCTCCGAGTTCGCGGAGGATCCGCACGCGGGTCTCGTCCGCCAGCAGGGAGAACGCGGTCCCCCGGTCGAGTTCGTCTCCCGTCATCGGTCAGGCGTCGGCGATCGATCCGAGCGATCGACACACATCCGTCGATCACCCTGCTGGCTCAAAGGGATTCCGGCGGACGACTGTCTCGTCCCGGTCCGGTCCGACGCCGACAGCGTAGAGGGGTGTGTCGAGGGCGTCGCTCACATATTCGACGTACGCACGGGCGTTCTCGGGGAGCGCGTCGTACCCCTCCACCACCACCTTCGTCCAGTCCCGGTCGTCCCACGGGTCGAACGTCTGGTACTCGGGCGCACACTGTTCCCACGCGGCCGTCGTCGACGGAGGTTCGATCAGGCGCTCCCCGTCGAGTTCGTAGGCCTCGCAGATCCGGAGCTCGTCGAGCCCGGCGAGCGCGTCGACGTGATTGATCGCGATGCCGGTGACGCCGTTGACCCGGACCGCGTACCGCAGCGTCGGGAGGTCGAGCCAGCCGATCCGGCGCGCCCGCCCCGTGACGGTCCCAAACCCGCCTACCTTCTCCCGGAGTTCGGACGCGGTCTCGTCGACCATCTCCGTCGGCATCGGGCCGCTCCCGACCCGGGAGTGATAGGCCTTCACCACGCCGACGATCTCGCCGTCGCTCACCATTCTCGGACTCACGCCAGTCCCGACGATTGCCCCGCCGGCGGTCGGGTTCGACGAGGTGACGAACGGGTAGTTGCCGTGGTCGACGTCGATGTGGGCGCCCTGGGCGCCCTCGAACAGGATTGCGTCGCTCTCGCGTTCTCGCTCCGCGAGGAACGACCCTGCGTTGACGACCATTCCCTCGTCCGCGAGCCGGTCGCCGAAGGCTCGAAGCGTCTCGAAGAGCGCGTCGACGTCGAACGCGTCGCCCGTATCGACGCCGTAGATCTCCTCGGCGAGCCGCCGTTTCTTCGGGACGACGTACTCGAGACGGCTCCGGAGGAGTTCGGGCCGGGACAACTCCGCGACGCGGATTCCACGCCGACCTGCCTTGTCCTCGTAGGCGGGGCCGATCCCGTTGCCCGTCGTTCCGACCCGCAAGTCCTCGTCGTTCTTCGCGGCTTCTTCCGCACGATCCAGCACCCGGTGGTACGGGAGCACGACGTGGGCGCGACCTGAGACGCGAACGTCGGGGCGCAATCCGCGTTCGCACAGCCGGTCGATCTCCTCGAACAGCGTCTCGAGGTTCACGACGCAGCCGTTGCCCAGGACGCCGGTCGTTCCTCGAACCACGCCGCTCGGGACGAGGCGGAGTTTGTACTCCTCGTCGCCGTGCACGACGGTGTGGCCGGCGTTGTCACCTCCCTGGTATCGGACGACTACGTCTGCGTCCTCGCCAAACAAGTCGACGATACCGCCTTTCCCCTCGTCTCCGAGCTGGGAGCCGACGATGGTTACGTTCACGCAACATGCTCTCTCGGAGACGTCAATAACCGTTCTGTGAAGCGCGATTCACACGCCACTCGTGCCAGGTCGAACGAGGTTCACGACGCAGCCGCCTCGTCGCCAGGCTCACGCGCACTCCCGGTCGATTTTCGCGAAGGCTCATGATGGCAAGAGCTAACAGCCGGAGCAACATTTGCCCACACGATGACCACCCACGAGCGACCGTTGGACTCGGTACTCGAGGCCGTCGGCCGGACGCCGCTCGTCCGCGTTCACGACGCCCCGGAGGGCATCCCCGTCTACGCCAAACTCGAGTCGTTCAACCCCGGTGCGAGCGTCAAAGACCGGATCGGGAAGTACATGCTCGAGCGGATGCTCGAACGCGGCGACCTTGCTCCGGGGGGAACGGTGATCGAACCGACGGCGGGGAACACGGGGATCGGACTGGCGATCGCCGCTGGACAGCTCGGGCTGAACGCGATCTTCGTCGTTCCCGAGAAGTTCAGTGTCGAGAAACAGCAGCTGATGGCAGCCCTCGGCGCGAAGGTGATCAACACGCCGACCAGCGACGGGATGGGCGGAGCGATCGCCCGTGCTCACGAACTCGCCGAGGAACTCGACGACGCGGTCGTTCCCCAGCAGTTCGCCAACCCGCTCAACACCGAGGCCCACTACGAGACGACGGGACCGGAGCTCTACGAGGCCCTCGACGGCGAGGTCGGCGCGGTGGTCGCCGGCTGTGGCACCGCCGGCACGCTCATGGGGATCGCCCGCTACGCCCGCGAGCAACACCCGGACACGTACGTCGTCGCCGTCGAGCCAGACGGGTCGCTCTTTGGCGAATTCCTCGAGAAAGACCGACACGAAGACGAGTACAAGATCGAGGGAATCGGCACCCACGACACCGACACGAACGAACTGTTCGAGGCCGACCTCGTCGACGACGTGTACGCCGTTTCGGACGAGGCAACGCACGAAGAGCTCAAACGCCTCGCCCGCGAAGAAGGTCACCTCGTCGCCTCGAGCGCCGCCGCCGCGAGCGTCGCCGCCAAGCGGGTCGCCCGACGGATCGACTCGGGCGAGATCGACGCCCCGTACGACTCGGTCGTGACGGTGTTTCCCGACTCGAGCGAGCGCTACCTCTCGAAGGGCATCTACCGGTCGTTCGAGGAGTGGGCGAACTGAGTCGCCAGGGACGACTCACACAGCGTGTCACGACTGTTTGACTCGGAGCCGTCATAGCCGAACGGAGAGTGCAGAACCGGTTCGCGCTCGATCGGGACGGCTTTCGGAACGTTTAGCAACCTCAAGGCCCGATTCACCCACATGGGGCTGCTCGACGCGCTGTTTCGCTCGAACGAGATCCTCGGCATCGCCGAGGAGACGCTCGAGTTCACCATCGAGTCCGCGGAGGCGACCCACCCGAACGAGTACATGGGGATGCTCCGCGGAACGGAAGCGTCACGGCTGGGGCTCGACCGGGACGGGCTGGTCATCACCGACGTGCTCGTGATTCCCGGAACCGAGTCCAACAGCGTGAGTGCAACGGTGCGCACGAGTCAGGTACCGAACGACGTGAAGTCACTCGGCAGCGTCCACTCACATCCCAACGGCGTGTTACGCCCGAGCAGCGCGGACTTGGAGACGTTCACCCGTGGGTCGGTGCACATCATCATCGGCGCACCGTACCGGCGGACGGACTGGCAGGCATTCGACTCCGAGGGTCATCCGACGACGCTTCCCGTCATCGACGTCGAGTTACCCGACACGGACGATTTCTTCGACTTCACACAGGCAGACATCGACGAGGAACTCCGACGGGACCGACGATGATTCGAGCACGCACGGTGAACTCCGCATGACCAGAGTAGTCGCACAGGGAACGTTCGACATCATCCACCCGGGCCACGTCCACTATCTGTCGGAAGCGGCTGCGATGGGTGACGAGTTGTACGTCATCGTCGCCCGAAAGCGAAACGTCGACCACAAAGCGCCACCGATCTGTTCGGCCCGGCAGCGCCGCGACGTCGTCGGCGCGCTCGAGGTCGTCGACGAGGCGATCCTCGGCCACGAAGCGGACATCTTCGTCCCGATCGAGGAACTCGAGCCGGACGTGATCGTCCTCGGGCACGACCAACACCACGACCGGGAGGCGATCGCGGCCGAACTCGAGCGTCGCGGCCTCGACTGTGAGATTCGCTCCGCCAGCGGTCGGGAACCCCGCTACGAAGACGAACTCCTCTCGACGCGGCTGATCGTCGATCGCATTCTCGAGCAACGAGGGTGACGAACGCGCCGACCCAGTGGGGGTCGTGTTCCTCGTCCGTGGCTCTCCCACGACTACAGCCGTGGCCTTTTCCAGTAGCTGTGGTGGCGTTCTCGCAGTAACTGTGTGCCGTTCGGTGAAGACAGGCAGTCGAGACGGTCGATTCCAGCGCGCCAGCCGTTCTCAGTCGGGCCGACGAACCCGAACCGAGCCGTCGCTCGTGACGCCGACGATGAGATCCTCGTCGACCTGCCGGCCGCTCACGGCGTCTCCGGCGGCGTCGCTGATGATCTTCATCAGATCCGGGGCAGTGTGATCGACTTTCACCCCTTCCTCGTCACAGGCGTCGTACACCTGCTGTGGGACGTCGTAGAGGTCCGTCTCCGCCGGGATCTGAATCCGAACCGGTGCACGAAGCGCCTCCGCGAACGCCACCGTCTCGCGCGCCTTCTCGAGATTGTCGCGAGCGCTGCCCTCGATCGAGGAGACGTTCGCCCGCGACGTGCCGAGGGCTTCGGCGATCGCCGCCTGCGAGACGCCCTGCTGTCGAAGTGCGAGCACCTGTGCCTGTCGACGGGTGAGGACGCTCGTGTCCGGATTGAACCCGATCTCATCGAGGGTTTCCTCGACGCCGTCGATCACGGCGACCGCCTCCACCGGCCTGCCAAACGCGAATCCATGGGTAGACGTACGTGACGGTAAACCCATAGCTTCCACGGTCTGTCCTGCGTCCGGGCTACAGTGGTGGAGACGAACAGGAGTCGCGTACGTTCCCTCGAGCAGAGGAGAGAGTGACTGATCGTCACGACCGGTCGAGTGCTCGCAGAATCCCACACGAACGGCGACCCGCGTTCTCAGCCTCGAGCGGGCTACTGATAGAAGTATCCGGCCGAAGCAATGACGTCGCTGCCGTCGTCGTTTTCGATCTTCTCGAGGGCGTCGACGAAGTCCGTCTGGCAGACGTGATCGCGGTCGTCGCGGATGGCGAACATCCCCGCCTCGGTGGTGAGGCTCTCGATCTCCGCCCCGCTGTAGCCGACGGTGTCGTCGGCTAGCGCGTCGAAGTCGACGTCGTCGTCGACGTTCATGCCCCGGGTATGGATCTGGAAGATCTTCTCGCGGCCCTCGCGGTCGGGTTCGGGAACCTCGATGAGCCGGTCGAACCGGCCGGGTCTGAGGATTGCCGAATCGAGCATGTCGAAACGGTTGGTCGCCGCGATGATGCGGATTTCGCCGCGCTCCTCGAAGCCGTCCATCTCGCTGAGCAGTTGCATCATCGTCCGCTGGACCTCGGCGTCGCCGGAGGTCTTCGACTCCGTCCGCCTCGAGGCGATGGCGTCGATCTCGTCGATGAAGATGATGGCGGGTTCGCGTTCGCGTGCCAGTTCGAAGAGGTCACGGACGAGCCGCGAGCCTTCGCCGATGAACTTGCGGACGAGCTCCGAGCCGGCCATCTTGATGAAGGTGGCGTCGGTCTGGTTGGCGACGGCCTTCGCGAGCATCGTCTTGCCCGTTCCCGGCGGCCCGTAGAGCAGGACGCCTGCCGGCGGCTCGATGCCGACCTCCTCGAACAGCTCGGGCTGGGCGAGCGGCTGTTCGACGGCCTCACGGACCTCGCGGATCTGTTCGTCGATGCCGCCGATATCTTCGTACCCGACGTCCGGACTCTCGTCGATCTCCATCGCCTGCGCACGGGCGTCCATCTCGGCGCTGAGGATCAGCTGTACGCCGAAGGAGTCGTTGACGGCGACGCGGTCGCCGGCCTCGAGTTCGTCCTCCAGCCGGGGTGGCAGTTCGGTCACCACCTCCTGGTTGTTCCCGTGCTGTTTGATGATCGCCTCGCCGTCGAAGCGGTCCTCGACGGTCGCGACGTACAATGAGGAGCTTTTCAGCGTCTCGTTCTCGCGTTCGATTCGGTCGGCTTTCTCTCGGAGCTTCTGTCGGCGCCGTTCGGCGTCATCGAGCTGGTTCGAGAGCGTCTCGTTGACGTCGACGAGGTCCTGTAAGTGGGCGCGAAGCACCTCGAGCCGCTCGTCGTCCGGCATATCCGGATCGATTTCGCGGCTGGGTCTATCTGGGAGAGACGGGCTTCGAGACATCCTGATGTACGCGGATAAGTCGTGGACGGTAAATGTGCCTTTGGGTCGCGGTGTGATTTCGTCGCACCGGTCACCGCGGCCAGACGCGCTGTTCGCGGTCGAGCCCGCTATCGCGCCCTCGACTCGCGCACTACTCGCCTCAGGTGACTCGATCTCAGGCCGGTGACGCCTGCTCCGACGTCGGCGTCGGCGTGACGGCGCGCTCGAGCACCGCGTGGCTGCGCAGCAGGAGCAGCCCGAAGCCGACCTTCGCGGTCAGGTCGAGGGCCATGAACGCCGCGGTTTCCCAGTACAGCGGGAGGATGCCGAAGGTACCTTCGGTCCCGAGGATCCAGACCACGGGGTACAGCAGCCACAGCGCGATGAGCAGGTTCCGGAGCCTGCCGAACAGCGACCGCACCTCCGGGGACTGGGTCTGCGCCCGCTCGGAGAGGGTCCCGACGAGGACGTACAGCAACGCGAGCAGGAAGCCGGTGCTGATGCCCCACCACGCGATGCGGGTGGCGGGGGTCGCCGCGAACGCCGCGATGGTGCCAGTTCCGATCATGAGCACGTCGAGGCCGATCAGGGTCCCGATCGTGTTTCGGTCGGCTCCGGCCAGTAGCGCGAGGTCGAGCAGCAACAGCGGCGTGGTGAAGATCCAGTCGGCGTAGCGCGCCCAGTAGATCGTGAGCGCTTCGTCGCCGACCGTGACTTCGGTGACGCCGAATCCCGTCGCCATCGCGAAGTACATCGTCGCCGCGATAGTGGTGATGAAGATCGTGATGATGTAGAACTGCTGCATCTTCGGATCGCGGATGCCGCGTCCGCGGCCGACGAAATACAGCGTACCGAGGGTCATCCCGATCGTGCCGATCCACAGCCAAAGCGACTCCGGTCCTACGAGTTCGGACATAGCTGGAGGTAGAAAGCGACTAATATATCACCACAAGCCCTAACGGAATAATACACCCGTTCGTGTATCTCTGGCATTCTGACAGCGAGTTGAAAACCGTAGCGTATATTGGGATGGTCCGTGTCCGGAAGCCTGAACCGACAGCCGGCTGTGCCGACTCGGCAGGCTGGCTGTACCCGGTCTCCGTCCCCCACTCGACTATGCCCTCGACTGACCCGGACGATCCGATCGCAGACGCCTTGCTCGGCGACTCAACCTACGAACGACTGCGAGTACAGCGCTACGCACTAATCAAGCGGCGGATCCCCGAGAAGCTTCGCTGGCAGAGCGGTTTACTGTTGGCGCTCGCACTCGTCGTTCCGATCACGGCTACCTATCCGGCGTCGGTTCAGGCGGCTTTCCCCGGCAACGATCCGCTGTGGTCGTCCCCGCTCGTGCTCTGGCTCGGCGTTTACGCCGGCGTGATCCAACTCGCGACCGCAACGACTCTCGCCGCGGTCGCCGTCGTCCGCCGTCGCGGCGAATTCACGTACTCGGAGTCGCAAATCCGGACCCTCCTGAACGTCGAGGACGTCGCCTCCATGTTCGGGCTGGTGACCGGCGGCTTCGCTATCGTCCTCACTGTGGTCTTCTTCCTGTTCGGTCACATGGGAACCGAAACCGTGGAGGGGATCGTCGCCGCTGCGCCGCAAAATCCGTACGAACAGACTGCCGTTTCCGTCCCCGTGATCGCCGTCGGCGGTGCGGCCGCGATCAGCGCCGGGCTGGTCTACCTGGCCGGTCGGGCGCTCGCCCTCGAGTCGCCCTGACCGGGTGCTCGTCGTTCTCACGTAGGGTCGCGTGCTGAGGGCTCTCCAGTCCGCTCTCGGGCGACTACCTGAGAGTCCAGGAGGCGTCCAGCTCGGGTGTCAGCGCCAGCCGGAACGTCTCGGGGTCAGCCGACGCCGGAACGCGGAAGTGAAACTCTCCACGCTCGCTGTCGCCGGGCTCGAGTTCGTCGGCGTCGTAGGCGTCGTCGCCCCCGTCGGTTTCGGGATCGAACGTCTGGCCCGCTGCCACCAGCGTCACGCCGCGGATCGTCGGGTCAAGCACTGTCGTCGAGCCGACGTTCTCGGCCCGGAACGCGACGAAGACGGACGTCTCGTCCCCGTCGTCTTCCTCCCGAACGGACTGGACTTCGACGGCGAACCGCACCTCGTCCGTGCCGATCGTCACGACCTCGCCCATCGGCAACTCCTCGAGATCGAACTCCAGCCGGCGCGCCTCGGCGAGATCCACGGCCCACTCGGCGGCCACCGGCTCCCTGGCGCCCCACTCGGCGGTCAGTCGCACCTCCGCGTCCGTGTCCGCCGTCGGTACTTCGAAGACGGCGTACTGGACCGTCGACTCGCCGGGCTCGAGTTCCCGGAACGGCTCGTACTCGTCGGTGAGCGCCGTCCGCACGTGGCTGTGGCTGCTCCCGCCGGCGTGGAGTTCGATCGTCGAGGGGACGTCGACGGCCGAGTCGCCGACGTTCTCGGCCTCGAGCGCGACGGTGACGTAGTCGGCGTCTTCCGACGGCGTCTCGGTCGCGAGGAGCCCCTGCTCGGGCCGGTCCGTGACGAGCAGCGGCCGAACGGCCGGATCGATCGGCCGAAAGGCGAGTTCCTGGCTGCCGTCCTCGGTGTAAAACAGCACTGCCTCCCCCAGCTCCAGCGTCTCCTGGTCCAGTTCCGCGGGGGGCTGTTCGTCGGCTGACTCGTCCGCGTGGTCCTCCGTATCGTCGCCGTCGTCGGCGTCACTGCCTGCGTCGTCGGCGTCGGTCGCCGTACAGCCGGCGAGTGCGCTCACTGTCCCGATACCTGTCGTTACGAGATACTGTCGTCGATGCACAGCAGTGGCTCGAAGTCAGTGGTTGATAACACTTTCTTCTGATCGTTTTACTCAGGGTCAAAAACACACTCGAGAGCGATCTGTATCGTTCGTCCGGCTGTCAGTAGCCGTCGGCTGGCGCCAGCCGTTCGAAGCGTGTGTGGCTTACTCGAGTAACGCCTCGAACTCCGCGAGTCGCTCGTCGTACGTCGCGAGCGCCCGTTCGACCGGCCCCGACGCGCTCATGTCGACGCCCGTGATCCGGAGCAGGTCCAGCGGGTACTCGCGGGAGCCCCGACGGAGGAACTCGAGGTAGTCCTCGGCGGCCGGCTCGCCGTCTTCCAGCACGTGGTCGACGATGGCGAGCGCGGCGGAGATGCCGGTGGCGTACTGGTAGACGTAGAAGGCCCGGTAGAAGTGGGGAATGCGCATCCACTCGCGGGCGATCCGGTCGTCGACGACGGCGGGTTCGTAGTAGCGGTCTTTCAGGTCGCGGTAGCACTCGTCGAGCCGGTCGGCCGTCAGCGGCTCGCCCGTCTCCTCGAGTTCGTGGGCGCGGTGTTCGAACTCGGCGAACAGCGTCTGTCGGTACAGCGTCGAGCGAACCCGCTCTAAGAACTCGTTGAGGACGTGCATTTTGAACTCGGGGTCCTCGACGGTCTCGAGGAGGTGGTTCGTCAGCAGCGCCTCGTTGACCGTGCTCGCGACCTCGGCGACGAAGATCTCGTAGCCCGAGTAGACGAACGGCTGTTCCTCCTTGGTGAACTCCGAGTGCAGTGAGTGGCCGAGCTCGTGTGCCAGCGTGTACATCGAGGAGATGTCGTCCTGGTAGTTCATCAGGATGAACGGCTGGGTGTCGTACGTCCCGCTCGAGTACGCGCCCGATCGCTTGCCGGCGTTCTCGTAGACGTCGACCCAGCGCGAGTCGAGCCCCTCGGCGACGCGGGTCTGGTAAGCCTCCCCGAGCGGGGCGACCGCGTCGACGATGTACTCACAGGCGTCGTCGTACTCGACGTCAGGTCCCTCGCCACCAGTCAGGGGCATGTAGAGGTCCCACATCTGCAGCTCGTCGACCGCGAGCGCCTCGCGCTTGAGTTCGGCGTGGCGGTGGAGTTTCTCGAGGTTGTCGTTCACCGTTTCGACGAGGGTGTCGTACACCTCGACCGGGACGTTCGGGCCGTCGAGGGCGGCCTGGCGGGCGGTGTCGTAGTCACGCGCCCGTGCCAGTTTGACGTCGGCTTTGACGCTGTTCTTGTAGGTCGTAGCCACGGTGTTGCGGACCGACTCCCACTCGTCGAAGTAGGCCTCGTAGACGCGCTGTCTGAACGCTCGGTCGGGGTCTTTGAGCAGGTTGACGAAGTTGCTCTGGGTGATCTCGACGCGCTCTCCCTCGGGATCTTCGACCGACGGGAACCCCATATCGGCGTTCGAGAGCATGTTGTACACCTCTCCCGTCGCGCCCGTCACCTCGCCCAGATCGGCGAGCAGCGCCTCGACCTCCGCGGATCGGGTGTGCGGTTTCATCCGCAACACGTCGTCGACGTAGTGGTCGTACGTCTCGAGGTCGGGTTCGGCCTCGACCAGCTGCTCGAACTCATCGCGGGTCAGCTCCTGGAGTTCGGGTTCGACGAACGACGCCGCAGACTGGGCGTCGGCGTAGAGCGACTGTGCGCGGGCGAACATCGCCTGGTACTCCTGGTTCGTCGTGTCCTCGTCGCTTCGCATCCGGGCGTAGGCGGCGACCGTCGAAACCTCCCGCATCACCGCGTCGCGGAGCTCGAGGATCTCGAGCAGCGTCTCGGCGTCTGCGGTTGTCTGGCCCTCGTAGGCCGACAGCTCCTCGACTCGTTCGGCGACGGCCTCGGAGGCGGCCTCCCAGTCCTCATCGGTTGCGTAGACGCTCTCGAGGTCCCACGTGTACTCCTCGTCGACCTCGGAACGGTCGGGTACGGAACTCATGGGACCTGTTTCGAATCGCAACTGCTAAAGGATGACGAAGAACGCCGCTTCGGACCGCTCGAGTCGTCCATCGACGGCTACAATCGGTACTCGCTACTGGTCTGGCTTCATCCAGACGTGCTCGGCCACCCGCTGTGAATCGCCCGCGTCACCCCGACGAACGGAACCAGTCCACGTACTCTTCGGGCGTCGTCTCGGGGACGACGTCTTCCGGCAGATGACGCCACTCGAGGTGGTCCGTACCCGGTTCGGCGTCGGTCT
Organism: Natronobeatus ordinarius; assembly: GCF_024362485.1. Taxonomy (NCBI): domain Archaea; kingdom Methanobacteriati; phylum Methanobacteriota; class Halobacteria; order Halobacteriales; family Natrialbaceae; genus Natronobeatus; species Natronobeatus ordinarius. The sequence goes on along the minus strand of NZ_CP101456.1, from coordinate 2,772,848 downwards.
CGAACCCCGGTGCTGCCGGCTCCCGTCGGCGATCTTCGCGTGGTGGCGGACCGTGCGCGTAGACGCCGTCGGGATGGTCGACCGTCCACACGTGCATCATGCAGGGCGTCTCACACGGGAGCAACACGTTGCCCCGACGGTAATCACCCTCGTAGACCTGCCGGTAGTACCACCACGCGACCCGCCCCGGCAGCCCGACGTGGGCGTGCCACGGCGAACAGCGCTCTGCGTCCGGTTCGTCAGTGCCGTACACCGACGGCGGCACGTCCATGGGCTCGCCGAACTCGGTCGCGACGAACATCACGCCGATCGGCTGCCACCACTCGTTGTCGACGAGGACGGACTCGGGCCGCGCCGGATCGAGCGTCCCCTCGTCGTCGATGAACTCGGGGCTGAGCCAGTGGGAGTAGCCCTCGGCCTCCGGCGAGCGCAACACGTCGAAGTAGGGGAGAAAGCCCTGGTCGAGCAGCGCCCCGACGGTCGGATACTGCGTCTCGAGCGTCTCCCGGGCCGCCGCCTGGAGTCGTTCCGTCTCCGGGCGGTCGTCCGCACAGCCGTCCATGCTCGCGTCCGGACAGTGGACCATACTCGGCTCGAGCGTCGCGTCGGGACAGCGCCTGGGCAGCCACCGCTCGCGTTCGTGCTCGTCCGTGGTCGCGCGTGAACTTCCCACGAACGGCAGAGCGAGTGAGCCACCCGACGCTCGCAACAGGGTTCGACGGGTGAGCTTCGAACCCGAATTCGTACCACTCATGTCGTGACTGGGCACATCGAACGAGGTTGTAAACCATGTTGGCGATCTGGGCGACCATCACGTGTGCTGGTCCGTTAGGCAGCGCAAACCGACTGGAATATGTCGTAGAGCTGTCACTCTTACTCACGGCCCTCCACGGTTGGCCCCGGTTCCAGCGGTGCGTGTCAGATTAGATATCATGTCTTCGATCTGCCCACTCGAGCGTAGTCCAGTGGTGCCGGTACATGGTACGGCGATCCGGCTATCACTCTCAGTTCGTCCCCCATGAACGGTGACTTTCACTGGACGTGCATTCGCAGTCCTCCGTTACGATGAGCTACTAGGTCACGCCACCCCGAAGGTACGATCCGTTCATCAGTCCTATAATTGATCTCTCAATATTAGTTGAATAATGATAGACTATTGGTTGATGCTATCCAAGTATGTGGTATGTGTACCCGATTCCGGTGCGATCGATGGAGGCCCGTCGTCCAGACCGGGGCGGGGTGGAGCCGACCGGTGCACCGGCAGTCGAACGTACACGAGGTGTCGAGATCGGGTTTCACCACCTTGCGGGTTTCGAACGGGACGAAAGCGAGCAGTCAACGTCCAGTGATACAATGACGGTCATCGTAGAGATCACGGTGCCGTCGGACGCGTTCATGTTCGGAACGGTGTTCGACGACGTTCCCGACGCGGTGGTCGAACTCGAACCTGTCGTTCCAATTCAGAGCGAGCGCGAGCGAAAGATGCTGCTCGTGTGGGTTTCAGCTGGCGATCCCGGCGCGGTCGAAACCTCATTGCTCGAGGCCGCCGATACGGAGGCTGTCGACAGGCTCACGACGACCGATGGAAAGACGCTGTTCGAGGTACAGTGGAGCGACGACATCAACGGAATCGTTCAGCCGCTGTTCAGGACGGGGGGACGGCTCCTCAAGGCGACCGGCACGGCGGACGCGTGGGAGTTTCACCTCCTCTTTAGCTCCCACGAATCGCTCTCGGAGTTCAACATGGCCGTTACGGACAACGACATCCCTGTCACCTTACAGAAGTTACACAACTCGGGGTTCCAGCGGGACGACGTCCGACCGGTGGACGACGAAATCACGCTCTCTGACAACCATCGAGAGACGCTCCTCATGGCCTATCGGAACGGCTACTACGAAGTACCGCGGTCGCATCCGCTCGACCAACTGGCGGAGAAAGAAAACGTGAGCGATAGCGCGCTTTCGAAACGACTTCGCCGAGCGACAGCGAGTCTCATCGAACACACGTTACTCGCTGACGGGGTCGAACTCAGGGCCGAGTGATCCGAAGATAGTGAACGCCGTTCGACAGCAGCGTCAACGGTGATCGTCGTCGAATCGATGACGAGATCTATCGGACGAACATCGTATCTCTTCCGAATGGTCCTTTCGTTCAACCGCACTATCGACCGAGAACGACCCGAACGGGGGCCGGTGGCCACTTGTTCGTGCTCGATGATAGGTAGTCGTTCGTAGCTGTCCGTTCGTATTCGAACGTTCGAGGGGGAACATCTGCGGGCGCTCTGAGGAATCCCCGGGGTTCAGTATCGAAGCCCTGTGTGCGATATCCACGTTCACCATCGTCTATGGGGGATTACATCCAGTACTGCCGTTCGTTCTATCGGGCCCACGGAGGGGATGTTCACAAGAACAAAAATCGTGAAACGAACCGAGTGGGGATGGATTGCCGTCCACCACAGTGACCGCACTAATCGTCGATGACGTTGGTCCCTGACGACGACGTCGACTCGGGCACCGAGCGTCGACGCACACACGAACAACTACCGAACACACAACGATAATACATGACGAACGAAATGCACGAACCGATGGGCGACTCGCGACGAAACTTCATGAAGAAAGGAGCGCTCGCTGCGACAGCGCTCGCAGTCGGAGCCGGTGCGACGGCCACCACCGGGTCCGTAGCGGCCCAGGAGGAAGAGGAAGAAGGCGAGGTCGTGATTCACGGTGGCGATTACTACCCAGGCGAAGAGTTCCTCGTTCTCGCTGAACTCGAAACGGGGTCCAAAGACGATCTACTCGAACACCTCGACGAAGACGAAGAGGAGTTTGATGATCACGGCGACTGGGACGTGTACCCGATCCGCATCGAGGTCGGTGGACCTGGCGGCCGACTGGGCTACATCATGGTCGAGAACGACGAAGTCGAAGCCGAACCCGGTGATACGGGAACGATGGGTGAGACCGCTTCCTTCAGAAGCTCCGAACTGAACCTGATGGAACTGGACGTCACCCTCGAAGCTGTCGACGAAGAGGAAGACGACGAAGAGGTCGACGACGAAGAGGTCGATGACGAAGAGGTCGATGAGGAGGAGGAGGTCGAGGATGAGCCAGAGGACGAAGAGGAAGAGGAGAACGACGACGGTTTCTAACTGTCTGAGGAGATCCCTCTGATTTCTCTTCGTTGCCTCGAGCAGGTCGCTTGCTGACAACGGCGTTTATAGACAGTCGGTGCGGACCAGCGGGCGGTCGCTCGAGTACTCCCGACACCCGGTCTCGAGCCGGCTGCCCCGTGCTGTCTTACTCCTCGAGGGCTCCGCGTCGGATCCGTGCTTCGGCCGCCTCGAGCGCCGTCTCGGGGTCGAACGCCTCGACGATCGCCTCGAGTTCGGCTTCGTCGGCGTCGGCGAGGTCGCGGGCGTGGGCCGTGACGTTCGGTACCGCACGGACGATATTGTCGACGATCGGGACGTCCGCGACTCGCGGCGAGCGCGAGAGCGGGTTGAGGTCGATCACGATCTCGGTCTTCCCCATCGCCGCCAGTGCCTCAGCCCGGTCGCCGTCCTCGAGCGGGACCATGACGACGTCGGCCGCGTAGATGCCGTCTTCGTCGACCCTGGCACGGGCGTGCTCGAGGTTCGGGAGGCGGGCATCGGCTTCGATCCCTTTCACCTGTTCGGCACCGTGGGCGAAGAGGTGGTCGGCGATCGCCTCGATGCGCTCGGGCGTCCGATTGAACAGGTTCACCTCGAGGTCGGCGTCGACGACGTCGGCGAGTTCGACGATCTCTTCGGGGACGAGCGCGGCGACGTTGCCGTTGACCGAGCAGACGGGGTGGTCGGCGAGTAAGAACGTCGCGGCGGCGGCGCGTTCGGCCTCGTCGGCGCTCGGGATCGTCTCCTCGCCCAGCAGATAATCGAAGGCGCTCCCGCGACCCTCGGCGTGCATTCCCTGGAGATGGGTGATGCCCTTCTTCACGCCCTCCTCGATCCGGTGTCGGGTCACGAGGTCGGTGTAGCGGGGGTGATCCTCGGGAATTTCCTCTTCGTGGTCGACCTCCGGCGGGGCGCTGTCGTACTCGCTCACGGCCGAACCCTGGTGATCGGCGATAAAAAACGGACCGAATCGACTCCGCCCACGCCGCTCACTGCAGCGTCGCGCCGGCCGGGTGCGTCGCACACACCGACGGCTCGTAGCCTGCGTCGGTGAGACCGGTGCCGAGCGCGAAGACCGTGTCGCCGAGCATCGCCATCGACGCCTGGCCGCCGACAGCGGCCACGTCCTCGATCGCCTCGTGCGTCCGTGACGTCAACAACTCCGCTTCGCGGGCAAAGCGCCTCGAGGCGTAGACGAACGAGGGGAGCGTCGGCTCCGCGACGATTCGCGAGAGCGCTTCCCTCCCCGCCCGCGTGAGCTGGTCGGTGTCGCCCGAGAGCACGTCGGCGGTCGAGAGTCCGCCGAAAGAGACGTACTCGACGCGAGCACGCGCCGGAATCGAGTCCAGTTCGTTGTGTGCCGGCGCGCCGGGCTCGAGCCGGATCGGGATGCCGCCGTGGGCCTGGGCGACGACGTCACCCAGTCCGGTCCCCGCCTGGACCTCCGCCCCGTGGGCGATCGTCACCAGTTCGTTCGTCGAGAGCCGCCGGTCGAAGACGCGGTTCGCCGCGAGCGCCGTCCCCAGCGCCATCGCGCCGGAGACACCGAAACCCGCCCCCAGCGGGAGGTCCGACTCGGCCTCGACTCGAGCACCCACCTCGAGCGTCTCGAGCACCGTCGTCACGGGATCGACGTCGATCGGCTCGCCCTCGAGGCGGAGTTCACCTCGTTCGGCCGGCCGAACCGTCACGGTCACCCCGTCGGTGAGCGTGAGTCCGGCCCCCCGGGAGCCGGCTTTCGTCGGGTCGTCGTCCGGATGCGCGCTGAAAAAACCGGTGATGTGCCCGGGAACGAACGCCGTCGCCTCGTCAGCCATTACTGGGCGTCGTTTCGTCCCCGACGATATAACGTTGAAGATTCGCCTGCCAACCTCTTTTACCGGGGTCCTCCCTCACCCGCTGCGCTCGTTCGGTCGAACCCCGGCAAAACCCGCTGATACTATCAGAATTCGGTACGTTCTGACTGCGAATTAGAACCGCTCTGCGGTTCTAATGATGCGAAAGAGCCGCCGGAGCGGGCTGAAACCTCGAGACGGCGGTGACCCGTTCGCTTCTCTCACGGATGCTTGCACGTTGGGGAAAAGGAAGTTCGCAGATTTGCCTCCTGGCTCGAGTGGCGTCAGCCGACCATCTCCGACAAAAACGAATCCGCTTACCGGTACGACCCCCAACCTGCCTCGAGTTCTCCGCTCGCGGTGACCCACTCCGACTGCGGCCCCGTGGCCTCGACGGCCACGCGATCCTCGTACCAGTTCCCGTTCCAGCCGCCGGTCCACCAGCTGTTCTCGCCGCGGAACGTCACCGACGCCGAGACCGCCGTGGCCGGGTCGGCCTCGTACTCGAGGCCGGCCAGGCTCGCGTACTCGTAACACCGTTCTGCCCCGCTCTCGCACGTCGTCTCGGTCACGTCGTATCGCGGCTCGAGCAACGGCTCGGCCCCGACCGGGTCGCGCGTGTCGACCTCGGCGTCGCTCTCGAGCCAGAGGGTGAGTTCGACGGACTCGTGGTCGCGGACGAACATCTCGGGGTCGTCAGGATCGTACTCGTCGGCGTCGATCTCTTCCGTCCAGCCTACGTCGCCCTCCTCGACGAACCGATAGTACTCGGGTTCGACGACGAACTCCTCGACGGCCACCTCGAGCATCGGGCCGTGTTCAGTCTCGACGATCCGGCTCGAGACCTCCTCGGGCCGCAGGGCGTGTGCCCCGTCGTCGATCTCCACGGCGACGATCGACTCTCCCTCGAGGGCGGGGGCCGGAACCAGGATCGTCGCGTTCGTCAGCGTGCCGTTCGTCGTCACGCGGACGTCGTACTCGTACTCGCTCGCGTAGCTGTCCTGGGAGAAGTACTCCCCGAGGAGGAACAGGCCACCGGCTAAAACGGCGACGGCGAGCACGACGATCAGCAGCCCGACTCCAATAGTGCGTCTTCGTATCATGGTTGCTTCCGGCCTCTCGCGGCACCGACGGGGAACGCACCTCCGTCTCGCTGGCTCCCAGGGTTCCCGCCTACGGCGACAACCGCTGGCGATCTCTCGGGAAGAGAACAGCCTCGCGGATGTTCTCGAGCTCGAGGATCGTCATCACGAGCCGCTCGCCACCGAGGCCGAAGCCGGCGTGGGGCGGCATGCCGTACTTGAACATCTTCGTGTAGTACTCGAACTCCTCGGGGTCGAGCCCCTGCTGTTCGAAGCCTTCCTCGAGCTTCTCGTAGCGGTGTTCACGCTGCCCGCCCGAAACCAGTTCCATGCGCGGGTGCATCAGGTCGAAGCCGGTCGAGAGCTGCTCGTCGTCGTCGTGATCTTTGATGTAGAATGGCTTGATCTCGCTCGGCCAGTCGGTGATGAAGTAGTGGCTGCCGACGTCCTCGCCGAGGGCCTTCTCGCCCTCGGTCGGGAGGTCGTCGCCCCAGACGAGCTGTTCGTCGAGCTTGCCCGTGGCGTTGATGCGCTCGATGGCCTCCTCGTAGGTGAGCCGGGGGAAGTCGCCCTCGGGCACCTCGAAGTCGTCCGCGAGGCCCAGCGTCTCGAGCTGGTCGGCGCAGTTCTCGGCGACGCCCTCGTAGGCGGCCGTGACGACCGCCTCGGCGACGTCCATCGCGTCGGTCGCGTCGCAGTAGGTGCCCTCGAAGTCGATCGAGGTCGCCTCGTTCAGGTGGCGGGGCGTGTTGTGCTCTTCGGCGCGGAAGATCGGGCCGATCTCGAAGACTCGTTCGAGGTTGGAGCCGGCGATCAGCTGCTTGAACAGCTGCGGGCTCTGGTTCATGAACGCCTCGCGGCCGAAGTAGGTGATGGGGAACAGCTCGGTGCCGCCCTCGGTCCCCGTGGCGACGATCTTCGGGGTCGTGATCTCGGTGCACTCGAGCTCGCGGAACTGCTCGCGGGCGGCCCGGAGGATCTCGGCACGGATCTCGAAGATGGCCTGTACCTCCGGCTTACGCAGGTCGAGCGTGCGGTTGTCGAGCCGCGTCGAGATGTCGGCGTCGACCTTCCCGGAGGGGTCCAGCGGCAGTTCGGGGTCGGCGGGTGCGACGACCTCGACCGACTCGGGCGTGACCTCGACGCCCGTCGGCGCGCGGGGTTCCTCCTCGACTGCGCCGGTGACGCTGACGACGCTCTCGCGGGAGGCGCCGAGTCCCGTCTCGACGAGGTCGTCGTCCATCTCTTCTTTCTCGAACTTGACCTGGATCTGCCCGGTCGTGTCGCGGAGAATCAGGAACGCGATGCCACCGAGGTCACGGACCTCGTGGACCCAGCCGGCGACGGTTACCTCGTCGCCTGGCTCGGCGTCTGCCGTGTAGGTTCTATCCTGCATACCACCCGATTGTCGGAGCCGGGACTTAAGCGCAATCGTTCTGTGTCACTCCCTCGAGCGACCGGGATCGGCCTCACTCGTCGTCGGTCGCCTCGAGTCGCCCATCAACGTCGTCCCTGAACGCGACCGTTCGTCGTCGAAGCGCCCCGAGTTCGTCGTCGTCGACGAGCCCAACCAGCTCCCGGAGCGGATTTTCATCGTCCCCGGGGAGTAGCCGATCGATGACGTCGCTTACGTCCTCGTCCGCTCGCCGCTCGCGCTCGAGTCGACGGTACGTCTCCTCACTGACGCTGATCGTTTTCTTTCCCATCCGTTTCGACTCGTGCTTGAGCGGCCGTCCTCAAAAGCGAATCTGCCCAGTCACCTCACCGGTCGAATTTTATCGCCTCGAGCGCAAGCTGCGAGCATGGACGACCTCGAGCGACTCGCCGAGGAGATCAGGGAGGCCGACACGGTCGTCGCGCTGACCGGCGCGGGCATCTCCGCGCCCTCGGGGGTGCCTACCTTCCGCGGCGACGACGGCGTCTGGGACCGCTTCGAGGAGGGCCAGTTCACCTACGGCCGGTTCCAGCGCGACCCGGCCGGCTTCTGGACGGACCGGCTCGAGCTCTACGAGACGATGTTCGGCGACGGCTACGAGCCAAACGCCGCCCACGAGACGCTCGCCGAACTCGCCTGTGACGGCCACCTCGACGCCATCGCCACGCAGAACACCGACGGGCTGCACGCGCAGGCGTTCGAGACGGTTACCGACAGCGATGTCGACGACAAGGACGACTCGAGCGCCGATCTGCTCGAGCTGCACGGCAACGCCCACCGGGTACGCTGCGTGGACTGTGGTCGCCGACAGTCGAACGAGCCGATCCTCGAGCGTGTGCGCGAGGGGGAGCTCCCGCCGCGGTGTGCGTGTGGTGGCGTCTACAAACCCGACGTGGTGCTCTTCGGTGAACGGCTCTCGGCTGCGACGCTCCAGCGCTCACGGCAACTGGCCCGCGAGAGCGACGTCTTCCTCGCGATCGGTTCCTCGCTGGTCGTCGAGCCGGCCGCCTCGCTCCCCCGACAGGCGGCCCGGACGGGCGGCTCGCTCGCGATCGTCAACCTCGAGGCGACGCCGTGTGACGGGGACGCGACCGCGGTGTTTCGCGACGACGTGACGGAAGCCCTCCCTCGACTCCGGGACGCGGTGACGGCACGCGAGTGAGTGCAACGGGGCGATCACCACCGGTCGAACACACTCGAGAGCAAGCTTCGCTCGGAGTGGCGCTTCGCGATCACGACGGGTGGGGCGGCACGCCGACTGACCGTTTCAGCGACCGTGCCGACGACCTGGCGTCGGAACCGCCGCTCTCGCGTCGCACCGAGGACGACCAGGTCGTGGTCGTCGGCTGCAGTCACGATCGAGTCGGCGACGTCGTCGCTCTCTCGGACCGCGCCGTCGACGGGGACGTCCGGAAGCCGCTTCGAAGCCGACTCGACGTGGTCGCGGGCTGCCATCCGTTCGGTCTCGTCCCCATCAGGATCGACGTACGAGACCACCGTTGCCGTCGCGTCGTTCGCGGCTGCGACGGCCGCCACGAGCTCCGTCGCCGGTCGGACGTGGGGGCCACCGACGGTCGAGAGCAGGACCGAGTCCACGCCGTCCGCAGTGGTTCCGACGCGTTCGACGAAGACGTCACAGGGCGCCCGTCTGATGACCGGGTCGACCGTCGTTCCGAGGACGATGTCAGAGGGGCGGGGCCGTTCCTGCCAGCCGAGAAAGAGCTCGTCGGCCTCGACGTCCTCGACGGCCGTGAGGATCGCCCCCGCGACGTCGGTCCCGATCAGCAGCCGGTCCTCGACCGGTACCGACGCGTTCTCTGCCACCCGCACCGCCCGCTCGAGCACGTCGTGGTGTCCTCCGGCGAACTCCGCTTTGATGCGTTCGTCGTGAAAGAGTCGAAATGGCGAGGTCGCCGTCTTGTGGACGACGGTCACGACCAGCAGCGATCCGTCGTTCGCCCTCGCGAGGTCGATCGCCGTCCGCAGCAACTGCTCGACGCTCTCGAGGTCCGCGACTGCGACGACGAGCGTGTACTCCCGATTCGAACGTGAATCGGAACCGTCCCGTTGAGCGGCCGCCATTGGGTACGACTACCAGCCGTACCACCCTAAGAATAACTCACACACTCCGAACGGTTTGATCGGACACCCCTCAGAACGGTTCGATCGACCCCTCCAACTGGTGTCGGGAACGGGCGCTCGAGGCGCGATCCCGAACGGGTTGTCTCGATCAGGCGTCGTTGGCCGCCTCGACCGTCTCCCGGATCGCGTCGACGCCCTCGTCGTAGGCGAGGTTCCCGACGACGATCACGTCAGAACAGCTGGCCATCGTGTACGCCGAGTCGTAGTCGTGGATGCCACCGCCGTAAAACAGCGTCGCATCCTCGAGCGCGCCGCTCGCGGCCGAGACGAGTTCGGGATCGCCGAAGGTGCCCGAGTACTCGACGTACACGATATCCTGGCCGAACATCCGTTCGGCGACGACCGCATAGGAGGCGACGTCCTCGGCCGAGAGGTCACAGTCGGCCTGGGTGTACGTCGCGACGTCGGCTTCGCCGTTTAACACGATGTAGGCCTCGGTCGTCGTCCGCTCCCAGTCGAGTTCGCCCTCGATCCGGATCCATTCCTTGTGCGCGCCCGTGATCCAGAACGGCGAGCCGGCGTTGAACACCGTCGGAACGAGGTAGCCGTCGAGGGCGTCGTCGTCGACGACGACGTCCGGGCTCGAGGGTTCCTGATAGAGCGGCACGTCGTGGTCGGCACACGCTTCGATGACGGCGCTCATGTTCTCCTCGGTCATGCCGGTCGTCCCGCCGACTTCGATCGCGTCGGTGCCGGTCGCACAGAGGTCGTCGTAGGTGACCCCATCGGGGAGTTTCTTGTCGGGATCGAGTTTGAGGATGTGGTTCCAGTCGTCCCAGGGCCCAGTCATACCGCCCCGTTTCCCGGTCGCTATCAAAAACCCTGCGAAACGGCCCGTCGACCCGCCAGCGCGGACGCTCGGGCTCGAGCGTCCCGAGGGCGACGGGTGCCGGGCTCCGGAGGCTCGAGTTCACAGCATCCAACACTCGACCCGTGCATTGATTCCGCCGGACGACCAAGGGTGAGCTATGTCAGCGAAGGCCACGTTCGACTTCGAGGGAACCGTCGCGGTGATCACCGGCGCCAGCGGCGCACTCGGCAGCGCCGCAGTCGAAGTCTTCCGCGAGGCGGGTGCGACCGTCTGTGCCGTCGACGTGGTCGCCCCCGACGAGGACGACGCGTTGCTCGAGCCCGACGAGGCACACTTCTACGAGGCGGACCTGACCGACGAGGACGACGTCGAGGCGCTGTTCGACCGGCTCGTCGACGATCACGGCGGGGTCGATCACCTGCTCAACGTCGCGGGCAGCTGGCGCGGCGGCGACGACGTCGCCGAGACCGACCTCGAGGAGTTCGAGTTTCTCCTCGAGGTGAACCTGAAGACGGCGTTTCTCGCCTCGAAACACGCCCTGCCTCACCTGCGCGAGCGCGAGGGATCGATCGTGAGCGTGAGCGCGCGCTCGTCGCTCGAGGGCGGCGAGGGCGACGGTCCCTACCGGATCACGAAGGCTGGAATCCGACTCCTGACCGAGACGCTGGCGGCCGAGAACGAGGGGGTGGTGCGGGCGAACTGCGTGATGCCGAGCGTGATCGACACGCCGATGAATCGCGAGATGATGCCCGACGCCGACCACGACTCGTGGGTCGAGCCGCGAGAGATCGCCACCACGATGGCCGTCCTCTGTAGCGACGCCACGAGCGTCACGAGCGGTGCCGCGGTGCCGGTCTACGGTGAGGCGTGATAGGGAACGGTGTAACTCTTTACCGCCGATCGCCAGCGGTGGGTCGGCGATCGGCGGCACGTAACCCAATGGTCCTCTGAGGACCGGGGTTCGCTCGAGGTGTCTGGACGTCTCGGGCGTCGTGGCCTCTTACAGCAAATCCAGGTGCGTCCAACTGGCGGGCCTAGCCGTGACGGACGCGTATCGTGACAGAGTGTGGCACAATTTGAGTGGTGCGAAAGCCAATATTTTTATAGTACCTCGAACGTGATTTCATGACATGGTACCAATCAGCAGGAGAAGAGTACTCGCTGGTGTGGGTGTCGCAGGCGGAATGTCGCTTGCCGGCTGCCTCGGCGAGGACGATCCGGTCGCAGCGGGCGACGATGACGGCGACGACGACGACGACGACACCGCACCTGACGCACCAGGGACCGACCCTGACGAGCGAGACGTCATGCACGGTATCTTGCAGCCGGAGACCGGCGACCTGGGCGAACTGGGGACGCCGATCGCGGACGCTGCCGAGCTGCCGGCGATTCAGCTCGCGAACGAGGGGAGTTCGGTGACGGTCGACGTCATGCGTGAAGACACTCAGACCGAGTCCGAAGCAGGGATCTCCCGCGCGGAGGACCTCGTCGCTGCCGGCTACCCGTCGTTCACCGGCGCGGCGGCGTCCGACGTCACGATCCCGGTCGCAGAGAGCGTGGCGATCCCCAACCAGGTCCCGATGATTTCGCCGGCGAGCACCGCGCCGGGAATTACCGACCTCGACGGCGACTACGTGCTGCGGACCGCACCGAGTGACGCGCTCCAGGGCGCCGTGATGGCCGAACTCGCCTACGAGGACCAGGGGTTCGAGACGGCAGCGGCTCTCCACACCAACGACGCGTACGGACAGGCACTCGCTGCCGAGTTCAGCGCTGGATTCGAGGACCTCGGCGGCGAGATCCTCGAGGAGGTTCCATTCGAGCCCGAACAGGCGTCGTACACCTCGGAGCTCGAACAGGTGCTCGCTGACGATCCGGACCTGCTCATGATCGTCGCGTTCCCGGTCAGCGGCATCCAGATCTTCCGTGACTTCTACGGGGGCTTCGACGAGCTCCCGATCATGGTCACCGACGGCCTCATCGAAGACGGGCTCCCGGACGACGTCGACAACCCGATGGACAACGTGGTCGGGACGTCGCCGGCCGCCGGCGGTCCCGAAGCCGACGCCTTCGCCGAGCTGTACGAGGACGAGTACGGCACCAGCCCGGGCGTGTTCAACGCCCAGGCCTACGACGCCAGCGCCGTCCAGATCCTGGCGAACCTCCGTGGTGGCGAGAACGACGGGGAGACCGTCAGTGCGCACATTCGCGCGGTCACCGACCCCGGCGGCGATGTCGTCGGCCCGTCGAACTTCGCTGACGCCGTCGAGCTCGCTGCAGACGGCGAGGAGATCGAGTACCAGGGCGCCTCGAGTCCCGTCGTCTTCGACGAGAACGGCGACATGACCTCCGTCGCCTACGACATCCACGACTTCGGTGACTACGAGATCACGGTCACCGACACCCTCGAGTTCGGAGACTAACGCGAACCCGCGGCGGTCGGATCCCTTTCAGTATTTTTCGCCGATCAATAACTCCGCTACGGACTGCTGTCGTCAGTTTCGGCGCACTCGAGAACCGTCCCCGAGCGCGCCCTCGGTACCGCCAGCCGTCTGAAACGGGGTTCACATCGCTCACAGTGCGTCCAGAACTGGCACAGCGATCCAGAGTGGCTACGGCGGCGGAGGCGGCTCGCCTGTCTCGACGGTCACAGCCCGCTCACAAAAAGCAGAGCCACGCGTTTCAGCGTGCCGCGATTAGCCGCCGAGGAAGTCGCGTCTGACCTGCTCGTCGGCGAGTAGCGCCTGTCCGTCGTCCTCGTAGCGGTTTCGTCCCTGGACCAGCACGTAGCCACGGTCACAGCGACGGAGCGCCTCCTTGGCGTTCTGTTCGACCATCAGGATCGCGGTCCCACTCTCGTTGATCACGTCGACGCGGTCGAACATCTCGTCGACGAGGTCCGGGGCCAGCCCCGCCGAGGGCTCGTCGAGCAACAGCAGGTCGGGCTCGAGCATCAGTGCCCGGCCCATCGCGACCATCTGTTGCTGGCCGCCGCTCATGCTACCGGCTTTCTGGTCCTGGCGCTCTTCGAGGATCGGGAACTTGTCGAAGACCGCCTCGAGGGACTCCTGGGGAACCTCGTCGAGAATGTACGCGCCCATCTCGAGGTTCTCGCGGACGGTCAGCGAGCCGAAGACGTTGTCGTTCTGGGGGACGTAGCCGATGCCGTGGGTGATGATCTCCTCGGGGCGGAGCCCGCTGATCTCTGCGCCCTGGAACTCGACGCGACCGCCCATGTAGGTCGTCAGCCCGAAGACCGACTTCATCACGGTCGACTTGCCGGCGCCGTTCGGGCCGACGATGGTGACGTACTCGCCCTCATCGACGGTCAGATCGACGTCGTACAGCACCTGGAAGTCGCCGTAGCCGGCGTCGAGAGCGTCGACGGCTAACATCAGATCTCACCTCCGAGGTAGGCCTCGATGACGCGTTCGTCCGCCTGAATCTCTTCCGGCGTGCCCTCCGAGAGCACTGCCCCCTGGTGCATGACGATCACGTGTTCGCAGTGTTCCATGATGACGTCCATGTCGTGTTCGACCAGCAGGAAGGTGTAGCCCTCCTCGCGCAGGTCGTGAATTCGATCGATCAGTTTCTTCTCGAGCGACGGGTTCACGCCGGCCATCGGCTCGTCGAGCAACAGCATCTCCGGCTCGGTCAACAGCGCCCGGGCCATCTCGAGGAGTTTCCGCTGTCCACCCGAGAGCGTCCCGGCCTCCTCGTGAGCGAGGTGGTCGATCTCGAACAGCTCGAGGGTCTGCCAGACGCGCTCTAAGAGTTCGCGCTCCTCTTCGATGACGGCTTTGCGGGCGACGGGAGCCACCGACCGCCACAGCGATTCGCCCTGCTGGCCCTCGAACGCCAGCAACATGTTCTCGAGGACGGTCATCTCGCTGAGCTCGCGGGCGATCTGGAACGTCCGAACGAGGCCCCGGTTGGCGACCTTGTTCGGTTTCAGCCCCGTGATCTCCTCGCCTTCGAAGACGACGCGTCCCGAGTCCGGGGTGTGCACCCCGGTGATCAGGTTGAACGTCGTCGACTTGCCGGCGCCGTTCGGGCCGATCAGTCCCGTGATCGTTTCGCGTTCGACGGCGAAGCTCGCGCCGTCGACGGCGACGACGCCACCGAACGTCTTCTTCAGGTCGTCGATCCGAAGCGGGACGTCCGAAGCGGCGTCGGCGGACCGGTTGATGGCGCTCGAGTCGGCGTCACTCATCGGACTCACCTCCATCGGCGCGCCGGGGTGTCGTGACGCCGGCGTTCGGTGAGCGTTCCCGGCGCAGGTCGATCGGCGACGCCGGCTCGTTGCGGTGGCCCAGCAGTCCGTCGGGCCGGTAAATCATCAGGACGATCAGGATGATCCCGAACAGGATGAACCGGAGGTTCGGCAGTTCACCGACGATGTAGCCAAGTAACGGGAGCGGATCGAGACTGCCGAGACTCACGACGCCGTCGTACACCGTGTCGGCTCTGGGCAGGTCGACGTTCTGGCGGACGATCCGCTGGACGTACGGCGGTCCCTCCAAGAGGAGGCCGACGAAGACGATCGCGCCGATGACGCTGCCGGTGTTCGAGCCGGAGCCACCGATGATCAGCGCGATGAAGATGTAGAAGGTGACGATCGGCAAGAACGCGTTGGGGTCGACGTAGCCGTTGCGTCCCTGCCAGAAGATTCCCGCAAGCCCCATGATCGCACAGCCGAGGACGAACACCTTGATCTTCACCACGTCAGTGTCCTTTCCGAGCGACTTCGCGGCGAGTTCGTCCTCCCGGATCGCCTTGAGCAGTCGCCCGAACGGCGAGTTTCCGGTCCGTACCAGGAGCCAGAACACCAGGACGACCAACAGGAGCATCGTCAGGGTGTACAGCCAGTTTTCGACCATCGTTCGTTCGAGGCCGAGCGCGTTCGTGATCGTGAGCAGCTGGTAGCCAAAGAGGTTCGTTCCCTGCTCGATGTCCCCGCCCCGGTAGAGAATCCAGCTCGGAACGACGGTGTCGAGTCGCGCGAAGTTGATCCCGGCGCCGCCGCCAGTGCCGAGCTCGCGGCCGAGGACCGTGAACTCCCGGAGCGCTCCGGAGGTGATCAGCAGCCGGATCACCTCGGCGAACGCGAGCGTGACGATCGCGAAGTAGTCGGCACGGATCCGCAGGGCCGGCAACACGACGATCAGGCCGACCAGTCCGGCCGCGATCATCCCGAGGACGACGCCGACCGGGACGGGGAGCCCGAGTCCCGGCGTGCCGGTGACGCCCGGGTCGACGTCCGCGGTGGCGATCGCCATCGTATACGCGCCGACGGCCATGAAGCCTGCGACCCCGATGTTGAACAGCCCGGTGTACCCCCAGTGGAGGTTGAGTGCGAGGACCAGCAGCGCGTACGCTGCGGCGTAGAACGTGACGGTCCGAAGCGTTCTCGTAATGCCGCCGAAGTTCAGGCCGGTCACGAGGCCGAGCCCGCCGATCAGGGCGTACACGCCGAGCAACGCTGCGACGATGAGCAGCAGGTCGGACTGCCAGCGGGGGAGCGCTGCGAACCGATCGCCGAGCGTCCCGTCGACGCCCGAACCTCCGCCGTCGTTCTCCGGTGGATCGTCACTCATGCCGTTTCGACACCTCCGAACAAGCCGTTCGGCTTGAAGATGAGAATCATGATCATCAACAGGAACGCCGCCACGCGGGTGAGGTCGCCGCTGATCCAGACGAGCATCAGATTGTCCGCCAGCCCGATGATCAGCCCGCCGGTGATCGCGCCGTAGATCGAGCCGATGCCGCCGAGGATGACCGCGGCGAAGATCAAGAGCAGGAGGAACCAGCCGGTGTTGAAGTTCAGCGTCTCCTGCTCTAGGACGATCAGGTAGCCGGCCATGCCGGTCAGTCCGGCGCCGATCACCCAGGTCGCCAGGATGACCCGCTCGGTCGGAATGCCGGTGACCAGCGCCAGGTCACGGTTGTCGGCCATCGCGCGCATGGCCTTCCCGAGTTTCGTGCGCTGGAGGAGCAGGTGGAGTCCGACCATGAGACCGACCGCCGACAGCACCAGGACGAGCTGGTGGACGGCGATCGAGTCGGTCCAGAACAGAAGCGAGTGCTCGAGCGTCGGCGAACTCCGCACCACGCCCCGCGTTCGCTCGCCGTAGAAGAAGACGATGACGTAGCGCAACGCGAGCGCGACCCCGACGCTCGCGATCAACAGCGGAATGCCGCCGGCGGTTCGCATCCGCCGGTAGACGAGCCGGTCGATCGCCAGCGCCACGGCGATCGTCCCCACCGCCGCCACGATCAGCCCGCCGATGATCGCCAGCGGCTCGGCGTAAAAGTGCAGCCCGAGCTCCCGGGCCGAGGTGGCGCGGTCGGCGTTCAACAGGAGCTTCGAGCCCAGTCCGGCCGTACCGATGCCGCCGACGAGCCACGCGGCGGTCCAGCCGGTGAACGCGCCGGTCGTGACGAGATCGCCGTGTGAGAAGTTCGCGAACCGAAGGATGCTGTAGGTCATCGACAGGCCGACGGCAGCGAGGCCGATGACCAGCCCGTCGACCAGGCCTCGCCACAGGAACGTCGAGAACGTCGAGAACGCGAGGTCGCCGACGATCAGCCGCCTGATGAGGTCGAGGACCATCACCACGGCCCCAGCCACCAAGAGCAACCCGAATCGCTCTCCCCAGGTCAAATTCGATAGAGTTCCGCGTATGTTTTCGTGTACCATCCTGGTGAGGCATCCGTAGTTGAGCGTAAAATAGTTCACGCTATGTGTTAGAGCAGGCCAGGATACTGTGCTACACAGATGACCGTCGGTCGTGAACGGTCCAGCCGAGGTGCAAAAGCGGGGGCCGGCGCTGGTTGGACGGACGGTGTGGTCGGCCAGATTCGGCGGACTAAGTGGGCGCAGGCGGCTCGTTCGCGGTCACGGAGAGCTCGAGAAAGGTCTTTTGCCGTGGCTTGCGTTATCGCGAAGCATGGTTGACAGACGGCGATACGGGTTCGAGGGAACCGAACCGACGATCCACGAGGACGCACACGTCAGCCGCGAGGCGACGCTCGTCGGCGACGTGACGGTCGAGGCCGACGCGAGCGTCTGGCCGGGTTCCGTCCTGCGTGGCGACGTCGGCCCCGTCCGGATCGGGCGATCGGCCCACGTCGGGGACAACGCGACGTTGCACGTCTCGACGCTCGGCGAGCGCGTGATGTGCGGCCACGGGGCCGTCCTCAACGACGCGGTCGTCGGCGACGGGACGCTGATCGGGTTCAACGCGACGCTCAACGACGGCGCCTCCGTCGGCGAGCGATGTATCGTCGCCGCGGGGACGGTCCTTCCCGAGGGCTTCCAGGTAGCCCCGGAGTCGTTCGTCAGGGGCGTTCCCGCCGAAGCCGTCCCCCTCGAGGAGACGACCGTCGACCCCGAGGAGATCCTCGAGGAGTACTCCTCTGGTGAGTACACGAACCTGGCCGAGCGCCACGGCGAACTGTTCGACTGACGTCGGGAACGCAGCTTCAGCGTTCGATCTCGACCGGCTGTGTCAGCCGGAGTCACAAGGGTTGTGATGGTGGGCCACGAACGACCACCGATGACTGTGACGCGTACGGTCGAACTCGAGGGCCACATCATCGACTCGGGGACGATGGGTCGGTGTTTCGGAATCGTGATGGACCTCGGAGGCGAGTTCGAGGTCGAGGAGTTCGAAGTCGGCCGCCACAAACACGACGAGAGCTACTGCCGGATGCAAGTGCGCGCCGAGACCGAGGAGACGCTCCGGGAGATCGTTCACGAGCTGAACCAGAACGGCGCGACGGTGACCGATCCGCGCGACGCCACGCTCGAGCCCGCGCCGGACGACCAGGTCGTTCCCGTCGGCTTCTACTCGACGACGAATCACCCGACCGTCGTCCGTGTCGACGGCGAGTGGCTCGACGTCGAGGACGTCGAGATGGACTGTGCGCTCGTCGTCGATCGCTCGGGTGAGCGCCCGCGCGTGCACACGAAGGTGCTCAATGCGGTCGCGGAGGGCGATCTGGTCGTCACCGGTGACACCGGCATCCGGGTCGAGCCGCCCGAACGCCCGCGAAACGGCGGCGGGGCGTTCGGCTTCATGCAGGGTGGCGTCTCGAGCGAACGCCCGTCGGCGTCGCTGATCAAAGAAATCGCCGACGAGATGCACGACGTCCGTGAGAACGACGGGACCGTCCTCGTGGTCTGTGGCCCCGCGATCGTTCACGCCGGCGGGCGAAACTCCCTCGCCAGACTCGTCCGCGAGGGCTACGTCGACGCGATCAGCGCCGGCAACGGCTTCGCAGTTCACGACCTAGAACGAGACCTGTACGGCACCTCGCTGGGCGTCGACACGGAGACGCTCGAGCACCCGCGGAAGGGGCACAAACACCACATCTACACGATCAGCGAGATCGTCCGCGCCGGCGGTATCGAAGCCGCCGTCGAGGACGGCGTCGTCCGGGGTGGCGTGATGTACGAGTGTGTCGAGAACGACGTTCCGTACGTCCTCGCGGGCTCGATCCGCGACGACGGGCCGCTGCCCGATACGATCACGGACGCCATCGAGGCCCAGGACGCCATCCGTGAGCAGGCCCAGGAGGCCGACCTCGTGCTCATGCTCTCGACGTTGTTGCACTCGGTGGCCGTCGGCAACTGTCTCCCGTCGACGACGAAGACCGTCTGCGTCGACATCAACCCCGCGACCGTCACCCAGCTGCTCGACCGTGGCAGCGCCCAGGCCATCGGTATGGTCACCGATATCGGCGCGTTCCTCCCGATGCTCGCCGACGAATTACTCGAAAACGGTGCGCTCGAGGCCGAACGGGCCGACGGGGCGCACGGAACCGACTGACCACCCGATCGGCTCGGTACGCCGCCGATTTGACTGTTGTTACCCGACGTAATTTTCCGCTACCCAGACTGGTGAGGGCGTGCTATTTTATATCTATCTGTCTAACCATAGACATCGCGCCGACGTCAGGCGGGTCCGAACACATGAGTTTACAACAGGAACACATCGACGCCGGCAAGGAGATCCAGCGGCGGACCGGGAAGACGTTCTACCTCGCGACGCGGTTTCTCCCCCGCCGCGTCCGGCACGCGACCCACGTGCTGTACGCCTTCTTCCGGATCGCCGACGAGGTCGTCGACGACGCCGCCGGCGTCTCACCGGACGAGCAGGCCGCCCAGCTCGAGGCGCTCCGTGCCCAGGCGCTCGGCGAGGTCGAACCCGACGACCCCGTCCTGATCGCTTTCGGCGAACTCCGCGAACGCTACGACATCGCCGACGAGGAAGTCGAGAAGTTCATCGATGCGATGAAGACGGACATCCATACGAGCCGGTACGAAACCTACGCGGAACTCGAGAGCTACATGCGTGGCTCGGCTGCCGCCGTCGGTGTGATGATGACGGCGATCATGGAGCCCGACGATCCCGAGACGGCGCTGCCACACGCGATCAAACTCGGTGAGGCGTTCCAGCTGACGAACTTCCTCCGTGACGTCCGCGAGGACGTCCTCGAGCGCGACCGGATCTACCTCCCCCAGGAGACGCTGCGCGCTCACGCCGTCCCGGCCGAACAGGTCGAGGGCCTCGAGATGAGCGACTCGTTCGCGACGGCGATGGCCGAGGAGCTCAGGCGGACCGAAGCCCTCTACCGCGAGGGCGTCGCCGGCATCCGGTATCTCCCCGAGGACTGCCAGCTTCCGGTGTTGCTCGCGGCCGTCCTCTACGCCGAACACCACCGGCTGATCCGGGCCCAAGGGTACGACGTGCTCACCGAGGAACCGTCGCTGTCGACGGCCCGGAAGCTGTGGTGTGTCGCGCGCACCCGCTGGCACTGGCACTGGAACCGCGACCCCGAGGCGGTGTTCCAGCGGGTCTCGGCCGTCCCGACCGCCGAACCCGGACGGACGGGTCTCGAGCCGGGAGACCGCGTCCCGACGCGATAGGAGCTGTCGCCCCGAAGCGACCAGCGTCGGTCGTTCGGGCAACCGTACAGGTCCGTCTCCACGAGACTCACCCGAACGCAATCGGCACCAACACTTTTCATGCCGTTCGTGGTGGAGAGCGTCCACACGTGACCGACCAGAATCGCGAACCCAGGACCGTCGAACTCTGGATGCGCTCGTTCGCACCCACGACCGCAGGGCCGAACCACGAGCGCGCGCTCGAGTGGCTCGACGAGCTCGAGAGCCACGACTCGATCGTCTCGGTGTCGGTTCGCGTCTGGGGAGCAGCGTTCGAGCGGACGGCTCACCGAAGACGCGTCCCGGAACTCGAGCGGATCGAGCGAACGCTCGCCGCGTTCGAGCGGTGGGCAGCGCGGACTGGCCGCGACCTCGAGCCGTTCTTCCGAACCAGGCGGGTCGACGCTACGTTCACCGACGACTCGTTCGTCGTGTGTCGACTGCCGACGCTCGCGCTGGCCGAGTACCGCGGCGACGACCTCGTCCACGTCGCCCCGTCGTACGACGGCGACCGACCGATCGACGTTCTCGACCGGCTCGAAGCGCTCGATCGCGGCGATGCGGTCGAGCCGGTGCTCGCGTACGACGGGTCTCGTTCTGGAGAGTCAGACCGTGGATCGACCGACGACGACGAGCGTCGCTGGCTCGAGTCCTCGTTGTAGTCTTGCGAGCCGACGCGGATGGGTCGGGCGTCTCGACGACTGGCTCCGTGGAAACCAATATGGTTATCGGTGACATAGAGCAGTGCATGGCCAGCAAGTCGACCACGCGAAAGCGGTCACGGTGTCTGAACTGTGGATTCGAAGCGCCCGACGGCGACGAGGAGTGGATCCAGATCGAGGTTCCGAAGCTCGGCCGGATGACGCAGTGTCCCAACTGCGACAGCACGAACGTCATTACGGGCCAGTCCATCGCGTGATACCGACGGTTGTCGTCTCTCACCGGTGATCGCTGTCTCGGTGGGGCGATCACCGGCACACAGTTACAGCCGTCGTTGTGAGCCGGTGCATCCGGTAGGCCCACACTCGCTGCGTGTTCGTCCGTAGCGTACCGAGTACGGAGACAGACACTTACGCCTCTCGGCCCTACACACCGCTATGAGCCAGGAGGGAGACGAACTGCCAGCGACCGAGGCGGAGTGGCGAGAACGACTCTCCGAGGAGGAGTATCGGATCCTTCGCGAGGCGGGCACCGAGCCGCCGTTCAGCGGCGAGTACGTCGATCACGAGGACGACGGCACCTACACCTGTGCGGGCTGTGGAGCGACGCTGTTCGACGCCGGGACGAAGTTCGAGTCCGGCTGTGGCTGGCCGAGTTTCTACGACACCGATGACGACCGCATCGAGACGCGCACCGACACGAGCCACGGCATGGTCCGTACCGAGGTGCTGTGTGGGAACTGCGGCGGCCACCTCGGCCACGTCTTCGAGGACGGCCCGGAGCCGACCGGCCTTCGCTACTGCATCAACTCGGTCGCCCTCGAGTTCGAGGACGAGTAGCCGACGACTCGAACGGGAGCGTTAGGTCACTCGAGCGGGTGGCTTCTCCCATGACCAGAGACGAGCACGCGGGGCTTCGGATCGTGTGCGTCGCCGGGCCGAGCGACGCCGGCAAGACGACGCTGATCGAACGGCTCGTACCGCGACTCGCCGACCGCGGCCGGGTCGGGACGGTCAAATCGATCCACCACGAGATCGAGGTCGACACCCCCGGGAAGGACACCCATCGCCACCGGGAAGCGGGCGCGGACGCGGTCGTCGGCGTCACGCCCGAGCTGACGTTCGAGATCGCGAGTGCGGGAAAACGGGAGCCGCCGTCCGATCCCGACGTGGGCTGGCTGTTCGACGTCGACGCGCGCACGGACCCCGAGTTGCGCGCGCTCGAGGCAGCGCTCGCCCGTTTCCGTCGCCGGGGGTACAACGTCGTCCTCGTCGAAGGGTTCACGCAGGCGCCGCTGCCGACGATCGTCGTCGGCGAGCGGTCGTCGATCGGCGGCGAGGTGATCGCCACCGGAGACGACGACCTCGAGGAACTGCTCGAGGCAGTCTGGGCGCTCGAGCCGGTCGGTCGGGACGGCGACCCGAAACCGGATCCGTAAGCGCCAACTGCCGATTCAGTGCGAAGAGCGCGTTCGGCCGGCCGATGTTAACCAAAATCGGGCCCACAGACTCTTCTAAGGAACTATAATTAGTTACAAATACCAGGGCCGACGAGAGGCACACATGGGAAGCGCTCGCCACGGAAACAGTAGCCGGCGCGGACGCCGTGCGTTCCTCGCCGCCGGTGGCACGGCAGTCGCGGGGCTGGCCGGACTCGCCGGCTGTCTCGGGAGCGGGGACGAGCGCGTACGGATCCTCTCAGCAGGGAGCCTCGCGGTCGTCTTAGAGGAGGTCGTCGGACCGGCGTTCGAGGCCGAGACGGGGATCGACTACCAGGGCGAGTACTACGGCGCGAACGCCGTGATGCGGATGGTCGAGAGCGGCTCGAGCCACCCCGACGTGGTGGTCAGCGCGGACGCGACGCTGCTTCGCGAGCGTCTCTACCCCGACCACGCGGCGTGGGACGTCGAGTTCGCCGCCAACGAGGTCGGGATCGCTTACGAACCCGAGACGGCGCTCGGACGCCGACTCGAGGACGGCGAGCCGTGGTACGAGGTGGTCGCCGACGCCGACGAGGGGGAGGTCGCGATCAGCGATCCCGACCTCGACCCACTCGGCTACCGGGCCGTCCACCTCTTCGAACTCGCCGAACGCCGCTACGGCCTCGACGGGTTTCGAGAGCGACTGCTCGAGCGAGCCTACCACGAACCCGACGAGCCACAGCTACTGGCGGGAATCGAGACGGGCAACCGCGCCTGTGCGATTTCCTACCGGAACATGGCCGTCGATCACGGCGTGGCGTTTCTCGAGCTGTCCGACGCGTACAACTTCTCGAACCCCGAGTACGCCGACGAGTACGCGCGCGCATCGTACACGACGGACGAGGGCTACACGGCCCACGGAACGCCCGTCGTCTACAACGCGACGGTCCGGACGGACGCCGACGAGCCCGACGCGGGCGAGGCGTTCCTCGCGTTCTTGCTCGAGCGGCCGGCCCTGCTGGCCGACAACGGGCTCCGGGCGGATGAGCCGTTCCCCCGGTCGCACGACTCGGTGCCGCCGGGGATCCTGCCGTGAGCGACCCTACTCGAGCCCCGGAGACCACCGGTCAGGACGCTGACGCCCGTTCCGTGAGCCAGTCCAGCGGCTCGGCGGCGGTCGGCTCGGGGTTTCTCGCGGGAAGTCGCGAACTCGTCGTCCCGGCGGCCCTCGGCGGGCTCTTGCTGCTGTACTTCGTCGTCCCCGTCGTCTTCTTCGCGGCCCGCGTCGGCGCCATCGACGTCCGCTCGGCGCTTTCGGAGCCGGCGACCCAGGAGGCGATCAGGAACTCGCTGCTCACGGCCCCCGTCTCGACGGCCATCGCGACGGTCTTCGGCGTGCCCCTGGCCTACGTCCTCTCACGTGGGACGTTCCGGGGGAAACGCCTCGTCGAGATCGCCGTCCTGTTGCCGCTCGTCCTCCCGCCGATCGTCGGCGGGGCGGTGTTGCTGACGTTCGTCGGCCGATACACGCCGGTCGGCGCGCTCGCGACCGCGGCCGGACTGCCGCTAACCGACAGTCTGGTCGGCGTGATCCTCGCCCAGACGTTCGTCGCGGCACCCTTCCTCGTCGTCACCGCTCGCGCCGGCTTCGACGCCGTCGACAGCCGACTCGAGGAGGCCGCCCGGACGATGGGCTACGGCCCGCTCGAGACGTTCTGGCACGTATCGTTTCCGCTGGCGCGAACCGCCGTCGCGGCAGGAGTCGTATTGACGTTCGTGCGGGCGATCGGTGAGTTCGGCGCGACGATGATGGTCGCGTACAATCCGCGGACGATGCCGACGCGACTGTGGGTCTCGTTCGTCGCCCACGGCGTCGACGGAATCGTCCCCATCGCGCTCGCGTTGCTGGTGATCACGGTGGTGGTCGTCGTGCTCGTTCAGGTACTCGTGCGCCGTCGACCCTGAGACGGACTGCTGTCTGTCAGTCCTGGCGCAACCGCAGTACAGGCGCCGTCGCGCCGGTCGATCGGGACCGAAATCCGCGTGAGTCGACGCCGGAAAAGTGGGTGAGCGAGGATTCGAACCCCGGGCCTGCTGAGCGACGGCGGTCGTCGGACCACGTGGGCGTGCCGCGCGGACTCACGCCCTGGCTACCCCCCAACGGTTCAGCTGTTCTTCCAGGCTGAACTACACACCCACCCCGAAAGAGTCGGACGACGGGCAAAAACGCATCGGGCGTTTTCGGGGAGTTGGCCGGGACGCGAGCAGGAGTCTGGAGCCGGAAACGGCGTTCACGAGCGCCAGTACGCCGGGGTCAACAGGACGAGCACGGGGATGATCTCGATTCGACCGACCCACATCATCACGATCATCACGGCTCGAGAACTGGTCGAGAAGACGAGGTAGTTCTCGTACGGTCCCGCCCGCTCGAAGGCCGGGCCGATGTTGAGAAAGATCGACGCGGCCGCACCGAGCGCCTCGAACTCCGTCACCGGGTCGCCAGCGCGGACGGCGTCCGCGACGAGGTAGATCGTGAGCAAGAAGAAGATGACGATGGCGAGCAGGACGTACGAGAAGACGTCGCGGATCGTGTCCTCCTCGACGACCTCGCCGCTGAGCCGGATCGGTCTGACTGCACGGGGATGAACCGCCGTAAAGAGGTTGCGCTTGAACGCCTTGAGGACGATCAGCCAGCGCAGCGACTTGATCGAACAGGTCGTACTCCCCGCCATCCCGCCGACGAACATCGCCAGAAAGAGCATGTGTGTCGCCGCGGGCGTCCAGAGACCGAAGTCCGTCGAGGCGTACCCCGTCGTCGTCATGATCGAGGCGACGTTGAACACCGCGTGTCGAACCGTCGGCTCGAGTCGACCGTCGTAGTGGCCGTCGACGAGGAGGACGGCGGCGACGACCAGGGTGAAGGTGGCGGTGACGCCGAGGTAGAAGCGAAACTCCTCGTTCCGGAACGGCCGGGTGTACTCGCCGTTCGTGACGTAGTAGAGCAGGACGAAGTTTGTCGCCCCGAGGAGCATGAAGGGAACGACTGCCCACTGTACGAGCGGAGAGAACGCACCGACGCTGTCGGGTTCGGGCGAGAAGCCGGCGGTGGCGACGCTGGTCAGCGCGTGTGAGAACGCGTTGAACAGATCCATATTCGGCGCGAATCCCAGCAGGTGGAGGGCGTAGAAGGTCGCCGTGGCGAGTAACGTCAGTCCGACGTACAGCCCCCAGATGAGCCGGGCGGTGTCGGCCATGTGTGGGCGCAGTTTGCGGACGTTCTTCGTCTGTGTCTCGGTTTCCATCAGCTGCGCACCACCCACGAGCAGGTTCGAGAGCAACGCGAGCGCGACGATCAGGATGCCGAGTCCGCCGAGCCACTGGATGAGCTGTCGCCACAGCAGGATCGAACGCGGATTTTCGTCGAATCCAGTTCCGTCCATGACGGTCGCACCCGTCGTCGTGACGCCGCTCATACTCTCGAAGAGGGCGTTGACGGGATGGGCGAGACTGCCTGCGCTCCCCAGGACGAACGGGATGGCGCCGACAGCCGCAACCCCGAACCAGGTCAGCGCGACCATCAGGAACCCTTCACGCTGGCCGATGTCGCGGTCCTGGCTCAGCCGCTCGAGGCCGAACCCCACTGCGATCGTGACGACGATGGCGACGACGAACGGGACGGGGTCGTCACCGTCGTGGAGTGCCAGCACGAGTGGGAGCGCGAGGGGGACGGCGAGCCACCGAAGGACCGTGCCGGTGAGACTACAACTCGAGCGCCAGTCGACGCGAACAGTCATCGGGTGACTCCACGTGAGCGGGCGGAGAAAATAATGGATTCGAAACGGTTGTCAGGGCTGATTGTAGCCGTGACCGACGTAGAGGGCGAGGAGGTTCGCGACGAGCAGCCCGAGAAACGCGAGCGTAACGTTCAGGCCGTTGAGCCCACCTGCGAGCAGCGGAACGTGGAGGAACGGGAGGGCGATGGCGGCCCAGAAGGACACGAACTGCACCGGGCCCTTGAGCGAGCGGGCGAATCGGCGGAGTCGTGCCCCGGACTGGTGGTCCGTCTCGGGGCTGGACGGGGAGAGCGAATCGTTCTGGAGCGGGGTGTGGTCTTGCATGATGGCAGTTCACCTCCTGATTGATCCTGACTTTCACTCCGCTCAGCATATAGGTGGCCGAATGTTACCGTCATTTTGACCCGTTTCATCGCCCCTAGGCAGTTCGTTCCAACGGTTCGAAACGGCCTCAGAATCGTTTAGACGTTTCACATCTACTTCTCGAGGCGTTTCGAAGGATTTGACCAGTCGCGATAATTCCTGGGCGACAGAATGAGATATTTACTCCCTCGAGGCCGAACGGATGCGACTCCCAACCGAGCGGAATCGACTTGTACCATCGCCAACCTCGTTCAGCCATGAGCGAGCGAACTGCGACCGTCAGGCGGGAGACGGCGGAGACGACGATCGACCTCGACCTCTCGATCGACGGAACCGGCGAGGCCGACGTCGAAACGGGAATTGGCTTTTTCGATCACATGCTGACGGCGTTCGCCAGCCACGGCCTGTTCGACCTCGAGGTCCGCTGTGACGGCGACCTCGAGATCGACGACCACCACACGATCGAGGACGTAGCGATCGTCCTCGGCTCGGCGTTCGACGAGGCGCTCGGCGATCGCTCGGGAATCGTCCGCTACGCGGATCGGCGGGTGCCGCTCGACGAGGCCGTCGCCTCGGTCGTCGTCGACGTCAGTGGTCGTCCCCGGTTTTACTTCGACGGCCGGTTCTCACAGGCTCACGTCGGCGAGTTCACGAGCGACATGGCCCGACACTTCGCCGAATCGTTCGCGCTCAACGCCGGGCTGACGCTCCACCTCGAGGTGACCGGCGAGAACGCCCACCACGAGATCGAGGCGCTGTTCAAAGCGTTGACGCGAGCGCTCGACGACGCGACGCGAATGGACGAGCGTCGCGAGGGAGCGCCGAGCACGAAGGGGACGCTTTCAGAGTAGCCAAGTCCCATAGTAACCGTTGAAACGAGTACTACAGTACGGCGACTCGTCGACTCCGGCGCGGATCACCCGTCGACTCCAGCACAGATCAGAGCCGGTGGCGCTCGTTCTCAGTCACCTGCTCCACTGTCGCCGGCTTCGTCCGCGACCGCCGGGCATTATATACCTGTCACCGTATGTCCGACAACCGATGTTCGACGAGATCATGGAGAAGTTCGAGGGGTCGCCGAGTCAGCAGGCCGTCATCCGACTCCTGCTCGAGCGAGGCTTTTCGGTCAACGACGACGGCCGGGTCGTTTCGGGCGGGATCGAGATCCCAAACACCGGGATCGCCCGCGAGATCGACGTCGACCGACGGGTCGTCGACTCGACGACGGACGTCATCCTCGAGGACCCCGAACTCAGGCGTATCTTCCAGAACATCTCCCAGGTGCCGAGCCTGATGGACCTCGCGCCGGTGCTCGAGCTGACGGTGCTCACGATCACGCCCGTCGACGCCGAACGGAAGGGGATCGTCGCGGGCGTGACCGGGACGTTAGCCGACAACGGCGTCTCGATCCGCCAGACGATCAGCGAGGACCCGGAGTTCACGGACGAACCCCGCCTCTACCTCGTGACCGACCAGGACCTGCCCGGCGAGGTGATCACCCAGCTCCGGGACCTCGAGTTCGTTCGCAAGATCGAACTCCAGTGACGACTCACGCCCGTTCGGCGTCGCTCGCGTTGTCCCCAGCGTCGGCCCGGCCACCGCCGGTTCCGTCGTCGGAGCCGACCGCACCACGGTCGTCATCCCTGTCGGCGTCACTCGCGTCGAGGTCGTGTGCGAGCGCGTAGACGAGCCGCTCGAGCTCCTGTCGTCTCGTGCTCGAGGCGAGGCGGTCCTTGATGAACGCGAGCGGTCCGCCGAAGGTGTACTCGGAGCGCACCGAGATCCGCGTTCGATCCGTCCCGTCGGCGACGTTCTCGAGCGTGACCCACGTCGTCATCGATTCGAACGGTCCGACGGCTCCCTGTTCGTAGGCGTAGCCGCCCTCGAGTTCGGTGAACGCGAGTTCGCCCTCGAGGTCGTTCGGCGCGGCGACGGTGAGGACGTCGACCGGACCGGACTCCTCGACCGAGACGACGTCGTACGTGCCGACGTACTCGACGATCGCCGTCGGGGTGAGCTTCTCCTCGACTTCCTCGCGCGGCGCGTCGAGGACGAACTCGAGTTCGACCAGTTTCATCGGGCGGGGCTACGAAGTCCGTGCCTAACTGTATTCCGTCTAGCCGGTCGGCTTCGAACGCCCCGTCCGGTCGCTCGAGCGAGAGGTTTCGGTCAACGACGAGGGCCGAGTCGTCTCGGACGGCATCGAGATTCCGGACACTGACGTCGCCCGCGAGATCGGACTGCAGTAGCGACCTACGGCGACGTCCGTTCACCTGGCGATCTCTGACGTCGTCCTCCATCCAGCCGACGGTCCTCCACGATGGCCACCGACGGCGTGCGCCCGGACCGACAGTGACGGGCGACGGACGAGGAACGCAACCACTATTCGCCGGGCGGGACGAGCAGGTTGCGTGTCATGTCGTTCGACGATCCACAGTATCGCCCCGGCCCCATCGCGCTCCTCCGGTCGTCTCCCGGCGTGGTCCGCTACACGGTCGGCGCCGCCGTGAGCGTCGCCGTCACGCTCGTCGTCCTCCTGTACGGGTATCGGGTCCTGTTCTCCCTCGCGAGCGTCGCGTTCGGCGTCGACGTGGTCCTGGGGTCGGTCTTCAGCTACGGCGTCGGGCTAACCGCCCTCGCCGCGTACGGCGTCTTCGCACTGATCGCGGGCTACGCCGTTCGTCTGCCGTTCGAGGCCGCGATCGCCCACTCGATCGGTCGGACGCTCCGCGGCGAGCCACCTTCGCCGAGGGAAACGGCGTCGGCCGTCCTCGAGCGGCGATGGCTGCTGGCACGGTGGGCCGTCTACCGGGCGCTGGCGACCGGCGTCACCGCGAAGTTCTTCGGTAGAGTCGCCGGGGCGATCCGACGCCGGATCGGGGACGAGGTGTGCGAGACGGCGAGCTGGCGGGCGACCGTCGGCTACGTCACACCGGCGATCGCGCTCGAGACGCCGGCCGACGTCGACGAGGCGTTCGAGGCGGCGTGTGAACGGGCCTCCTCGAGGCGCCCAGGCGAGGGGCCGCCGTACTTCCTGTTGGGTGCGGTGGCGACGACGCTACTGACACTCGGGACGTGGACCGGGCTGGTCGTCCTCTCCACCCGGTACGACAGCGCGTTGGTCCTCACGGCGGCGCTGTACTCGCTGCTCGCCTGCCTCGTGCTCGGGTTCACGGTCGCCGGCGTCTGTCAACTGGCTGTCCGAACCAGGGACTTCGTCGAATCGGACGGTTCGTAGGGGGGACTCGCGGCTCGCTCGTCCGGCCGGGAATCGACTCAAGTCGAGAGCGGACGCCCCGGGGGCCAGCGGTTCGTTCGGGTGCGCTCCGTCTCAGCTCCTCGAATGCGCTCCTCATGCGTTTCGGTTCGGTCGGAACAGGTGGTAGGCTCTCAGGTCGTTCGCTCGCTTCGTGGCGACCGTCTCGTAGCCGAATCGCTCGTACAGCACCCGGTTCGACTCGTCGGCGGTGACCAGGTAACAGCCGGACGCCCCGACGTCACACTCGACCAGCTCGTGGACGGCCTCGAGCAGCGCCCGGCCAACGCCCTCACCCTGGGCGTCCGGGTCGACGCCGATCGCCTCGAGCGTGTAGGACGCCGGCGGGAGCACGTCCGGCGGGGACACCGTCTGCCCGACGTGGTAGCTCCCGCGCCAGTCGAGTCGCCGACACAGCCGGCTAACCGTCACCGGGTGAGAGGCCAGCAGCCGCAGGATCCGCAGGCGAGAGGTCGTAAACCCCGGCCGATCGACGACCGCGACGCCGACGACCCGGTCGTTTACCGTCGCGACGAAGACGGGCTGGCTGGCCTCGAGGTGTGCGTGCAGTCGGATCTCGACGACCCGCTCGAGTGCGTCCTCGATCCGCCCGGTACAACGGTCGAACGTCGCCACGGTGAACGCCTCGGTCGCGAACGCCGCGGCGAGTACGCGCGCCGCCGCGGGCAGGTTCTCCTCCTCGAGCGGGACGATCGTGACGGGCGAGGTGGGTTCCTCGAGGCCGACCGCGACGGTGGAGACGCGGCGGACGCGATCGAGGACGGGGGTGAGCGGGAAGAGGACGTCGAGGCGCATCGGACTGAAACCACTAGCGCGTCGCGAGCGGATAACCGTACTGCTCGAGTGAGTGCGGCTCGACGGGACCGATGGGCTCTTTTCGGCGGCCGGAGTAGCGCCGGGCATGGTCGACAGGCGTGGCCGGGGTGCGTCGTCGTGAGCCGGACGTACCGAACCGTCGGCGAACCCGCGACCGCGAGCTTCGTCGTCCAGGGTTCGGAGTTCATCGGCCACGTCCGTCCCGTCGAGTCCGTCGAGGCGGCCGAGGCGTTCGTCGACGCCGTCACGGGCGAGTACGCCGACGCGACCCACAACGTCCCCGCCTACCGCGTTCGAGCCGACGCCGACGGCGACTTCCTCCGGGAGTACTCGAGCGACGAGGGCGAACCCTCCGGCTCGGCGGGCAAGCCCGCGCTGAACGTCCTGGCCCAGCGCGACCTCGAGAACGTCGCCGTCGTCGTCACGCGCTACTACGGCGGGACGAACCTCGGCGTCGGGGGGCTGGTCCGGGCGTACTCACGGGCCGTCAAGGAGGCCGTCGACGAGGCTGGCGTGGTCGAGGAGCGACCCCACGAGCGAATCTCGATCGAACTCACGTACGACGATTCGGGAACCGTTCGGGGAATCCTCGAGAGCGAAGGCTACCAGTTCGACGCCGAGTACGGCGAACGCGTGCACTTCGACGTCCGGGTGCCGATCGCGGAGGCGGCCGCGTTCAGAGACCGGCTCCGCAGCGCGACGAGCGGGCGAGTCGACCTCGAGTGAGTGCGTCGTCACTCGAGGCACTGACCGAGTGCACCACGAGCGCCAGTCTCGTGCTCGACGTGTTGAGTCGACGGACGCGGATACCGAGAGTCTGATCGCAGCCGGACAGCTCAGGCGTCACCCGGGGCCGTCGCCGTCGATTCGACGCCAGTCCCGCGGATCGATCTGGAACGGTTGTCGTGAGTGAGGACGACGAGCATGACGAGCCCGACGACTCGGAGCGGGAAGGTGATCGAGAAGAGCAACAGCGCCGAGGGGATGCCGAGCAGGGCGAGCACAGCCTCGGCCAGCAGCAGGGGGATCTCCGGCACCATCAGCAGGATCGAGGCGATCGAGTAGAGCGCGCGTCGCACCTGGCTGACACTCGAGAACTGGTAGCCGATGATCGTCACGCCGAGCGCGTAGACGCCGAGGAACATCCCGACGACCGGGATCGCGACCTCGGTGAGGACGAAGCCGACGTCGGCAAAGTCGGCCCACCCCATCACCCGCCAGCCCTCGTCACCTCGGCGCAGGAACATGATCCCGGGCGAGAAGACGAACGCGAACGGAACGAGTACCTTGTTCAACGAGAGCAGGAAGGCGATAATCGCGGTTTTCATCTCCTCGGCTTTCGCCACGCCGGCGCCGGCGAACGCGGCCACGGCAACCGGCGGCGTCACGTCCGCCATCAGGCCGAAGTAGAGGATGAACAGGTGGCCGGCGAGGATCGCGATGCCGGTCTGCTCGATCGGGGCGCCGAGCATCGCGACCAGGATGATGTACATCGCGGTCGTCGGCATCCCCATCCCGAAGATGATCGACGCGATGCCGGTCAGCACGAGGAGCGTCAGCATCGACCCGCCGCTGACGGCGTCGATCAGCGCGGCGAGGTTCGGGCCCAGTCCCGTGACGCTGATGACGCCCGGCACGACGCCGGCCGCCGCGACGGCGATCACGACGGTCGTCGCGGTTCGCGCGCCCGAATCCATCGACTTCAGGACAAATGTCCCGAGCCGGTAGGCGACGTTGTCCGCCAGTCCCGGCCGACCGATCGCCCGCGCACTCTCGCGTGCGGCGTCCTCGACATCGTCCTCGAGCTCGAGCAGCGGCGCCTCGGCGCCGGGTCGGGCGAGCAGAAACGCGACGCTCACGAGGATGGCGATCGTCCCGAGATCGGCGGCGGCCGCCGTCGCCGCCTCGCCGAGTGTGAGCCCGTCGCCGGGCGTCCCCGTCCCGAGCAGGACTCCGATGGCGTCGAGGAGACCGCCGCCGACAGTCACGAACGCCCCGAGGTGGGCGAGGTAGAGTGCCGCGATCGACCCCAGCAAGGGGAGCCGCGTCTGCTCGTCGTAGGCCGCGACGACCGCGATCAGGGCGACGACCGAGACGATCGTGAACCAGCCGGCGCGGTTGATCGAGAAGCGTGCGACCACCAGGAAGTAGACCAGCAGGACGATCGGTATCAGGTAGAACCAGCCCGTGCGGAGCTTCGAGCGAACGTCGGGAAGTTCAGAGCGCGGGAGGCCGCCGATCCCGCCGCGGACGGCCTCGAAGTGCACCATTACCCACATTCCGAAGAAGAATGCGATCGCGGGGAGCGTCGCGGCGATGATCACGTCCGCGTAGGGCCAGCCCGTGAACTCGACGATCAGGAACGCCGCCGCCCCCATCACCGGCGGGAGCATCTGGCCTCCCGACGAGGAGGAGGATTCGACCGCGCCGGAGAACTCGGGCGAGTAGCCCGATCGCTTCATCAGCGGAATCGTGAACGCGCCCGTCGTGACGGTGTTGGCGATCGACGAACCACTGAGCATCCCCATGAACCCGCTCGAGACGACGCTCGCTTTCGCCGGGCCACCCTTCCGGGTGCCGGTCGCGGAGTACGCGAGGTCGATGAACCACTTGCCCGCGCCGCTCATCTCGAGGAACGCCCCGAAGAGGATGAAGATGTAGATGAAGCGGACGCTGACGCTGACGGGCGTCGAGAAGACGCCGGCTTCGACGTTGTACCAGAGGTTGAAGACGATGTTCGCCCAGGTGTCGGGCTGGATTGCCAGCGCGCCGATCGCCGAATCGCGCGGGATGAGATAGCCCCAGTACGCGTAGACGATGAACGAGCCGACCAGCGTCATCAACAGCAGCCCGAGGGTACGCCGGGTCGCCTCGAGGACGAGCAGGATGCCGAGGACGCCGAGGACGAACGCCCACGAGACGTCGCCCAGCGGGACACCGACGGCCTCGAACGCCGAGACGACCGGCGTGAGGATCGGGTACATCTCGTGGACTCCGATGGTGTCGTCGAACCGACGAAAGGCGATGTGTTGGATCTCCTCGAACTGCGTCACCGTGTAGTGCATCGGGAGCAGCGCGAGGCCGATCAGCGCCACGTCGACCGGCGCGACCCGGTTCATGTGCGGATCGAGCGCCGCCCAGCGGACCAATCCGGCGAGCCGGGCCACCGCCCGCGTCAGCGGGTGATCGTCCCCGAAGCGGGCGCGGACGGCGGGTTCGACCCGGGCGAGCCGACGGACGACGAAGCCGTCCCCGCGGCTCGTGGGGAACAACAGGAACGCCAGGACCAGTGCGAAGGTGACGTGGACCGTGTTGACCTGGAGTTGTTGCAGCGCGAAGAGCCGGAACTCCCCGAACAGCGGGAGCGTCGCCTCGAATATCGTCCCCCGCGCGGCGATCCACAGCTGGAACGCCGAGAACGTGATCCCCACGACCGCCACCACGACCAGCGCCACGCCGCGGAGCGACCGACGGCGGGTGACCTCGGAGATAATTTCGTCGCGTTCTTCCTCCGAGAGTTCGGCCCGGTCGGTTACTCGTCTCCCTCGCTCGTTCACGTCGTCGCTCACGGTCGTCGACTCACCCCGTTGTCGACGTCGCTGGCGAGTCCGTCTGTCGTGTCGAGAACGCTCATATCGTGTGCGAAACGGTCGGCACTCAAGAACCGATCGAATGCGATCGAAATCGTGACGCGATCGTCGGCGATCGCTACCAGATCGTACCTGGTCTCGCCGACGACGAGTTCGTGACCCGCGATCGTCCTGGGAGCGACGGACAGCTGCTCGTAGCGGTCGTCACGGTGAACGACGAAGCCCTCGTCGGTCCGTTCGACGTCGTCTGTCGGCAACCCGGCACCGAACGAGGAAAATTCCATCCGCACCATCCTGAGCGCGTCGTCGTCGACCTCGTAGACGTCCCGAACCGGGGTCTTCTCGACGCTGTGGGTGTACGCCAGCACGACGGTTTCGCCGTCGTCGACCGGCTGCTCGAGCAGTCGGTCCCCGGAGTCCGCGTCGGCGACGACGAGGGTCCGATCGGACGAACGGGCGACGGCTACCGCCCCGGCTCCGAGCGGGAGCGAAGCGAGCGCGGCGACGATGGTCCGTCGCCGGAGCCGTGTGGTGTTCGGCGGCGTGCCGTCGTGGTGGTCGGTCACGGTGCTAGCTTATCGATAGGGTGAACGACTCAGCCGAAGTACGCTGCTGCGCCCGGGTGCAGGTCGATCGGCATCCCGTCCTGGGCGGAGTCGGCCGAGATTGCCTCGGACTCGATCGTGAGGTCGCCGGTGTTCTCGAAGATCGCCTCGGTCACTTCCTCGACGATCCCTTCGTCGACGCCCTCGTGGGTCGCGATCATCGCCTGGACCGACACCGTCTCGACGTCGTCGTCGACGCCCTCGTAGGTACCGCCCGCGACGGTGTCGTCGGCCAGCCACTCGGCGTCGGCTTTGATCTGTTCTCGAAGGTCGCCCGAGACTTCGACCAGGGAGATATCCTCCGTCGTCGCGAGCTCCTCGACCGCGCCGACGGGCGCGCCGCCGACGATGAACGAGGCGTCGATGTCACCGTCGCGGATCTGGTCGGTCGCCGTCGCGAAGTCGGTGTTCTCCTCGTCGAAGTCCTCGATCCCCGCCGACTCGAGGATCTGGAGGGCGTTGACCTGCGTGCCGCTGCCGAGGTCGCCCGTGTTGACCGTCGCGCCCTCAAGGTCCTCGACCGTCTCGATGCCCGAATCCGCCTGCGTGATGATGTGGATCGTCTCCGGGTACAGCGTCGCGACGCCCCGGAGGTTCTCGACCGACGCATCCTCGAACTCCTCGATGCCGGTTCCGTTGTACGCGAAGTACGCGATGTCGTTCTGGATCAGGGCGAAGTCGGCCTCCTCGCGCTCGAGCGAGCCGACGTTCGCGACGCTCGCCCCGGTCGACTGGACCTGCAGGCCGTGGGGTGAGTTCGCCTCGACGATCGACTTGAACTCACCCGACAGCGGGAAGTACGTCCCGCCGGTGCCGCCGGCGTGCCAGACGATCACTTCGCCGCCCTCGTCCGGTTCGGCGTCTTCGAACTCGTCTTCGGTGAGCTCGTCGTCGTCGCCGTTCTCGTCGCCGTTGCCACTGTCATCGTCCTCGGCGTCTTCACCGATACAGCCCGCGATCGTTGCCAGTCCAGCAGCTCCTGTCGCCGCGATGAAGCGGCGGCGCTTGATGTGTTGCACCATGCACCCACTACTGCGTTCGACGTAGTAATATCTGCTCATCTGTACTGTTCACTGCAAGAGATCCTTTCGCATTCTATTCCCGGCCCGTCGTCCATCGGGTACGACCGACGGTGCCGAGACCCACCAGCTCACGCAGGTCGCTGGCGGCGTCACCGGTCTCGCGGGCCTGGGCGTGGTGAACGATATCGGATGGGAGTTGCCAGTCACGGGGCTGAACGTCTCGTGCTCAGTTCGAACCGGGGGCAGACCTGTTGCCGGACACGCCGGCTGCGTCAGTCGAAGTACGTCTCTGCACCGGGATGCAGGTCGATCGGCATCCCGTCCTGGGCGGTGTCGGCCGAGATCGCCTCGGATTCGATCGTGAGGTCGCCGGTGTTCTCGAAGATCGCCTCGGTGATCTCCTCGACGATTCCCTCGTCGACGCCCTCGTGGGTCGCGATCATCGCCTGAACCGACACCGTCTCGACGTCGTCGTCGACGCCCTCGTAGGTGCCACCTTCGACGGTGTCGTCGGCCAGCCACTCGGCGTCGGCTTTGATCTGTTCTCGCAGGTCGCCGGCGACCTCGACCAGGGCGATGTCCTCGGTCGTCGCGAGCTCCTCGACCGCGCCGACGGGCGCGCCGCCGACGATGAACGAGGCGTCGATGTCGCCGTCGCGGATCTGGTCGGTCGCTGTCGCGAAGTCGGTGTTCTCCTCGTCGAAGTCGTCGATCCCCGCCGACTCGAGGATCTGGAGGGCGTTGACCTGCGTGCCGCTGCCGAGGTCGCCCGTGTTGATCGTCGCGCCCTCGAGGTCCTCGATGGTCTCGATACCAGAGTCCGCCTGCGTGATGACGTGGATCGTCTCGGGGTACAGCGTCGCGACGCCCTGGAGGTTCTCGACCGCCGCGTCCTCGAACTCCTCGATGCCGGTCCCGTTGTACGCGAAGTACGCGATGTCGTTCTGGATCAGGGCGAAGTCGGCCTCCTCGCGCTCGAGCGAGCCGACGTTCGCGACGCTCGCCCCGGTCGACTGGACCTGTAAGCCGTGTGGTGTGTTCGCCTCGACGATCGACTTGAACTCACCCGACAGCGGGAAGTACGTCCCGCCGGTACCGCCGGCGTGCCAGACGATCACCTCGCCGTCCTCGTCCGGTTCGGCGTCTTCGAACTCGTCTTCGGTAATCTCGTCGTCGTCGCCGGTATCGTCACCGTTGTCCTCGCCATCGTCGTCGCCGTTGACCTGGTCACCATCGTCGTCGCCGCCGCCGTCGTCGTCGGTCGCTTCTTCGCCGACACACCCTGCAATTGTCGCGATGCCAACAACTCCGGCCGCCGTGATAATCCTGCGGCGCTTGATGTTTCGTTCCATAACCTCGACATCCGGTTCGTCGTAATAACATTTAATTAGACGTCGACTTCACCGTGGAAGGATTGTCTTACACGCTATTTTACCGCGCAATCGTATACTTCGGCCGCTGGTGACTGTCTTCGGTATCGGCCGACGGTTCGATTCCGGCTCCTACGAATCGAAACACCTAACCCGCGAGCGTGGGTGACGCCGGTCATGCAGACGATCGCCACGTCCGACTACCACGACATCGTCCAGGTGGCAGACCCACAGCTCTCCCCCGACGGCGACCGCGTCGCGTTCGTCCGGAAAGTCCCCGACGACGACGAATCCTACGAGGCGACGGTGTACGTCGTCCCCTTCGGTGGGGACGAGCCGAAACAGTTCACCGTCAGCGAAGGCGTCGACAGCGAACCGCGGTGGAGCCCCGACGGCTCACACCTCGCGTTCGTGAGCACCCGCGGCGCGGACGACGACCGGCCACAGCTGTGGCTCCTCCCGACCGACGGCGGCGAGGCCCGACAGGTCACGCAGGTCGCTGGCGGCGTCTCCGGCCTCGAGTGGAGTCCCGACGGCTCTCGCATCGTCTTCACTCAGCGGGCGACCGCCGAGGATCGCGAAGAAGAACGCGACCTCGCCGTCTCGCCCGACTACGAGCCCGACGAACCCGACCCGCGGGTGATCGACCGGCTGATCTATCGCGCCCACCAGCGGTACGTCGACGGCCGGCGCAGCCACGTCTACGTCCTCGACGTCGAAGCCGCCCTCGAGGGCGACGCAGCGGGGGGGGACGGACTCGAGCGACTCACCGACGGCGACGACGACTCCGTCGCGCCGGCGTGGGGCGACGACGAAACGGTCTACTACGCCGCGAAAGCCGTCGAGGACGAGGTGCACCCGGACGACTCGATCCGGTACGAGCTCTACGCACACGACCTCGAGTCGGGCGACGCCGAGGCGTTCGCGGAGACGACCGGCTGGGTGGCCGGACTCGAGGCGACCGAAGACGGTCGCGTGGCCTACACCTGGACGCCCGAAGAGCGGTTCACGCTCCGGCAGACGGAGCTTCGCGTCCACGACCGGGAGACTGGCGAGGAGACGACGCCGACGGAGCCCCTGGACCGGACGATCGCTGCGGCCGTCGGCTTCGAGTGGGGCCCCGACGAGGAGGTGCTCTACTTCGCCACCCCCGACACGGGCTCGGTCGCGGTCTGGTCGGTGCCGGGCGACGCGAGTGCGGAGCCACAGCCGGTGTACGGCGACGGCGTCACCGTCGAGGGCTTCTCGGTCGGCGAGAACGCCGTCGCCTACGTCCAGAGCGAGTGGGACCACCCCGGCGACGTCTTCGTCTCGACGCGTGGCGGGAACGAGGCGACGCGGCTGACGCAGGTCAACCGTGAGTACCTGACCGACCGTGCGGTCTCCCAGCCCGAGGCGCTGTGGTTCGAGAGCGACGGCGAGGAGATCCAGGGCTGGGTGCTGACGCCGCCAGACTTCGATCCCGACGAGCAGTATCCGCTCGTCGTCGAGATCCACGGCGGCCCGCACGTCCAGTGGACCACGAGCGGGACGATGTGGCACGAGTTCCAGACGCTCGCCGCCTCCGACTACGTCGTCTTCTGGTCCAACCCGCGGGGATCGACCGGCTACGGCGAGGACCACGCCGCGGCGATCGAACGCGACTGGGGCGACGTGACCCTGACCGACGTGCTCGCCGGCGTCGACTGCGTCTGTGAACGCGAGTACGTCGACGCGGACGAACAGTACGTCACCGGCGGGAGCTTCGGCGGCTTCATGACCGCCTGGACGGTCGGCCAGACCGATCGCTTCCGCGCCGCCGTCTCCCAGCGCGGCGTCTACGATCTCACGAGCTTCTACGGCTCGACCGACGCGTTCAAACTGGTCGAGGGGGACTTCGGGACCCTGCCGTGGGAGGAACCCGAGTTCCTCTGGGAACGCTCACCCGTCGCCCACGTCCCGGACGTTACGACCCCGACGCTCGTGCTCCACTCCGATCAGGATTATCGCACCCCGGCGAACACCGCCGAACTGTTCTACCTCGGCCTCAAGAAGTACGGCGTCGACACCCGCCTCGTGCGCTACCCGCGCGAGGGCCACGAACTCTCCCGCTCCGGGGAGCCGGCTCACGTCGTCGACCGACTCGAGCGCATCGTCCGCTGGTTCGACGGCTACTCCGAGTACCGCGACGTCCCGCCCGCACTCGAGCGCGATTCGAACGAGGGGCTCTCGGCGGGCGAAGACGAGGACGAGGACGAAGACGAAGACGAGTAATCGGTCGGTCCGACTCGAGTGGTGCCGACTCGAGCCGGCTACTGGGAGGGGAGTGTGGTCCAGTTCGAGTCGCTCAGTCCCACGTGACGATGAACGTGAGGACCACCAGGATCGCCGTCAGGCCGAGGAACCGGCTCCAGGTGAGTTCGGTGATCCCCACCAGGTCCGAGAGGTACAGGACGATGAACGCGAACGTCGCCGACAGGGCGACGTTGAGCACGAACAGCACCTTCGGGTCGCCCTTGGAAGAACGCATCCCCGCTTTGAGATCGCTGCTCATGTTCGGTAGGCTCTCACCGAGATGGCTTACTCCCTTCGAAACCCATAACATTGACAACATGTGGCAAGGCTTTGGTTCACAGGGGATGTACGTCGATCATGCGGTTTCGACCCCGCAACCGGGATGGAACGCCGATCGACCCCGTGCCGTTCCTCGTTGTCGCGTTGACGGCGTTCTTGATCACCCACGCCTGGGGACCGTTGTATCTCGGGGTACTCGGTGTCTCCCCTCTGGTGTCCCTGGTGGTACTTACCGCGTTACTGGCCGTGGTCGTCGCGGTCGCGTACCATCAGCTCGTCTGGACGGTCGACCCGGACCGCCCGTCGGTCGGGGTCGACCAACGGCTCTCGTACCTTCTGTACGCCGTCGCCATCGGTATCGCACTGATCGTGTTGCTCGCGATCCCGTTTCTGGTCTGATCGGCTCGAGCCCCGCAACCAGGTGTCCCCCATCGCCGATCACTCTCGGAGGACGGTCCGCTCGCCCGGCGCCGCCGGGAACCGGTTCGAGGCGTCGGTGACGGCCGCCGGATCGACGAAACACGCCTCGAGATCCGACTCGAGTTCGTCCCGGTCGAGGTCGGTGCCGATGAACACGAGTTCGGTCCGGCGGTCCCCGAACTCCTCGTCCCACGGGAGGTCTGGGTTGCTCTCCCGGTAGAGCCGGCGCTGAGCCGCCGGAAGCGTCGCGATCCACTCACCCTCGGCCTCCGCGTAGATCGACGGCCCGGCGCCGCTGACCTGGACCACGAGGTCGTCGGCGCCCGCGATCCAGCAGGGCCCCTTCAGTCGGATGACCGAGGAGGGAAGCTCGCGCAGGAACGACGCGAAGCAATCGGGATCGAGGGGACACTGACGGCGGACGGTCACGGAGCCGACGCCGTAGACGGTCTCGGGCGTCCGGTGGTCGTGGTGGAGGTGACAGCCGTCGTGGCTGTGGTCGCCGTGCTCGTGTGCGTGGCCGTCGCTCTGGTCGTGTGCGTGGTCGTGATCGTCTTCGTGCGTATGGCCGTGCTCGTGGGTCTCGAGTTCGTGTGCGCGCGCCTCCGCGAGCGCTCGCTGCCAGCCGGCGAGGTCGCCGAGTTCGTCCGGATCGAACGCCTCGACGCCGATCACGGCGTCGGGGTCGATCTCGGCGAAGGCCGTCCGATGAACCGTGGCGTCCGGCTGGAGGGCGGCGATCATCGCCTCGAGTCGCTCGAGATCTGCCGCCGGGACGAGGTCGGTCTTGTTGAGCAGGACGACGTTGGACACCTCGAGCTGTTCGACGAGCAGGTCCGAAAGCGGCCGGTCCTCGGCGTCTGGCGGCGTCTCGCGTTCCGGGTGTTCGCCCGCGAACGTCTCGGCGAGCACCCGGGCGTCGACGACGGTCACCAGCGCGTCGACCTCGTAGCGGGCCGACGCGTCGCCGACGGTGAACAGCTGGGCCACCGGCGCGGGCTCGCTGATGCCCGAGGATTCGACGACGAGGTGGTCGAAGTCGTACCGCTGGGCGAGCGCCCGCACCTCCGTTGCCAGGTCGTCCTGGAGCTCACAGCAGATGCAGCCGTTGCTCAACTCGGCGATCCCCTCCCGGGAGAGCGACGACGCGTTCTCGAGCAGCGACGCGTCGATATTGACGTCGCCCATGTCGTTGACCAGGACGGCGAGCCGCCGGTCGGCGTTCTCGAGGAGGTGGTTCACGAACGTCGTCTTTCCCGCACCGAGGTTGCCGCTAACGACCGTCACCGGCGTTCGCTCTCGCATGGAGGGGAGGAGGGACGCGCGGTTCATATACGGTCGGGTTCGGGGGTCGGTACGGTCGGGTTCGGGGGTCGGTACGGTCGGGTTCGGGGGTCGGTACGATCGGTACGGTCGGGTTCGGAAGTCGGACCCACCGATGCCCGTGTCGACACCCTTTAGTCGGGATATACGCTACGTCGGGCCATGACAGTCGCCGAACGGATCGCCGCCTACCTGGACGCGATCGAACGGTGGTTCGGGGAGCGATTCGGCGGGACGTGGGTCGACGAGTGGGCGAGGGGACTCTACCACGGCATGATCTCTCACCCGGCCTACGAGAAGATCGAGATCGAAGCCGAGGACACCGAAGACGCGTTCCTGATCGCCTGTTTCCCCGACGCGTTCGGCGTCCCGAGCCCGGTTTCGTACTACACCGCCGAACTCCTCCCGTACCTCCAGCAGGAGTTCGCCGCCTGGGAACGCCGAATGTGGGACCGCCAGTCGGTGTTCGAGGCGAAAGGCCGAATGCACCACCACATCTGACGATGGCCCGCAAATTCGTCTTCTTCGGCGGCAAGGGCGGCGTCGGCAAGACGACCGTCTCGAGTGCGTTCGGCCTCCGGTGTGCGCTCGACGGGGACCGGACGCTACTCGTCTCGACCGATCCGGCACACAGTACGGGTGACCTCTTCGATCAGGAGTTCGACGATACGCCCCGAGCCGTCGAGGGCTACGACCGGCTCGACGCGCTCGAGCTCGACCCCGAAGCGGAGGTCGAGCGACACCGCCTCCAGCTCAAGCGGGAGCTCGGTGCGCAGCTGTCGGCCACGATGGTCAACGAGGTCGACATCCAGCTCGAGATGGCTCACCGGACGCCTGGTGCCTACGAGGCGGCGCTGTTCGACCGGTTCATCGACGTCATGGGCGACGCTGACGAGTACGACCGCGTCGTGTTCGACACGTCACCGACCGGCGGCACCCTCCGGCTGCTCGCGTTGCCGGAGCTACTCGAGGGGTGGATCGAGCGACTGATCGCCAAACGGGAACAGAGCATCGACCTCTACGAGAAGGCGGCGATCGGCAGACAGACTCCCCGCCGGGTCAGGGAAGGCGACCCGATCCTCGCCCGGCTCGAGGACCGTCGGGAGAAGTTCTCGTTTGCCGGCGAGACGCTCCGGAACGACGCGGTGTTCACCCTCGTGATGAACCCCGATACGCTCTCGCTTCGGGAGACCGAGCGGGCGGTCGGCTCGCTCGAGGAGTACGGCCTGACCGTCGGCGGCGTGGTCGTGAACAAGGTGACGCCAGCACCCGAACCCCACGAGGAGGGGCGCGGAGCGCGGTACCTCCGTGACCGCTGTGAGAGCGAACGCGAGCGGATTCGGGAAGCGAACGACACACTCGAGGTTCCCGTTATCGCCGAAATCGAGTCACGTGTTCGCGATGTGAAAGGGGAGTTGCTCCGCGACGTCGCCGGGAAGCTTCGTACCGACGTCGTCGACGACACCGGTACGGGGCGGTCGGCGACTGGAGACTCGGACCAGTCGTGAACGTGACCCACACAATCTCACACATCAGGACACTCTCATTAAATATTGGTCACTGCCGAAAATTGATGTGTTGGGGGCTGAATAGCATGAATTAATGTGGAAGGTTTTAAGAGCTTTCTATGATATGGGTTAGCGTGTTGTGAGAGCATGCAAGTAATATGGTTCGTGGTGTTCGTGCTCGTAACGTTCACGGTCGGGTATGTTGGATACTCGAAATACCTGGCCAACCAGCTGGTCGAACTGGACGACGAGCGCGAGACGCCCGCACACAAATACGAAGACGGACAGGAGTACGTGCCATCGAAGAAACCGGTGTTGCTCGGACACCACTTCTCGAGCATTGCGGGGGGTGCGCCGATCGCCGGACCGCTAACGGCGGTCGCAGCGTTCGGCTGGCTGCCGGCGCTGCTGTGGGTCGCCATCGGGAACCCGATCTTCGGCGCCGTTCACGATTTCATGGCGCTCTCCTCGAGCGTCCGCCACGAGGGGAAGTCGATCGGATACATCATCGGCGAGTACGTCGGCCAGCGCGGGAAGAACATGCTGCTGTGGTTCGCCATCCTGCTGACCATCCTGGTGGTCGCGGCGTTCGTGTTCCTCATCGCAAGTGTGATGAACGCGTACCCGCCGGCGGCGACCGCGAGCATCGTATACATCGTGCTCGCGATCCTCTTTGGAATCTACCTTTACCAGTTCAATGGGCCGTTCCTCCCGGGTGCGGCGCTGTTCATCGCGGCCGTCTTCGGGGGGATCTTCGTCGGGATCGAGTTCCCGATCGCGATCGCCGAGGTGGAGGGGCTGCCCGACAACACGATCGTCCTGCTGGGCGACGGGGCGGCGTTGTCGTGGCTGCCGCTGGCCGACCAGTTTGGCGTCAACTTCGCTGCCTGGGCGGTTCTGACGATCATCTACACGTTCTTCGCGGCGACGCTGCCGGTCTGGCTCCTGTTGCAGCCCCGTGACTTCCTCACTTCGACGATCCTCTACGTCGGGATCGCCGGAATGCTGCTCGGCGTGATCGTCGGCACGGTCGTCGGCTTCACCAGCGTCGACGTCCCGGTCGCTGGCTTCGAAGACCCGATCACGATCGAGTCGCTGACTGCGGCGGTTCCCGCGTTCACCGGGTTCGTGAGCCCGGAACTCGGGCCGCTGCTTCCGTTCCTGTTCCTGACGATCGCGTGTGGGACGATCAGCGGCTTCCACTCGCTGGTCTCCTCGGGGACGACGGCCAAACAACTCGACAAGGAGAGCGACGCCCGGACGATCGGCTACGGCGCAATGCTCGGCGAGGGGCTACTGGCCGTGACGGCGATCATCGCGGTTTCGCTCGCGGCGGCGACCGTCACCGACGGGCTCGCGAACGCGATCGCGATCTTCCCGGCCGGCGGCGGGGCGCTCGTGACGGTGTTCGGCGTCTCTGCCGCGGTCGGATCGACGTTCATCGCCCTGCTGTTCTTGAGCTTCTTGCTCACCAGTACCGACACCGCGGTCCGCCTCGGGCGGTACATGATCGAGGAGCTGATCGGAACGCCCGAGACCACCTTCCAGGAGACGATGACCAACCGGTACATGAACGCGGCCGTCATTGCACTCGGTGGCTACATCCTCGTCGCCTCCGGGACCTGGGAGAGCATCTGGCCGCTGTTCGGCGGCGCCAACCAGTTGCTCGCGGTGCTCGCGTTGCTCGTCGCGACCGTCTGGCTGGCCAACTGGAGCGACACCAAACAGCTCCTGACTACCGGCGTCCCGCTGGTGTTCATGACCGTCGTGACCACGGTCGGACTGGTCTGGC
This sequence comes from Natronobeatus ordinarius, assembly GCF_024362485.1. Classification (NCBI taxonomy): domain Archaea; kingdom Methanobacteriati; phylum Methanobacteriota; class Halobacteria; order Halobacteriales; family Natrialbaceae; genus Natronobeatus; species Natronobeatus ordinarius. Next base: position 2,727,923 of record NZ_CP101456.1, on the reverse strand, counting down.
TGGCTCTGCTCTCGAACACGCAGGCGATCATGGAGATCGGCGAACTGAACGCCGCGTCGGTCGCCCTCGCACTGCAGAGTCTGATCGCGCTCGTGCTCGTCGCACTGGCGCTCTCGCTGATCTACATGGGTGTGACGAACATCCGCGAATCGAGAGCCGGCGTCGGGGCCGACGCGGTCACCGATGGTGGCCAGCCGGAAGAAGAGAACTGATCACCGAGAGATCCACTCGAGGAACCGACCGACCCGTCCCGGCTCCGTTTTGACGATCGGTTCCCAGATTCTGAACGCCTGCTCGACGTCGGCGTTCTGACTCGCTACCGTCGTCTCCCGTTCGGGGACGACACAGAGCAGGTTGATCTCGTAGTGTCCGTAGTAGCCGTAGCGAAGCAGAGTTCGGTTCTCGTAGCTCGAGACGAACTCCCGGACCGACTCGGGGAGCTCCGCCGCGACCACGACGAAGGAGAAGTCCGTGCTGTAGTGATCTTCGTCGGCGTCGACCCACTCGTCGGCCAACCGCTCGCCGAGCGCCTCGAGTCGCTCGAAATCCTCGACCGTCGGCCGGTCGATCCGGGTGGCGAAGACGTGTTCTTCAGTCTCGTGGTGAGCGAACGACAGCTTCGGATGAACTGCGTGGCGTTCGTGGAGGACGTGCATCTGCCCGTACAGTTCGAATCGTCGCCCGTCGATCGTGCACCCACGCTCTAGGTCGTAGTGGTGCATGAGCCGCCTCGCGACGGCGTCTACGTACTCGTCGTCCCACACCGGCACGTCGTCGGGTCGGTCTGGTTGCGAATTTGCGTCTGTCATCGTCGTCCCCGCATTCTCGTGGTCCTCTCGTAGCGACGCGATCATCAATATACTGTCGACCGACCACCGACGCTCACACTCTCTCGTGGACCTCCGTGTTCACCGGCATCGATCCCGTGGGTGCACTTATCACGACGAACCACGTATCACAACCCAGTATGGGAACTTCGAGGGGCAAGGAAACCTGTGGTCGGTGTAGCTTCACCACCGTCGTCGACGCGGTGAACGACGACAGAACGGAGCCGGACGACGAACGGCCGCGTCACGATCCGTTCGAAGGGGGGTACATCGAGGTCGACGAGCGAGAGCTGCGCCTCGTCTCGGCACCGGCTGTCTACGCTGGCCGAATGAAAAACTGGCTCGACCGAACGGCCGACCGGCTAATCTACGGCCGGTGAGCGGCTCCGGCCGGTTCAGTCGACCGATCCGGCTTCGAGCGCGGCCCGCGCCTCCTCGAGCGTGAACTGCCCTTCGTAGAGCGCGCTGCCGACGACGACGGCCGCCGCGCCGGCCTCGCGCAGGGCGAGCACGTCCTCGAGCGTCGCAACCCCGCCGCTGGCGATAATCGGCACGTCGGTCGCCGCGACGAGTTCTTCGACCGGTTCCGTGCGAACGCCCTCGAGTCGACCCTCGACGTCGACGTTCGTAAAGAGGATCGCCGCAGCGCCGAGGCCCTCGTAGCGATCGGCGGCCTCGGCGGGAGCGATTCCCGCTCCTTCGGTCCAGCCTTCGACGACGACCTCGCCGTCTTTCGCGTCGAGGCTCACGACGACGCTCTCCGGATACGCCTCGCTGATCTCCGCGACGAGTTCCGGGTTCTCGACGGCCGCGGTGCCGAGGATGACCCGGTCGACGCCTCGCTCGAGCAGGCCGGTGGCGTCGTCGGCCGTTCGAATCCCACCGCCGAGCTGCGTGGGAACGTCGACCGCGTCGACCACGGCGTCGATGGCCTCGGCGTTGGCGCGCTCGCCCTCGAACGCGCCGTCGAGGTCGATCAGGTGGAGCGTCTCCGCGCCAGCGTCGATCCACCGTTCGGCCGCCTCGACCGGGTCGCCGTACCGTTTCTCGGTGCCGCGCTCGCCCTGGACCAGCTGGACGACCTCGCCGTCCTGGACGTCGACCGCCGGGATAACCTCGAACGATTCGTTCATGCTCGAGAGCGCGGCGCCGACTCGAGTAACGCCTTCGGTTTTCGGTCGCGGCGCGCGACGACGACCGACGCGACCGGCGTCGATCGGGGCGATACTGTTCGATTCCTGTGGGGAATCCTTACGTGTTCACGTGGTGGTTGCTGTTCCATGGCGGGTCGATTCGACGCACGTAGATTCCGGGGGCCGAATCGGTCGACCGCTCCCGTCCCCCCGTCGGCGTTCTGTCTGCAACCGTGTCGGTCCCGTGAGCCGACCGGTCGGTGACAGACCGGCCACGCCAGCGGGCGGCTCCGGATCCGGTCGATCTCGACTCGAGCACACGAGATGCACGCTGCGCCCCACTCCATCGCGTCGCTCGTCACGCTCCCTGCGATTCCAGCAGCGACGGCCGAAGCGGAGATTCCGCCGCTGACGGCGGAGATGCTCGTCGTCTTCGCGATCATCGCGATCGCCGTCGCCCTCTTCGTCGTCCAGCCGGTGCCTCTCGACGTCACCGCCCTCGGGGTCATCGTCGCGCTGGTCGTCCTCGAGCCCTGGACCACCATCTCGGCCGACGAGGGGATCGCCGGCTTCGCGAACCCGGCAACGATCACCGTGTTGATGATGTTCATCCTGAGTGAAGGAGTCAGACGAACGGGAGCGGTCCAGCTACTCGGTCAGAAGCTCGTCGAATTCGCCGGGACCGACGAGCGCCGCCAGCTCGGGTCGGTGATCGGCGTCTCCGGACTCTCGGCGGGGTTCGTCAACAACACCCCCGTGGTGGCGCTGATGATCCCGGTCGCGAACGAACTCGCCGCGCGGACCAATACGTCTCCCTCGCGGCTCCTGATCCCCATCTCCTACGCCTCGATGCTCGGCGGCATGCTGACGCTCATCGGCACCTCGACGAACCTGCTAGCGAGCGGCATCGTGGCCCAGGAGGCGTACCTCGGTCGGCCGTTCACGATGTTCGAATTCACCGCCCTCGGCGCGCTCGTCCTCGTCGTCGGCTCGCTCTACCTGCTGCTGTTCGCGCCGCGACTGCTCCCCGATCGGATCGAACCCAGCGAGGAACTCACCGACGAGTTCGAGCTGACCGCCTACCTCACCGAGGTCGTCGTCCCCGAGGGCTCCCCGCTCGTCGGCCTGACCGTCCGCGAGGCCCTCGCCGACCTCGAGGTCGATCTCGAGGCGGTAACGCTCGTGCGCGGCCCTGACGTCTTCGGAACCGCAATCGAGGAGAAAGAACTCGCGGCGGGCGACGTCCTCGTCGTCCGCACGGGTCGGCAGGCCGTCATCGACGTCGCCGACGTGGCGGGACTCGAGTTGCTCCCCCGGCTCGAGGTTGACGACGCCGTTCTCGAGACGGACGCGAACGGGGCCGAGCGGGCAGCCCCGCAGATCCTCGCCGAACTGATCGTCGCCCCCGACGGCGACCTGGTCGGGCGGACGCTCGCGAGCACGAACTTCCGCGAGCGCTACGACGCGACCGTGCTGGCGATGCGCCGCGGCCCTGAGATCGTCCACACGCGGATGGACCAGCGGATCCTCCGCGGGGGTGACACGCTACTCGTCCAGGCGAGCGAGGAGTCCCTCGAGCGACTCGAGCGCAACCGGGACGTGATCGTCGCCGGCGATTACACTCGACCCGTCTACCGCCGGTCGAAGCTCCCACTTGCGCTCGCCATCGTCGCCGGCGTCGTCCTGATCGCCGGGCTCGAGCGCTACCCGATCCTGCTCACCTCGATCGCGGGGGCGGTCCTGATGGTCGCGACGGGCGTGCTCGAGCCCGGCGAGGTGTACGGCGCGGTCGACTGGAGCGTCATCTTCCTGCTCGCGGGCCTGATTCCACTCGGACTGGCGATGGAGCGAACCGGGGCGGCGGCCCTTCTCGCCGGTGTGGCCGTCTCGGGAGCCGGCGGTTTCCACGTGATCGTCGTGCTCGCGCTGTTTTACCTGTTCACGGCGGTCCTCACCGAACTGCTGAGCAACAACGCGAGTGTGGTGTTGATGATCCCGGTAGCGTTCGACGCGGCGGTCAGACTCGGCGCGGAGCCGTACGCGTTTCTCCTCGCGGTCGTCTTCGCCGCGAGCACGCCGCTGCTCTCGCCGGTGGGCTACCAGACGAACCTCATGGTGTACGGCCCCGGCGGCTACGAGTTCACCGACTTCGCGCGCGTGGGAGCGCCGTTGCAACTTATTCTGACGGTCGTGACGACCCTCGGCATCGTCGCGATCTGGGGCGTTTGAGTCGATAGCGACACGTCGCTCGAATGACCTGTCATTTTACGTGAGTGGAGCGATACGTCGTGTTATGGGATATCACCTCGTCGATCCGGCCGACGTCGAGCCGTTCGACACGTCCGGCCGCGACTTTCGATCGATCGGACGTGCCATCGGGATGGAGACGCTCGGAATTAGCCACGTGGTCGCGGCACCGGGCGAACAGATCCCGCTACGCTATCACTATCACGAACGGCAGGAAGAGGCGTTCTACGTCGTCAGCGGCGTCTTGCACGTCGAAACTCCAGACGAGGAATACGTCGTCGACGAGGGATCGCTGTTCGTCGTCGAACCCGAAAGTCCACACCGGGCGTACAACCCAGAACGGGCGGATGCTCCCGTCGAGGTCCTCGCACTCGGCGCACCCGCGACCGACGACGTTCGACCGTACGAGCCCTGAACAACCGCCAGCACGGCTTCACTGGCACTGACCGGTTACACACGTGTCGGGTGGAGCGTGTGGGTGACGGTCGTCGTCACACACCTGCTCTCGCGACCTCGAGATCGGCTCCCGACTTCAGTCGACCCCGTCGGTCGGGTCGGTGATCGGCTCGCCGACCTCGAGGTCGTCACCCACAGCGAGGCGCTCGCCCCACGACGGTTCCGGCACCTTCGTGTTGACCGTCAGCCGAAAGTAGTGATCGAACTGTGCCCGATTCGCCCAGGACGGCAGCGTCGCCTCCCGGCGCTCGAGAAAGCGCTCCTGAAAGCCCGCGGTGGGCTCGCCGGTGTCCGGGTCGCGGGTCGGGACGACACAGCGCTGACAGGGGGTGGCGCCGTGGAACTCGACGTCGCCGATCCCGAACGGCACCACCCGGCCCGGCCGATCGTAGAGCCGGTCCTCCCAGAAGGCGGGGACGCCACCGATCTCGAGGTTCGCCCGGAACCGTCGGCGGGCGCCCTCGACATCGATTTCGCCCTCGAACCACGAGGCGACAGCCTCGAGCGTCGCCGTCGAGAGCACCGTCGGGCCCGACGCGTCGGTGTCGTCCGGAAAGCCGCCTTCGTCGTCTCGGACGAGCTCGACCGAGCGGCCGAAGTACGCCGAGAGCCAGTCGTCGAGGAGCGCTCGGTCGTCCTCGAGGTGGAACGTTCGTCGATCATCCCCGGCACCGCCGTCGCTGTGCTCGCCCCCGTGCTCCCAGAGGGTGACGGTCTCGCGCTCGAGGTCGAACGCCGATCGGAGCCGGTAGATCTGGGGCTCGCGTTTGCCGTTCACGAAACTTCCTCGCTCGTCGACGATCGCGTACCGTCGATCCCACTCGAGGCCGCCGTTGTCGACGACCGCGACCGACGGGATCGATGCCGCGTCGAGGGACTTGATCGGGTAGACGAGGATGCGCTCGAGGGTCGTCATCGAGTCGTCGATGGGATGGCGGTGCTGAAAGGCGTATCCCTCTCGATCGACACCCGGATTCGTCGCACTCGGTGTGACTGCTCAGCGACCGTACGACGATGGCCGCCCCTGCGTGATCGGCTCCAGAATATTCTGAAGTGCTGACAGCATTGAGGTGCGTATGAAATCCTTACACCTACCACCGTGGATGTTACAAATTGCCATACTGCAGGTAGACGATCGCTACGAGATAGCACACGAGAAGTAGAACCTCCAGGTTTATGCATCAGGGAGGTGGTGGTTCATGTATATGTCCGAAACCGGGACGGAGCCCCGTCCGCTGGGAACACGGCTTCCTGATCCGAAACGTGCGAGCAATGTCGTCTACAATCCGACACTCGAGGAGCTTCGCGAGTTCGCGGCTCACGACGAGACGACGACCGAGTACGGATCCCCGTCGTACGTCAGCGAGTTCCGCTCGCGCAGCTCCGATCGGACGAAGAACGCGATCGACGACGAGTTCACCGGCGAAGACTACGACCTGCTCGGCGACGCCATCGAACTCACCGGCGAGCGTGAGATGGTCTGCATCGATCGGCTCATGGGCCGCCATCCCGACGCGACCTTCTGCTGCCGGCTGTTCGTCCCGAAGGAGTTCTCACGGATCGCGCTCGCCTGGGCGAACCTGTTCGAGCCGACTGACGGTCGCGAACCCGACTTCTACACCGTCCAGATTCCCGACTACGACGAGGTAGCGATCCGCGTCGAGCCCGACGAGGGCTTCACGGCAGCGCTGGGAAGCGACTACACCGGCGAGGCGAAGAAGTCCTTCCTCCGGCTGTTCATGTATCGGACGAAAGCACTCGGCGGACTGGGGCTCCACGCCGGCAGCAAGCGCGTTCGCGTCCGTGACGCCGACGGCGACCTGCGCGACGTCGGACAGGTCTTCCTCGGCCTCTCGGCGACCGGCAAGTCGACGCTCACCTCCCACGGGCTCTGGCTGGACGAGCCCGAGGAAGCGGTCATGCTCCAGGACGACGTCTGTGCGCTGTTGCCCGACGGCTCCGTCGCCGGCAGCGAGGGCCGCGGACTGTACATCAAGACCATCGGCCTCGACGAGGACGAACAGCCCGGTCTCTACCACGCCGCAACCCACGAATCCGCGGTGCTCGAGAACGTCGCCGTGGACGACGACGGCACGGTCGACTTCGACGAACCCCGCTACGGGAAGAACTCCCGGGCGATCGTCCAGCGCTCGGAGCTGGCGAGCGCCGACGAGGAGATCGACTTAGACCGCGTCGATCAGGTCTACTTCATCACTCGCAATCCACTGATGCCGCCGGTCGCGAAACTCGACGAGGAGGAAGCCGCCGTCGCGTTCATGCTCGGTGAATCGATCGAGACCAGCGCGGGCGACCCCTCCCGCGCCGGCGAGTCGATCCGCGTCGTCGGCACGAACCCCTTCATCGTCGGCTCCGAGGGCGAGGAAGGGAACCATTTCCGCGACCTCATCGCCGACCTCGACGTCGACTGTTTCGTCATCAACACCGGCTACCTCGGCGACGAATCGAAAGACGTCGGCGTCACCGAGTCGGTGACGATTCTCACCGAGCTCGCCCGTGACACCGTCGAGTGGACCGACGACGAACGGACCGGACTGACAATTCCCGAAACCGTCCCGGGACTGGACATCGAGGAGTATTACGTTCCCGACCACGTCGACGACTACGAGGACGCCGCCGCGTCGCTGCGCGAAGAGCGACTCGAGTACCTCGAGGCGTTCGGGGACCTCGACCCCGATATCAAAGACGCGACCTACTGAGCCGACCCATCCCGGTTTTGCGTCGCCACCGATCCCCTCGCCGTCGACCGACCGGATCGGAACCCGTCGTGGGGCCCGGTGACGCAAGGACTATCCGGACGCGTTTCTAACTCCTTCACATGGACTTCCCGCCGAACACCGGTTACGACCAGGAAGAGGTCAACGAGTTCGTCGACGAGACCCTCGAGGAGCACGACGTCGTCCTGTTCATGAAAGGAACCGCGCTCATGCCCCAGTGTGGCTACTCCCGGCGCGCGCTCGGGCTCATCGGGCAGTACCGCGACGACGTCGAAACCGTCGACGTCCTCGAGTCGCTCGACGAGTACCGGGTCGCACTCGAGCGCCACAGCGGCTGGGAGACGATCCCCCAGACGTTCGTCGACGGCGAGTTCGTCGGCGGCTCTGACATTCTCGCCGAACTCGAGGAGCGAGGCGAACTCGAGGCGACGCTGTCGGTCGAGTGACGACCACGGGCCAAACGAGGGATTCATACTTCCGAACCGAGTAAGAACGCAACAGCAGGCCATATAAGTCACGCCCTCGTACTAGGGGGTAGAGAAGACCTCGTCGTACACCTTCCCACCATGTCAACAGAGGATTCCAGTTCCAGACACGTATATCGACTCCACTCGACGCTCGAACTTCCACTCGAGGAGCTTCGCGATCACATCGAGGAAGCGACCTATCCCGACGGCGTCGCCGACGTCGAGATCACCCGCCGGAACAACACGCTCATCCTCAAGGCCGTCGCCGAGGACGAGAGCATCAGCAAGTACACGCCGACGGCACAGCTGAAAGCCAGCGTCACCGAAAACCGGGTCTACGAGGAAGACCCCGACGAACGTCGTAGCTCGTTCCGCTGGGACGAGGAGGAAGAAGAGCCCGAGTCCGAACTCGTCGAGTTCGCCGCGTTCAAAGGCGACCGCGAGACCGTCCTCCAGAACTCCTTGCTCCAGTACGAGATGTTCCTCGTCCTGTGTGAGATCGCCGAAGAGGCCGAGAAGGGGACGCTGACGGCAATCTCCGAACGAGACGGCCAACTCGAGGCCACCAGAATCGTCGACGGCGAACCCCGGCCAGCCGACGTCGAAGTCGTCGAAGGCCCACGAGAGCGAACGGGCTCGAAAGGCGGGGTCAACTGGCGCGACAACAAGTTCATTAGCGACTGATACGGTCTGTTGTGATTCGGTCCCAGTGATCGCTCGAACGGGGAAGCGATTGCCGGTAACACGGGACAACGATCCGTATGAGCGTATTGAACAGTTCTATGGTTGTGACGTCGCTAGCCCGTTACCTGTACTCGAGACCCGTCTCTCACATCCGGCACGAAAGATCAGCACGTCCGTGAGTGCAACGGTGTCGCCAGTGGTGGCTGGGGATTTCGCTGGCGCCGTGGAGGCGTGCGTGCAACAGCCGCTGGAACGAGGGGCGTCTGGGTCCAGTGAACGAACGACTGCGCCATCCTCGTGAGATCACGACACGTCGGGGATTTCGACAACGAAACTGGCGAGGGGACGCCTGCTGAGTGCAGACGAGTGTATCACTGGGCGCTCGACTCACGCATTGAGAGTGCTCGCCTCTTCTTTCGACCGTGTGACAGATACTTACAAATAGGGAACGGTTCGATTTCTTAACCAATCAGATGACACGGAACGATGAGCCGAACCGACAGCGTAGACGGACGATGCTCGCCACGGCCTCCGCCGGGATCGGCGCACTGATTGCGGGGTGTGCGTTCCTAGAGAGCGACGAGACCAGCGATGAGAACAGCACCGATAACCGGTCGGATTCGGCGAAGGCGACGATCTCGGTCTCCGATCAGATAGCCCACGACCGGTTGCGACTCGACGCCGTCGAGACGGCGGTTGACGCGCACCTGGAAATCGTCGACGAGGAGGGAAATTCCCTGGCGGCGACTATCTGGCTCGACGCCGGCGGGGAGTTAGCCGACTACGGCATCGAGTACACCGAACCGCTCGAACAGCCACAGACGGTGACGGTTCGGCTCGTCGACGGCGATGATGGCGGCGTGATCGAGTCCGCTTCCGCTTCGGTGTTGCTCGACCTCGTGAACCTGACGCGCGGCGAGGTCCAGTTCGTCGAGGCGGAGCCGGATCTCGGCTTCAATTACCCCTATTTCGCGTACGTACCGGACGAGCTCGAGTCAAGCGGGCCAGTGTACGTCGAACCGAACAACACCGGCATACCTTCTGACGATTTCGACGTCCACCGATCTCGAGCCGAGGACCGAATCGATTCGGACTCCTGGCGCCGAGAGGTTCCAGAACGACTCGGCGTCCCGTATCTGGTCCCCATCTTTCCCCGTCCTCGGCGCGATCCGGTGAGCTGGCGACACTACGTTCACGCACTCGACGCGGAAACGATGCAAATCGACGACGGACCGCTCGAACGGGTGGACCTTCAGTTGCTCGCGATGGTCGATCACTACCGGGCGTCATTGGAAGCGTCGATCGGGTACGACGCCACGCCGGAGTTCCACCTGAACGGATTCTCTGCCTCGGGCAACTTCGTCAACCGATTCGCGGCGCTCCACCCTGAGCGGGTCCGGGCCGTCACAGCTGGCGGGGTCAACGGCACACTGATCCTCCCGCTCGAACGCGACGGCGGCCACGACCTCCCGTATCCGATCGGGGTTGCAGACGTGGGAGACCTGACCGGCGACGAGTTCGACGAGGCGACCTGGTCGTCGGTTCCGCAGTTCATCTACATGGGCAGCGCAGACGAGAACGACACAATTCCGTACGACGACGCGTGGAACGACACCCTGCGATCGATCGCGCTCGACGTCTACGGCGAGGACATGCAAGACGATCGGATGCCGTACTGCGAATCCGTCTACGACGACGCCGGGGCGAACGCCCAGATACACGTCTATCAGGACGTCGGTCACACGGTCCCTAACGCAGTGAAACGGGACATCTACGAGTTCCACCGCCAGCACCTCGACCCCGACGCGGCCTTCGAGCCGATCGAGGTCCGTGACGCGCCCGACCTCGACGTCTCCTTCGCGTCGAACCCACGCGACGGTGATACGTCCATCACGATCCAGATTACCGTCCCGGAGGACTACCTGCTGGACGGAAAGTTCTCGGACGGCTCGGTCGCGCCGATGCTGGATACGGGCACGGAGATCGACTGGCGCGACCGTATCTCGCTATCGGGGGATAGACACATGAGGCCGGACGATATGCCCGTCGACGAGGTTCGGACGTTCGAAACCGAGCGACCGCTCGAGAGCGGCGAACAGGTCACTGTCGGCTTGATGGACGGCTCAATCGTCGCGTCAGAAACAGTCACCGTCGAGTGACGGTGACTCGCAGGCCGACTGCTTCCATAGCCTTCTCCAACGGCTCCCTGTGGGACGCCGTCGTCGTCCCTCCGCCCCTCGAGGATTCACGTTAGTGTCGACGTCAACGCTCTCGCTCCGGAGACGTCGGTAACCGAAATTGGATCGACACCGAACCCGCCGGTCGGTAACCCACCGCAGACCGTGACCGAAACGACACCCTTAAACCGAACACACTCGTGGTTCAAATTGCGGGACCGTGGGGTAGTGGTATCCTCTGCGGATGGGGTCCGTAGGACTCGAGTTCGACTCTCGGCGGTCCCACTTTTCGTTTCCCAAGTATTCAACAGCGAACATCTCACCCACCTGAGAGTCCCGTCTACGGCAGTTGGGGGGTTACTGTCGGCTGAAAGTCACCCAAGCCGCCGACTCGAGGACGAGTTCCCTCTCCCACCCAGAATCGGCGCTCCACACGGCGCTTCGAGAGGAGTTCTGCCGAGTGCCCGATTG